>JAFYGB010000078.1 GCA_017543445.1 Lachnospiraceae bacterium | reverse complement strand
GCGCATACGTCGAGCGGAATATTGTTGGTTCCGGCACCGGCTCTTGCAATCGCAAGAAGGTTATCCGGAAGTTCCATGTCATGCATCTTCGCGCTACGAACCAAGATGCCGTCTGCTTCTGCAACGACGTCGGTCAGCGCATAGTTCTCGGGAAGATTGTTTAAACCGATCTTCGCAATGGGATTCAGGCAATGTATCCAATGTACCTTATTCATTATGCGTTCTCCTCCTCAAACTTCTTCATGAATGCAACGAGTGCCTCAACGCCTGCCTTCGGCATAGCGTTGTAGATGCTGGCGCGCATACCGCCTACGCTTCTGTGACCCTTCAGGTTCTCGAAGCCGGCAGCCTTAGCTTCCTTAACGAACTTCGCATCGAGTTCTTCGTTACCGGTTACGAAAGGAACGTTCATAAGAGAACGGGAAGCGGGCTCAACGGTACCCTTGAAGAGCTTGCTCTGATCGAGGAAATCGTAGAGGATCTTCGCCTTCTCGATGTTTCTCTTCTGCATAGCCTCAAGTCCGCCGTTCTTAAGCAACCACTTGAATACCAGACCGCAGATGTAGATCGCCCAGCAGTTCGGGGTGTTGTACATGGAACCATTGTCCACATGGATCTTATACTGCATCATGGTCGGAACGGTGTCATCCACGGTCTCAGGGATGAGATCCTCACGGATGATCGCGATAACCAGACCGGCAGGTCCTACGTTCTTCTGAACGCCGCCGTAGATCATACCATACTTCGTTACGTCTACCGGCTCAGACAGGAAACAGGAAGATACATCGGAGATCAGGTCCTTACCCTTTGTATTGGGCAATGTGTGGAACTTGGTTCCGTAGATGGTGTTGTTTTCGCAAATGTAAACGTAGTCAGCGTCCTCACGGATCGGCAGATCGGAGCAATCCGGAATGTAAGAGAAGGTCTTATCAGCGCTGGATGCAACTGCAACAACGTCGCCGTACTTCTTTGCTTCCTGATATGCTTTCTTCGCCCACTGACCGGTCACGATATAATCCGCCTTCTTGTTCTTCATCAGGTTGAGCGGGATCATAGCGAACTGCAGAGAAGCGCCGCCCTGCAGGAACAGAACCTTGTAGTTATCCGGAATGTTCATCAGTGTGCGGAGATCCTTCTCTGCCTCATCGATGATATCCTGGAACATCTTGGAACGATGGCTCATCTCCATTACGGACATTCCGCAACCGTGGTAATCCATCATATCTGCTGCTGCCTGCTGTAAAACTTCCTCCGGTAAAACCGCAGGACCTGCTGAAAAGTTGTAAATTCTACCCATGGTATCCTCCAGAAATACTTTTAATTATTTTTCTTTTTTAAATCTTCGTTATCGAAGCAGTCGGCAATGGCGCCGCCCGGTGCTACCATCGGGAATACTTTGTCATCACTGTCGATCACACATTCGATCACTACCGGAATGTTGAGCGCGATCGCCTCGCGGAGCGCGGGCTCGAACTCTTCCTTCTTCGTTACGCGGTACGCCTTTGCGCCCATGCCTTCGGAGATCTTAACGAAATCCACCTGATCATTAAGGACGGTGTTGGAATAACGCTGTCCGTAGAACAGGGTCTGCCACTGGCGAACCATACCCAGCACATGATTGTTCATAACGATCTGAATGATGGGGATGTTGTAACGTGTCGCGGTCGCGATCTCATTCATGTTCATACGGAAGCAGCCGTCACCTGCAATGTTGCAGACGATCTTATCCTTACGACCCATCTTCGCTCCGATGGATGCGCCCAAGCCGAAGCCCATGGTTCCGCAACCGCCGGAGGACAGGAACGTTCTCGGGGAGCGGTATTTCGCATACTGAGCGGCCCACATCTGGTGCTGGCCTACGTCGGTCGTAATGATGGCATCGCCCTTCGTTACCTTATAGATGGTCTCCATGATATAAGGTCCGGAAAGAACGGATGTATCGTATGAAAGCGGATGCTGCTCTTTGATCGACTGGATCTCAGCGACCCAATCTTTATGCTCCATGGGGGAGAGTTTCGCGAGAAGGCGAACGAGCGCCTCCTTCAGATCTCCGACCACAGCAACATCCGTCTGAATGTTCTTGTTGATCTCTGCGGCATCGACATCGATCTGCAGGATCTTTGCGTTGCGGGCGAATGTCTTCGTGTTTCCGGTGATACGATCGCTGAAGCGAACGCCTAGAGAGATCAAAAGATCACACTTGGAAACGCCCAGGTTGGATGCCTTCGTTCCGTGCATACCGAGCATGCCGGTGTACAGCGGATCCTCACCATCAAATGCGCCCTTACCCATGAGGGTGTCACAGACAGGTGCCTCGATCAGGTGCGCGAGCTCACGAACCTGCTCAGAAGCGCCGGATGCGATCGCACCGCCGCCGACGAAAACGAAGGGCTTCTTAGCTGCCAGGATCGCCTGCGCCGCTGCCTCGAGAGCTTCCTCACGGATCTCAGAGGTCTTCGGCAGGATGGGCTTCGGAACTACCGGTGTGTACTCGCAGGTAGCTGCGGTAACGTCCTTCGTGATGTCGACGAGGACAGGACCCGGACGACCGGATGCCGCGATACGGAATGCCGCACGCAACGTATCTGCAAGCAGATTGATATCCTTAACGATATAGTTGTGTTTTGTGATCGGCATCGTCACGCCGGCGATATCGATCTCCTGGAAGGTGTCGCGACCCAGAAGGTTAACGGCAACATTGGCCGTGATGGCTACGATCGGAATGCTATCCATGTAAGCCGTCGCGATACCGGTAACGAGGTTCGTCGCACCGGGGCCGGAAGTAGCGAAGCAAACGCCTACCTTACCGGTCGCGCGGGCATAACCGTCCGCTGCGTGTGCGGCTCCCTGCTCGTGGGATGTAAGAATATGGGTGATTTCGTCGGAATGCTTGTAAAGAGCATCATAGATGTTCAGGATCGTACCGCCCGGATAACCGAATACGGTATCAACGCCCTGCTCTTTCAGGCACTCAACTACGATTTCGGAACCTGATAATAACATGATTGTCTCCTTCTCTTTATGTACACGGTCGGCAATGCGGACCGAAATACTTCTCTTAGATCAAAACCGCGCCGAGATTCGCGGATGTGACCATCTTCTCATAACGAGCCAGATAGCCTTCCTTTACCTTCGGCTCACGCGGCTTCCACACCTTACGACGTGCTTCCAGTTCCTCATCGGAAACCAACACATCGAGCTTATTCGCCGGAATGTCGATGCGGATGATATCGCCTTCGTGGATGAGGGCGATCGGTCCGCCGACTGCTGCTTCGGGGCTCACGTGGCCAATGCTGGCGCCACGGCTCGCACCAGAGAAACGTCCATCGGTAATCAGAGCTACGGAAGAGCCTAAGCCCATGCCCGCGATCGCGGAAGTGGGATTGAGCATCTCACGCATGCCCGGGCCACCCTTCGGACCCTCGTAACGGATGACGACGACGTCGCCTGCGACGATCTTACCGCCCTTAATGGCAGCGATCGCATCCTCTTCGCAGTCAAACACACGCGCGGGCCCTTCGTGCACCATCATCTCCGGAACGACTGCGGAGCGCTTTACGACACCGCTGTCCGGGGCAATGTTGCCCTTCAGCACGGCGATACCGCCGGTCTCGCTGTACGGATTGTCGATCGGACGGATGACTTCCGGATCCCGATTGACGCGTCCTGCGATATTCTCTCCCACCGTCTTACCGGTAACGGTGATCAGATCGGTGTAGAGGAGGTTCTTCTTATTCAATTCATTCATAACGGCATAGACACCGCCGGCTTCGTTGAGGTCTTCCATGTAGGTGTGACCCGCCGGTGCCAGGTGGCACAGGTTCGGTGTCTTCGCGGAGATCGCATTTGCGATATCCACATTCAGTGTAACGCCAGCTTCACGTGCGATCGCCGGCAGATGCAGCATCGTATTCGTGGAGCATCCGAGTGCCATATCCACGGTCAATGCATTGTGGAATGCCTTCTCGGTCATGATGTCGCGCGGGCGGATGTTCTTCTGCCACAACTCGACGATCTTCATGCCTGCGTGCTTCGCAAGCTTGATACGCTCGGAATATACAGCGGGAATGGTACCATTGCCCGAGAGGCCCATACCGATGGCCTCGGTCAGACAGTTCATGCTGTTTGCGGTATACATACCGGAACAGGAACCGCAGGTCGGACAAGTCTTTGCTTCGTATTCCTTAACGTCTTCTTCGGTGATCTTACCGGCTGCATATGCGCCGACTGCTTCAAACATGGAGGAAAGGCTGGTCTTGCAGCCCTTCACGTGACCTGCGAGCATCGGTCCGCCGGACACGAAGATCGTAGGTACATTCACACGTGCTGCCGCCATCAACAGGCCGGGCACGTTTTTATCACAGTTCGGCACCATGACCAGTGCGTCGAACTGATGTGCTTTCGCCATACACTCGGTGGAGTCCGCGATCAGGTCACGGGTGACCAGAGAGTACTTCATGCCGATGTGGCCCATCGCGATACCATCGCAGACGGCGATCGCAGGGAACACGACCGGAACACCGCCGGCCATAGCCACGCCGAGCTTCACAGCCTCGACGATCTTATCCAGGTTCATATGACCCGGAACGATCTCATTATAGGAACTGACGATACCGATGAGAGGTTTCTTCATCTCTTCTTCGGTATGTCCCAATGCGTTGAACAAAGAACGGTGCGGGGCTTGCTGCATGCCCTGACGTACGGCATCACTCTTCATCATAGTACCTCCGTGTTTCTTCTATATGTCAATTCTAGATCGATCAAATTCTCTCTGCGATCAGGTCACCCATCTTCGTGGTGGAAACCTGCTCACATCCATCGGACATGATGTCCACGGTGCGATATCCTTCGGACAATACTTTCTGGACGGCAGCTTCGATCGCATCTGCCTCGCGGTCCAGATCGAAGGAATAACGAAGCATCATCGCTGCGGACAGGATGGTCGCGATCGGGTTCGCAATGTTCTTACCTGCGATATCCGGAGCGGAACCATGGCTCGGCTCGTACATGCCCAGCTTCGTCTCGCTTAAGGAAGCGCTGGAAAGCATACCGATGGAACCGGTCACCATGCTGGCTTCGTCCGACAGAATGTCGCCGAACATGTTCTCCGTCAGGATGACGTCGAACTGGCCCGGATCACGGACGAGCTGCATCGCGCAGTTATCTACGAGCATATGAGAATAGGTAACTTCGGGATAATCCTTCGCAACCTCTTCCACGACCTTTCGCCACAATCTCGAAGTATCGAGGACATTCGCCTTATCGACACTGACGACATTCTTGCGGCGCTTCATCGCGATCTCGAAACCTTTAATCGCAACACGGCGGATCTCGTTTTCATCATAGGTACAAATATCGGTGGCCTTCTTCACGCCATTCACCTCTTCGGTGTGGCGCTCGCCGAAGTAAATGCCGCCGGTGAGCTCACGCATGATCACCAGGTCGAAACCTTCGCCGATGATCTCATCGCGCAGCGGACACGCTGCTTTCAGCTCTTTATAAAGGTAAGCCGGGCGAATGTTTGCAAACAGCCCCAGCTCTTTGCGGATCTTTAAGAGTCCCGCCTCCGGACGCAGGTTCGGGGGCAATTGATACCAGGAGCTCTCGCCGACCTTACCGCCGACCGCACCCAAAAGCACGCTGTCGGAAGCTTTCGCCTCTGCGACGGCCTCATCCGTAAGCGGTACGCCGTACGCGTCGATGGAGCATCCTCCCATCAGAAGTTTCTTATATAAAAACGTATGTCCGTAAACCTCGCCGACGCGGTCCAAAACCTTACACGCCTCGGTCACGATCTCCGGACCGATTCCGTCACCCGGAATCAAAGCTACCTTAAACTCCATAACAGAGCCTCCTGTAAAAGATATCCATTCTATGATACCTTGTTTCCACTCGGTTTTCAAGTCTTTTTTCAAAAAACTTTACGGCCACTGCCCCCTTCTGGGCTTGATATAACGGAGCACGCCCGAACTCTCCAGATTTGTGTAAAGCAGGATGCGTGCCTTTCCCTGAAATTCAGGTTTGATCAGGTAGAAAACATAGGTTTCGATCAAATTGTAAGGATTTCCCGTCCGGCCCTCGATCTTGAAATTCGAAAAGCCCATTGGAACATAAACATCCCAGATCTCTTCCGGGGAAATGACTGTCGGGTAGTCCAAAACGTCGTAGATCGTGTTCTTCTCGCCATAGTCGCAGTACCAGGTCTTCAGCGGCGTCTGTTTTTCCGGCGGAAGTTTCCGGTTTTGCAGCACCTGACGGTGTAACTCTCCGATGTGTGCATAGTGCGCTTTGCGGCGCGGGCAGTTCGGCTGACAGCACGGGTTCACCAGGATCTCAATGCGGTTTTTATCCGAGATCTTCGAAATGGTGTCCATCTCGTGGTTGAGATTATAGTCGAGCACCACCAGGCCATAGTCTTTCGCCAGTTCCGCCTCTACTTCTTCCAACTTCGTCAGACACTTGCAGGTCGAACTGTTGATCGTATACTTCGGGTAGTTTTTCCGGATATACTCTTCCAGGATATCGGAAGTGACCAGGACCTCATTCATTCCGTTATGTCCCACCTGCAGGCAGAAGTTACAGTACGGATCCTCCAGCTCTTCCTTCGTGATGGTGGGGTTCGTATAAGTGAAACGTACCGGGATGCCGAGATCATTGATCGATTTCACTGCCACGCGGATAAAATCGGCGTCGCACTGATCCTCGAAGGTGAAACGTCCGCTGGCCCACAAAGAGGTGGGAAATTCACCGAAAAAAGAAGCAAAGGTAACACCTTCGCGAAAGAATTCCGGCTTATTCTCCAGCAGGCTGACCATCATCATGTTCAGCGGCAGGTTGCCCCGAAGTCCGGGCATGTGAAACTTAACTTTTGTCTTATCGGATGCCATTGCATATCCTCCCGTAAAGCGGAATCAGGCACAGCATTTGACTGCTGTGCCCGCTGTGCATAAAACTCTATCGATACTTAATCATTATCCAGGGTGACAACTTCGCAAAGTCCGTCGCTTACGCTGACACAAGGATAATACTTCGCTAAGAGATCCGTGCAGAGCTTCAAGATGATCGCTCCGCCTCCTGCGTACAGATCCATGCTTCGGTACTGACGGCGATACTGTTTTAAGGTCTCGCCCATCTCTTCCATCATATCGGCCGCCGTAGGATCGCTGTTACGGAACTCTTCCATATCCAAGATACGGAACGAAAACGTGACATACAAAGAAATCGTTCGGCCATCGGTTCCCGCCGCGTTAATGATCGGGAAATATACCTTATCACGCGAAAACGTAAACATGGTTACATAGTTACGCTTACGCTCAGCCGGTTTGTTTTCTTCAAACGTCTTCTTTTTAGGCTTGCCTCCAAATAAAAAGAACATATTCAGCACCTCCCTTACAATACTCCCTGGAAATCGGTCCGCCGAAATACGGATGATCTATTCTTACTCCGGCGTTACCTGACCCTGCTTCTCGCAATCCACGATCGCCGTTTTCTGCATCGGGATACGGCAGTTCTTGTTGTTTCCAAACTCGACGATCACAGTGTCGTCTGCTATGTCAATAATTGTACCATAAAATCCCGAACTAGTCAATACAACATCGCCAATCTCTAACTGAGAAAGTAATTCTTTTAGCGCTTTTTGCTGTTTTTTCTGTGGACGGAACATAAAAAAGTAAATTGCGAAGATAAATACGCCGTAAATTACGATCAATAACAGCCAATTCCCGCCTGGCTGCTGTGCCTCTGTGGTAGCTTCCAAAGCCAACATCTTGTCAAACATCTAAAGATCCTCCGATACGTTTATACGATGATGTGTTTAATCTTCTTCCCCGCTTGCGAGGCTTTCCAGTTTTTCCTTACGAAAGGCTTCGAACCGGTGCTCTGCGATCGCATCGCGGATCTGCTCCATCAACGTATTGTAATAATGCAGGTTATGCATGACGCAAAACCGTAAGCCCAACATCTCGCCCGCCTTCAGCAGGTGGCGGATATAGGCACGCGAATAGGTTCGGCATACCGGGCAGTCGCAATCTTCGGCGATGGGCCGGTCATCGAGCTCATATTTCGCATTTTTCAAATTCAGTCGTCCGCGGTCCGTATACACGTGACCGTGGCGCCCGTTTCGGGACGGGTAGACGCAATCGAAGAAATCGACGCCTCGATATACCGCCTCAATGATATTGGCCGGAGTTCCCACGCCCATCAGGTAGCGGGGTTTCTCCTTCGGCAAATGCGGCACCGTCACATCCAGGATGTGGTACATCTCTTCGTGCGACTCGCCGACCGCCAGGCCTCCGATCGCATAGCCGTCCAAATCCAGCTCTGCGATCTCTTTTGCATGTTCGATCCGAATGTCATCCAGAACGCCGCCCTGGTTGATGCCGAACAGCATCTGGGCAGGATTGATCGTATCCGGCAGCAGCGACAGGCGATGCATCTCGTCCTTACAGCGCTTCAGCCAGCGCGTGGTGCGCGCTACGGACTCTTCGATGTATTTACGCTCTGCCTTAGAAGGCGGGCACTCATCGAACGCCATCGCTATGGTCGACGCCAGATTCGATTGGATCCGCATGCTCTCCTCCGGCCCCATAAAGATGAGCCGTCCGTCCACATGGGAATGAAAGGTCACGCCCTCTTCGCGGATCTTACGAAGGCCGGCCAGGGAAAACACCTGGAAGCCGCCGGAGTCCGTCAGGATGGGGCGATCCCAAACCATGAACTTATGCAGACCGCCGAGTTTTTTGATCACCTCGTCACCGGGCCGCACATGCAGATGGTATGTATTCGACAGCTGCACCTGTGTGTGGATGGTCTTCAGATCCTCCGTAGACAGGGCGCCTTTGATGGCAGCAGCCGTTCCAACATTCATAAATACAGGGGTTTCGATCACGCCGTGCACGGTAGCGAAACTACCGCGCCGGGCCGCGCCGTCTTCGGTCCGTATGGTAAACATGGACACTCCTATTTCTGGGTGGTCGCTTCCGCAGGCTTCTTATGCATCATCAAGTGAGCCAGGCCACCGGCGATACATACGGAGGAGAAACCACCGCAAACTACGCCGACGATCAAAGGCAATGCAAACTCACGGATCGCTGAAACACCGACGATCGCCAAAACGATGACCATGATCAAAGTCGTCAACGATGTGTAGATGCTACGCGTCATCGTCTGGTTGATACTCAGGTTGAAGATCTCCTTCAATGTGAGCTTCTTACCGGAACCGGTGGAGAGGTTCTCACGTACACGGTCGAAGATAACGATGGTCGCGTTGATCGAGTAACCGACGATGGTCAGCATACATGCGATGAACGTGGTACCTACGGTCCAGTTGAACAACAGGTAAGCCAAGATAACGATAAATACATCGTGCAGCAATGTAAATACGGAAGCTGCGGCAAATGTAAGGTTGCGGAACCGGAACCAGATGTAAAGCAACATACAGAGGGTCGCTATCGCAACAGAGATCAATGCGTCACGACGCATTTCGTTACCGATCGCAGCGGAGATGTTCTGCATCTGGATGCCGTCTTCCGCTACTTCGAACTCCGTATGGAGCATCTCCGTCAGGCTTGCACGCTCTTCCAGGTTCAGCGTCTTCGTACGAACGATGATCTGGTTGCTGTCAACGACTTTATTTGAGGAGATATTGCTTATGTTGGTCTCGCTGATCGCTTCTGCGATCTTAGGAACGATCTGAGACTGGATTTCCTCCAGTGTATAATCCTTCGGAAGGTCGATCGTCGAGGAAGTACCACCGACGAAATCGATGCTATAGTTCATCATCTGGCCCTGGGAAGCATTGAAGATAAGAAGGCCGATGGAAAGTGCAATAGCAACACCGGAGATCGAGAAGAAGATCGGACGCTTGCCGATGATGTTGAGCTTCGTAGTCTTCTTCGTTTCGCCATAAGCGCCCTTACCTCTAATGCCCAGATCGTAGAAACCGGTCAGGAACAGACGGGTGATACCCAGGGAGCTGATCATGGAAAGAATGATACCTACAGCCAGGGTCTGTGCGAAACCACGGACGGTTCCGGAACCCAGGATATTCAAAATGATCGCAGAGATCAATGTCGTAACGTTACCATCGACGATCGCGGACAATGCTTTCGAGAAACCATTGTTGATCGCGGTACGCACGTTCGTTCCCGCTCCGATCTCCTCACGGATACGTGCGAAAATGATAACATTCGCATCCACGGCCATACCGATGGACAGGATCATACCGGCGATACCAGGCAATGTTAGCGTAATATCAAAGCCTGCCAGAACGACGATCATCATCGCAACGTAGCAGATCAATGCCAACGATGCAGCAATACCGGGAACCCGATACAGGATGATCATGAGCAGGATAACGATACCGAGACCGATCGCACCTGCAAGAAGGGATGTCTGAATCGCCTTCTCACCGAGTTTCGCACCGACAACATCGGAACGAACCTCTTCGAGTTCTACCGGGATCGCACCGATACGGATCGTAGTTGCAAGGGTTTCCGCGCTCTCAAGTGAATCCATTCCACTGATCTCACAAGTCTCGCTGTCGATCTTGCTGTTGACTACCGGTGCGCTTACGACCTCATCATCAAAAACGATGGCGATCTGGTGACCGATATTTGCTGCGGTGACTTCTGCGAAGATCTCACGTCCTTCCTCCGTCAATGTAAGCAAAACGATGTATTCGATCGAATTAGAACTTACACCGTCCGAACGACGCGATCTGGCCTCTGCCGTTTTGATGTGCTCGGGCTTGAGGACTTCCTCACCTGCCTCGTTCTTAAACTTCAGAGCACCCGGTTTTCCGAGTTCTTCCAGGACTTTATTCGCATCTTTTACATTCGGGATGTCAACGCAGATACGTTTGTCACCCTCCATATAGACCGATGCTTCCGTCGAATAGGACTCGGCTCTCTTACGAAGCTTTTCCTTCGCATCGGACATCGCTTCACCCGAAGCGTCGCCGACGGCCTGATAAGTGATGGAAACACCACCTGCCAGGTCGAGACCCAGGTCAATGTCATAAATACTTCCGTACTGCTGTGCGTCAAATCCCACAAATGCCACAAACGCCATGAAGCCCAGTAAAATCAATCCGAAGAGCAGTTTCAGGGCGCCTGATCCCTTACGATCGCGCATTTTTGTTTACCTCCGTAATTCCGGGATATCCCCGGTCATTTCTTCATTTTCATCCATTTCCGCAAGCGCGGCCTTGATCATGATCGCACACTCGATCCGCTTCTTTTGCATCACGCAGCCGATGTCGTACGCATCCGTCAGACTGTGATGGAAGTTGTACGAGTTCGCCGCGCAGCCGCCGCTGCAGTAGAAACGTGCAAAACAGTTTTTGCACTTTTCTTTTGCGTATACATTGCAAAGTTTGAACTCATCCCGCAGTTCGGTATTTACAATGCCATCGTCCAGATTTCCGAGGCAGAAATCCTCCTGTCCCACAAACTGGTGACAGGGATACAGATCTCCCCAAGGGGTCACGCCCAGGTACTCCGTACCGGCTCCACAGCCGGCCAGGCACTTTGCAACGCAAGGGCCGTGATCCAGATCGATATTAAAGTGGAAAAAGTTGAAACCTCTTCCCTCTTTACGCCGTTTAATGTATTCGACCGCGAGACGGTCGTATTCTTCGAGGATCTTCGGCAGATCCTCCTCGGTGATCGCATACGGGTCTCCAGGTTGCGCCACCACCGGTTCCATGGACAGTTTGTCAAATCCAAGATCCGCATAGTGGATCACGTCGCTGGCAAAGTCCGTATTAAAGTGGGTAAAGGTACCTCGGATGAAGTAGCTCTTATCCCCGCGTCGTTTTGCGAATTCCTGAAATTTCGGGACGATGATGTCGTAACTGCTCTTTCCGTTCCGTGTCGGACGCATGCGGTCATTGACCTCGCGGCGACCATCCAGCGACATGACGACATTCGCCATCTCACGGTTGCAGAACTCCATGACGTCTTCGTTTACCAGAACGCCATTCGTCGTCAGCGTGAAGCGGAACTTCTTATGGTGCGGCACCTCCAGGCTCCGTCCGTATTCCACGATCTGCTTGATGACTTCCCAGTTCATCAGCGGTTCACCGCCGAAGAAATCGACTTCCAGATTGATACGGTGGCCCGAATTCTCTACCAGAAAATCCAGCGCCTTCTTACCGACCTCAAAACTCATCAGCCCGCGGGAGCCGTGATAAGCGCCCTCGCCGGCGAAGCAATACTTACACCCCAGGTTACAGTCGTGGGAAACGTTCAGGCAGAGCGCCTTAACGACGGTCTTCCGCTTCTTGAAATCCATGACGAAATCGCGGTAAATGTCCTTCGCAAACAGAAGGTCTTCCTTCGCAAGTTCGTCGATCTCATCCAGTGCTTCCCGGATGTCCGAATAGGTGTAGGTCTTACCGAGTTCTTTCGTGATCGCATCATGATCATAAGCAGCGCCCGCGCCGGACGCCTCGATCAATGCGACGGCGTCGTAAGCGACATCCTCCATCACGTGGACCGAGCCGGAATTCACATCCAAAACGATGTTGTATCCGTTGTTTTTATATTGATGTATCAAAACTCCTCCTAATCCGTACAGGGGTCGATTTCCGCATTCCCCTAAAAACAAGAATAAAGGGATGCCGCACGAAGCACGCGCAGCAGCCCTTACACCTCATCTCAAAGAGGCTATGCGATACGGGGATTCCCTGTCGAAACCGTCGAAAAAATTAGCGGTCCTTGTTCTCGCAGCTCTGATTTCCTACAGTACAGGAAGTCTTGCATGCGGACTGGCAAGATGTCTGGCACTCACCGCAGCCGCCCTTTACCATAGATGCTTTCAAGCTCTTCTTTGTTAATGTCTTGATCTTTTTCATGAAACTTGTATCCTCCGTTTCTTACAAAAAGCATGCTCATCGCGCAATGACCCGATGATTATGCGACTATCATCATATCGCAAATGTTTCGCTTTGTCAACCATTTTACCGCCTGTTTCAAGGATTTTCGGTGTTCGTTTCATCGACTGTCTCCACCCGGACCCTCACTTTATCCACGCGGTTGCGATTCATCTTCTCGACCACGTAGGTGATGCCATCGCGTTCGATGCACTCCCCTCCCTCGGGCAATGCATCCAGGAGCTCGATCATCAAGCCTCCGAGCGAGTCATAATCCTCCGATTTAAGCTCCAGTCCGAGCTGTTCGTTGATGTCGTCGAGCTTCATCGCGCCGTCGATCAGGTATTCATTGTCCCCGATCTTGCGGATGCTGTCTTTCTCTTCCTCATCATACTCGTCGCGGATCTCCCCGACGATCTCCTCCAGGAGGTCTTCCAGCGTGATCATGCCCACGGGCGCACCGTATTCATTCAGCACGATCGTGATGCTCACTCCGCCCTCACGCATCTGCGCGAGCATCTCGCCCAGTCTGCGGTTCTCAAACGTGAAATGCGGCTTACGCAGGTATCTGCGCAGGGAAAATGTCCGGCCGGGCTTCATGAGGAGCAAGTCCTTCACGTTCAGGATGCCGATGACATTGTCCTTCGAATCCTGGTAGACCGGGAAGCGCGTATACTGGTTTTCGCGGAAGCATTTCAGCACATCCGCGTAGGAACATTCGACATCGAGCATGGTCATATCGGCACGCGGCACCATGATGTCCTTCGCCTTTGCGTCGCCGAAATCGACCACGTTGTTGATCATCTTCTTTTCTTCCGGCTCCAGGACGCCCTCTTCGTGGCTCACATCCACGATGGTACGCAGTTCCTCCTCCGTGATCACCTTCTCTTTATCATCCTTCGAAACGCCGAGCAGTTTCAACACGCCGCCCGCGAGCACGTTGGTTATGAAGATAAACGGGGTCAGGATCCAAATCAGTCCACTGATCGGCGTCACATAGAGAAGCGCGAGCTTCTCCGCCTTCACCGTCGCCAGCGTCTTCGGGGTCAATTCACCGAAAACGAGCACCAAAAGCGTCAGCACGCCGGTCGCGATGCCGGCCGCATAGACCGCGATGCCTGCGCCGAAGTTCTGCTCCAGCACCTTCGTCGTAAACAGGGTCGCCAAAGACGACGCCGAGAGGTTCACGACGTTGTTTCCGATCAGGATCGCGCCCAACAGTTTGGAGGGTTCCTCCGTGATGGCGAGCAGCCGCTTCGCCTTTTTAGTTCCTTCTTCGGCCAATGTACGCAACCGTATACGGTTCACTGTCATGATGGCTGTCTCCGCCGAAGAGAAAAAGCCCGATAAAACGATCAATGCGATCAGTACGATCAACCGTACTATGTCACCGCTGTCCAAATTCTTTCCTCCTGAAAATACTTCCGAGGCTCCCGTTTCGGAGCCCGTCTCTCTATTCTGTGGTCTCGTTTTCAGCCTTCAGCTGTGCGAGTTTCTTCAACAACAGCTTCCGCGCCGCCTGCGGATCCGCCTGCCCGTTCGTTGCTTTCATGACGCATCCGAGCAGATGTCCCGCCGCCTTCTCCTTCCCGGAGAGGTAATCCGAAACCGACGGTTCCTGTGCCTTAAGGACCGCGTCCACCGCAGCCGCCAAAGCATCCTCATCCTTTGTTATCAAAAGATGATTCTCATTTACATATACCATAGGATCGAGGTTTTTGTCAAACAGGATCGCAAAAACATCGCGCGCTGTCTTCGTCGTGATCTCGCCGTCCTCCTGCATCCGAAGGAGCGTCGCAAACGCTTCGGGTGTGATCTTCCACGTTCCCGGGTCCGCCTTCTTCTCACGGCACAGATACATCAGGTCCCCGCACATCCGCGCCGCGATGGTCTTCGCTTTGCGCCGCGTACCCTCCGTGGGCGTCGGCTCCCCGTCCGCCCACAGACGTAAGGTCTCCTCAAACAGGTGCGCCGTCGCCGGATGCCGGGTCAGGATCTGCGCCTCCTCCTGCGTTAACGAAAGCTCGCGCATGTAGCGTGCCGCCTTCTCCTCGCGAAACTCAGGCATCTGCGCCTCCAGGCTCCGAATACGCTCCTCCGGCAAATGTACGGGCAGCAGATCGGGCTCCGGAAAATACCGATAGTCCATGATCTCTTCCTTCGTACGCATGACCTTCGTCGTTCCATCCGCCTCATCAAAACGCCGGGTCTCGAACACGATCGCTTTCCCTGCGTCGAGCAGACGTGCCTGCCGGTCCGCCTCATAGGCAACGGCACGGCGGATGCTTGTAAACGAGTTCAGATTCTTCATCTCCGTCCGCACGCCGAGGGTTTCATCCCCGTGCTTTCGCAGCGACAGGTTCACGTCCGCGCGCATGGAGCCCTCGTGGAGTTTTCCGTCCGAGATCCCCAGATACATCGCAAACATGCGGATCTTCTCCAAAAACGCGATCACCTCGTCGGCGGTCCGAAAATCCGGCTCCGTCACGATCTCCAGAAGCGGGACCCCCTTGCGGTTGAAGTCCACGAGGGAGATGCGTTCCTCCGGCGCGTGCGTTAGTTTTCCCGCGTCGTCCTCCATGTGCATCTCGTGGATGCGGATGGTCGACGCCGTGCCATCCTCCGTCCGGATCTCGACCTGGCCGCCTCTAACGATCGGCGCATAAAACTGCGTGATCTGGTAGGCGGTCGCATTGTCCGGATAGAAATAGTTCTTACGGTCGAAGCGGCTGTTTCGGTCGATCTCCCCTTGCAACGCCAAGCCCATGCGCACCGCGCAGGACAGGACCTCCGGATTGAGTACCGGAAGCGCTCCCGGCAGGCCTAAGCAGACCGGACATACGTTGCGGTTCGATGCCTCGGCAAATGTATTCTTGCAGCGACAGAAGATCTTATGCTTCGTCGCCAGTTCAATGTGGACCTCCAGGCCCATTACGATCTCGAACTTATTCATGGGCGTGCCCTCCCGCCGCTGTAAACGGCACGGTGAGCGCATCCGCCACCGCAAACATCGCATCCTCGCGGCCGGCATCCGCCATGATCATGACAGCTTCGGGCGTGGCATCCGCTCCGGCTCCGGTGCATACGCTGACCGCCGGAATGCCGCAGAGATTCGCGATCACGGTCAGACGATCCCGCTCATAGCCCAGGCGAAAGGCCTCGCTGTCCGCAGAAAAGTCCGCCGTCGGGTAGGGTTCCTCGATCGTCTCCGAAACGATCACATCCACCTCGGAAAATGTCCTTTGCATCGCATCGTAGATCATCCTCCGGACACGCGCCGCATGCTCATACCAGTCGCTGTAGGACGCCTGGCTCAAGACGAAATTCCCCAAAAGGATACGGCGGCGCACCTCCGGTGAGAAGCCTTCCAGGCGCGTGTTTTCAAACATCTGCTCCGGCGTCCGGCCCTCCACGCGAAGTCCGTAGCGCACGCCGTCATAGCGCGCCAGGTTCGACGCCGCCTGCGCACACGCCAAGATATAATAGGTCGATGCCGCATATTTTAGCATGGGCAGTTCAATGAACTCGATCTGCACATTTCTGTCTAGTTTCGTGTTGTTCAAAACCGCCCGCGCGGCTCTGCCTTCTCTACCGCCGACGATGCCGACGCGGATCGGACGGTCTGTACCATCCCTTCTCTCCGCCTCTGCCTGCTGTCGGAAATACTCCGGTCCGCGCATCGAAGCATCCTTCGGATCCGGTCCCGCAAACACGGAATAGACCCGGCGGGCGTCCGCTACGCTTTTCGCGAGCGGTCCGATCGTATCAAATGCGGATGCATAAGAGATCAATCCATAGCGGGACACCGTGCCGTAAGCCGGCTTGAAGCCGACCACGCCGCACAGGGCGGCCGGCTGGCGGATCGAGCCGCCGGTGTCCGAACCGAGCGCGAAGTCCACCAGATCCAACGCGACAGCTGCCGCGCTTCCGCCTGAAGAACCCCCGGCGGACAATGCTGCATTGCGCGGGTTCTTCGTCGCTCCGAATGCACCGGTCGACGTCGTCTGTCCCATGGCAAATTCGTCCAGGTTCGTCTTACCCAGGCAGATCGCACCCGCCGCCTCAAGGCGCTCGACCGCGGTCGCCGAGTACGGCGAAATATAGTTTTCCAAAATGTGCGAGGCGGCCGTCGTACGAACCCCCTCCACGCATAGATTATCCTTCACTGCAAAGGTCAGGCCCAAAAGCGGATACCGCTCCTGCGCCTCTGCCGGTGTAAGGTCTTTTATCTTCGTTTCCAGTTTTTCCGCTGCCGAAAGGGCCCGTTCCCCGCAGACCGTCACGAACGCATGATACTCTGTGTCGATCGATCGGATCTTCGCCAGGGCCGCGCGCACGCGGTCGGAAATACGCATCGTCGTATCCATCTCACGTGCCCCCTTTCTCCAGCGTATAGGGCACCACAAAAAGGCCGGCGCGCATATGCTCCGGATTCAGACTTTCCACATCGACCGCTGCTTCGGACTCTGCCTCCGGCAGTTTCTCTTCTTCGCAGATCGGCGCACCTTCGTACGGCAGAGTGTGCATCGGTTCCACACCCGTCGTGTCCACTTCCCGGATCGTCGCAAACATCGCAAGCATCTTCTCAATGTCCTCGTTTGCAGTCGCGGCCTCCTCTTCGGGTAGCGCGGACAGCGCATACAGGCGCTGCATCAGTTTCGGATCTTTTCTCTTCATGCCCTTCCTCTCGAAAAACGGCTTCCCGCTCATTACAAACGGGAAGCCGCTCTAGTCAAACGATGTTCGCGTAGATTACCGGCCCATCTTTTTGATGCGGGCCAATGCCTCTACGGTATTCTCGTAGCTGCCGAACGCCGTCAGTCGGAAATAGCCTTCACCGCTCGGTCCGAAACCGGATCCCGGTGTTCCGACTACCTGTGCGTTCTCCAGCAGGTAATCAAAGAAATCCCAGCTCGTCATGCCCTTCGGGGTACGCAGCCAGATATAGGGTGCATTCACCCCGCCGAATACCTCGTAGCCGGCCGCCGTAAGGCTCTCGCGAATGATCTTCGCGTTATTCATATAGTACTCGATCTGGGCGCGGGTCTGAGCCTGTCCCTCGTCGCTGTAGACTGCCTCGCCGGCTCTCTGGATGATGTACGGAGCGCCGTTGAACTTCGTTCCGCAACGTCTCGCCCAAAGGCTGTTTAAAGAAACACCATCGACCATCAGTTCCTTCGGGATCACGGTAAATCCGAGACGGGTACCGGTGAAACCAGCGTTCTTAGAGAAGCTGCGGATCTCGATTGCGCACTTCTTCGCGCCCTCACACTCATATATGGTGTGGGGTATGTTCTCTTCATGGATGTATGCCTCATACGCTGCATCGAAAACGATGATCGCCTTATGTGCGAGTGCGTAATCGACCCACTTCTGCAACTGCTCCTTCGTAGCGGCTGCGCCGGTGGGGTTATTCGGATAGCAAAGGTAGATCACGTCTGCCGCCTCCTCCGGGAGTGCGGGCACGAAATTATTCTCCGCTACGCAAGGCATGTAGGTAACATTACTCCAGCGCTCGCTCTCCTTCAGGTAGTCGCCGCAGCGGCCTGCCATCGCGTTCGTGTCCACATAGACCGGATATACAGGGTCGCAGACTGCGATGCGGTTATCCTCGGAGAAGATATCGCCGATGTTTCCGCAGTCGCTCTTCGCACCATCACTGACGAAGATCTCGTCGAGGGCAATGTCTACACCGCGGGTCTTGTACGCTTTATTTGCAATCGCGCTGCGCAGGAACTCGTAGCCGAGATCGGGCGCGTAGCCGCGGAACGTCGCAGCCTCTCCCATCTCGTCAACGGCTTTGTGCATCGCCTGGATGATCGCAGGTGCCAGTGGCTGGGTAACGTCGCCGATACCGAGGCTGATCACGTTTTTATCCGGATGTGCCGCCTTATACTCGCGTGCCTTACGGCCGACGGTCGAAAACAGGTAGCTTCCCGGAAGTTTCAGGTAGTTATCATTTATCTTAAACATAGTAAAACCTCCTGTAAAAAAACATGCATCTATTGTACTATATCCCCTCGGAAAATGCAAGAAACTCTTTACGGTCTTTTCTGCCGCAAAGAGTCTCCTGTGTATTCGCTATTTGTTTATCTCATTTTCGGCTCATTTACCGATCTCCGCCGTGCGGATGAT
Source organism: Lachnospiraceae bacterium (assembly GCA_017543445.1). Classification (GTDB taxonomy): domain Bacteria; phylum Bacillota; class Clostridia; order Lachnospirales; family Lachnospiraceae; genus UBA1201. The sequence goes on along the minus strand of JAFYGB010000078.1, from coordinate 50,763 downwards.
GAACTTCACGTCGCCGTCCATTCCTTCTGCGATGCCGGAGAAATTGTTGTATTCGTTCGAGATCCGGACGAGTTCCTTTACGCGATCCAAGATTGATGTGATCTCGCCGTTGAATACGTCCACGATCTTCTTTACCGCCTGATCGTCAAACTGACCGATGCCGTCCGACAACTGCTTGGCGCCGTTCGTCAGTTTCCGCACACCGATGGTCAAAAGCGGGATCTCTGCACGCAACGTCGTCAAGCCGTTATATAGTTCTACAGAACCTGCGGCCAATGCATCATTGCCCGCCTTCAAAGCGTTCGCGCCATCTACGAGTGAACCCGCACCGGCTTCCGCCTGGGAAACGCCCGCTGTGTACGCACCGATGCCTTCGTAGAACTGCTTGTACTCATCCAGGGAAGCCTTCAGGCCCTTTACCTGAGCGACCGCCGCGCTCTGCCCGGCCGCGGTTAAGGTTGCCACAACGCCGTCCAGTACCTGTCCGTAGTTCTCCATGGTCAGATCCGGAATGGTCGCGCCGCCGGCGCTCAACTGCGTCTGTGCCTGGGCGAGCAGGCTCTCGAAGACCTTCTTCGCGCCCTCGCGCAGAGCTTCGGAATTCGCATCCAGGGTCACCAGGCCATCCTTCAGAGAGGCCGCTCCGGCTGCCAGCTGACCTGCGCCGGCCGCTGCCGATGCAGCGCCGTCCTTCAGCGAGGAAGATCCATCCGCCAGCTTGCCGACACCCTCACCTAAGGGACCTGCGCCCTCCAACAGGGTATTCAAGCCTTCGTAAAGCTGCTTGGAACCATCTTCCAGCTTCGTCATCGCATCCGTCACCTGGCTGATCAGACCTTCGACATCGCCGAGGGAGCTCAGTTTATCGATATCCAGCGCCCGGAAGACCGCATTCGTCGCAAGCGTCACCGTCATCTCCATCGAGAAGTTCCGAACGTCCGCCGTGATCTCCACATATTCCGGAATCGGAAGTTTATCGCTGTCGATCCCCAGGTCCTCCTTAATGCCCGGAAGTGCCAGGCCGACGACCGCCATACGCGAGCCGTCATTGACCATACGGCCGTTTGTCACGGTCACGTTGGAGAATACTTTGCTATCCAGCAGAACGCCTGTGATCATCAGGAAGGGAACATGGATCTTCTCCTCTTCTCCTTCGATCGTTATCGTCTCTTCTTTCAAGATCTCGTAGTCAAAGCGGATCGTGACCTTACCGCTCTTTCCGGCCAGAGCCTCCGGAGCGATCTCCTCGCCGTCGAGTGTATATGTCACATGGACTGCGACCGGAAGCTCGGCGTTCGAGTCGCCGCGATAATATACGTCGCCCATGGATGCGTTCCATACCTTCGAGGAGCCATCCTCGGTCAGGGCCGGGTTCCCCTTCAGGGCTTCGATGTTCGTAAGTTCGGATACATCGGCAAATGCATTATCTCCCGCGGAACCGGATAACCAGTCGCTTACGATCACCTGTTTCGTAGTGCCGTCCGCACCAGCCAGGACGTAGACGGTCTCGTTTTTGGAAGGGGTATCCGCCGTTGCGATATCTCCTTCGCCGATCGTCAGGATGGGAGCGTCTTCCGCTCCGACGATGTCACCTGCCGCCGTCGTCTCCGTCTCTGCCTTCACATTTGTATTTACTTCACCGCATCCGCAGAGGCCTGCCAGCATGGCGGCGCTCAGCGCGATCGCGGTCACTCGATTACTCATTTTTCTATGCATTCTGGTTCTCATTTTGAACGCTCCTTTCACTCATTTCCCGTTTGTCATCCTCAATATGCCGCATGCCCGCCGTCGTTTTGCAGATCAGTTTGTCACACAACATAAGCAGTGCAGGCAAGATCGCGATGACCATCACCATACTGATCACGGCACCGCGCGCCAGCAGATAACACAGGGAACTTATGATGTCGATATCCGAGAACAGGGCAACGCCGAATGTCGCCGCGAACAGGCCGATACCGGAAGTCAGGATGGACGGGATCGAAGTCGCAAGGGAAGTCTGCACCGAGACCTTCTTGCCGTTTCCGCCGATCCTCTCCTTCTTATACCGCGTCGTCATCAATATCGCGTAGTCCACCGTGGCGCCGAGCTGGATCGTACTGATGCAGATCGGGGCGATGAACGGAAGGTTCTGTCCCATGAAGTGCGGGAGTCCCAGGTTGATGAAGATAGCAACCTCGATGACCGCGATCAAAATGAACGGCAGAGTGATACTGTTTTCCACGAGGGCAATGATCAGGAAGATCGCCGCAACGGAAACGATGTTGACGACGCGGAAATCCCGGTCCGTCGTCTCGATCATATCCTTCATACAAGGCGCCTCACCGATCAGCATACCGCCTTCGTCATATTTCTTCAGAATCGTATTCAACTGTCCGACCTGCGCATTGACCTCGTCGGTCGCACAGGCATATTCGGAATTCACCAGAAGCAGTTCCCACCGGTCGCTCTTCAGAAGCGAGGTCACCGACTTCGGCAGGATCTCCTCCGGGATACGCGAACCGATGACAGACTCGAGTGACAGCACGTAGCGGACGCCATCGACCGCCTCCATCTCGGCACTCATTTCCCGAATGCTCTTCGGGGAGAGCGTCGCGTCTGCAAGCACCATGTGCGTGGACGCGATCTCAAATTCATCCTCCAGTTTCGTGTTCGCGATCACGCTCTCCAGGTCTTTCGGAAGTTCTCCGAGAATGTCGTAGTAAACCTCATCGGAAGTCTTCATATATCCGTAGAACGCGGGGCCGGTGATCAACGCAAAGAAAATGAGGAACACCGGGAACACACGGACCAGAAAGCTCGCCGTTTTATTCATCTTCGGCAGCAACGCACGATGCTTCGTCTTCTGCAGGACCTTATCCAATACCAGGATGAGCGACGGCAGGACCGTTACACAGCCGATAACACCGAGCACGACCCCCTTTGCCATAACGATACCCAGGTCGCGGCCCATGGTAAAACTCATGAAACACAGGGCAATGAAGCCGGCAACCGTGGTGATCGAGCTTCCCAGCACGCTGGTGAATGTCTCGCGGATGGCCCGCGCCATCGCCTCATCACGATCCTCCGTCTTCTCACGCTGCTCATTGTAGCTGTTCCAAAGAAAGATCGAATAGTCCATGGTGACCGCCAGCTGCAAGACTGCCGACAATGCTTTCGTGATATAGGAGATCTCGCCGAAAAAGTAGTTCGTACCGAGGTTCAGGACGATCATCATCGCGATGGATGTCAGGAATACGAGCGGTGCGAGGAAGTTATCAAGAAGCAGAAGCATTGCTGCCAAAGCGAGAACGACTGCGATCGCAACGTAGATCGGCTCTTCTCTCTCACAAAGGTCCTTCAGGTCCGTGACCATCGCCGACATACCGGTGACGAAGCACTGCTTACCCGCCACGGAACGAACCTCACGGATCGCGTCCATCGTAACATCGGCGGATGTCGTAGAATCAAAGAATACCGCCATCATCGTGGAATGGTCGGTGTTAAATGCCTGATACAGTTTCTCGGGCAATATCTCCATCGGGATCGATAGATCCGCGATACTGTCATACCAGACGACGCTTTCCACATGATCGATCGCTTCGACCTGTTTCTTCACGGCCGCAACATCCTTCACCGGCATGTTCTCGAAGATCAAGAAGGAAAACGCGCCTTTGCCGAAATCCTCCATCAGCTCGTCCTGCCCGATCACCGTCTCCATGTCCTTCGGCAGATACGTGAGCAGATCGTAATTGACACGCGTGAACACGTAACCGAAGATGGACGGAACCATAAGCAGAAGCGTCACCAACAGGATGAGGATCCGGTGTTTGACAACTGCATGTGCTAATTTCATAACCAAAACGTCCTTTCTATGGGTCCTCGGATCGCCCTCCCAGGCTCCTCTCAGGGAAAATCGGTTCTCCCCGACCCCCTTGCGTATTTTATCCCCGTAACCTATTTTCGACCACGGGCAATAAAAAACTCGTGTCCGAAATTCAGACACGAGCCTAGTTTTGTCTAATTTATTGAGGTACACTCCCTATTCGGAAGTCTCTTCATTTTCCGCATATTCCAGGGTGCTCCGGCGGATCATCTCCTCCGTCATGCCTCGAAACATCGCGCAGAACCTCTGGATATCCTTCGTCGTATCGGAATTCATTTGCTCTGACAGCCATTCCATGGTAACGCCGAAACACTCGCACCGATAAAAACGCTCGATGATCTCCCGATCGAGCGGACGGATCGACGTTCCTTCAAAAATCGTCTTTCCGTACTCAGAGACCACGTAGCCACAAACCTTCCATAAATGCCGTTCAAAGATATCTCGGTTCACGGAATTATACATATGGAGGATGGCGCGGCGGTTCTTCGTACAGAACTCGACCGCCACGCGCAAAGCCGTCTCGATGGAATCGATGGTCGGATACTCGGCGATGATCTGCGCCGTCTCCTCCTGCACGATCTCCTCGATCAGCGCCGGCAGATCCGGATAATGGTAGTAGAACGAATTGCGGTTGATCCCGCACTCCGCGACCAGCCCCTTCACCGTGATCTGCGACAGCGGCTTCTCGTTTAACATCGTGATAAATGTGCGTTTGATCTCTTTTTTCATCAAATCGGCACCCATAGTGTCACCTCCGTTTATAGTATGCCGAACGCTTTTTCGGCCAATGCTATGGTTTGCTCGATGGTTCTGCTCTCGTCGCGCAGGATCACCGAAAACCCGGAATTCAGCAGTTTATCGTAGGACTCCTGTGAATTGATAAGTTCCAGCCCTTCACGATAATTCTTCATAGCTTTCTCGGGATCCGGTTCTTCCAGGATCAAGCGGTACAGGAACTGCTTCTCCGGGTCGGGACGCTCGAAGAAACGACGGACGGAGATCTGCGGATCTGCAAGCATCACTAACACGTGATTCTTCGGAGTGATCTGCCGCAACGTTTCGATGCTGATATTGGTATCCACAAAAACCGGTTTTCCCTGTGCGCAGATCTCGGGGAGCATACGTAGCTCAAGGATCTCACACTCCTTCTTTACCCCGTCGATCCAGGCCTTATACTCCTGCGGAGACCGCCGTATGAAATCGTGCCAGTCCACCAGATCTCTGGTATATGTCAGACAGGGAAACTCTTTTGCATCCAGTTCTTCCGGATAATTATCGTGATAGTTCTCCGTGCAAGCGATGCCGTTATGCTTCTTCGCCAGTTCCTTTACCATGGTAGACTTCCCGGCGTAAGCGTTCCCGATTATAAAGTACGTATTTTCAAAAAACATTTTCCTTTTTACCTCATTCATAATACTAGCAGGCAAGCTCTGGTCAATCATGCGGGATCTCCAACATATCCAGCAGCCTTACAAATGTATCCTGCCCATCCAGGCATGTATCGGTGAGCCAGCCTCTCTCATTTCTCCATTCAGAGAGTCCCCTGTAATAATTCAGTTTCTTAGCATCTTCGATTATAAAGGGGATCACGTTATGCCGCAGGCACTCTTTCAGTGCCACAAGTCTCCCGACTCTTCCATTCCCATCCGGAAACGGGTGAATGATCTCAAACTCGGCATGCAATTCCACGATATCTTCCAGCGTAACCGTTTCCTTTGCATTATATCGTTCCAGCAGAGCTTTCATGTGCTCATGTACTTCCGAAGGTTTGGATGTCTCCCTGCCTCCGACTACATTTGCCCGTTTCTTGTAAACGCCGACCGCAAACCAAGTCAACTTTGAAGCCTTCGTATCGTGCTTCAGGAGATAATGCAAATGCTTGATCATGTCCTCGGTCAACTCGTCCTCCGCAACATCGATCACATAGTCGATCGCACGAAAATGGTGGACCGTTTCCAACACATCATCCACGGAGATACTGTCGCCAACATCGAGCGTGTTCGTCTCAAAAATCCAACGGGTCTGATCTTCGGATAATTTACTTCCTTCGATATGGTTGGAATTATACGTCATCCGGACCTGTAATTCATGATACAATCCACCGGGCAGTTGCGACTCTTTCTCATCTCGGAGCGTCTGTAGTATCCGGTTCTCGGATACCTCTCTCATCAAGATCTCCGGAGCTACACCCAGATACTCTGCTATCTTTTGCAGCGTTTTAGTGGAAAGTTTTTCGCCTTTCTTGATCTTCGCGATCGTACGCGTGGACAGTCCCAGCTGAGCAGAGAGTTTCGTTTTTCCGATACCTTTATTCTTAAGTTCTTTTTCAAGGCTTTCATATGAAATCATACATCCACCCCCTTATCTTTACATATTTTACAATATCCCAACGAAAAAGTAAAGATTTCTGTGCATTCAGGTCGGTGTCAAGTTCTTGTAGGATTTTTAATGATTACTTTAACTGCCTAGCCCTCTGATTGCCCTGTAAAGCGGGTTTAATTGTCCTCGAGCAATGATATCCGTCCGGTATCGGCTTTCTGGATCGACCGCCAAGGGCCTTCTTCGTGGTTTTTCTAAGGTTCGTTGCATCGCTTTAAATGCATTTTTTACTGCTGGAGACGTTTTCTCCCGTTTGTTCTCCTTGGTCACCTGAACACCGTTTCGTGTAGCTAACATCGGAACCAGATGTTTGAGCGTCTGCTCTCTCCATCCCATCGGCCTGCTTGATAATAGCCTTGATGACAATACATGGCTTACATGGTGTTCCTGTAGCAAACGATCCGCCCCCCTGCTCCGGAGCGCAGAAACAACTTGAGCCGCCCAAAGGGCGGCCCAAGCTTATTTGGGATTTCGTTTACTTATCTGATGTGTTTTTTCCTGAACGAAATCACGCCGAGGATCGTCATAGCGAGGAGTACCAGGCCGGCGAGAATAGCTGCGATCCAAAGGATCAGCAAGTCGCTGTTATCGTCATCCGGCGTATTTTCCGGTGCTGTGGTAGATGCCTCTGTAGGTGCTTCCGTAGTAGGCTCGGTAGGTGCTTCCGTGGTAGGCTCCGTAGATGCTTCCGTGGTAGGCTCCGTAGGTGCCTCGGTAGGTGCTTCCGTAGTAGGCTCGGTAAGTGCTTCCGTGGTAGGCTCCGTAGGTGCTTCTGTAGGAGGTTCTGTAGGAGGTACGGTAGGCACTTCTTCTTTGATCTTCTTAATGATTCTCATAGTAACAGCGCACTCGCCATCCTTGAATACAACAACGATCGTATGATCTCCGACCGAAAGAGTTTCCAGATACGTAGGGGTAAATGCAAGAACTACACCACCCTTTGTAAAGGTGTAATCGGTTTCCTTGATCGCGTTCTCACCGTCAACAACGGCTTTCTCGAAGTTCGCGAAGCTGTCTGCATCATCATATCTCTTCTTAATGCGGATCGTGGCTGAATTATTGCTCTCCTTCGTCCACTCTCTGTCGGATCCGTCATCATAGTAATCGCCCCGGATCACAACCTTCAACGTATCTCCGTAGAAGTCCACATGCTCGCTGTCAGCCTTATACATGACTTTAACCGTATACTCGCCGGATCTGGTTCCGACTGCACGTTCGCTCCATGTCTCTCCGCCGTCGATACTATACAGGATGGTGTATCCCTCCGGAATATCTTCCGGAGCCGTAACCAGATCCTGTTCACTTCCGTTTTCTTTCAGATCCTTCTTCGCCACAGGCTTCTGTCCATCTGTCAGTTCCGGAATAGGCTGGATCTCTTTCTCCCACTTTGCGTAAACCGTCGCGTCAGCGATAACCGGTTCTTCAAAGGTGTAAGGAACGCTAAGATCTTTATCGGCAAACCAGCCTTTGAAAACATATCTATTGCGCTTGGGATCATCGGGCTTAGTCACACGATCTCCGTATTCTGCCTTCTTTGCTTCCACCTCTGAACCTTCATTGGTCTCAAACGAGATGGTATAGACATTCTTGGTTTCGGTGAATACTGCCGTGTATGTTGCAGGGCCTTCCACTGCGGTGACCTCAGTATCCCAGCCGGCAAATGTATATGTGTATTCCACTGTCGACAGTTTCTGCGCATCCGCATGTGTAGGCATCGTGCCATACTCCACGGTCGTAACATCGATCACGCTTCCGTCATCCGACTTCCATGTGATCTCATAGCTGTTTTTGGTTCCCTCAAATACGGCGATGTAGGTCTCCGGACCTGTAACTGCCTGCAGATCCTGGTTCCAGCCCTTAAAGGTGTAGATAAATTCAGCCGTAGCCTCCTTCACCGGATCTGCGTGTGTAGGTACGAGGCCGTACTCTACCGTCGTGGTGTCGTAGACATTGCCCTCGTCATCCTTCCATGTGATCTGATAACTTCTCCTTAACGGCTTGAATTTCGCCGTGTAGGTTGCCGGTCCATCGACTGCTACAACTGCCTGATCCCAACCGACGAATTCATACTCATATTCCGGAGTTGTCTCCATCTTAGGAGTTTCCCATTCAGGAACGGTGCCGTACTCCCACATCTTGGTTCCGATCACACGGCCATCCTCATACTGCCATGTAACCGCATAACTACGGCGGATCGCTTTAAACTTCGCCTGATATTCCGCAGGACCGGATACCTCTTGGATCTCTGGAGTCCAGCCATCGAACTCGAACGTAAACTCTGCGGTCTCCTTCTTAGTCAGATCTGCATGAACCGGCATACTTCCGAATTGAACGGTCGTGGTGTCGATCTCATTGCCGTCCTCATCCTTCCAAACGATCTTATGACTGTTGACCGTCTCGGAGAACTTCGCCGTATACTCCGTAGCCCCGGTAACCGCCTTAACACTCGGTGACCAGCCTGAGAATGTGTACTCATACTGAGCGTCCGCCTTCTTCGTCGGATCTTCATGCTGCGGGATCGTGCCATATTCAACTTTCGTAACATCGATCACTTCTCCGTTTTCATTCTTCCAAGTGATCTCATAGCTTCTTCTGGTTTTTTCAAATTGGGCAATATACGTTTCCGGACCGGCAACCGCCTTAAAATCCCGATCCCATCCCTTGAAACTGTATATAAATTCATCCGTTTCTTTCTTAACGGGATCCTTATGTGACGGTACGCTGCCGTACTCCGCCACAGTAGTATCAAATACGTTGCCTTCGTCATCCTTCCAAGTGATCTCATAGCTTCTTCTGACAGGTGTGAATTTCGCCGTATATACTGCAGGTCCGTCGACTTCCGTAACCTCCGGATCCCAGCCGGCAAAAACATATTTAAATTCCGGCGTTGACTCCATCTCAGGATCCTCACAGGATGGTACGGTGCCATACTCCCATGTTTTTGCGTCGATCACGAGACCGTTTTCATACTTCCAAATGATCTCATAGCTCTTTCTGGTCTCCAGAAACTTTGCCTGATATTCCGCAGGTCCGGTAACCTCTTTGAGCTCCGGTTCCCATCCTTCAAACTCATAGAAAAATTCTTTCGTTTCCTTATTGTTGAGATCCGGATGCAGCGGCATACTCCCGTACTCTACAGTGGTGGTATCGATTATATTTCCGTTCTCATCTTTCCAGACGATCTCATAGCTGTTGACGGTCTCTGAGAACTGAGCCGTATACTCCGCCGCTCCGGTAACCGCCTTCAGGCTCGGAGACCAACCCGTGAATGTATACTCAAACTGCGGATCCGCCTTTTTAAATAATGCCTCGTGCTGCGGGATTTCACCGTATTCCACCGTAGTAACGTCGATTACTTCTCCGTTTTCATTCTTCCAAGTGATCTCATAGCTGTTCTTTGAAGCGGTAAACTGGGCGGTATATACAGCGGGTCCGTCAACAACCGAAAGCTCTCTGTCCCATCCGATAAAGGTGTAGGTATACTCATCCGTAGCCTGCTTCTTCGGAACTTCATGGGAAGGCACGATTCCGTATCCCACCTCTGTGACATCGATCACACTGCCATCCTCATACTGCCAGGTAATCTCATAGGGTCTCGGAATCTCCCGGAAGCTGGCTTTATAGGTCGCATTTCCCGTGACCGCCACCGGTGTCTCCTCCCATCCTTCAAAAATATAGCATTTTTCCTTTGTGGAAAGCTTTTCAGGAGGTTCGTGCGATGGAACGGTTCCGTATTCCACACTCGTGACATCAAACTGACTGCCATCCGCATTCAGCCAAGTGATTTCATAGCTTCTTCTGATCCCTTCAAATACCGCATTGAAAGTCGTGTCTTCGGTGAGCTGTTTGAATTCCTTATCCCAGCCAATGAAGGTATAATCATACTCCTTACTGGATTTCTTTTCCGGTTTTTCTCCCTTGTATTCCGGAATATCTCCCTCATAAAATGTGTCCGTTCCAATCAGATTATCATCGGAAAACCAGCTGACCTCGATCTTCTTGCGCTTCTCCCAGCAGCCGGCCAATGTTACATTTCCGTACGTACCATAGATATTTGTACCCGCATCATATTTTTCGTTAAGCTTCCATGTACCGTCACCATTGGTTACGATCCAGTACTTAAAGATGTACCCTTCCCTCTCAGGCGGCGTAAGCCTAAACTCCGTAGTTGTTTTATAAGCGATTCTTCTGTAGACCGGACTGCCTTCAAAGGAATCCAGATTAATAATCAATTCAAATACCTTAGGCTCCCACATGGCATAAACAGTCGCATCCTTCTTGATAATGTAGGGGTCATCCGCTTCGTAAGTGTCCCCTATGCCGCGCGGATCCGTATTCCAGCTCAGAAGTGTATAGGCTCCCTGATTGTAAGGATCGCCGCCGAGTGTAATCGTACTGCGGTTGTCGCCTGTTTTCGCAACTTTATCAACAATACTGGGTATGGTATTCGGATGCAGTGTGATCCGGGGCTTACGTACATCCTTATCAGGATCTTTGTAAAGCAAGGAAAATTCTGAAAGCTGGAAAACATTTCCAGATTTCACTCCTGTAAAAATGATCCTGAATTCACAATAGTCATACCTATTGTCCAGCTTTTTGTAAACCCGGGTCTGGTTTTTGGCCGGCAATGTCTCGTCATCCGTCACTTCATCCAGCACTACCCATCTTCCATCCTGGCTTTTTCCTTCCAACTTCCATCCCTTCGGATTGAAGCCGGAATACATTTCCGTATTATCCCCGGTAACCAGACAATATCCACTGACTCTTACATAATCCTTTGTGGCAAATTCCAGACTCCATGACCCGCCATCAGCCGGAACCGCCACGCCCCACTTCGTATTGATATCTCCGTCAAGCAGCATGTCATAAGTTTGTCCCGAAACACCTATATCCGCCGCATTCTTCGGCTCAAATGGGATGTAACCATGATATTCATATCCCTCGATCCACTGCGCATACAGTGTGGTCTGAGCAGGAACCTCATCACCGGCCGCATAAGATACTCCGCTTCCATCCGGCTCATCATTCCATCCGGTAAAGAGATGTCCATCCCAGATGGGCTCGATATCCCCGAGAACCATGTTCCCCCGGATCCCCCAGACGGTCTGTTCTTCTTCAGTCCCGTCGTTGTAGGAAAGAGTGATATAATCGCTCATGCTGCGAGGCAGCGGATGATCCGCGCCCATAATCCAGTGATGATTGGCATCATAACCGACATCCCAGCCGCTGAAGCTTTCCGGCTTGCGGAAACTTTCCACATCCAGCATCCCACAGGAATCCACGTTGCTCTGACTGCTGTCCCAGTTGCGGCCGACAAATCTTCCCGCACTTCCGATCGACGTATAACACTCGGCTATAGCGTGCGGATTCCGCGCCTCACCGGTGATCGTTCCGGTATATCCGCTGGGACATACGATAGAATCTGCCGGACCATAATGGAAGCAATGATAGATTTCGGAATCCTTATCATTCTGCGAACCCACAATACCACCGGCATAGCCCTTTAATGTGCATACGTAACCGACATGTCCGCACTCGATGATCCTGCCGCGTCCGGACAGAAGTCCGACCACGCCACCGACATAGCCATCATAACCATGCGTACAATATACATTACCAAAGAAGAAACAATTATCGACAGCGCCGGTACAGTTTCCCACAATACCGCCGACATAACGGCCGGAACTATTGACTGTACCATATACAGTCAAATCCCTGATGTTTCCGCGACATCTGCCAAAGAGACCGCCGTATTCGGGTGTGCTGACCGAAAGTCCCTTAATAATGTGGTTTCCACCGTAAAAATATCCATCAAACGGATGACTCTCGGTACCGATCGGTTCCCAATACAGGTCACTGTCTCCACTGAGATCCAGGTCTGCACAAAGATACACAGTCTCACTCTGATAATTGTATCCGTCGTTAACAGTGTCACGAAACGCCTTGAAATCCTCAAGATTATATATTCTAGCGAGAGGAGGCGTCTGATAACCTGTTCCGCCGCTTCCGCTGTTCTCTTCATCTGCACCCCTGCCGCCGGCGGGTGAAATGTCATAGTTGTTCCGAAGTTCCGGAACGTTTCCGTAAATGACCCATACCTTGTGGAAATCCCAATTTCTGAAATTGGATTCCTCTTCAAACATGTCTTCTATACGATAATACCCATATCCTTCGCCGGAATAATCGGCCGCATCAGTTCTATTGCTACCCAGCGCTCTGTTGGCGCAACGAGGCCACCAGTAACAATCCTCGAATTCCAGCCAGGATGCAACTAATATCGCTCCATAGAATCCTCCCACATTGCCATTTTCTCTCTCACAATCAATTCCATTTCCCGGTGCTTTGACATAACATCTGGTCAGATAGTTATCCTCAACGAAAATGCCGACCAGACCTCCGACACGATCTTCTCCATAGACGGATCCTCGGTTGTAGCTGTCCGAAATCCCTGTCTCTATGGCATAGCCTACAATTCCTCCAACTCCCAGATCCTCAGATCTAATATAGCCTGTATTACCACATTTCTTGACCGTCACATTCAAGCCATAGCCTATAATACCGCCGATTTTATCGTCTTTGGACGAGATGGTTTCTGTATTTTCACACTCCAGAATACCGATATAGGTAGCTCTTCCGATAATACCACCTGTGTTCGATCCACTGTTGCTGATCTCACCCTCATTCCGACACTGTTTGATCTCGCCCTGATTCATGCCTTCTGGTACGGTATTAAGACCAATGATTCCACCGACATTTTTCAGTGTTCCTTCTATGCTGCCCTCATTCCGGCATTTCAGGATATAGACGGCACTGCCGCTTCCTACGATTCCGCCGACATTTTGTTCACCCTCTATGTTGCCGATGTTCACGCAGTTTTCAACGCAGTTCTTTTCACTCTGCATAACTCCGACAATGCCACCGACATTGCTACCGCCACTGACATCGCTCTCAGCAGATATCGTGCCCTTGTTGACACATCCCAGCACATTTGCCTCGCACAATCCGCTGATGCCGCCGACCTTATCGCTACCGGTTATCTTGCCCTCGTTCGTGCAATCTGCAATATTGTTGATCTCATAACTGCCATCCTGCTGCTTTACTGACAAAACTACCATTCCGGCAATACCGCCGCTCATAATTTTACCCGATACTGTCCCGTCATTGAAACAATTTTTTATGTCGCCGGAATTGTCTGAAGATCCCACAATACCGCCTGTGCTCGTGGTCCCTGTTACCGTACCGTGATTAGTAGCATAGTCAAGGCTTCCGTAGTTTTTGAATTGACCTGCAATACCGCCCACATAGCCGGAACCGGCAACCACCCCTCTGTTTATACATTCCGTCAACGAGCAATACAAACCGTCACCGACGATACCGCCGACATAACTATTCACTCCGGAAACAGTACCATTGTTGGTACAATAGGAAATATTGCAGTCTACCCCGTTGTTATTCCCACGACATTCACCGACAATGCCGCCGCTTCTGTCCTTTCCGCCATTGACATCGCCTTCATTGACGCAGAACGAAATATCTGCTTCATTGCACAAGCCAGCAATACCACCGGCTACATCTGTACCTGTCAATACTTCCGTCTTATTCGTACACCTCTCGATCGAAGCACTTGCGCAACCCGCAATACCGCCGGCACAGTTACCGGCAGCCTCTACGGTATAACCGCCGTTATTGAGACAATCCTGAATCTCTGCATTCGAAATGCCGGCAATTCCACCCACATACTTATCACCGCTGATATTTGCGGCATTTGTGCAGGAAGTAATCTCATCTTTGGACTCTCCGGCAATACCGCCCACTTGATCTGCGCCTGTAACACTGCCGCCATTATAACAGTTGTTGATCTGACCGCCATTGTAGCCGGCGATTCCGCCGACTGTATCATTACCCGAAACCGACACCGATGAACTGCAGCCCTGTATTCTGCCCAGGTTCTCACCGGCAATTCCACCCACAAAATCCTTGCCGGAGACAGAACCGCTCACGGAGAGTCTTTCAATTTGACCTTCATTTACACCGAACAGTCCGATTGTTTCTCCTTCATTTTCATTGATATATAACCCGCTGATCTCTTTCAATTCACCGGAAAAAGAGCCTTCGAAAGAATGTTTCTTATTACCGATAGGCACCCAGCTCCCGATATTTTCCCCACAAACCTCCGAAAGATCCAGGTTGTTTACGAGCAGAAAATACACGTCCTTGCAGGAATCACCTCCATTTACACGGACCTGCAACGCCTGAAGGTCCGCAACATCCTCTATAAGGAACGGATCTTCCGCAGTTCCCTTGCCTGCAAAAGAACCATCCTGCGCTGCTGCCTTTCGGCCCGGCAGGAAGAGTATCAGCGCAAATACGACCGCCAGTACTGCCATACACAGACCGCCGATCCGCATGGTTCTTTTTCTTCCAGTTCTTTGTTTCGCTTCTTTCATTCTTTAGTTCCTCCGAATTATATTACCTTAACACTTAACCTTTACTGTATACTCCCCGGCCCCTGTCAACAGGCATAAACAACTCTCGATCTTTTAAGAGCAAGCCTAAAATATCTTGCTATATTATAGCATGGCTCCCTCTAAAGCACAAACGATTACGAGAAGAAATCGCCCAAAAAAGCCCAATAATTTTGGGGAGTAAAGCGGGCTTTCTCCCTCAAACTATTAGGCTTAGTATATCAAATAAATGAAGTCTCTTGCGCAATCTTTCAGAATTGTAAACCGGATCTGTAGATCTACTCCTCCAGAATATCATCCAGGCACTGGATCTTCACCGAAGCGGTCGAAACGACGATGACCTCGTCGCCCGGCTCGATGGTGCTTTTGCCGTTGGGGATATGGACGATACCGTCGCGGATGATCGTCGCGACCAGAATGTCGGGGCGCAGGGTGAATGCCGGATCCATGAGTTTCACGCCGAACTTCGAGAATTCATCCGCCGAAAGCTCGAGTACTTCGACCTGATTATCCGCCATGCGATAGAGTTTCTGGATCTGCTCTGCATGCTCGGTGTTATTCAGCACGCGGATGTAGCGGAGAATGCTGTTCGCGCTGATAACATACGGAGATACTGTATTATCCAGTTCTACACCGCGCAACACGGACGCGTAGCTGACATTCAACACCTTCGTGATGATCTTCGGAACGCCGAGTGACCAGGCAAACATCGAAACGACGAGGTTGCGGTCGTCTGCTCCGGTGAGGGAAACGCAGGCATCGCACTTCGCCAGTCCTTCCTCCGCCAGGATCTTCTCTTCGATACCGTCGCCGTATGCGATGGATACATCGGGAAGCAGACGCGCCAACTCCAGGCACCGCTCCTTATCGAACTCGACGATCTTAAGTTTCATATCCGAACCCTGCAGTTTCTCCGCGAGGTACAGGCCAATGCTTCCGCAGCCGACCATCATGACACGCTTCACCGGACGCTGCACGATATTCAGGAGTTCCAGCAGTTTCTCCATCTGCTGGTTCTGCGCCAGAATACTGATCTTATCCCCTGGCTGCAGAACGAAATCGCCGCGCGGCACGAAGGCCTTCTTCCCACGGGTGGCCGTAGCGACCAGCATGGAGATACCGAACTTCTTATGCAATTCGATGAGGGACAGACCCGCCATCGGGTGATGCTCCGTAATGCTCTGCTCTGTCAGCAGAACGTTTCCGTCCATAAAGGACTGGACATTGACCGCCATGGGCATCTTTAAGAGACGCAGGATCTCATTTGCCACGTCGAGTTCCGGATTGATGATGTGGTCAATGCCGGCCTTCTCGCGGAAGATATCGATGTCCTCCAGATACTCACGGCCGCGCACACGCGCCACGGTGTGGCCCGCGCCGAGCTCCTTCGCGATCATGCAGGCCATGATGTTTGCTTCGTCGGTCGATGTGATCGCCAGGAAAACGTCCACCGCCTCCATGCCGACCTTCTTCAGCACACTGTAGCTGGCGCCGCTGCCGCAGATACCCTTCACGTCGTATTTATCCGTCATGGCCTCCACGACGCGGGGCTTGCAGTCGATCACGGTGATCTCGTGATGCTCCTCCGACAAAAACTTTATCAAACAGGTGCCGATACCGCCGGCGCCTACGATTACTATCTTCATACCCTATTCCTCCACGACCGTTTTTTCCGGTCTCTCCAACAACGCGTGGATCCTTCTCTCTTCGATGTTCCGCTTCAGTTTCTTCTTCTCGATGATGCGGTAGACCTTTCCGGTCGTTAAGCCCTGCACCAGGATCGTAAAGAAGACGGTCAGGTAGGTGACATTCAGCAGGATCAGGTAGACGTCGTTTGCCAAAAACTCACGACATCCCAAAACCAAGGCCAATGACAGACCGCCGCGAAGGGCGCTCCACGTCATCAGGCAAACGAACTCCATCAACGAATAGTTGCTCGGAAGCTGCTTGCGGCCCACGATAAGGGACGACGCTGTCACGCCGAAGAGGCGTGCGCACAGTGAGATCAGGATCGCCGACGGCACCAGCAACCAGATGTACTCGGAAAATGCGTGCGAGAAGGCGGTGATGCCCAAAAGTACGAACAAGATACTGTTTAAGATCGTATCGATGATATCCCAGAACTCCGAGTAGAGGTGATTGTGATCGTAGACCTCGCGCTCGCGTTTGATCTTCTCGCAACGGAACGCGTAGAACATACCACAGACTACGCTGGCCAAGATGCCGGAGAAACCACAATGCTCACACAGGATGTAGACCGATGCAACATTGACCAGACTGATAAAGATCTGCTGCATGGGATCCTTCGAACGCTTGAATAATTCAAATGTCAGGAAGGAAACGCCTAAGCCCACGGCAAATGCACCGAGGACCTCCTTACCCAGCAGGACCAGGAAATTCTCCTGCGCACCGGCGCCGACCATGCTCTTTACGAAAACGAAAAGCACAACGCCGGTACCATCGTTGAACAAACTCTCGCCCTCGATGACGCTCGTCACGCTCTTCGAGAGTCCCAGTTTATTCAGGATACTGGTCGCGGCGATAGGGTCCGTCGGCGAGACGATACATCCCAAAAGTACGCAGGTCCAAAAATCCAGCGGCAGACCGGTCGCCATCGCAAAAAGGTAAAACAATGCTCCGTAAAACGTGGAAGAAAGCAATGTCGTCAAAAGCGCCAGCAAAACGATGGGCTTGATATTCGATATAAATTTTGAAAAGTGGACCTTACTCGCACCGGAAAACAGCATGAAGCAAAGCACGCCTTCCAGCAGGAAATGTTCGATATCCACCTCGGTAATAAATTCCACATCCCAGTGCCACCAGCCGAAATGCCCCGGCGCCACGAGGATGATCCCGATCACCAGCGAGAACGCCACGAGGGCGATATCCGCCGGCATCTTGAAAAACTTCGTATTTACCATGCCGATGATAATGATCAGGCTGAGCAGGATCACCAGCAAAAGCAACAGTGTCATGGTTCATCCTCCCGATCACTTCTTATAAGCTTCGATGATCTTCTCGATCTCCTTATATACGATCTCCATCTCCGCATCGGTCCCGATGGTGATGCGCAGGCGGTTCTTGATGCGCTCCTTCGGCCACCAGCGAACGTAGATGTTGCGCTTCTTCAGTTCGGTGAAGATGTACTCGCCGGGCACGCCGGGATACTCCGCAAACAGGAAGTTCGTCTTCGAATCGGGAACAATGAATCCCATCTCACGCAGCCGCTTCGTCGCGTCCTCGCGGGTCTTCATGACCTTTGCCAAAATGCTCTTGAAGTACGGGTCGTCTTCCACGGAAGCGACGCCGAGCGCGATCGTAATGTGGTTCATGGTGTAAGAGTTGATGGACTGCTTCACCGCGTTCATCGTCGCGATCAACTTCGGACTGCCGATGGCATAGCCGATGCGGATACCCGCCATACTTCTGGACTTGGAAAATGTTCGTACGACCAGAAGGTTTTCGTATTTCTCCGTCAGTTTCAGCACGCTCTCCGCTCCGAAATCAACATAAGCTTCATCCACCACTACAACACTGTTCGGGTTGTGGCGGACGATGTCCTCGATAAAGTCCGCACTCTCCGCGATGGAGGTCGGTGCATTCGGGTTCGCGATCACAACACCGCCGTTCTCCTTCACATCCCCATAGTAATCCTCGGGGCGGATGCGGAAGTTCTCATCGAGCGGGATCTCGGTGAACGGGATGCGATACAACGTCGCCCAAACCGGATAGAACGCGTACGTAATGTCCGGGAACAGGATCGGAAGATCGCTGTCAAAGAATGACAAAAAGGCCACAGACAAAACATCATCGGAGCCGACGCCGGAGAACACCCGGTTCTCGTCTACCCCGTGATATTTTGCAAGGGCCGCATTTAAAAGATGGATATCCGGATCCGGATACTTTTTCAAGATATCGGTCACGAACTCGCGGCTCCTCTGTTGAACTTCCGGAGCCGGCGGATACGGATTCTCATTCGTATTCAACTTTATAACATTCTGCTGCTGCGGCTGCTCGCCGGCAACATAGGGTTTGATCTTACGTAATTTGTCTTCAAAACTCATCGGTATTTCCTCCTGCCTGGACGCGCTTTCGTTTCCTTCTATGCATCACCAGAAACACCAGTACCACTCCGAATAAAGCGCCTGCGCTGTCCACGCACACGTCGGTAACGGCGCAAACACGCCCCGGAACGAAATGCTGGTGGATCTCATCGGTGATCGCATAGATCGTGGCGAAACCCCACGAAAACAGATACGAGCCCATGCATACATAATACGAGGAAATGAAGAAAAATGCAAGTACCGCGAGGATCAAATACTCCGTAAAATGGGCTCCTTTACGCACAATTAAGGAAAATGTAAGAAAGACGTCGGCCTTCTCGTCGTACGGGTCGCCCAAAAAAGGAAAGAGGGAAAAGAGCTTCGAAACGATCTTGTTGCTCAGTGACGAAGACTCTCCTCCCTGCTGTGAAGACATGTAAAAGATCAGCCCCATCCACGCAATCAGCAGGATCGGTGCAATTATCTTTTTGATCTTCATATCTTGATTTTTAAATCTCTCCGTTTTCTTTCAGCACCGGGATGTAGCGTGCCAGAGCATCCTGCCAGGTAGGCAGTCTCTTAAAGCCGGCCTTATCCAGCGCTGTCTTATCCATGCGGCTGTTCGCCGGGCGCTTTGCCTTCACGGGAAATGCATCTGAGGTAAGCGGGCTTACCTTTACCTGATCCATTCCGGCGGTCTTAAAGATCTCACATGCGAACTCATACCAGCTGCAGTAGCCCTCGTTCGTCGCATGATATACGCCGTAATTCTCGGTCTGGATCATGTCGACCAGAAGCACTGCCAGATCCGGGGTGAATGTCGGAGAACCGATCTGATCGGCAACCACGCCGACCGCTCCGCGTTCCTTACCCAGACGCAGCATGGTGCGTACAAAATTCTTACCGTTCACACCGAACACCCAGGAGATACGCACGATGAAATAGTGCTCCAGAAACTCCTGTACAGCGAGCTCGCCCTCGTACTTCGTCAGTCCGTAGAAATTCAACGGTGCCTTCGGATCGTTCGGCTCCCAGGGGCGCTCGCCCTGGCCGTCGAATACGTAGTCCGTGCTGATGTACAGCATCTTCGCATCCAGATTCTTGCACACGCGGGCAATGTTTCTCGTACCTTCTGCATTGACCTTGCGGCACAGCTCCTGCTGATCCTCCGCTGCGTCCACGGCAGTGTAAGCCGCACAGTGGATGACCGCGTCCACGTTCTTCGTTGCGATCACGCGCTCGACCGCTACCGGATCGGTAATATCCATGTCCTCGATATCCACGCCGACCGCCTCGATCTTACGTTTCGCCAGTTCCTTCATAACGTCATAGCCGAGCTGGCCCTTGACGCCTGTTACCAATACTTTCATGTTTTGTAAACCTCTTTGAAATTATAATCTGTTGCCGTACATCTTGTCGAAATAGTTCTGGTATTCGCCGCTGATGATGTTCTCCCACCACTCACGGTTCTCCAGATACCACTGGATGGTCATCTCGATACCGGTATCGAAGGTGTAGGTCGGCTTCCAGCCGAGCTCGGTCTCGATCTTCGTCGGGTCGATGGCGTAACGCATGTCGTGGCCGGGACGGTCGGTAACATATTTGATCAGGCTTTCCGGCTTACCCAGAGCCTTCAGGATGGTCTTAACCACTTCGAGGTTCGTGCGCTCGTTGTGGCCGCCGACGTTGTAAACCTCGCCGACCTTGCCATTGCGGACGATCAGATCGATCGCTACGCAGTGGTCCAGCACATGCAGCCAGTCGCGCACGTTCTCACCCTTACCGTATACGGGCAGTTCTTCATTGGCCAATGCACGCGAGATCATAAGCGGGATCAGCTTCTCCGGGAACTGATAGGGGCCGTAGTTGTTAGAGCAACGGCTGATGGTCACCGGAAGTTTGAATGTACGGTAGTACGCCATAACGAAGAGGTCTGCACTCGCCTTCGAGGACGAATACGGGCTGGAAGTATGCAGCGGGGTCGTCTCGGTGAAGAACAGGTCCGGACGATCCAGCGGCAGGTCACCATAAACCTCATCGGTGGAAACCTGATGGAAACGCTTTACGCCGTAAGCACGGGAAGCATCCAGAAGCACCTGGGTACCCAGAACGTTCGTTACTACGAAGATGCCCGGATCCGAAATGGAACGGTCTACATGGCTCTCTGCAGCAAAGTTGATAACGACATCGAACTTCTCCTTCTCGAACAGGTTCATGATGAACTTGCGGTCTGCGATGTCGCCGCGGATGAAACGGTAGTTGGGCTTGTTTTCCACAGGCTTCAGGGTCTCCAGGTTACCTGCGTAGGTCAGAAGGTCGAGATTTACGATCTCGTCCTCCGGGTACTTATTGACCATATAATGTACGAAATTGCCGCCGATAAATCCGGCGCCGCCGGTTACTAAAATCTTCATGTGATATCTCCTTGATTCTTATGATTATTCAAACGTAAAGGTCTCAGACAGGCCTTTCCAGACCTTATCCTTATCGGACAGGCAGATCTCCATGTCCTCGGTGATGGGCCACTCGATGCCGATCTCCGGATCGCTCCACAGAACGCCGCCCTCATCGCCCGGGTGATAGAAATCCGTTACCTTATACGCGAACTCTGCCTCGTCGCTGAGTACGAGGAAACCGTGCGCAAAGCCCTCGGGAATGTAGAACTGCTTCTTATTCTCTGCGGAAAGCACAACGCCAAACCACTTGCCGTAGGTCTTCGAACTCTTACGCAGGTCGACTGCAACGTCGAACACCTCACCGGCGATCGCACGAACGAGCTTTCCCTGCGGGAACTGCTTCTGATAATGCAGGCCGCGCAGAACGCCCTTTTTGGATTTGGACTGATTGTCCTGAACGAATACCATGTTCAGGCCTTCCGCCTCCATATCCCTCTGATTATAGGTCTCTACGAAATAGCCTCTCTCATCATAGAAGACGGTCGGCTCGATGACGCAAAGGCCTTCGATCTCACAACGTGTAACTTTGATCTTTCCCATTTGTGTAACCTCTTTTTCTTATTGTGCATTGCCCAGGAACTTACCTTCCATCAGGTCTTTCAGGTAAGCGCCGTACTGGTTTTTCTTATAGATCTCATAAACCTTCATGAGTTCTTCCTTGCTGATCCATCCGTTTAAGTAACCGATCTCCTCCAGGCACGCGATCTTACGGTGCTGGTGGGTCTCTACGGTCTTAACGAAGTTCGTCGCGTCAACGAGGGACTCATGGGTACCGGTATCCAGCCAGGTGAAGCCCTGACCCAGAAGGCTTACTTCCAGCTCGCCGTTCTCGAGGTAAATGCGGTTCAGGTCGGTGATCTCAAGTTCACCACGTGCAGAAGGCTTCAGACCCTTCGCATACTCTACGACCTTATTGTCATAGAAATACAGACCGGTCACGCAATAGTTGCTCTTCGGCTTCGCCGGCTTCTCCTCGATGGAGATCGCCTTGCCGTCTTTATCGAATTCCACGATACCGAAACGCTCCGGATCGTCCACATAGTAACCGAAAACGGTCGCGCCCGTCGTCTTCGCTGCCGCATTGCGCAGAAGCTTCGTCAGGCCGTGTCCGTGGAAGATGTTATCACCCAGGACCATGGCTACCGGCTCGTTTCCGATGAACTCCTCACCGATAATGAAGGCCTGCGCCAGGCCGTCCGGACTGGGCTGGATCGCATACGAAAGCGAGATGCCGAACTGCTTGCCGTCGCCCAGAAGGGACTGAAACCGCGGCGTGTCATCCGGCGTCGAAATGATCAGAATGTCGCGGATGCCGGCGTTCATGAGCACCGACAGCGGATAATAGATCATCGGCTTGTCATAGATGGGCAGAAGCTGCTTACTGGTTACTTTTGTGAGGGGGTACAGACGTGTTCCGCTTCCTCCTGCTAATACGATACCTTTCATGTTTCCTCCGTTTCCGCCGCGTTTCGCGGCTTCCTAAGTATCTCTCTTTTTCTCTACATAAAGCACCGGAACATACCGGCTTGCTTGGTTATCTTCAGATATCCTTTGGTTTTCAGTTTCTTCTCCACGAATTCCCGAAACTCCGCATAGTGGTCATTCAGGTATTCGTGCTGGTTGCCGTGACAGGACAGGATGTAGTCTAAGATCGGCTGTGCATCCGTGACCTTCAGGCTGTCTTCGTGCTCTAACAGCTGCACTTCTTTGAATGCTTTCGAGAGGATCTCGCTTCCGTTTTCCAGTCCAAATACGTCGTACAACGCGACCTCGGACAATGCGACGCGTGCGTCGAACTCTTTCGCCAGCAGCGAGATCTCCTTCATATGCTCACGACCATAGGTCGATGCATAGAACACGCCGTTGGGCTTCAGGACCCGCTTCACTTCCTTTAACACCAGGTCGATGTCCTTGAGGTAGAAAAGCAAGTGGTTCGCGACGACGATGTCGCAGGAAGCGTCCGGCAACGGTAACGGTGCAGTGCAGTCGAAATTCAGGAACGTGCACTGTTTCGCCAGCATCGGCAGGTTGTCCTTCGCATCCGCCAACATGCCCGCCGAGATGTCCGACAGCAGCAGTTTGCAGTTCGGGATCTGCGCGGCGTTGGTGCGCCACAGCTCGCCGTTTCCGCATCCCAGCTCCAAAACCGTCATGCCCTCGCGGACATCCAAGTTCCGGTACACCCAGGAAAACCAGGACTCCGGGTTCGTCGCATAGCGCTGATGCAGGCCGATACGCGTCCGGATATTCGCGGAGTTCTTATACTGCTCCACTAGCGATTTCTCCATGCTGATCATGTGGATCAGGTGCAGCATACGCTGCCAGTTGACCCCGCCTTCGGCGCCGGCTTCCATCATCTCCTGCGTCTTCGTGAGTGCTTCTTCGACGACCTGCAGGCTCTCGCGTTTCTTCTTCACCAGCTCCAACTGCAGCGTCAGTGAGGAACGAACGTAGTCCTCGTCATCATCATTGACCGTAATATCCATGATCTCCTCTAAGGAAAATCCGAGATACTTTAAGGTCAATACCTTCTGGAGCTTCGCGAAATCCGCATCCGTGTACAGACGGTAGCCCGACTCGCTGACGTGCGATGGCTTCAGGATCCCCTGTTTATCATAGAAACGAATGGTGCGGATGGAAACATTTGCCTTCTTCGCAAACGCACCGGTCGTATAAAATGAGGCATGTTCCATGCGTATCTCCTTTCCGATCTAAGCAGTTCGATCCGTTGCAGTGAGAGGCAGGTCCATGCCCTTATAGGTCACAGTATGACGTTTTCGGTCCAACTTGACACAATACGTCACCCCTCTCATGTTGCCATTATAAGGGGTGACGTAAGGTTAGTGTCAAGCGTTTTTTTAAAATTTTTTCAAAAAACTTTTCAAATCCTGTTTCGCCCTGATTCTATCAGGGTTTTGTATCGCTTCGTTATACGGGTCTGGCGATCACGCTGCTTACCGCGGCCTTCCATCCGGCCAGTTTTTCCGTCCGTTCGGCCTCCTCCATCCTCGGTTCGAAGGTAACGGTCGTTGCATCCTGCGAGGTGACCGCCTCCATATCCCAGAAGCCTACGAAGAGTCCGGCCAGAAGCGCTGCGCCCAGCGCCGTCGTCTCGATACACGCTGGACGAACGACCGAACGACCTAGGATATCTGCCTGGAACTGCATCAGGAAGCGGTTCGCGCTCGCGCCTCCATCCACCTTCAGCGCCGACAGTCCCGGGGCGTTCTGGGAAGCATCCCCCTCCGCGGCAAATGCCTGTTTAAGGTCCTGCTCCATCGCCTTTACAACATCCTGCACCTGGTAAGCGATCGACTCCAACGTCGCCCGCACGAGATGCTCCTTTCGGAAACCTCGTGTCATTCCGACCAGAGCGCCGCGGGCGTACGGGTCCCAGTAAGGAGCGCCCAATCCGGTAAATGCGGGCACGAGGTAGGCGCCCAGCGTATCGGTAACAGACGCCGCGATCTCCTCGCTCTCTGCCGCCGTCTTCAGGATCCCTAACGAATCCCGCAGCCACTGCACACAGGCTCCGCCCATGAAAACGCTGCCTTCCAGTGCATACTGCACCTTATCTCCAACACTCGCCGCGATGGTCGTAAGCAGACGATGCTGCGAATCCACCGCTTTCGAGCCCGTATTCATCAGCAGGAAGCATCCGGTGCCGTAGGTATTTTTCGCCTGTCCGGCATCTAGGCAACCCTGCCCGAACAGTGCCGACTGCTGGTCGCCGGCCACGCCGCCGATCACCACGCCGTTGAGCATCATGTCCGCGATCGTACATGTTCCGTAGAAATCGCAGCTCTTCTTTACCTCGGGAAGCATGACCTTCGGGATCTTG
The DNA here is from genome assembly GCA_017543445.1 of Lachnospiraceae bacterium. Lineage (GTDB taxonomy): Bacteria > Bacillota > Clostridia > Lachnospirales > Lachnospiraceae > UBA1201. The sequence goes on along the minus strand of JAFYGB010000078.1, from coordinate 25,717 downwards.
AAGTATTCCAGGAGTTCCTCATCCCAGCGCAAAGTGTGAATATTGAACAGCATGGTACGGGACGCATTCGTCATGTCCGTCGCATGTGTTTTTTCTTTCGTCAGGTTATAGACCAGCCAGGAATCGATCGTTCCGAAGCAGACGCGGCCTGCCTCTGCCTCCGCGCGAAGTCCCGGAACATTCTCCAGCAGCCATGCAAGTTTCGACGCAGAAAAATAAGCATCCGGTATAAGCCCCGTCTTCTGCCGGATCACCTCTCCATAGGGATCCGCCTTCAGCGCTTCCATGGCATCCGCCGTACGGCGGCACTGCCACACGATCGCAGGAGCCAGCGGTTTCCCCGTCGCACGGTCCCAGACCACCACGGTCTCACGCTGGTTCGTAATACCGATCGCGCGCACCTGGGCCTGCGGGTCAAACTCACGCAGACGTACCGCGCAGGCATGCATCACGCGAAGCGACGAATGCAGGATATCCATCGGATCGTGCTCGACCCAGCCCGCCTTCGGAAAATGCTGCGGGAACTCTTCCTGCTCCGTCCATACGATCTTCTTATCTGCGTCAAACAGGATACAGCGAGACGAAGTCGTCCCCTGATCCAATGCCATTACATAACAATTACTCATATCACTCCTCCGATATCAGCGTCGCCCTACAAGGGGCTCCATCGCACCCACCTAAGTTGATTGGTGCCGCATGCAGGATGTAGATGCCCTCAGGCACCGCTTCGAGGCGGATCCCCTCGAGCAACACCACTTCTGCCCCGAGTAAGGTCAGGTGCACCTGCTTCGGCGCCTCCATGGGGCCTACGGTCTGGGATTCATTTCCGATCAGGTAGATCTTCCGATCCCGAAAGGCAACGGCAGCCTCTTCAGTCACCACCGTGTCGGCCCCCTTGATCAGGATGCGGCGATAGGCGTCACAATCGGCCCGTTTACTCAGTTCGGCCGCTGTCCATGCCCGCTCCACGATCTGCTTTGCATCCTCCGCCGTTACAACGCCATTATGATCTGCCACATAAGCATAGCCGATCAGACGCTTCAGTTCCATCTCGTCAACCTTCTTTCCTTCCTCCAAAAAATGGTACGGTGCATCCACATGTGTCCCGTTATGCGCACACATGGTGAGCTTCGTCAGGTTGCATACATCGCCCTTTCGAATCGACATCACCTGCTCGCCCTCCGGCTTCGGATCGCCCGGGAACACCACGCACGAAAACACTTCCTGTGAAATATCATAGATCTTCATATTCATCCCCCGATCCGTCTGCCTAAGCAGACTGTATTATTGCATTGTCATCTTCAAATCCTATTATATATCCTATTCAAGGATACTCGTACAACATACCGCGATACGTTCTACGATGTCGATCGCCCATAATACGGTGCGTCCCCGTAATACCGATCCTTTAAGGTACATCCGGACCAATATCTGCGGAAATAGAAATAGTCATCCGCATACCGTTTATAGTGATAATCATAGACCGTTCTCTTCTCAAAAAGCTTAAACCCGCTCTTCTCCGCCGTTCTGCGGGAAGCCGGATTGTCCACATCCATGACGGTCGTCAGATAATCGACCCCATATGTACTGCAGAAATATTCGGCAAATGCCTCTGCGGCCTCAGACGCATATCCCTTCCCGGTATATTCGCCGATCATCATCCACCCCATGTCGTACTCATGGAGCATGTTCTGTTTGCAAAAAGTAATAACCCCCATAACCACGCCGGTTTCTTTGCTTTCGATCGCATAGCACCGCCACGTATCAATATCCCCGGCTTCCTCGATCTTTTGAAAAGCCCAAATATAGTTTTTCATATCGTCGCGCCCTGCTTCAACATCCAGAAAGTCCGGGCAAAACTCCATCACCTTCGGATCGGTCTTGATCCTGTACAGGGCCTCGGCATCTTCTTCCCGAAGCAGTCGGAGAAACAGCCTTTCCGTCTCTATTCTCATAAGTTTCCTCGCTCGCAATTTCAAGCCATGTCATAACTGTCAATGCAACTTTCCTTTTTTGCAGCCGGTGTACTGTTTGCCGCCGCGATAGGTTCCGTATTCGGTTTTTCTCCGTTTGATAGGTCAATCCACAATGCGGGCCGGACGGCGCTATGTTTGTTGACGACAGAGCTACCAAGGTATTGGATGTAACCGTTGGTACCGGCATTTGCAGCCTTACTGGAAACGAATCCAGGCGACCGCAGCCACCACCAGCACGTGCCATAGTCGTCGTCTTTATATGCTCCCTGTGCGAAACAATATGGTGTACCGAAGCAAGTTCTGGATGTAGCATCCGCGAAATATCGGTCGGCTTCGTAAATACTCAGCAGAAACACTCTATCCATGGTATCGTTACCCGCAGGTGAAGCATACTTCGGATTAGCATCTGAAACAACCACAGAAGGATGGATCACATTCTTCTCCTCGGAAATAAATGCGGTTTCAAAGAATTCTCCATTCAACCAGCCACGTAAGGAGCAAGTCTCCCAAGTGACCGGTGCATCCTCGGTGTTATACGGCTGACAATCCAGCCCATACCGGCTGATCACCAGCATCTTATCTTCCTGTTTATCCAGAACCAGCCATTCGATCGCTTCCTTGCCGGTAGACTCGTCGTTATCCTGCTCATACTCGCCAAAGAAAATATACGAGCCGATCTCGGCCGATCTCAACGCATCCATATCGGAACGGTTTGTTTTAGATTTATCCTTGCAGCCTGCCAGGCATAATACCATAGCCAAAGCAATCAATAATCCAATTCTCTTTTTCATACTTCCTCATGTTTCCTCAAGTATCAGCCATCGCTCCGCGATGATTTGGTAAAGTTTGGACGAAGCCCAACAAGCACGCGTGTAAGATGTGACCATCTACACGCCCTGCTTGCCACAATGTAATTGTTACGGAAAAATGTATTGAAATCTTATTCTACCCCTCATTGCTGGCTACGCGTCTGCATTTTTTACACTTCCTCGCTGATTAACAATTCTCCTGGTTCTTTTCGAAGTAATAATGTCATGGACGTTATACTTATTACCAGGCAGACCAGAACGAAGAATAATAAACCGATCACGCCAAAGAGCACCGGAAAATACATCTCTTTCTCGAAGATCGTTGCGTATCTGCTGTTCATCAACAGCCGCAGAACTCCTGTCGTCAACAAAAGTCCCAGCCCCAGCGTGGACAAAAGCACCGTTGTCATTTCTACGGAAAAGCCAAACTTAATATTTCTTTTGGAAACACCTATACAGCGATATACGGCATACTCCTTTCCATACTTCAAGCGACTGGTGCCGACACACAAATAGATCACAAAAATCACAGTCAGTACCAATACTCCCAAAAAGAACAGGGTAAACGCCTCTTCTTTAAGCAATCGTGCTCTTTCCTTTTTTGCCTCAGCGATCGGACTCAAATATGTGAAACCACTTCTGTCAAATTCAACGAAGAAATCGCGAGCAAAATCCTCCGTGGCCCGTAAGTCCGTTGAATGCAAATAAACATACGCTCGGGGTTTATTGACCGTCTTAAGCCCATAGCCATCGGTCTTTCCGAAAGAAGCAGCGCATTTAGTGAAATCTGAGGGCGACAGATAATACGATATCGTATTCTCACGATCCGACAATGCGCCATCAACCGCCATATCCAGTTCCACAAAAGGGTATTCATATTCGTATCTGACTTGATCCATTATGGACGTATTCGGAAAATCCGCGTGCTCCTCATAGTATTTTGCCGCATAGTAATAATCGCGCTCTCCAATCGTTTCGGTTGCAAGCCATAACAACATATCTCTATTCCCGTTGAGCGCCTCTTCCATGCATCTGTCATAAAATACACTCTCTCGATTGTCACGGCAATACTTCAGATATTCTTCATATTCTGCCAGATAATAGGCATAGTACTTAAACCGTAGAACTTGGTCGTCCCAGGCAGATTCCTCCATTGTATTTTTCGTTTCTTTTTTTATGTCTGTCAACCACTTCTCGTACGGAAAATATACATCCCGTATCTCAGCGACTTTCAATTCTACTCCGTTAATGCAAACCTTCTCAGGCAAAGATTCCGAATCATCCTCATCTTTTCGGTTTTTAACGATCACCACTTCACCGGTGTTCACCCCCTGATCTGCAACGCAGAAATTGGTTTCAAGGAACTGGCCGCTGTATCTCATTCGGTCATATACGATATCATTTACCGCTATCGCTGCTTCATCCGATTTTAATACACCTGCAATTCTATAATCCGATCCAGAGGAAATAGTCATCCCTATCAAATCTTCCGGTTTAGTCAAATAGGAAAATGCTTTCTTTTTGATCAGTTGGTTCGCCAGGCCAACCGTGATCACTACTTCTTTCTCGGAAATACTTTTCTTCTCTGCGTTAACATCGACGATCTGTTCCAGAAAACGCAAGGGCACTGTATATCCAATAAGCATTCCATAATAAGGGGATCGATCCTGATCTTGAACTAATGAGCTCTCAAACTCACTTAGTTTTAACTGAAGGCTATTAAATCCGAAATCGACATAATCACTGTACAGGTATCCATCAATCCCGTTTTTTTCATCTATCACGGCCTGTTCCAGTTCGTTTGCCATCTTTTCGTTTGAAATGTAGCCAATAAACATGTGATCCTGATATGGCTCAGGTTCGATCAATTTTCGAACACGATTTCCCAAAAAGGCAGCAACCAGCACAAAAGCTATTCCCAGGATCAATAATAACCTGCGCAGAGTTTTGTTTTTTGCCCGCTTTCCGTATACTGTATTCCAGCCTCTAGATACAGCATTTCTAAACGTATAAACCCTACCCTGTTTTCCCGTCTCGATCTTATCGGGCAGCCCGGAAAGTTCCGCTCCCTCCTCAGCTTTTTCAAAAAGATCTATTTCCGGTCGCTTTGCTTCCAGGCAAGTTGGGGTAATCATTTCCAGATCGGAAATCAAACCATCCTTAACGTAGATGACACCATCACAATACTGCTCAACTAAATCTATACTATGCGTAACCAGAATAATCAGACATTCCCGGCTGATCTGCCTCAGGAGTTTCATGACTGCATTTTTATTGTTCTCATCTAAGTTCCCGGTAGGTTCATCCGCCAGAATGACTTTCGGTTTCTTTACGATTGCTCTGGCAACAGCCACACGTTGTTGTTGACCGCCCGAAAGGCTGCCGGGGTAACGTCCGGCAAAGGCGTCCATTTTCACGCTCATCAATGACTTGTTGACGCATTCATTGATGCACTTTTCATCGGTCATACCGCTGATTCGCAGAGCATCCGCCACGTTTTCGAAAACGGTCCGGTCCTCGTTCAGGCAGTAGTTTTGAAAAACGTATCCGATATGCTGGATCCTGTCCTCCGGCTCTCCTTTATCAACGCTATCCTCGTCAAAAGCAATCTCCCCATTGTCTGAATGAAGCAGTCCGCCGATCATATTCAAAAGCGTCGTCTTTCCACTACCGCTTCTTCCACAAAGTGCGATTATACCGTTATCCGGAAATGTGACGTTTACATTTTTCAGTACCTCAAGTTCATCCTTCTTCCCGGAATTGTATGTTTTGCTGACATTAACCAATCTGATCATGCTTGTTTCTCTCTTCCGTCGAGTGCTTTTTTGACAGACACTTCCATGTACTTCTTCCGAATACGTCCGACTGTTCTGAATAATACCACAGCCAGGAGCACTGTCAAAACTATATAATGGTATCCTCTAAGCCACAACAAATGACGATTAAAAAACGGCACCCGGTATATAAGCGCTATTAGCCCGCCTACTATTATCATTGCCAGTAAAAATGAGGGCAATATGTGAACATATATTGCCGTACTGACAGCTCTTCTGTCCACTCCGACAGCCCTCATTACGATTGTATCATGTCTCAAGGATTGCATAATTCGGGATACCGACATATGAATGGTCAGGCCCATGATCACAAGCGCCAGAATAATAGCCGCCAAAATACCCAGCAAAAACTCAAAGCTGCTTCGTGTATACTCTTCGGAAAATGCGTTAAAGTCATCATCACCGGACGCGATAAAGTAATCCCCGTTATTAAGTATCTTTGCCGCTTTCTTCGCATCCGAGTCTGTTGAAAAGAACAACGAGCACTGTCGATAATTTTCGGCGGTGTACTCCTTAAAAACCTCTGCGAATAACAGCGGATTTACCAACACCGTTCCATACTCATATAACGAGGTCTCCTCACCATTCCAAACAACATCTCCCTCTTGAATGCCCTTCCAAACATTCTCTTTAATTCCTGACTTATCATCGCCTGACTTTTTGTAAAAAATCAATTCTGTAATCTGATCTTTATAGGTTTTGATACTCTCATAATCGTCATTTCGAATAAAGACCTTTGAAGGATCGACTTCAAAGTCGTACTGTACTTTTCTTTCCGATACCCTGTTCGCAGTTTTCTCCCCGGTTTTGACCTCATAGTCACAATACAACTTATCACCGATATAAGCCATGAGAGCGCAAAGTTCATATCCTTCCGGGGCGAGAAGCATTTTCCCCTGTACGTCATTTTCAACATAATACTTGATTCCTACGATCTTGTAATCAACGCCGTTCATTCTCTCAGATCGACGCAACAGTCTGTCCGAACCATAATAATCTTTTAATGCATATGGAATATACAGAAAGCACTCGGTAATATCTTCCGGATATCTTCCAATATCCGGCTTCCCGATATCATATTGTTCAACGACTTGGTACGGCGCCCCCGTATCAGTTATACCCGGCTTACTTATAAAATCAAACCATCGGGTCTGGTCTCCGGAATCAACCAAAATATCACAGTGCAGGACTCGCTCAGCATCCACCAAAGCGCTGATCCTTTCCACTTCTGCAGATGATATCGCCCCGCCATCGTGTCTGGTGAGTATGAGCCGGCAGTCCCCGCCTCTGAACATTTTATTATCGTGCGGCATTCCTTTTTGAAGGACCATCAAAGCTGCACCTGTAAAAAGAAAAACAAAAAGCCCGACCGCCAAAAAAATACAAAATAGCAACACTCCATATTTCGGTTTCGCCGCCAGCATCTTTCCGCCCAGACGACTTCCGGATCTCAGTACATGGGGCATGTCCTCTTTTTTTGTTTCCGAACGAGGTGAATTGTCGTCACTATTTGACACACCACTGTTTTGTTCGGAATCGTTTTCTTCCGATAACATCACGTCTTCAACAATTGTGCCCTGATCCAATCGAATACTTCGAGTCACGAAATCAGAAAACGCCGCAGGATCATGAGTGGAAACGATAACCAGGCTGTTTTGTGCAGCCTCTTTTAATAAAGCCAATATCTCCCCTGCTGTCTCTTCATCCAAATGTGCAGTAGGTTCATCAGCCAAAATGATCTTCTTTTTCTCGATCAATGCTCTGGCTATGGCGATGCGTTGTTTCTGCCCTCCGGAAAGTTTTCCCGCCTTTTTCTCTGCAACGCCCAGCAGGCCCACTCGACGCAATATCTCATTGCAGTCGCGCCGGATCCTTTGTTTATCCTTTTCCCCGGATAATGCGAGCATCACGTTATCTCGGACTGAAAAACTGTCAATGATATAGTAATCCTGAAAGATAAATGATACGTTTTGGCTCCTGTATTCATCTCTTTCCTTCTCTGTGTAGTTTGACAGTTTTTTCCCGCAAAAACAGAAGGAGCCTTCTTCGAAGGTATCCATTCCACCGATCACATTCAGCAATGTGGTTTTACCGGCCCCGGATTCACCTGTTAAGACAACAAATTCACCGAGATCAAATGATGCATTGATCCCACGCAAACCAACCGCCGAGGTTTCCTCTTGCGTGTAGATCTTTCCCAGATCCTTCAGTTCAATTAAATGCTCCTCATTCATTTTAGCTGTCTCCCTCGAGTTGTAAAAACGCTTTCACCACCAGGTCGGCGGTGAAAGCATTCTTGCCTTCTGAAAATCAAATCTACAATACATTTTGCCTGGCATAGATATGCACAGGAATACTAATCCTCCGGTTTGTACTTATCGATCATCTCTTGTATCTCTGCAAGCGAGTAGGTCTTCTTTACGCCTTCTTTGACAGCCTTATTATATCGCTCCATAGGCTCTCTATAAAACTCGAGAAAAGCCTGAGGCTCATTTACACAAAAGAAATTCTCGAGATGCCCATTATCACCATAATATACAACATCATATTCAGCCCACTCATTATCGATCTCTACCCACCCCTTATAACGTTCATGAACAAAATAATAAACTCGCCAAGGTGTGTTCTCATCCTCTATGGCATACGCCTCAAGGGATTGAAACTCATAACTCTTGGGATCTGGGTAAACATAGTTAAACATGGCAAAATACTGTGCTTCTATTGCGCTAAAGGATATTTTATTATCTTCCTTTCCTTTAGAAAATGAAATCCAAGCGAACAGCCCTGTCAGAATAAAAAAGATAATCAAGAATATAAAGAGACCTCTTCGCAAAAAAACACCTGTTTTATTATTTGTCGAATGTCCACTTCCCGACATACCACTTTACTCCCTTTAATATCAGGTAATCTTGATTATACGAAGAGTAACTCCACGGATCCATCATGAATTCGAATTGATGTCACCTTTCCACATCACGTTCAATGCGCTCGATCCATTGCGAAATCTCTTCTTTAGTCAACGAAACATGTTCTCCATCCTTTACCGCCTTTTAGAAGAGCTCATACTCCTCTTCAAAAGGCTCTAATTCTTCTTGCGTCCAGTTCAGGCAGAAGAAGTTTTCCAAATGCCCGTTATCACCATAGTAGATTTTATCAATTTCATTCCACTCTTCAAGTATATCAATATACAACGTGTATTTTGATCGAACAAAATAAAGCGTTCTCCATGTCGTTTTGTCGTCTGGTATCGCATATGCATCTACTGAATGTATCTTACAGTTATCTGTATTGTAATCATAATGATTGAGAGTAAAAAAGTACTGGTACAACACATCATCAAACGAGTACTTCGGCTTCACACTATTTATCTTGACAATAGAGAGCACAGTCACTCCGACTACCGCTAAAATAATCAAAAATATAACGATTGCTTTTTTCCGAAAAAGCCTCGCTCGATTACTTGCTCTACTCATCAAACTTCCACTCTCCGACATACCATTGCTCTACCTTTAAGTTCTCTCTACCAGAAATGAAAGTATCACGCCGCCTTGGGTCCGCATTTCTCCCAAAGCAGATTAGGCATCTCCTTGTCTAATTCTCCGGCTTATACTTATCGATCATCTCTTGGATTTCCTCCATGGTATAGGTCTTTTTGATACCTTCTTTGACTGCTCTTTGGTAAAGCGTCTGGGCTCCCTGATAATGTTCTAAAACATTATTCGGCCAGTTCAAAAAAAAGGCGTTCTCAAGATTCCCGTTATCCCCGTAACGCACGACCTCAATTTCATTCCACTTCTCATCCAACTCACTATAAGCAGAGTAACAAGCATGCACAAAATAGTGATCCCCCCCTTCATTTTCCTGGTTATCCATGCAGAATGCCTCCATAGATTTAAAACGATATAATTCGGAGATAGGATATGTCGAATTGAAAATGTAAAAAAACTGAGCCTCTACGTCTTTAAAAAAGTATTCCTTTTGAGTCGTGTGTCTTACATACCATGCAATGCTAAAGCCAATAATCACACTCATTAGCATAATAAACATCAACAATACGGAGGGTCTTTTGATTTTTTTATTTCCAGTTCTATTCAAATGTCCATGTCCCGACATACCATTGCTCTCCCTTTAAGTAGTCTCTACCGGGAATGAAAGAATGGTATTCCCAAGGATCTGCAACTGCAGATGCATAATCATAACTCCCAGTGTTCCATTTTACCGCGACCAACCCTTTTTCGGCATAAAAACGTGCTGATAATGTCGAGCCATCACCTATCGCCCCGGCTCCACACATCTCCCTAAGTAGCTTAGTCATCTTCTCTCTTGTATCTGCCCGCCTATTTACAATACCGCTTTCTCCTATAACGAAGCCAACCATACTCATTGTAAAAGCAGCCTTATAATTTGGTGCTGTAGCTGACACGAGTGAGAGCAAAAAATTATACACGGTTTCTGGGGATGTTTCCCATTCTCGGCGCAATTGGTCTATCGTATAGGACTTTTTTGTATTATTAAGGACTTTTATGGATGGATCAACCATCATATAATACAGAGCTACTAATTCTTTATTTAAAAACACTTTCCGTAGCACATAGGAACTGGAGATCCTTCTGCCGAAAGGAATATATGTTGCTTCCCAAACCCCTGAATTCTTCCATGGCAGAGGAACTTTATCCTCGTTCGGCTCTATAACAAGATTGTATGAGCCCGTTGTTTTTCCATACCCTCTCACGCAAGCGTAGTAATCTTCATTCTTATCCAGCCGCGTAACAATGCCAAACGTTCCAAAGCCTTTAAACTGATCATCATTATGAGCCATCAACTCATACTCTGTCGGCTTAAACAGATAATTCTGCTCTTCAAAAAGCGCACCAACTGTGTCAATTCCAGGAGTTGCATAGATCGCATAGTAACCGCTCTCCGGACATTCATAGTGGAAGATATTCTGTTTATATACAGTAGGTATCTTCGCCGCAATTGCTACACTCTTTTGTGTGTGATTTTTGTTGTTTTCTCCAGCTCTAACAAAATATGATCTAATATCCTGTATACCTGTGTTATCCCTCAAGGATGATTCGGTTGAATAATCAGCCTTATTATCCCCTGCCCATGCAGAACTCTGCAAAGAAGTCATCACCATTCCCAAAACGATAACACCTATCAATAAGTTCTTAAGTTTTCTTTTCCCCATAACAATATGATTCTCCTTTCACTATAATCGGAAGTATATTATCGAATTTCAACGTCGCCACTATAATAATATTAATTATGGGGCATATTGTCAAGCAATATTTTTCCAAAACATTCCTCTAAAAAGGGGGATCATCGGACGAATAACTGTTTATATTCCAAGAGTTTGTGCAAGATTTACACTCTTACGAATTATCTTCGCCCTCGTTTTCATCACGCTCCAGGAGCTGGAGCTGTTCGTTTCTCGCCATTTCTCCTTAGAATCGCGGTTGGTCTCCTCTAACACCTAGTATTCGAGCGAGGTTGGGAATCAATGAGTCCGCATTAGAATAGGACATGTGTATCATGTGCAATCTTCTCTTTATAGAGGTCGAGCTCACGGACATACTATTTTTTGCACCTCCTTGGTCTTATCATACGCGATGAAATGCCTAACCATTTTGAAATCTCCACGAAGCGTTGTTCAGGTGCTTTCACATTTTTCAGAAGTTTATCGAATTATGTGTCTGTTTTTGCAGGCTCCTCAAGTTCGACCAATGTTTGGATGTTACGGACCCGAGAAAAGATCTTGTGGATTTCCCATCTGTTACAGATTATACATCGTATTCCACTATGCGTAGTCTGCGCTCTAATCTTTCTCTCTTCCTGATCAGCTGTGTTGCTGCCATACCATCACTCTCCTTGCTGTGATATTGCGATCTCCCTAGGGATATTTCATCATCTACCAGAACTATTCCTGTTTTTCTACCAGTCGAGTATATCCCGGCATAAATGCGTCAGTTAGGATTTCAAACCATTTATTTCGATAAACCAGGTTTCTCCGGCTGTCAAAAAAAGAGCACGATTTCGTGCTCTTTTCGACTGAAAAAAACGATTATTTACTACGCCTTGAACGTCTTTTTCATCCTTAGGGGTTACCACGAGGGTTACCTTTCTTTTCGCCGCATTTGAGAGGCTCTCACTCTCCTTTCGTTTTAGTTAGCATTCATGCGGCTCAGCGACGTTTCATATAGGCATAAAATCGCGTGCCCGAAGGGATTCGAACCCCCGACCCACGGCTTAGAAGGCCGTTGCTCTATCCAGCTGAGCTACGGACACGTACTGCTTATGCAGCGACTTTTGCTAAAAAGCGAATGTCCCGTTTCCGGGACAATGTTTCGCAAAAGTAATCGGGGCGACAGGATTCGAACCTGCGACCTCTCGGTCCCTAACCGAACGCTCTACCAAACTGAGCCACGCTCCGAACTGATTGTATATGAGATCGATGATCTCAAGCTCCCCGAGTAGGACTTGAACCTACGACAGCGCGGTTAACAGCCGCGTGCTCTACCGACTGAGCTATCGAGGAAAATTGTTACCTTGCATATTATAGCGACTTTGCAAGGGATTGTCAACCGTTTTTTCAAACTTTATTTACGAGTTTCACCGCGGGGAAGAATTCTCTGAGATCGCTGGATCATCTAAGGCCTCAGTATTCTCCGAATCCGTAGAACCCTCCGTGGACATCGGTTCGTCCGGACCTTCTTTGGGCCGCGGTATTCCGAAAAATACCGACAGGAATTCCCAGAACGTGAAATCCAGCACGCAGAGAAAGGCTAACCATTTGCACGGCGAGATCAGCCCCGCGACCAGAAGGTGAATGAACCCGAGCAGCGGAACTCCGGAAACAAAGCGATTCGCCTTTTTGCTGGCCCGAATGGCCATTATATTCAAGAATACATAAAACAGGCCGATACCGCCGATGATCACTGGAAAGACCCATGGATGTTCCTTAAACCACACGTTTCCTCCTCCCCGAGACGCATTGCCCGAAAAGCGAAAAAAACACGGCCGTGATACCGAAGCATCACAGCCGAATACTATGCGAACGATCGATTAAGCCAATTTAGCCTTAGCGACCTCAGTCAGCTTTGTGAAGCCTTCTGCATCGTTGATCGCCATGTCCGCAAGGATCTTACGGTTCATCTCAACGCCTGCAAGCTTAAGGCCATACATGAATTTGCTGTAGCTGATCTCGTTCATACGGCAAGCTGCGTTGATACGAGCGATCCAGAGCTGTCTGTACTGTCTCTTCTTTTCTTTTCTGCCTGCATATGCGGATGTAAGTGCACGCATTACAGACTGCTTCGCTACTCTATACTGTTTGGATCTGGCACCTCTGTAACCCTTTGCCAGCTTCAAAACTTTATTATGCTTCTTCTTAGCGTTTAAGCCGCCCTTAATTCTAGCCATTTTTGATTCCTCCTAATTCTTATAAATACGGTAAAACCTTCTTCATATTCTTAACGTTCGTCTCATCCATGATCGCGGACTGTCTGAGATTTCTCTTTCTCTTCGTAGACTTCTTGGTTAAGATATGTCTCTTATAAGCCTTATTTCTCTTCAAAAGACCAGATGCGGTTTTCTGAAAACGCTTAGCAGCTGCTCGCTTTGTCTTTAACTTGGGCATGATTTAAATCCTCCTATACAATGAATGTACCGATCGCGTCAGGAACGCTTTTCGGCCAATACCAAGCTGATGCTTCTTCCTTCGATTTTTGCCGGTTTCTCGATGACTGCGATATCCGAGAGCTCTTCGGCACACTGATCGAGAAGCTTCTTCGACTTCTCCATGTATGCCATCTCACGGCCACGGAAACGCATCGACATCTTTACCTTATTTCCTTTTTCCAGGAACTTCTTCGCGTCACTTACCTTGCGAACGAGATCGTTGGTATCGATATTCGGCCGGATCTGGATCTCCTTGATCTCGATTACCTTCTGCTTCTTTCGCGCTTCTTTTTCTTTGCGGGCAAGTTCGTAACGATACTTACCGTAATCGATGATCTTGCAAACCGGCGGCTTCGCCATCGGAGCGATCTTGACTAAGTCAAGCTCGGCTTCTTTTGCAAGCTTCATAGCGTCCTTTGCGGACATAATACCAAGCTGGGAACCGTCCTCTGCAACTACACGGACTTCCTTATCCCTGATCTGTTCGTTAATAAATAATTCGCTGATGTCTGACACCTCCTATCGACCAGCCTCCGAAAACGGAGCAAAAATAGAATTAAAAAAAGCCTGCATAACAATGCAAGCCATCCACTCATAACAGCCGAAAAGACACGCGCCCACGCGCTTTCTTCGGATATGAACCGTAGTCACAGTCTATGTTTCACACGAAACATACGTGCTATGGTGAGAGATGAACTCTGCTTGCTTGTTAATTCAACGTGAGTACTATACCACGTTTCTTTTCGGCTGTCAAGCGTTTATTTGATTTTTTTATTTTTTGAGGATCGAGTCAACCACGCGTACTTCAAAGCCCTGATCATCGACCCGGATCTCCAGCGCATCCGGATACCATTTACGGTATACATACAGCGAGACGAGGATCACCTGTTCATCTTCCTTCAGCGTATAATGCTGGCTTTCGATCCGCTGGTAAAACTCCACCAGGTCTTTGTAGGAAGATAATCCGTAAGTGTCATTCCATGTATACCTCGTCGGTTCGACCCGGATCGGAGACTCGGCATCGGCGCGAATAGGGAGGATGGCCGCCGCCTCGTCTTCGGAATTTGCCGCCATGATCGGCAGTTTCCCATAGCGAGCCATTTCCCGACACAGGAATGTTCCGTCGCCCTGATCTTCACCGGCTACCATTTCGATGGTGAAATATCGATATTTTTGGAAGAAAACGTAGGTACCGGTCTCCCCCTTTACCCTCGTATTGTCCGTATCGACCGAATACAAATAGGACGGGTCGTTCTCAATGAATTTTGAATACAGACGCTTCTTCTCCGAATCCATAAGCAGCAAACCATAACCATGATCTTCCACTTCGTAAAAGGTCGTCCGATCCAGATTATGCGTTACTTCTCGGATCACCAGTTCGGAAGCATCATCAAAACTGTGGATCCGGATATCCTGAGCCTTCGAATTGTACCACACATATAGCAGTGCCATAAAGCCCAGAATGAACAAAAGCGGGGCCACCACAAACGCACGTACGACGCGGACTGCTCGGCCGGTTCGGCCGCCCTTCGCAGCTGCCCACCGATCGAATGCACCGGGCCTTTCTTCCTTTTGTGCGGAAGGGATCCCCTCGGAAACAGACGTTTCCTCCTGTGCTTCCGGGGTAAATGTCCGGCGGATCTCAACACTCACATAGTTTGCAGAGTGCAGCAAGTAGTCGATCATGACCCGCTGGGAACGTACCGATAACTCCGGCGTGATCTTCTGTTCGTAGAGGTTGCCGGGACAGATGTCCAGTTTCTCCTGCACATCCTCCGGAACACCGATCACTTCCATCAGTTTCTTCCAGAGGCGCTTCGAACGAAGCATCGTCATGTGCGATCCGGCTCCGTAGAGATAGATCTGGTCGCCATTCTTCTCTTTAGATGTCGAACAAATGGTGATTTTATCACGGACAATGGTACTCGAGAGCAGGAAAAAATGCGTTCGGTATACATGTTCCGATCCTACGATGACCAGATCCAGGAAATCACCGATGAATACTACCGTGATCGCGAAGCACAGAATGCCGGCGAGCGTAGTTCCGTTACTCAGGATAAAGCAGCCCAGGATCAGGAAAAACGCAGCTCCCACCAGGTCCACAATATGATTCATGAGGGAAGCGGCAAAATAAACGGAGGGGAATTTCTTCTCCGTCTTCTCCGCTGAATGATCTTTTTCGTTCATGGTATCCGGCATCGTCTTCTCCTCCGTGTCTATTTATTTCTTTTATTTCTTATCTCTGCGGTTCTGCGCGCGGCGTTCCTGGATCATGGAAAGCGCGAACAGGAAGATCAGGAAACCGACGAGAAGCAGGATCACAACTGCGATCAGAATACCGATCCAGTTGATACCGCCTTCGTCCTTCATTTTTTCAGACTCGGTCGTGGTCTCCTCTACGGTCGTCGTCTCCGCCGCAGTGGTCGTCTCCTCTGCGGTCGTTACCTCTGCGGTGGTCGTTTCGGCCTCCGTCGTAGTCTCCGCTTCCGTGGTCGTTTCCGCTTCCGTCGTCTCCGCTTCGGTGGATGTCTCCGCCTCCGTAGTCTCCGTGTTTACGTCCGAGCTCGTCTCCTCGACGGTCGGTGCTTCCGGAGTAACCGTTTCCTTTGTAGGCTCCGAAACCGTCATAGGTTCCGGCGCTTGCGTGGTCGGTATCTCCGAAGGAGCCTGTGTCGTTTCCTCCTCGGTCGGTGCCTGTGTCGTCGGCTTAACGATTTCCTTAAACGCTTCCTTCGGAATGTTCAGGTGTCCGATCATGGTCGCATACACAAGCTGTGAGACTTCCTTCAAATGCTTCTGGATGCGATCTTTAAAATTCGCTTCCAGGAACTCGATATTGTCGTAAGGCTCATTATGCATGATCTTACCTTTTTCGACCAACGGCGAATCGGTCTGGTACATATTGTCCCAGTCACCGCCCATCCAGTTGCTGGCCTCAAAGTAGATGTAAGGCTTACCTGCTGCGGCAAATGCGGCGTGGTCGCTGCCGGTCATCTTCGTCGGTGTCGGCCACTGTCCGTTCACCTCTGGGTGAATGGATAATTTTACATCGTATTCGTCGGCCAGTTCCATCATGCTGGACAGAGGCCACATCTCAGTAAATGTATTTGTGTCGGCATGATAGTTGCCGCTGTAGATCATCAGGTTATCACCGGCCGCCACACTGTCGAGGTTGATGACGCAAACGATGCGGTCCATCTCTTCCTGCGACAGGGAAGCCGCATATGCGGTGCTGCCCAGGCAGCCCGGCTCCTCGCCGTCGAACAGGGCAAAACGCACACTGTACGGCAGGTCCATCTTTGCGACGCGCTCGGCATTTTCCAGAAGGACACCGACGCCGGAACCATTATCATCACAGGCGGGTGACCAGGCGCCGTCGTAGTGCGCACAGATCAGCAACATGTAGTCGGACTGGCCCTTCTTATCGAAGATCAGACTCTCACCGGAAAACGGTCCCCATCCATGGGTCGAGTCAGCGGCAAATTCACAGGTCGATACCTTATAGCCCCAACCCGAAACCAGTTTCTTCAACCACGCACGGCAGTCTGCATTCGCCTCCGTGGTCGAGATACGGAACGTGTATTCCTGACTCATTTTTTTCATGTATTCGTAGGCTTTCTCGCCAAACGACTCATCCGCATAAACTTTGCTTGCGCCAAACGAAGTGCCGAACAGGCCTGTCCCCTGAAGGATCAGCGCCACCGCCAGCACCAACGACAACACCGCCGTCGCAAGCTTCGTCTTCATCCCTAATTTCATCCTATTATGCTCCTTTATCGAAAGCGGCACACTCCACTCAAACGAGTTTTTCCATAATAAGCCATGAAAACAAACGCGGCTGTGGAAAGCACCACCTCTAAGTATAACGGAAGCATTATTATTTTTCAAGTCATTTCTTCATCATCAATATCCCAGATCGGTCTTCATATCCGCTACCATATTTCGTATTGCTTTTAAATTCAGCGGATATCGTTCGGTTTCAAATGTCCAGATCAACGAGTTGCGACGAAATGTTGATTCATATTTCCGTATCTTTGCAAACGCCTTATTCCGGTAATCCATATCATCCATCATGCCGAAATGCTCCCAGTACACCTCACTTCGCTCTCTTATGTTCAACATCGTGAAATCCGGATGAATAGTTGCCGAACCGATCTGCAACGGCTTTTCATACAAAAACGGAATGGACATATCATCTAGAATATCTGCTATGATCACTTCCGACTTCGACCGAACACGCAGCCCTTGTCTCGTATAATACTCCGGGGCTTCTTCGTCAAAATCCATTCTGGGATAGTCTTTATTCTTCCACTCGTGAATAAAGACATCATCCGATACACGATGTGGTTGGATCAGTTCTTTTTTCCCTGAAACTATCTGATCAAACGCATGATCGAAAGGGGTATCCGGAAATAAACATAGATGCTTCAATCCCGTGATCCACAGTTCCAAATTCTTTATTACTTTTCGATCGTATTCGATTTGGGCCAGTACTTGCGCGGTTTTCTTATTCTTTTTCTGAATATAGTCTCCTGAAGGTTTTGAACCATGATACCGCATAAAGTACTGATATCCCTCGCCGCGACGGATTACGCGAAGCCCGGCCCCCTCAGGGACCAGAGGTTGGATCTTTGCTAACTCAGAAGAAACATCCCTCAATTGTCTCTCTAAAATCTCTATTTCATTTTTTATATCCTTTTTTCTAAACATCGAACCTCCTTATTGATTTTGAATTGTCATGAGTCGACTCTACCAAAAATCGGCTCTCCCCAAATATCATTTTTGATCTAAGTTCATCACTCTGTAACCAGCTTACACCTCCTCCTTATACGCTTCTGTTCGCATTTTCCTCCCCGCGGGCGATCTCCGCTCCCCCGCAGGCCTTTCCTGGCATGTAATACGAACAAATCTTCATTTGCTGCTCTTCTGTTCGCATTTTTCGCTTACTTGCGGGTGATTTCCAACCCGCAGTGCGAACAAATCTTCCTCTGCAGCGCTTCTGTTCGCATTTCCCGTCTTTCCGCAGGCATTTTCTGGCCCGCAGTGCGAACAAATTTTCGTCTACAGCTCTTCTGTTCGCTTTCCCCGCCTCTCCGCGGGCCTTTCCCCATACGAAAGGCGAACAAAACCGCCTGCTCTGCACTTTTGTTCGCCTCTCTGGGACTATTTGTGTAATTATGTTTCCAATCCGGCGAACTGCGACTGGTAGAGTTCGGCGTAGCGGCCGCCGAGTTCGAGCAGTTCGTCATGGGTTCCGGTCTCGACTACGCGCCCCTGGTCCATGACGACGATCTTATCGGCGTCCATGATGGTGGACAGTCGGTGGGCTATAATCACGCTCGTCCGGTTCTTCATGAGCTGGGCCATGGCATCCTGGATCTTCTTTTCGGTGCGGGTATCGACCGAGCTGGTCGCCTCATCCAGAATGAGGATGGACGGATCCGAAAGTACGGCACGTGCGATGGTCAGGAGCTGCTTCTGTCCGGCCGACAGGTTCGCGCCTGCCAGTTTCAGGTAGGTGTCGTAACCCTCGGGCTGACGGGATATGAAGGACTCGCAGTTCGAGATCCGCGCTGCCTCGACCATTTCCTCATCGGAAGCTTCCTGGTTGCTGTATTTGATATTTCCTGCGATGGTATCGGAGAACAGGACGGTATCCTGCAAAACGATCGCGGTGTGATCACGCAGGTCGTCACGTTTGTAATCGAAGATGTCGACACCGTCGATCTTGATCGAGCCGGAGTCCGGCTTGTAGAAGCGCATCAGCAGGTTGACTATGGTCGTCTTGCCACTGCCGGTCGCGCCGACGAGGGCGACCTTCTGGCCCGGGCGGACTTCCATGTTGAAATCCTTCAGGACCTGCTTGCCGGGCACATACGAAAAATCGATATGCTCGAACGTAATATTTCCCTCGACCTTCGTCATCGGGATCTCGCCTTCGTTATTCTCGTCCGGAAGATCCATGATCTCAAAGACACGCTCCGTGCCGGCCAGCGCCGTCTGCACATTGCCGTAAAGCTGTGCGATCTCATTGATCGGACGGGAGAACTGCTTCGCGTACAGGATGAACGCCGAGATCGTACCGACGGTGATCAGGTCGTGGTAGGCGAAGAAACCGCCGAATGCGGAAACGATGACGAAACCGATGTTGGAGATACAGTTCATGATCGGTCCCATGGAACCGCCCAGGATCTCCGCGCGGATACTCACACTGCACAGTTCGTCCGACAGGTCGTTAAACTCGCGGATGACGTCTTCTTTCTTGTTGTATGCTACGATGGAACGGTATCCGGTGATCATCTCCTCCGAATGACCGTTGAGTTTACCTTGCACAATGGAACGATGCTTATAGGTACGACGCATGACTTTTGACAAAACCTTCGTAACGATAACGGTGATCAGGACCGTAAAGAAGGTGATCAATGTCAGCTGCCAGCAGTACCAGAACATGATGGCCACGGTTCCGATGATGGTCATGACACCAGAGAACAGTGAGCCGATGCTCTGGGAGATCGTCTGGGAAATGTTCTCGACATCGTTCGTCATGCGGCTCATGATATCACCGCCGGAGTGCGTGTCGAGATAAGCGATCGACAAATGGTCGATCTTCTCAAACAGATCGTGACGCATTTTCCGCACGATCCTCTGGGAGAGGCGAGCCGACAAAAGGGACTGGCCCAGCATAAATGCGGTGTTCAAAACGTAGATGCCAAGCATCGCGAGCAGCAGAACGGGAAGGATGCCGAACTCTTTGTTGAAGATCGAGTCGATCGCGCTTCCTTGCATGCTCGGGCCGGCGAGTGTGGACAGGGATACGACCACAACGCAGATGAACAACATGATCAGTAAGGTCTTCTCCGTGCGGAAGTATACCAGGAGGCGGCGCAGGATGTTCTTCATATCCTTCGGCTTCTCGACTTCACGCATCATGCCCCGCGGGCCGCCGCCGGGGCGTCCGCCGAAGCGCACCATTTGCTGCTGTTGCGGCTGTGCAGGGGCTTTATTCGGTTCACTCATTTGCCGTCACCCCCTTCTTATCTTCTTTCAGCTGCGAACGATAGATATCCTGATACAGATCGCAGCTCTTCATCAATTCATCGTGCGTACCGATGGCCAGGATCTTGCCTCGATCCAGGACCATGATGCGGTCCGCATTGCGAACGGACGCGATTCTCTGGGCAATGATGATCTTCGTCATCTCACTGTATTCCGAGCCCATGACGGTATCCTTCGCGCGCAACGCCTTATGCAGCGCCGCCTCGGTCTTCAGATCCAGCGCACTGGTCGCGTCGTCGAAGATCAGGATCTCACCCTTGCGAACGAGGGCACGCGCGATGGAAATACGCTGCTTCTGGCCGCCCGAAAGCGAGTGGCCGGACTCGGTCACGTGCGTATCGTAGCCGTCCTTTGAAGCACGAATGAAATCATCCGCCTGCGCCACACGTGCTGCCGCGTAGATCTCTTCGTCCGTGGCATCCTCACGTCCCCAGCGAATGTTCTCGCGGATGGAACGGGAATACAATTCTGCTTTCTGCATGACGGTGACTACGCGCTCGCGCAGTTCATGCAGTTCGTAATCTTTAACGTTGATGCCGTCCACGTAGATATTACCCTCTGTTACATCGTAGAAACGAGGGATCAGGTTGATAAACGTGGACTTACCGCTGCCGGTCGTACCCAAGATGGCAAATGTCTCACCGGAGCGGATCTCTAAGCTGATGTTCTCCAAAACCTTACGGTCCGGAGACGACGGGTACGCAAAGGACACATTCTCAAAACGAATGGTTCCGCGGGTCACGTCACCGACCAGAGCCTTCGCGGCTTCGAAATCGCCGTCGCTGATGAGGTCGGGACTGTCGAGCACCTCGTTCAGACGTGCTACCGAAGCACGCGCACGGGTAATGCTCTGGAATATATTGGCCACGAAGGTCACACTATGCAGGATCATCGCAACATAGGTCAATGCGGCCATCAGGTCGCCGATCTGCAGATCCGCGCCGTCTTCCACCTTGATCGCGCCGATGTAGAGAAGCAGGATCACGACGAGGTTCAGGATGATGTTCATGTACGGCATCATGAAGGCAAGCAATGTCTGCACACGCAGGTTGATGTCGACGAGGTCATCATTGGCCTTATCAAAACGATTTAACTCGTAATCTTCGCGAACGTACGCCTTTACCACGCGGGCACCGGCCACGTCCTCCTGCATGACATGGTTGACCTGGTCGAGTTTCTTCTGAACGACCGCGAACATCGGTGTCGCCTTCTTCAGGAAGAAGGACACGCCGATCATGACGAACGGCAAGGCGCCGATGGTCAGCAGGGCGAAATGCGTCGAGATCCGGTACAGCATGTAGATACCACCGATAAACATACACAGGCTTCGCACAGCCATGCGCAACGTCAGCATGACCATCATCTCGACTTGGTTGACATCGTTGGATAAGCGGGTGATCAGGGAGCCGGTGGAGATCCGGTCCGTTTGGGAAAATGACAGGTTCATGATCTTCGAAAACACAGCCTTACGCACGTCGTTTCCGAAGCGGCGGGTCGCCAGGTTCGCAAAGACGCCACACAGGGTACCGCAGAGGCCGCCGAACAAAACCAGCAGGATCATCCGGATTCCGAGATCCAGGATGAGTTCGACATCGCTCTTCAGTACGCCGTCGTTTACGATGGAGGACATGATCTTCGGTTGGATCAGGTCCATCGCGATCTCTCCGAACATGAATACCGGCGCCAGCAAACACCAATACCAGTACTTCTTCAGATACTTCAGCATAGTTATCTCCTCTCTTAAAAACAGATTCTATTTTACTACACCGTGCGGAAAATATCCACCCTATCTTATACATATTTCTTACCGATTCTTTCTTCTTTGCGCGTAACGCTCACAAGTATATTCTACGCAAATCCGCATTTTTCGCGAAAAATCCTGAATTTGCACTTGAGTTTTGTGCTATTTATGCTATACTTAAAAAGGAAGGTTAGCTCATGTGGGTGGTCGATTCTTCGATCGTTCGCATTATTGGGAGGTATGTATTTATGAAGATTGCGATCTGTGACGACAGTAAGGTCGACATCAAAGCACTCTATACGATGCTTCACGACTGGTTCTCGTCTCATGACTCGGATGTACACGTAGAGGTTTACGACAGCGGACAGAAACTGCTTCTGTCCTACGAACAGCAGAAATTAAAAAACCGTCCGGACTGGGACATCGTCTTTCTGGACATTTATATGGCCGACATGAACGGCATCGACACGGCACGCCAGCTGCGCGAGAAGGCTCCGAATACCATGATCATATTCGTAACCTCAAGCGAGGAACATGCCATTGAAAGTTATGACCTGATGGCGGAAGGCTACCTGGTGAAGCCTGTGGCCCGTCCCCGCCTCTACCAGCTCTTAGAGCGTCTGGAAGGCCGCATGGAACTGCAGTATGCAACACTGAACGTTACATCGGACCGTATTCCGGTCTCGCTTCCGATCGCGAAGATCCGCTACATCGAAGTCTTCAACTGGATGTGCATGGTGCACACCGTAGGTAAGGACTTCCAGGTCAATGTACCTCTGAAGGATATCGAGGAGCAGCTCTCCTCCCACCCGAACTTCATCAAGTGCAACCGTTGCTACCTGGTGAACTTAGACTACGCAAAGAGCGTTGACGATAACGCCATCGTCATGGACCAGGGCGAAGAGATCAGCATCAGCGTCCGCAACAAACAGAAAACCAAGCAAGCCTACATCAACTACTACGCGCAGCAAAAAGGCGCAGATGGCAAATAAACAAGGGCCTGTGAAAAAACGAGAAATCGTTTTTCACAGGCCCTTTACTATCTTGCTCTTTTTTCCTGCTCCGTTTATCCCAATGCCACGTCCAGTGCCATCATCAACGTGAAGCCGGTCGCAAACATGACAACGCCTACATTCGAGTGCTCACCGGAGGACATTTCCGGGATCAGTTCCTCTACGACGACGTACATCATGGCTCCTGCGGCAAATGCGAGCAGATAAGGCATAGCCGGCAGGAAGAAGCCGGTCGCGAGGATCGTCAGCACGGCCCCGACCGGTTCCACTGCCCCCGAGAGGACGCCATAGAAAAACGCTTTCCTCTTACTCGCTCCCGCCGCGCACAGCGGCATCGAAATGATGGCGCCTTCGGGAAAGTTCTGGATCGCGATACCCAGAGCTAGCGCCAGCGCGGCTCCAGCCGTAATAGCTACATTGCCCGAGAGGAAACCGGCGTAAACGACGCCGACCGCCATACCCTCCGGAATGTTGTGGAGCGTAACAGCCAGAACCATCATGGTCGTCTTTTTGAAGCCGGACTTCGGGCCCTCCGCTTTCTCCGCGTTCATATGCAGGTGCGGGATGACCGTGTCCAGGATCAGCAGGAACAGGATTCCGATCCAAAAGCCGATGAAGGCCGGCACGAAGCTCAGCCGCCCCATATCTTCACTCTGCTCCATCGCCGGGATGATCAGGCTCCAGATCGAAGCCGCCACCATGACGCCGCTCGCAAAGCCCGTAAGCGCTTTCTGGACCTTCGGCCCCAGTTCCTCCTTCATGAAAAATACACAGGCGGATCCCAGCGCCGTTCCGGCAAATGGGATCGTCAAGCCTGACAAAACTTGCATGTTCATCTATCTCTACCTCGATTCGTTTGATTTGTGACGGTTAGTCGCCACTAACTATTATACACAAAAAAAGGCAGAGGGCAAGCCCCCTGCCTTAAACATCATGCTACTTTCTTTCGGTTCATGCACCACCGTAAGAAAGGGATAAATGCAATGGTAAACGCTGCCAATGCGACCTGCACGAGCCACTGCACGCCGGACAGAGTCGACAGGAAGAAGAATTCCCGGAAGAAGATGACGGCGATCACCATGGCCACGCAGGAGCCTGCGAAAACGAAGGCACGCATCTTCGAGAACGGGAAGCAGGTAACAAACAGGGTCACCAAGCCCGCAACAGCGGCGGACTGGGTCGCCAGTGTCGAACAAACCTCATGGCTCCAGCCGAAATGCTCCATCACTGCGGCAGATAACGCGCAGAGCGTAACGGCCAATGCTCCGGGGATGGCCCGCATGAGCACCGAACGCAGGAAATTTCCCCGCACGCGTTCGCGGTTCGGTTCCAAAGCCAGAAAGAACGACGGTGCTCCGATGGTAAGCGTGGAGACCAGCGTCAGCTGGATGGGCTGGAACGGATAGGCTGCCGGCAAAAAGATGAAAAACAGACCCAGCAGGAAAGAGTACAAAGTCTTCACCAGGAACAGTGAAGCTGCGCGGTTGATGTTGTTGATCACGCGCCGTCCTTCATCGACTACAGCGGGCAATGCCGCGAAATCGGCGCCCAGCAAAAGCAGCTGCGCCGCATGGCGCGCCGCGTCTGAGCCACCGGGCATGGCGATGGAACAGTCCGAAGCCTTCAGGGCCGGAATATCGTTAACACCGTCACCGGTCATCGCAACCGTATGGCCCGCCTCTTTCAGCACCTCGACCAGGGCACGCTTCCGCTCGGGCGTCACGCGTCCCAGCACCGTGTTATTCTCTACGGCGTCCTTAAGTTGCTCGTCCGACAGTTCCGAAACGTCGACCCAGCGATCCGCGCCCTTCATCTGCACGCGGGAAGCGATGGCCGACACCGTACGCGGGTCGTCACCGCTGATCAGTTTCAAAGTCACACCCTGCTCCGCGAAATAGTGAAGCGTCTGCTCCGCATTGTCCCGAAGGGTGTCATTCAGCGCCACCAGACAGAGCGGGCGGCTCACAGGCGGCAGTTTCCCATCCTCGATGGTGCCGTGCGCCTCACACAGGAGCAGCACACGCAGGCCCTGCGCTGTCGCCTCGCCGGCGGCCGCGCGCCACATGTCGCTCTCCGGCCACACAAAATTCGGTGCTCCTAAGATATATGTATTTCCATCGGCAAAGGAATAGGCCGATTTTTTTACGGTCGAATCAAAGGGAAAAACGGCCGTCGGCTGCTCCGTCGCCGTTCCGATCGCATTTTCCAGAGCCCGCAGCGTCGGGCTCAAGTTCTCTCCCGCACCTAGGAACCGACGCAGGACGCCTCTGCAGTCCTCCTCCGAAGCATCGGACAGCGGCAGGATCTGCTCCATGGTCATGTCGCCGGTGGTGATGGTTCCGGTCTTATCCAGACACAGCACATCCACGCGCGCCAACGTCTCGATGCCGTACAGTTCCTGCACCAGAGTCTTTCTCCGTCCCAGGCGTACCACACCCACGGCCAATGCAACACTGGTCAGCAGGATCAGTCCCTCGGGAATCATGCCCACCATCGCAGCCACTGCTCCGGTCACCGCGGTCGCTAGATCCTCATGCATGATGACCAGCTGCTTCACCAGAAGCGCAATACCGATCGGGATCAGGGCAATGGATACAAAACGTACGAT
>JAFYGB010000077.1 GCA_017543445.1 Lachnospiraceae bacterium | reverse complement strand
CAGTCCTCACGCCAGACCCATATCCTGCCGTCCTTGAGCCAGACGATGCTCTTACCGCTGGGGGAAGCCACCGCTGCAAGCGGCCAACGGTCGGCTTCGTCCGCATCCCAACGATCGTCCATGACCGTATTGGTCTGCATTTCTCCGTTCTCCCCGACAATCATCATAATCGATGTCGGCGGACATTCTTCGTGTTTCGGCCAGATATAAACGCCGAAATGTCTGCCGTCAGGCAGATCGCCGTAACGACGGTAACCCTCGTAGTGCCAATCGTCCGGATTCAGCGAGACGTTATAGCGGAAGTCGCATTCTTCCCAGTTGTCTTTCAGATATGAAAGTTCGATGCCCGTGGTGCGGCGAAGCTTCATCGCTCTCCTCAGACGTTTTTGCTCTGTTACGAAGTACCAGATGGCCGCGTGCAGGTCGCGGAAAGAACGGAGGCGAGCCTCATCCGGTTCCTCCGACAATTTTTCCCGCCGTCTCTGCTCATCAATGTATCGAAGCAACCGATCCGCATCCGTTGTCTCAAACGACACGCCGTCATCAAGAAATCGGACCAGTTCAAATTCATTATGCACGTCCAGTGTTTTAAGAAAATCATAATCCGGCGCGGGCACCTCGATTTTTTGAATTTCGGCATTGTATCCCCAGCCGTAGCGCTTTTCGTACGCCGCAAAGCATTCGTCCCTGAATTCCAGGTATCGGATGAAAAAGCCTTCACCGAGCCCGGGAGCGTTCACGTAAAGTACAGCATCATCCCGGGACAGGATCCATTCTTTTATTCCATCTGCGGTGACCCATGCGAACGTTTTCGTTTCGCCCTCTTTGAGCGCAAACACAAAGCGGACAAACCCCCTCAGAGTGTAGTCGTCGCTGACTGCAGCCGCCTTATTGACCGAGTATTCCAGTTCCGCGCGATCGTCCAGAACGATACGCAAGAACTCATATCCTCTGTCGGCATGGGGAATATACATCGAAAAACTGTGCCGGAGCAGAGCGAGCTTTTCTCGGCGGTCGGCGCGGCGATACCGCTCCCACGGTTCGGCAACCACCATCTGCAACAATTCTTGATCATCCATATCGAAGACCTCCTTTACTTGTGGCGTCCGATCATGACGCTTATAGGTCTTTTTTCACATACGTGATCTGTATATCGTAGCCCAGTTTTTCAAGCATCTCCATGGCCAGCTGACCACCAAACATAAACATTTAGTTCGTTCATAAATCCGGAGTTCCTTTCCTATTGTTCTAGATAACGAACAGGTTTTCCTGTCTGTATTGCATATTCGATTTCTGATCTTGTACTATCACCAATATAACCACCGACATTTATAACAAATATCTCGTCTGCCATATCGATCTTTCTTTTGTGCATGTCATCCAACATAGCTTTGGTTTTGGTAAGTACCCCTTCGTCCATATTCTCCCAGACTTCGTTATCGCCGCTATGGCCAAATAATCCTACACTGATAACGATATTTCCTTCAAGAGTAAGCTTTTTCTGTGTTTCCAGAAAAGCATCTTTG
>JAFYGB010000076.1 GCA_017543445.1 Lachnospiraceae bacterium | reverse complement strand
CCAGAATGTGTCAAACAGAACCGTCCCCACTGACACACTTGAAAAAGAGGCGGGCCCGAGGGCCCGCCTGTGAAACCGCCGAAAGCGGTGAATATGTTACATTTTCAAAACGACATCGGTCTCTGCGGTCAGCAGGTCTTCCGGAATGTAGTTGTCCGGGAGCACCTTGCCGTTTACGGTGAGGCTCTTGTAGCCGCTCTGTGCGCCGTCCGGGTTTTCGATTCGGATGGTCAGCTTCTTGCCGCGGAAGTTCTTAAAGATCGTGACTTCTTTCCACTCCGAGGAAATGGAAGGTGCCACACGAAGTCCGTGCAGGTCAGGGCGCATACCGAGGATACCCTCGACGCAGCCGACCATAACGGTCGATGCGGTTCCGGTGAGCCAGTGTACGTGGGAACGTCCTTCGAACGGACTCTCAACGGACTCGGTGAACTGGCCGTGTACGTACGGCTCCAGGCGACGGATCTCTGCCTTATCGTTCATCGTCGACGGCGAGCTCTCCTTAAAGTACTCGTAAGCACGATCGCCGTGTCCCATCAAAGCTTCCGCCAGAATGATCCAGCCCTGCGGCTGAGAGAAGATACCACCATTCTCCTTCGTGGAACCATTGAACAGAAGGGCCAATGCTCCGTCAAATGCATGCTCATGGTAGGAAGAAGCCATGACGCGGCAGCCATAAGCGGTATTGAGTTCGCGATGTACAGACTCCAGTGCCAGCTCCGCCTGCTCCTTCGAAGCCAATCCACTGATAACAGCCCAGGACTGCGGATTCAGCCACATGCTGGCCTCCGGATCGTTCTTCGAACCGATGACCTGACCGTCCTCCTTGAATCCGCGGATGAAACGGTCGTCTTCCCAGCACAGGCCTTCCAACAGGTCACGAAGTTCTGCCTGTGTCTTATTCAGGTATGCCAGATACTCGGTATCCTTCTTCTCTTCGGCATACTCTTTCATTACGGTAAATGCATAATACAACTGGAACGCAACGAAGGTGGACTCGCCCTTCTTACCCAGACGCAGGCAGTCATTCCAGTCGGCGTGAAGTCCGGCCGGCATGCCATGATTCCCCAGACGCTCCATCGAGAAATTGATCGCGCGCTTCAAGTGATCGTAAACCGTACCCTCATCGCGGTTCGCGTACGGGATTACCTCATCGATAAATGCGGTGTCGCCCGTCTCGCCTAAGTATTTCTTGATGGTCGGGAAGAGCCACAGGGCATCGTCCGCACGGTAAGCCGGATGTCCGGTCGCAGTCACATAGGAAGCATCGTCCGGTGTATCCTCATGTCCGGCGTTGTGATCGAACTTAACGAGCGGAAGTCCGCCACCATTGTCCACCTGTGCGGAAAGCATGAAGCGGATCTTATCGCAGGCAGCGGCCGGATCCAGATGAATCACACCCTGGATATCCTGAACGGTATCACGATAACCGTAACCGTTACGCAGGCCACAGTAAATGAAGGAAGCTGCACGCGACCAGATAAATGTCATAAAGCACTGATAAGCGTTCCATGTATTGATCATCGCGTTGAAGTTTTCGTCCGGCGTCTTTACCTGGAAGTTATCCAGTTTGGAGTACCAGTACTTTTTCAACTCGCAAAGCTCCTCTTCTGCCTTCGCGGGATTCGCATAGCCCTGCAGAAGCTGCTCCGCCTCTTTGTCGTTATACTGACCGAGCAGGAATACGATCTCCTTCGACTCACCGGGTGCCAGTGTGATCTTCGTGGTCAATGCAGCGCACGCGTTGTCGTTGTAGTTAAGATGATTACCCAAGTCGCCGCTCTCAACGCCGATGGGGTTGCGGTAGCTGCGATAGCTGCCTAAGAAAGCCGCCTTATCGCCGCAGTAAGAACTAACGGGAGAACCGATCATACCGAGGAAACGCTCGCGTCCTGTGGTCGTATGATCCTTGCGGGCAGCGTCCGTGCAGTTCTCATTGATCGTCTGAACGATCTTATTTCCGTAGAAATAGGTGCGTGTGATGAACAATGTGTACTGCAGGTTCACGAGATCGTTTTCGTAGTTGCTCTCGTTGGTGAACTCACAAAATCCGGTCGCCGCGATGGTGCGCGCACGATCCGAAGTATTCGTCAATTTCAGTTTCCAGACCTCATAGGTCTTATCCAGTGGTACGTAATACAGGACCTCAGACGCGATCTGCGTATACTTAGCAGAAATGCGTGTATAAGCCAGGCCATGGCGGCACTCGCTCTCGTAGTCCTTCAGATCCTTACCGACCGGCTGCCACGAAGCCGACCAATAGTCTCCATTCTCCTCATCGCGAAGGTAGATATACCTTCCGGGGGTGTCATCCTCATTGAAATGATAACGAATGATACGTCCCTTTGCGCCGCTCTTTACAAAACTGTAGCCGCCGGCATTATTGGAAATGATGGCGCCGTACTCCGGCGAGCCGAGATAATTGGCCCAGGGTGCCGGTGTGTCCGGACGGGTGATCACGTACTCTTTGTTCGTTTCATCAAAAAATCCGTATTTCATAAAACCACTAACTCCTTTGATTTATTCGTTCGTGCGGGAAATGCCCCGATTACGTTCAGTATAACAATTGGTTTGTACAAAAACAATGTGGTTTTCTAACCTAAAAATGCAAAATAATCTCAATTACTCGTTCATGATACACGGATTTCTCCGTGCTTCGCACTCTCGAAATCCTACAAACATTCGCCATACTATTCGCTTTCCTTCGGAAATCGGTATGGCTCATGTTTGTTCGGCTCTCAAGGTCCGAACTTGACGCCAGCGTCCGTTCGGTACTTTTCGAGCCTAGTATCATTCACCATCCCACTTTTGATCTTCTATTCCATCCAGGAATTCCCGGAACTCTTCGCGGGCTTTGTCGATCTTCGTGCGATCCTGTTTATCCAGGACTTCTTCGAAGCGCTGGAGCTCGTGGTCAATGAGTCTTCTCGCATCTCCGATGCTCTCTTCGTACAAACGTTCACCACGGAACAGCAGCAGTTTGTTCTCTTCTTCTTCGCGCGGATGGATCTTCAGCGAAGCCAGTTCTTCGAAGCGTGCATCGATCTCCTCATCGGTCATGGTGACGTCATCCTTCTTCAGTACGATACGCTTCGTCTCTCCTGTGGATACGACCTTTACCACGACTTCCAGAATACTGTTGATATCGTAGGTATAGGTAATGTCGATGGCTTCCTCGCCGGCCTTCTTACGCGGCACGGGGACCTCCACCTCACCGAGTTTCATATTATTCTTCGAGAAGCGACTCTCGCCCTGCAGGATCTCCACGCGGATGACACGCTGCATGTCACTTGCCGTGTACAAACGTTCGGTCCTCGAAACCGGAATGACGGTATTTCGCTCAATGATCGGGAAGAAATGTCCCGCCTCCATATAGCCGCCCTCACGGCCGACCACAACGTCAGTGCCGAGAGTAAACGGACATACATCGGTCATAACGATCTCTCGGATCGCCTCATTACGCTCCTTCATCGCGCCCTGAAGGGCTGCGCCGAGCGCAACCACCTCATCCGGGTTGAGTGAAACATTCGGGAAACGTCCGAACAGCTTCGTCACGAATTTGCGGACAATGCCCATCTTCGTCGCACCACCGACCAGAACGACTTCACTGATCTCCGAGAGTTTGATGTTCGCATCCTTCAAACTGCGTTCGATCGGACGGCGCAGCTGTGCGAGCAAAAGCTGGCAGTTCTTCTCATATTCGTCCTCGGTGATCTTACATTCTTTGATCTCCTCGCCGACCTTCGCCTTCATCGTGACCTCACGGCCATCCGAAAACTCCTTCTTCGCGATCTCCGCCTGCCGGCGAATGTGGAGCAATGTCTTCGCGTCCAGATCCTTCTCATCCAGCTTACACTTATTGAGGAACATGTGATATAAGATCGTAGTGAAATCCTCGCCGCCCAGGAAGTTATCGCCTGCGACTGCGCGGACCTGCATCACGCTCTTGTATTTCTCCAAAATGGATACGTCAAACGTACCGCCGCCCAAGTCGAACACGAGGAAACGCGTCTTCTCCGCCTTCTCATGCAGGCCGTACGAGATCGCCGCCGCGGTGGGCTCGCTGATCATTCGCTCGACCTTCAGTCCGGCCAGCTCGCCGGCACGCTTCGTCGCACGTCTCTGTGCGTCGTTGAAATACGCGGGAACACTGATGACCGCCTCTTCTACTTTCTGTCCCAGGAAAACCTCTGCATCCTCCTTCAAGGAACGCAGGATAAACGAAGACAGATCCTCGGACGTGTATTTCTTACCGGCCAATTCGTACTCTTTCGTCGTACCCATGCTGCGTTTGAAGACTTCGGCCGTATCCAGCGGATGCAGCGCCTTACGCTCCAGCGCCGTCTTACCGATGAATACATTACCCTCCTCATCCACACTTACCACCGAAGGAGTCAGGTTCTCCCCCAATCGGTTCGGGATGATCTTCGGACCGTTCTCCGTGTAATATGCCACCAACGAGTTCGTGGTGCCTAAATCAATTCCTAAAATCATAACTTACCTCCGAGTCCCGCAAAAACGGCAAAGTCGTTCTTACAGTTCTCATATGCTTTTGCAAAATATACCATTGCGGTATTTTTATCATTATCCGCCTGCGCGAGTAAAGCCTTTACCAGATCCACCTCGTAGCATGCGCTTTCGCGACAGAAGTCGCAGATCGCTGAATTCTCCATCTCCTGAAGATATTCGCGGGTCTTTGTATACTGGCCGCGCAGATATGCGCACATCGCCAACTGGAAGAAGCCGTGCTTGCGCGACTGATAATCACTTAGATTCTGCTTCTCTTTTTCTTCCAAAACGCGCAGGACTTCGTCCAGCTTCGCTTCGGCTCCCATCTTCTTATAACAGTATGCCAAGGGCAATGTATTGCTGGAGCGGAATTCCTTATGGTATTCCTCCCAGATAGCCGCTGCCTGCTTATATTTCCCGCGAAGCATGAGCACACGCGCATACGCACGATAGGCGCCACCATTCGACTTGTAATCCCGGGCCAGGCTCATCTCCAGAAGCATCAGATTCTGCTTCTTCAGAATTACCTTCACGCAGGTGTTGTAATAGATATCCGGTGAGTTCTTCAGTAGTTTCTCCGCACGCTCCGGGTAGCCGGCGGTCGTGTATGCCTCCAGCAATGTATCGGCCACAGTATCATCGTCGATCAGTCCCAGACGCTTTGCTTCGTACACGGTCTTCTCCAGATTATCCATGTCATGGAGACGGCTGTAGCAACGCGCGAGATAGCGATAGAAGATCTTCGGAACGTGTCCTTCGGATACCAGGATCGCTTTCTTCAACAAGTCGATCGCTTCCTCCAAATGATTCGACGCCATGTAGACGCGCGCACGATTGTAGTAAGAATAGCCATTACCTTTATCCAGCTCACAAGCCTGCTCGAAATCTTCGGCAGCCTCCTGTTCGAAGCCCAGACGGAAATTCATTAGTCCACGTGAGATCGCGTAGTAGGAAGTCGGGTCAGCTTCCATCTGCAAGCTGTATTCGGCCAATGCTCCTTCAAAATCCCCCGCGTCCTCCAGGACCTCACCGAGGTTTCCGTGCAGCATATAGTGATCTGGCGCGATCTTGCGGACCTCTTCCAGATACTCTTTCGCCTTATCGTATTGGCGCATCTCACGTACACACGCCGCCAGACGGAACAACGGGTTTACGTTTTCCTTATCCATGTCTCTGGCGATCTCGAAGAAACGGATGGCATTTTCATATTCTTGTTTTTCAAAGTAGACGTTACCCGTGAAGAAGAAGTAGCGCGGGGATTCCGGCTTCAGTTCACGCGCTTTTTCCAATGCCTTCAGAGCATCATCGTACTCATCACGGTAATAATGCACAAGCGCCTTCTCGTGGTAGACCTGATCCTTCTGCTGAACGTCGTTCTTCTCCTCGTCTTCCATGTCCGTCGCTGCCTGGGTGATGATCGCAAGGGCACCATTCAAGTCCTTCTTCCTACGCAGGATCTTCGACTGGTAAACCTTGATCCACGTACTGGGAACTTCCCTCTTCAGGAAGTCATTCAGCACGTCCTCCATCGCCTCATATGCATCTACCTCTTCATACAACGACATCAGGTCGATGTAAGGTTTTACATAATACGGGCAATAATAGATTGCGTCGGAATATGCGCGGATCGCGTCCTTATACTGATGCATGCACTGCAGGGCATAGCCCATCTGCAGATATGCGTCGTAGTTGTTCTGTTCGACACTGACCGCTTTTTCGGCATAGTCGACCGCTTCCTCAAACTGCTTCATGCGGTTGAGGATCATGGAACGTTGCGTAAAGCACATACCGGAGTCATCATCGCGCTCGATCAGCGCAGTGTTTTTGATCGCGGTCTCGTTGTATTCCAGTGCCTGCTCCAAAGCCAGCGGGTTGCCGACCTTCTCATCCAGTTCGAGATAGCATTCTGCTACGAAATAATAGGACAACGCACGGCGGTCGTGGTTGCGGTCCATGACTTCCTTGGGAGCATCATCATCCTTGTGGATCTCGTAATCCTTGATCCAGGCCAGGAATTGGTCCGCAGCCTTCTGGTACTCATCCTTCTGAAGAAGCACACGGCCGTACAGATAATGATAATCCATGATCATCGCATCTTCCGGTACCGGCATTTCCTCGAGTACCTGGATCGCATCGTCGAACAAATAGTTCTGATAAAGACTCCAGATCAGCTCGATATCATTGGCCGTGTCAGCAGGGTTTTCTTCAAATTTCGCCCGCATCTCCTCGATCAGTTTTTCATTACACTGCGTGAGCATAGCATGTACATACGTGTCAAAACGGTTAATGCCGAGCAGGTCCTTAAACCGCTTCTTCGCGTCAGCGTAGTCGCCCTCGTGCATGATACACTCCGCCAGTCCCAGCTTCGCCGAATAAAAATCCGGAGCGATCTCCAACGTTTTCTCGTACCACTCGCGGGCGGTCGCATAGTCTTCCGAACGAGAATGGATCTC
Organism: Lachnospiraceae bacterium; assembly: GCA_017543445.1. Lineage (GTDB taxonomy): Bacteria > Bacillota > Clostridia > Lachnospirales > Lachnospiraceae > UBA1201. The sequence continues at coordinate 67,195 of JAFYGB010000076.1, read as the reverse complement.
CGCCATCATGATGCGGGCGATACTCATATCTTCATATTCTTCGATGATCGGCTCCGCTTCGAACTTCGCGCGGTCGAAGTCCTTCTTCAGGACCAGATACCGCACATGCTCGATCAGGCCGAACGGATGCGTAAGGCCCATCGAAAACAGCTCCTCGAACTGAGGTTCCAAGTCGCCGCAATCCGGGGTGTTCATCGTACGATGGAGATGCAGAGCCAGGTCGATATACTTATCGTACGGATAATCTCCCGCCTCTTCGAATCTCGTATAATCCAGTGCATCGTCGTAATGCGCGTTGTTGACGGCATACTCCAGGAAATCGCGCGGGAACTGCTCCGAGAGTTCATCGATCTTCTCATCGATAGAGAATGTTTCCACGATCACCTGCCAGACATTGTGCGGGATCAGATAATGACGCATCAGATAGGAAAGGACCTTCTCGCGGATCGTTTCCTTCATGTCCAGACGCACGACCACGTCCCGGTTCATCAGTTCACGCCAGTTTTCAGGATCGATCCTCTTCTGGAAATCCTTAAACACCGCATCCAGATCCTTCATAAAATGACCTTCTTCGGTATCATCAAACTGCTCTTCCGGCTCTTCGGCTCCCTTACCGTCCGCGATCTTCATCGCTTCTTCAAATGCCGCACGAAGCTTCTGGAACCCCTCCGGATCATCCTCCGGGTTCACATGCATCAGTCGCTCCATATAGGCTTCCTGGATCACTTCCTTATCTTCGGTCTTTCCTTCCAGGCCCAATATCGTCCAAATATCCATCCTTTATTCCTCCATTCTCTATACTATCTCCGGACCGTCAGTTCCAAACTGCCCTGCCCCGTCACGCCGCGGAGCTCGATCCGGTCGCCATAAAAATCGATCTCAAAATCGGGAAGTCCCAATTCAGCTGCGAATGCGGTAAATGCTTCGCGTGCCGCTTTCGAATCCGACGTTACTTCGTTTTTCGCCTCGGCGAGCACGGCCGCCCATTCCTTTCCGATCTTCTTCACATCCTGTTTTTCCTCGATCTGTACGTAAGGTCCCCACAACTGGCTAAGCAACTCGGATCCGTCGAATTCCTTCCATTCGGCAATATCCGAAGCCAATGCTTCATCCAGTGCGATCCGATCCTCCGCCAACCGATACATATCCGCTTCCTGTGCCCAGGTCGCTATACTTTCGATAAACAGATATAACGTATCCTTATTCAGTGTGACCGTCAGTTCCCCGTTCGAGAACGAACGTGCGGGATAGCGCGTCTTATCCAGCATCTCCAGCAGGAAGTATTCTTCTCTCTCCCATACTTCCGAGGCCGCGGCCAATGTATTTGCAAACGGGTCCTTACCCAGGTTGGCACTTATTTCGTAAGGGGCCTCCAGATACGGCAGGATCGCGTCCCCAAACTTATCTTTCAAAAATGCATCCCGTTTTTCTTCACCCAGAAACGCCAATGACAGCAGACGCATGAGTCCGGAATAATCCAGGCTTGCGAAGCGGTTTCCACGGAATTCCCATTTGCAGATCTCGAGGTTCGTCGAAATGCCGAACCGCTTGATCTTCATTGATACGGTCCCGCTGATCACCCGGTTGCTCTCACTTACGGCAGGATCCGGAAGTTTTCCACTCATGTGGATGCCAGCGGAATCGTCATCTAAAAATCCCAGGATCGTTTTTAATGCATTCTCCGAAAGGAATTGCGACAGAATGCGGTTCAGTCCGTCCTTATTGATATGAAGATCCGCTTCATAAGATGTCAGCGGTGTCTCCCTATATTTCTTGAGATATGCCCGGAGGGTTCCGTCGGGCCATGTGTGCGGCTCGGTGGGTGCCTCTGTTGGTGGTTCCGTCGGCGGTTCCGTCGGCTTCGCCGTAGTCGGCGGCTCGGTGGGCGGCTCCGTAGGTTTCGCCGTGGTCGGCGGTTCCGTGGGTTTCGCCGTGGTCGGCGGTTCCGTAGGCCTTACCGTTGTCGCCGGCTCGGTGATCGTCTCGGTCGGTTTCACCGTGGTCACAGTTTCCGACGCGATCGGCGCCGTCGACTCCAATATGCTCTCTTCTGTCGAGTCGGAGGGCTTAGATTTTCCACAGGCAGATGCACCGAGAAAAACGCAAAGCAAGAACACCTGCAAAAGCCATCTTTGCAGCATCGCCCTCTGTGTCGCTCTACCTCTGCGCTCTGTCACCATCCGCACTCCTTCGTTCCAATTCACGCACAGATCCACGCCCGTTTTCAGGGCATCTGCACTCAATCTATATCATACCACAAAAACGCTCCACCGTAAAGAAAGATATGTCAAACGAACGTTTTTCATGCACATCAAGACTTCCGAGAAAGCCTGTAAAAAAATTACAAAAAAGTGTTGCATTCCGTCCGTCCTTATGCTATAATGCATTTCGTTGACGCGTTCGACATGTTCCGACGCTCAACAGAATATAAATACGTGCGGGGATGCTGGAATTGGCAGACAGGCTAGACTAAGGATCTAGTGATAGTATTATCGTGAGGGTTCAAGTCCCTTTTCCCGCACTTGTTTTTTCTTAATTAGTTGCAGTTGTGGCGGAATTGGCATACGCGCATGATTCAGGTTCATGTCCATGTACTTGGGTACGGGTTCAAGTCCCGTCAACTGCACTTTTTTTATTCGATCTATTCATGTTGCAGGCGGGAGTCATCTCCTGCTTTTTTATTGCATTCATAAAGGTAGGATCGGCACATGAAGCAAAGCAAACAAAAACGGCGGTCGCTTTCGCGACCGCCGTTTGGTTTCGATGAACTGTTATTTTGCATAATCCGTAACACGAGATTCACGGATCACATTTACTTTAATATTGCCCGGATACTGCATTTCGTTCTCGATCTGCTTCGCGATATCGCGTGCCATGAGAACCATGTCTGCATCACTAACCTGTTCCGGTACAACCATAACTCGAACTTCTCTACCTGCCTGAATGGCAAATGACTTTTCTACACCACGATATGCATTCGTGATGTCCTCTAACTGTTTTAATCTGTTGGTATATGTTTCGATCGTCTCACGACGCGCACCCGGACGGGCTGCAGAGATCGTATCCGCCGCCTGAACGATGCATGCGATAAGACTGGTCGGCTCGACATCTCCATGATGCGACTCGACCGCATTGATCACGATCGCATTTTTCTTATATTTCCGGCACAACTCGGCACCCAGCTGTACATGAGAACCTTCCATTTCGTGGTCCACAGCCTTACCGATATCGTGCAGCAAACCGGCACGCTTCGCCATGCGGATATCCAGTCCGATCTCCGCCGCGAGCAAACCTGCGATATGCGCGACCTCTATGGAATGCTTAAGCGCATTCTGTCCGTAACTGAAACGATACTTCATCTTACCCAGAAGTCGTACCAACTCGGGGTGGATACCGTGTACGCCCACTTCCAGGACAGCTGCCTCTCCGGCCTCCTTGATGATATTCTCGACTTCTTTCTGAGCCTTATCGACCATCTCCTCGATACGAGCGGGATGGATACGCCCATCGATGACGAGTTTCTCCAGTGCGATCCGGGCTACCTCACGGCGGATCGGATCAAATCCGGACAATACGACCGCTTCGGGTGTATCGTCAATGATCAATTCCACTCCGGTCAATGTCTCGAGCGTACGGATATTTCTACCCTCACGGCCGATGATACGACCCTTCATTTCATCGCTGGGAAGCTGAACGACCGAAACCGTAGTCTCGGCAACATGATCGGCAGCACATTTCTGAATGGCTGTGACCACGCATTCTTTTGCCTTCTTAGAAGCTTCTTCCTTCGCCTGAAGTTCCATTTCCTTGATCATCTTTGCGGTGTCAATTTTTACATCTTCTTCAACAGTTTTCAGCAATAAGTCTTTTGCCTGTTCAGAGGTAAGTCCTGAGATCTTTTCGAGTTCGACCAATGCTTTTTCGTGCAATCCATCAATTTCTTTCTTTTTCTTTGCCACTGCATCTTCTTTGGCATTCAAAGCGGCCTCTTTTTTATCCAGAGTATCCAGCTTTCGATCCAACGCCTCTTCTTTGTTGAGCACTCGTTTCTCCAAACGCGTCAACTCCGCGCGGCGTTCTTTTGACTCTTTTTCGAGCTCGTTCTGCGTACGAATACGCTCTTCTTTCGCTTCCAAAAGAGCCTCCCGTTTCTTTGTTTCTGCGGTCTTTAACGCTTCATCGATGATCTCGCGGGAGCGGACCTCTGCGGTGCCGATCTTCGACTCGTAGATCTTCTTACGATATGCGATCGTGCAAAATGCCGAAACGAGGGCCGTAACTACCACCGCTACAACGAGCACGATGATAAAGGTCGTCATAGGAACGGTTGAAGCTGCAGACGCTACCTTGATAACACTAAGCAATCCAGGAGCACCTCCTTATTAAATTTTCATTGTACATAACGCGACTGATAACGCTTTTTTATCTTTTTGGTATAAACCGGCAAGCCGGAACATATATCAAGTCGTATAAACTACAACATGTCTATTCTATCTCAATCACTTTGAAAAGTCAACCCTAAACCGGGCAAAATTACGAAAAATCACCCTCTAAATCAAAAGCAATGTGTCGATATCCGACGCGGATATGACACATTGCCGATTTAAGGAACTTTATCTGTATGCCCACCGGTCTCCGTGCCCGGAAACCGATGTTTTTTCATGCATTATTCTGCAGAGGAACCTTCCGGGATCAGTCCGTAATACTCACGGAGTTTCCGTTCTACCTCGTTGCAGACTTCCGGATTCTCGATCAGGTACAGTTTCGCATTCTCACGGCCCTGTCCGATCTTTCCATCGTTGTATGCATACCATGCACCACTCTTCACGATGATGCCTGCGTTCGTCGCCAGATCCAGGATGTCACCTTCGGAAGAAATGCCCTTACCGAACATGATATCGAACTCTGCCTCCTTAAAAGGCGGAGCCACCTTATTTTTAACGACCTTAACACGAACACGGTTTCCGACTACGTCGCCGCCGGACTTAAGGGACTCAACACGACGTACATCCAGACGGATCGAAGAATAGAACTTCAGCGCACGTCCGCCGGTCGTGGTCTCAGGATTACCAAACATAACGCCGATCTTCTCACGCAGCTGGTTGATGAAGATAACGACACAGTTGGTCTTGCTGATCACAGCCGTCAACTTACGAAGACCCTGGCTCATCAAACGTGCCTGCAGACCTACGTGGGAATCACCCATGTCGCCGTCGATCTCTGCCTTCGGAACCAATGCAGCTACGGAGTCAACGATCACGATATCCAACGCACCGGAACGTACCATCGTCTCGCAGATCTCCAGTGCCTGCTCGCCGTTATCCGGCTGGGAAATATACAGGTTATCGATATCTACGCCGATATTCTTCGCATAGGTCGGATCCAAAGCATGCTCGGCATCGATAAATCCCGCAATACCGCCGCGTTTCTGAACTTCCGAAACCATATGAAGAGCGACCGTGGTCTTACCGGAAGACTCCGGTCCATAGATCTCAACGATACGTCCTCTCGGGATACCGCCGAGTCCCAGCGCCAGATCCAGGCTGAGCGATCCGGTCGGGATCGTTTCGATATTCATCTGGGATGTGGGATCGCCGAGCTTCATAACGGTACCCTTACCATATGACTTCTCCAACTGGGAGATGGCCGCATCCAATGCTTTTAATTTGTCTTCTCTTTCCATTCTGACCTCCAAATTCATGATGGTTATTTCTATTTCAGTTTCTTTCGATAAACTCTCAAAACCAAAAAAGGAGCAAAGCTGTAAGCCGGGTTATGTATTAAATGATCATCTGTCTAGCCATACCGTTGCCGGTATGATCGAGCGACCTACCTGAAACATTGACGGGCCGCCATTCGTTTCTATGCGGTCTTGCTTCGGATGGGGTTTACATGTGCCCGCATTGTTACCAACACGGCGGTAGTCTCTTACACTGCCCTTCCACCCTTACCGGGATCGCTCCCGGCGGTATATTTCTGTTGCACTATCCTTAGAGTCGCCTCCACCGGACGTTATCCGGCATCCTGCCCTGCGAAGCCCGGACTTTCCTCACCTGCAACCTTTCGTCTATGCAGCCGCGATCATCTGCCTTACTCCGTCTATAATTCTAACATTTTTACTATAGTATGTAAAGCATTTTCAGATCGGAAGAAGGATTTCTTTTCCGAGAGAAAATGAGTACAATACACATGCCTTCACTGTCGTTCCAAGCATGTTTTCCAGCGCTTCCTTATACAGTTTCAACTGTGCGAGGTAGCGTCGGGACAGGATATCCTCCCCACCTTCCGTCGGAAGGGAATCCGTCTTATAATCCATGATGACCAAATGTCCTTCGGCATCGGCATAATAGGCGTCGATGATACCGCGGACCAGGACTTGATCCGGCTGTATCGTGACTGCTTCCGTAATCGCAACTTCCTGATACTCACGCAGATACAGGAACGCCGGGATCGCATACAGGAAACGTACCTCCCTCTTCAGGGCGTTCCTCTCCTGAGCCTGTGCCATCTCCACAGCCAACCGGCTGTCGAAGAAGCGGGCGATCTTACGCGGATCCACGAGTTCTTTCGTTGTTTCCTCCAGAACGCCGGCTTTTGTCAATGTTTCGATCTGTTCACGAATATAGTCGATCCGATCCTCTTGTTTCAGGACCTCGATAAAATTCAGATGCTCCATCACGTTATGGACTGCCGTACCGCGCTGTGCACCGGTGCACTCCTTCTGCACGCTCTTCGGTTCTGCAGGTCCAGACGTCTCCCTTTCATAAACCGCATCGGTCTTCGGTTCGGCCTCACCGGATTGCGCGGAAACTGCCTCGAACGAGACGCCTTCTTCTTCCATAAAGCGATGTTTCACCTCGGATACGGAAACGATCGCCTTTTGGTCACCCAACGCCGCATATGGATAAACATAAGCGAAACGTTTCGCGATCTCACGGAGCGCTTCGATGTCATCCTCCTCGACAGATGCTTCCTTGCCGTCTTCGGATGCATCGCCATTCGAAGCCTCTTGACTCACCGCCAACCGTTCATAATCCTTCTGAACCACCTCTTCCGAATGGGTACGAAATACAAAATCTCCGCCGGAATAGGTGACCCTTCCGGGTGCGACCTCGGTCTTCTCCAGAGTACCACGAAGGCTTCTCAGGATCCAATTCATATAACTCGGCTTTGAATCAAAATCTTCATCTGTGAAGCCCTCCGTTTCAGAATCATTCGGATCCGGGGCTTCTTTCATACATCCGATCACATACAAACGCTCCTTCGCACGCGTCATCGCAACGTAAAGAACACGTGCTTCCTCATACAGACTCTCATCCTGCTGCATATCGGCGATGATATCCTTCAGATTGGATAGAATTCGGATCGAAAGCAATGGATTGACATAGTCGAATGCCAGTCGGTATTCCGGATGATAAACGATCATCGATCGGCGGCCTGAAGTTCGCTTAAGGTCTTTCTGTGCGTCCGCCAGAAAAACGATCGGGAACTCGAGTCCTTTACTCTTATGAATAGTCATAACACGGACTACATCGTCTTCCTCACTCAGTTTATTCGGCTCCGCCAGGATGATCTCCTTCTCTTTCATGCGGTCAATGTATCGCAAAAACCGATCGATGCCGCGATAATTTGTCTTTTCAAAATCTGCTGCTTTCAACAGCAACATATTGACGTTTATCTCGCGTCCTCGCCCTCCGGGCATGGCGCCGATCTTGCTTCGGAAATCCGTCTTCTGAAGGATCGATTCCAGCAGTTCGGGAATCGAACTGAAACTGCTATGCTCCCGAAGATCCCGATATATCGCAAGAAAATGTCCGATTTTCTTACCAAGGTCGCCTTCCTGACCTTCATATCCTTCGACTGCCGCAAAGAACCAGTCGGTCTTTGGAGCTGCTACACGTATCTGAGCCAAGTCGGTGGGCGTGAAGTCAAACATCGGAGACGCCAGTACCGTAGCCAACGGAATGTCCTGGAGCGGATTATCCAGGATACGCAAAAACTCGATCAGATCTCTTACTTCCGGCGTCTCGAAATAAGCAGCCCCCTCTGTCGAGACGCAAGGAATATCAAACCGATCCCGTAACGTCGGCATAAACTGGTCTTCGACGTTCTTCACCGAACGCATCAAGATGACGATATCGCGGTAGCTTGCGGGACGATAATCCTTTTTCTTCAGATCGTAGACCTGTTCGTGTCCGACGATCTGCCGGATCCGCTGGCCGATCAACACCGCCTGCAGGCCGGGTGACTCGATATCCTCGTTCTCCGTCTGCGAACCGCCTTCGGGAGCTGTCCCCTCCCCCGTTTCATCCGTTGTATCGCCGTCTTCGGATACCTCGGAAGGATCAGTACCTTCTGTATTATCCGTTCCATCGGACGAACCGTTTTCCGCCTTTGCTTTCGGATCCGTCTTTATCACGCTTTCGAGGAAAATACGTGGTACTGCTTCCTCATCTCCCGGGTATTCCGCCCCGAGATTCAATCGCGCTGTCTCATCATAAACGATCCCTCCGCGATCTTTCGTCATCAGGTTTTCGAAGATGCGGTTGATTCCGTTTAACACGCCTTTTCGGCTTCGATAATTCGCATTCAGGCAGACCAGTGTACCCGCTTCCGCGTCCGCACGGTAACGATCAAATTTTTCAATAAAGAGTTCGGGATCCGCACGCCGGAAACCATAGATGCTCTGCTTCACATCGCCTACCATGAACACATTGGAAGTCCCACCGTTTTCAGGGCTGCGACAGATCGATGTGATCAACGCTTCTTGCATACCATTGCTATCCTGGTACTCATCGACCAGGATCTCTTCAAAACGTTGGCGATAGACTGCAGCAACGTCGGGATCCGAGAGCAGTTGCAACGCATAGTGCTCCAGATCGTCAAAATCCATCAAACGTCTTTTCTTCTTCTCCGAAGTGAAGAGTTCGTCCACGTTTCGGATAATGTCCTTAAGCAGCACGATCTGCGGTCGCAGACGTGACATCTCCGTCTCCAGCGAATCCCACGTGATCGGTGTGAGTTTTTTTATGCCGGTAAAGATCTTCGTGATCTTCTCCTTCTCACTTTTCGCATATTCAAAAAGTTCAGCATATTGTTCTTTTTCCGCCTTGGGCGGGCTCAAAGAAGGGATCTTATTATCCGGGTCTTTAAGATAGGCGATCGCGTCCGCAAGTGTCTGCTGTTCATAAGCTCCCCTGGCAACGAATGCCATCTTCTCGATGCCATCGATCGTTTTCGACGCAGGTACGACACGGGCAATCGCGTCGGCCAGATCCATGGAACGTTTCTCCGCATGCAGAAGCGGCCACATCTTTTTCTTCTCGAATGCATTCAGATCGTTTCGCAGCCGTTCGTTTTCTCTTCCGCTATAGACCTCGATCGCCCCATCCAGAAACGCATCGGGATCCACATATTCCCGGCTCTTTCCGTATATCTCTTCGATCGCACGCGAAAGTGCCGATTTTCGGTTTCCAAACAACATTCCCAACGAACGGAAAGCCTCGGAATCCGCATCCAGATAGTAAGGTTCCAAAACAGCATCGATCACGTCCGAAAGAAGGAGTTTCGTCTCCGTCTCGTCGCTGACCGCCAAGTTTGGCTCCAGACCGATGCGAAAGAAATTCTCACGGATCACATTCAGGCAAAAACTATGGATCGTTGAGATCGACGCAAACGGAAGCTTCACCAACTGTCTGCGCAGATGCCGACACATCGCATCGTTGCAATCCGGACTCTCGAGTGCATTCTGAAGTGCCAGGCGGATCCTCTCCCGCATCTCGGAAGCTGCTGCCGTCGTAAAAGTCATGATCAGCAGACGGTCGATCTCCATCGGATGCTGCGGATCCATGACCATCCGAAGCACATGTTCCGTCAAAACGGCTGTCTTACCGCTACCGGCGGCTGCGGAGACCAGAAGGTTCCCGTCTCTGTGGTCAATGACTGTCTGCTGTTGTTCATTCCAGTTCACCGCCATACGGGTCACTCTCCTTCCTTAAGATCATCGCGCAGTTTTTCCACATAATTTTTATATGTCAACGATTTCACCCTGCGCTTGTGTATGCCGTTTCGTTTATCATTAATGTGGCAGATTGCCTTATACGGGCAATATCCACACGCATCTGCTTTACTCGTCTTGATCGGTGCGACCGGTATTTCTCCTGCCATCATATTTTTATGCAACTTCGCGATCGTATTCATAACGGAGTCCGAAAACTTCATAAACTCCTCATTAGAAAGGATCGGGGAGCCGGCATAAAAATCTCTGCCCTTTGTCAGACGGATACCCTTTACCAAGGCGGATTCGTCCTGGGAATCCAGGTGTTTTTCCTGATGCAGAAGGACGTCTTTATCCGAATTCGATAAACCGGACATACGAGACTCGTGGATCAGGTTCGCGAGGACGATATCGTCGCGGTTCTGATCGATCGCTTCCAGTGTCGCCGTGTCAGCCGACATAAGCGGCTCTCTCGCAGGAAAATAATAGATACCGACCGGCTTCGTTTCGATATTCTGCGCAAGTCTTTGTCTCAACACCGCTGAAAGATAGATCGGCAGCTGTAACTGTGCACCTTCCGAGAGAAGTGCATAATCGATCTCCTTCTTACCGGTCTTATAATCGATGATGCGCACCACACTACCATCCTCGGTCTCATCGATACGATCGATCTTTCCTCGGATCTCAAAATCCGTTCCCGGGATCTTAAGTGCTGCAAGATGCGGCTTGTTCTGTCGTGTCTCATCCGGAAGGTTACCGAACGGAACTTCACAATAATACTTCGTGAAATCTCCAGATAGTATCTGCAAACGAAGGATCTTCACCAGGAAAGCGATCTCGGTTTCCCAGAAGCGTCCCTGATATTGATGGTAACCGTTATCTTCCATCTTTTCAGGAAGATACGGATCCTGTTCATATGCATACCGAAGCGCTCGCTGGACTAGATCGTTTTCATGTTCCTCGGTCCATCCCGTCGCACCGCATCTGCCTTCGGACGTGATCTCTTCCAAAACGTACTGCAACGCCGCATGGAAAAACGAACCACGGTCCAGCTGGTCGATCGCAGCCTCTTTCCGCTCGCGAAGTCGAAGTCCATAGGTGAGGAAATGACAGAATGCACATCCCCCGTACGTCTCTAACCGCGACGGGCTGACACTGTGGTTGTTCGCAAACAATCGTGCAGCCAGTTCTTCGGACAGAGGCTCATGAATGTACTTATACTCCGAAAGGGACTGTAATGCTTCCAGAAGATCCTCGTATTCCGGGTTCTCCTTATACCAACGATAAAGTGCCCGATAGTAATGTCCGAAAACATCTTCCTTCTTCGAAATCAAATCTATACAGTAATTAGGATTCAGCAGCGCACGATTATCTTTCGGCAAATCTTTTCTCTCGATGAGTTTCGGAAACAGAGCTTTGATCTGACCGATCACGTAGGAAGGCAGCAATGCTCCACCCTGAGAATCCATGGCCGAATAAGAAATATACAAGCGTTTGGACGGCGTCGTAAACATTTGATATAAATAAAGTTTATCATTCATGCTGTCACGTGCAGCAGAAGGAGATAACTCTACAGACAGCGCAAACAATAGTTCGCGGTCCGCATCGTTGATCAAACCTCCGCCCAGTGCGACCAGAGGGAACAGCCCGTCATTGACGCCGATCATAAACAAAGTTTTTATCTGGCCGATACGCATTCTTCGTAACTGGCCGATGATCACCCGGTCCAGAGTCGGCGGAATCACTCCGATCTTCATATCCTCCAGTCCGGCCGTAAGAAGCTCTTCCAATTCATCCGGACGTAACAGATCCTCCGACATCAGACTCTGCGTCTGTGAGAAAAGATTTTGCATCTTCTCCTGCACCGCTTCGTATTCTGCAGCGCGGTCATACTTCCCGTCTGCATTCAAGAGATCCACACGTTTTTGAACGGTTTCCGATGCGTGGCAGGCATCCAAAACCGCGGCAATGCCCTCCAGGTACTGCGCTGCCGTATGTTTCCCTTTATGATATTTCTCGAAAAACGGACCGAAGACATCCAGCACCGTTTTCAATGCGGACCGCACTTCCTCGTCCGCCTCGTCATTTGCCGCTTTTACAAATCGTTTGTAGGAATTAAGCCCGCGCGCTATGACATAGTTCTCCAGCAGATCCAAGGAATGGGTCTGCAAAACATATCCATATTTAAGGCTGCTCAGAACACTTTCCTTACAAAAGCCATTCGCCAAAAGCCCGAACAGGCTGAGCACAAAGTTCGTGTAGTCACTGTCCGTCATGTCGCGCGTCGTATCCGTGAAATACGGGATCTGCGCGCGTTCAAATTCGCGGACGATAATATCACGGAACCTTTCCGGCTCTCCGGTCACGATAGCAATATCGGAAAAACGGTAACCTTCCCGATAGACGAGATCGCGAATGGTCCGTACGGCCATGGAAACCTCCATCGTCGGATGATCCAATCGATACAGTTCGATCGATGTACATTCATGTTCCCAAGGGACCGGAACGGTATACTGCTCGTAATTCCGCTCTAAATGGCTCAATTCGTCGTTTTCACGCAAACGGTAGACCACATCCTCCCCGAGGGATATTTCAGGCTCTATCACGATCTGCTCGCGTTGTGCCGTATCCATGAGCCGTGCGTAGGTTGAAGCCGCAGAAGCAAACAGATCCCCTTCGACCGATCGCGCCAGTGTGCCCTTCTTCGCACATAGTGCGATGCTGACACGCGAAGTATGTAACATAAGGTGCGTGATCACCTGGTACTGCAACGGAGTGAACCCGTTGAACCCATCCAGGTAGATCTCGATCGGCGACTGTTTTGCGAATTCAGGCAATGCTTTGCAAAGGATGGGCATCAGTTCATCCTTATCCATGAAACGATCTGCGAGTTCTTTACGGTAGGCTTCCCAGATCAGTGACAGATCTGCAAGTTTCTGTCGAAGGATATAATGGGTATAAAGCGGAGATCCCTCCTGCCCGGAGTCTTTAAGCAGCTCCTGAAGCGGACTCCGATCCTCAAACAGGCCAAACGAAGCCATCTCCCCGAGGGTATGGATCACATTATCCAGAAAGCCTGTCTTCTCGCTTTCATACTTAAGGATCTTCAGATCCTTCGAAACATTCCGCACCGCACGGCGCATCAAAAGCATCTTTCCGGAGTCGTCGATCATCTTCTTCGTCGGAATGTGAAGTTGCTCGATCACACGATACGCTAACGTCGTAAAACCGATGACGTCGATGTTGATCGATCCTCTACGGGGATGCAAAGAAAGAAGGTGCTGCTGCGTGGACAATGTCGACTGTTCAGGCACCAAAATATAGAACATCCGATCCGGATGCTCTAACGAGCGCTGAATACATTCTTCGTAGATAAAGTGGGATTTTCCGGCACCGCCGGGTCCGTAGATGACTCTGAAACTCATAACGCTCCCCCTTAAAAACGGATCCTGGATCCGTCGAACCAAGGCCATTTAGATACACCTATATTTTACCATAGGCCCCCTGCTTCGTCAAACCGAACGCGCCATATTTCCAAAAACAGATACGTCCAAAAATAACTCCACATCCGATGAAATTTTCTCGGAAAAAGCGTTGCAATTCAACCTCGTTTAGTATATACTTAAGTTGTGTTCGAGGAAGTCAGGCAGTTTTTCCTTGTTTTGCGGTGCGTTGACACCTTGCGGGATATCGAGTATCCCGTAGCCTGCATCTTTGTCTTAGTTCGGATGGGTTTCCCATATTCCCCTGTACACGTGCTTATTTACCATTGGGCGTAGGCCCTGCCTTGTTTTGTTTTAAGTTGGAGATATCATAATGTTATATGTTTATATATACCTCGCATTCATGGGGGTTATTGGCTTTATTCAGATGGGATTGGATAAGAGCCGGGCGCGCCGGCATCAGTGGCGCATTCAGGAGTCTACACTCTTTTTGACCGCGTTTTTAGGCGCTGCCTGGGGCAGTTTGGTCGGGATGTTTGTATTCCGCCATAAGACGAAACACCGCAGTTTTTTGATCGGTATTCCCTGCATCGTCGTCTTCCATATCATCTGTGTATATTTTCTGGACCTGCTTGCGTTTTAGTGTGCGTTAGATCTACGCAAAGGAATGGTCCTCTCCTTTCACATACTTTTTTAACCGGTACAGGTTCCTGTGCCGGTTTTTTATTTCCCGACGCACTTAACCCTTAAAACTAAGCACAAAAAGAAGGACTCCGGAAGATCCGAAGTCCTTTCTATATATCTCGATCTGAGAATTATTCGTTTGTCTCTTCAGCAGGTGCTGCCTCTGCCGGAGCCTCTTCAACAGGAGCTTCTGCAGTAGCTGCTGCAACCGCGTCGATATCAACGGGAGCTACGTCCTCGTTTTCTTCCTTATCTGCAAGAAGTACCTTCATGCTGAGGCTGATCTTCTTATCTTCGGAATTGAAATCAACGATCTTCGCGGTGATCTTCTGGCCGATCTTCAGAACGTCCGAAGGCTTACCGATACGCTCTTTTGCGATCTGGGAAACATGAAGCAGTGCATCGATGCCGGGCTCAAGCTCTACGAATGCGCCGAAATCCGCCATACGAACTACGGTACCTTCTACAACGGTGTCAACTGCGTACTTCTCAGCTGCGTTCTTCCAAGGGTTCTGATCCGGGAACTTCATGCTCAGGGCGATCTTCGTATCGTGGATCTCCTTAACATAAGCCGTAACGGTCTGGCCTACGGTGAAGTTCTTCTTCGGGCTCTCCAGACGTCCCCAGGACATCTCGGAAATGTGAACCAGTCCGTCTGCACCGCCGAGATCTACGAAAATACCGAAATCGGTGATGTTCTTGATCTTACCGGTAACAACGCTGCCGACCTCAAGCTTCGCGAAAAGCTCCTTCTGAGCTGCTTCCTTCTTAGCGATGAGCAAGGTCTTGCAATCGCCGATGATGCGACGCTTCTTCGGGTTGAACTCAGTGATAAGGAACTCAACCTCTTTACCCTCGTAACGGGAAAGATCTTTCTCATAAATGTCGGATACCAGGCTTGCAGGAATGAATACGCGAGTATCATCCACGATCACTCCGAGTCCGCCCTTCAGTACCTGGCTGACCTGTGCGCGAAGCACGGTCTGGTTTTCGAATGCCTCTTCCAGCTCCTTGCTGACGCGCTCGTTCTTCATACGACGGTAAGAAAGCTGTACCTGGCCTTCGCCGTCATTGACCTTTAAGATCTTTGCGGACAATTCGTCGCCGACTTTAACCATAGTCGTAAGATCTGCGTTCGGTGTGTTGGTGTACTCATTACGTGTAATGATACCGTCAGCCTTATAGCCGATATTCAAAACGATCTCTTCGGGTTTAACGTCGATGACCGTACCGGTGACTACCTCTCCTGTATGAATTGTTTTTAAACTTTCTTCTAACATCTGTTCAAAGCTCGTTTCTGACATGCATTTGAACCTCCTCTAAAATATTGTTCGGGGTAGAAGCCCCAGCCGTTATCCCCACACATGCGGCACCATCAAACCAGTTCGGATCAATATCGGCCACCGTCTGCAGATAATAGGTTTTGGCGCATACGTTTTTGCAAATCTCATACAGTTTTTGAGTATTGGAACTATGCCTTCCGCCAATCACCAACATACAGTCTACCTGTGCAGCAACCTCACATGCTTCCAGTTGTCGAACCCTTGTAGCATTGCATATCGTGTTTACAACATTGATATTATACCGCATTTCTTTAGCAAACGCAACAAGATTTTCGAACTTATTATGATTAAATGTGGTTTGTGCGACCAAAGTTGCAGCATTTTTTTCATTTTTCATCACTTTTTCGAGTTCTTCGGGCGTTTGGACCACGGCTCCGGGCGTTTTGCACCACCCGAGAACGGCCGAAACCTCAGGGTGATCCGGGTTTCCGGCGATGATGATCTTCTCTCCTGCGGCACTTCGTTCGCTCACGATCCGGTGGATCTTCTTAACGAACGGACAGGTCGCATCGACCACCTGGTGGCCGCTTTCGATCAGGCGGTCGTAGACCTCCTCACTCACGCCGTGCGAGCTAAGGATGACGACGCCCTTCGGAAGTTTCGAGAAATCCTCTCCCTCCTCGATGACGCGAACGCCTTTTTTCTCCAAGTCCCCCACCACGATCTCATTATGGATGATGGGTCCATAGGTGTAGACCGGAAGATCCCCGTTTTTCTCCACCTCTTCATACACGCGTTCGACCGCGCGTGTCACACCGAAACAAAATCCGGCGCTTTTGGCTACGATTACTTTCAATTTATCTCCCCTTATTCACGCGTTCCATGCACAAGCCGTAGATCGTATCCACGACCTCATCGATATTCATGTAGGACGTATCTACACATACCGCATCCTCTGCCTGCTTAAGCGGCGTTACCTCACGTGTCATATCGCGATGATCCCGCTCTTTGATCTCCCTGAGGATCGTTTCGAAATCCGCTTCGTCTCCGCGCGCGATCATCTCATCGTATCGACGCTTCGCACGCACCTCGGGGTCTGCGGTCAGGTAGATCTTCAGCGTCGCATCCGGAAGCACGACGGTACCGATGTCACGGCCGTCCATGATCAGACTTATGTTCTTCGCGATCTCACGCTGAGATGCGACAACGTACTCGCGAACCCCTGCATAAGCACTGCTTCGCGAAGTTGCATCGCTGACCTGCGGCGTCCGGATATACGGATTCACATCGCGTCCGTTTAAAAACACATGTTGGCCGTCCTTCTCCTGCGTCAGATCCAGTTTTGCTTTACGGCAAATGTTCGTTACTGCCTTTTCATCATCAATATCCACCTCGTTCTCAAGTAGATATAAGGCGACTGCACGATACATCGCACCAGTATCCACATAAAGGATATCCAGCTTCTTCGCAAGTTGTTTCGCGATAGTGCTCTTTCCCGCGCCCGCAGGTCCGTCGATAGCGATCTGTATATTCATTTTCTTCTTCTCCTTTGGTTTCTTTCCCTTCTCTTTCGGCCTTCCACCCTGGGTGCTCTCCTCGGATGCCGCATAAAGTCCTGCCGCGTAACCAGTGGACCAGGCGATCTGCAGGTTGAACCCGCCGGTCAATGCATCCACATCCAGCACCTCTCCGGCAAACGATAGGCCCTCAATGCCTTTTACCATCATCGTGGTCGGGGAAATATTCTTAACATCCACACCGCCGCGCGTGATCACAGCTTCAGCGAAGCCTCGTGTCGACGTAACGGTCAATGCGAAATCTTTTAAAGCATGTATAAAGTCCAGCCGCTCCTGTTTCGATACTAGGTTACATTTTTTCTCCGGATCCAGGCCCGAAGTTTCGATCACTGCTTGCAACAGGCGGACCGGAAGCACCGACCCGAGTGCATTCTTCAGGCTCTTCGTAGCACCCTCCGTTAACAGGCGGACCATTTTATCATTCAGCTGTTTCTCTGTAAGTGCGGGCTTAAAGTCGATATGCAAAGTCAATTTCTGCCCTTTCGCCAGATATTCCGTCGCTTCTGCCGACGCCGAAAGAATCAGCGGACCAGAAACACCGAAATGCGTGAACAGCATCTCGCCGAAGCCCGAATAGATCTCCTTCTTCGAGCAGGTCAGGCTCACCGCAACATTCTTTAGCGATAGTCCGGACAATTCCCGGCATAACCCTTCTTCCACTTCGAAAGGCACCAGAGACGGCAGGCAGGCATTCACCTTCAGGCCGACCTTCTCAGCAAACCGAAGCCCGTCCCCCGTCGATCCCGTGGAGGGATAGGAAAGGCCTCCGGTCGCAACGATCACATGGTCGTAGTAATGCTTCTTTCCGTCGCGCCCGATCACGCCAACACAGCGTTTCGTGTCTCCTTCTTCAAAGAGCAGTCCCTTTACCTCGTAGTTCAGGCATACCCGAACATTCTGCCGCTTCAGCTCATCCGACAGTGCCCGGATAACGTCCGAGGAATGATCGCTCACAGGGAACACGCGATTTCCGCGTTCCGTCTTCAGTTTCACTCCGTAAGCTTCCAGCAGGCTCACCACCAGATCGTTGGAGCACAATTGAAAACTGCTGTATAAGAATCGCGGATTTCGTACGATATTCGCGAAGAAGTCTTCATGATCGCAGGCATTGGTCACGTTGCATCTGCCTTTTCCGGTGATATATAGTTTTTTACCTAGTTTCTCATTTTTTTCGAACAACGTGACCTTACCGCCGGCCGATGCCGCTGCGATCGCAGCCATCATGCCCGCGGCTCCACCACCGATGACAAGAATATTCTTAGCAGTTTGGTAGTCCTGATCCATGTAGAATGGTCACTCCTTCAAAAACATTTGAGAATCAAAAAAGCGCGAGACGGGATTCGAACCCGCGACCCTCGCCTTGGCAAGGCGATACTCCACCACTGAGCCACTCGCGCATATCTGACTGCGTCCGAATGTTCGGATAACCGATCCATTCACACGGACAAATGCTATTATACACAAGCCGGCGGCAATTGTCAACAGTTTTTTTAAAGTTCTTTTGCAGCAAGATTCAGGGCCTCGGCGATGACTTTATCCATGTCGTAATACCGATATGCGCCCAGTCTTCCACCGAAGATCACGTCGTCTCTTTCGTCCGCCAAAGCTTTATATTTCGCATATAAAGCGGCGTTCGTTTCGTCATTGACCGGATAGTACGGTTCCATGCCGGGCTTCCACTCTGCCGAGTATTCACGGGAAATGATCGTAAACGGCTGCTTGCCGAAATTGAAGTGTTTATGCTCGATGACGCGGGTATATGGCTGGTCATGGGATGTATAGTTCACTACGGCATTCCCCTGGTAGTTGTCACAGTCATCCAGACGCTCCGTCTCAAAGCGGACGCTGCGGTACGCAAGCGGTCCATAGCAGAAATCAAAGAATGCGTCGATATTTCCGGTATAGATCGTCTTCTTCGCGATGTTTGGATGCCCCTTGATGAAATCAAAGTAATCGGTGTTCAAAAGCACCTCGGTATCGCCCAGCATCGCCTGTACCAGCGCCGTATAGCCCTCTTCCGGGATGCCCTGGTAGCGATCGTTGAAGTAGTTATTATCATACGTAAAACGAAGCGGCAGGCGACGGATGATAAACGCAGGCAGTTCCTTACAGTCACGGCCCCACTGCTTCTCGGTGTACTCCTTCACCAGCTTATAGTAAACGTCTGGTCCGACGAGGGACAGTGCCTGCTCCTCCAAGTTTTTCGGCTCGGTGATATTGAGTTTTTCGATCTGCGAACGCAGGATCTCCTTCGCCTCCGCCGGCGTCTTGATGTTCCATAGTTTGGAAAATGTATTCATATTGAACGGCAGGTTATACAGTTCATCATGGAATACCGCAACGGGCGAATTGATATAGTTGTTAAACTTCGCGAACTGACATACATAGTTCCATACCTCTTCGTTCGACGTATGGAAAATGTGCGCGCCGTAACGGTGCACATGGATGCCATCCACATCTTCCGTGAAAATGTTTCCCGCGATGTGGGAACGTTTCTCAACGATCAGACATTTTTTGCCTGACTTTGCCGCCTCATGCGCAAATACTGCCCCGTAAAGGCCTGCGCCGACGATCAAATAATCATACATGATAATCTCTCCTATTTCGCATTAAATCTCTGTATCTTCATCCTCCGGACCTTCCGGAAGATCTAAACCTGCCGGGAAGAAGGAGCCCAGGCTGGTCGAAAGTCTTTGCTTCGGACGGAACATATCCGCGATCACTGCGATCGCCTTCTCGAACTTCTTACGATCCTTCGACAGAACGAAAAGATGGGCCGTATTACGGGCGTCCGTCAGCCCGTCGTGAGCCTTCCCTTCAAAGTCGATATTCGCCGCTTTCAGAGCGTGTTCCAGTTTTAGGCTGTGCGAGATCCCGAGTTCCTTCCCGAAATCCTCCTGAAAGTCCACCCAGTGATCCAGAAGCCTCTGCACGCGTTCGTCCAACAGTTCCTTTCGTTCGCTCTCATGATGCAGCTGATAATAATCGGTCCGGCTCCATGAGTATACGCAAAATTCCTCATCGCCGATCCAGTCCAAAAACGTAGCGAGTGCCGCCCCGAATGTCGGCGCATCCGCGACCATCTCATTCGAGATCCCTGTGAGCGCCTCGATCTCAGGATCGATCCGAAGGTTTTCGGGGCGCACGTACCGTGAAAACTCACTCACGGTCTCATATGCATCATTCAGTTTTACTGCACCGAACTGGATGATCTCGGAGCCTTGATGTTCCCGACCCCGCTTCTCATCCCGGGCCATTTCAAAATCTACTATGATATGAAACAAAGACACCCCGCCTCTCTGCTTATCGTTTTTCGCACACCTCACCGGCACGCTTGTAAATGCTGTTCTTCTCGATCACGCCGCGAACACTCGACAACGGATAAACATTCGTATTCGGACCGATCACGGTACCGGGATTCAGCACGCTTCCGCATCCGACTTCGACGCCATCGCCCAGGATAGCGCCGAGTTTCTTCAGTCCGCTCTCGATCTGCGAATCTGCTTCGGAATCCTTGATCGTAACGAGCGTCTTATCTGACTTCACGTTCGATGTGATGGAACCTGCGCCCATATGGGACTTGTACCCGAGGATCGAGTCTCCGACATAGTTGTAGTGCGGTACCTGAACGCCGTCAAACAGAATGACATTCTTCAGTTCGGTCGAATTCCCGACCACGGCACCCGCACCGATCAACGCCGAACCACGGACGAACGCACAGTGACGTACTTCCGCATTTTCCCCGATGATGCAAGGCCCACCGATATATGCAGAGGAAAATACCTTCGCGCTCTTCGCGATCCACACATCCTCAGCGACCTTATCATAAACCTCCGGGTCCAACGTCTCTCCGATCGCACGGATCCACGTGCTGATCCGGGAGATCGCCTCCCACGGATAAGTCGTTTCCTTCAAATATTCCTGCGCCAGCGTGTGACCCGCAGTCAGATCAAACAATTCCTTCGTCTGGATCTCTTTCATGATTTATGCCCCTTTTCGATAAAACGGTATCACTCCCGCGAAACGCGAGCGGATCGCTTCGGGATGCTCGATTCCCTTCACGTTCACACATCTGCGGGTAATGAAATCCGATAGTTTTTTCATATATTCGTCTTCGGAGATAGCGCCTTCTGCCACGTAGGACAGGCCCTTCTCCCAACTCGCCGTCAGATCCGGGTTCAGCATCTGCGGCATAGAAGCCACAACGACTTCGTAGACCAGCTCGCCGCGGAACGTCGGTGTGATGATCTGAGTCTTCTTATTCAAATGCAGGTACTGGATCGTGACGAGTTTCTTCAGAATCTCCGCACGCGTCGCGCTGGTTCCGATACCGCTGCCCTTGATCTGAGCACGTAACTCCTCATCCTCGATGAGCTGGCCCGCATTTTCCATGGCCAGAATGAGCGTACCAGAGTTATACCGCGCGGGTGGCTGCGTCTCGCTCTCGCGGATGGAGAAATCCTGCACCGGCAGATGACTGCCCTTCTTCAGTTCCTCCAGATAACGCTGCAGATCCGGCGAATTTCGAAGATCGTTCTCTTCCTCCTCGCCTTCTTTCGGCTCTGCATCCTCGTCGCCCTTATCCGTCTTTTTCTTCACGTTCGCGCCCGGAACTCCGGTCACTTTATAATATCCCTCTTCGGTCAATATCTTGAAATTCGTGAAGAAATGCTCGCGGTTCGCAACGCCTGTCGTCGTATTCTCCGTGGGCTGGCCGCCCAGATCGAGGGCGATCTTCTTATAGACCGCAGGCGGGAAGAATATACTTAAGAACCTGCGCACGATCATGTCATATACGCCGGCCGCCGTATGGGACAGCTTCGGCAATTCGTTAAATCCCTGGCCCGTCGGGATGACCGCATAGTGATCCGTGATCTGCTTATCGTTCGTATATTTCGTTTTTGCGATGGTTTTGTAGGTCCCCATGTCAAGCACTTCCTGTGCCAGCAAAGCAGCCGGTTCATAACGCAAGAGTCCCTTAATATTCTTATCGATCTCCTTTGCGACCGCCGTGGATAATACACGCGCATCGGTACGGGGATAGGTGACCAGTTTTTTCTCATAAAGATCCTGGATGATGCGCAAGGTCTCATCCGGACTGATCTTAAACCGGCGCGAACAGTCGTTCTGAAGTTCGGCCAAGTTATACAAAAGCGGAGCGTTCTTCTTCTCGGTCTTACGTTCGATCGAGAGCACTTCCATCGCAGCCGGCGTCTCCAGCCGTTCTGCCTCGCCCTTCGCCCGCGCGATCAGGGCTTCTGCATCCTCCCGCTTCTTAAAGCCATTTTCTTTATACAATGCAGGTGATCCGTCATAAAAGCTGTCCGGCGTCGTCTTCCACTCGCCGGTAAAAGTGCCGCTGCCCAAAGCGTAGGACGCATTGACTCGGTAATACATGGTCTTCTGGAAGTTTCGGATCTCGCGCTCACGGCGTACCACCATGCCGAGGACACAGGTCATAACGCGGCCGATCGAGATCACACCGCGATCTTCATTCAGACACCGCGCCACCTGGTTGCCGAACTTCAACGTCAACAAACGTGAGAAATTGATACCCATCAGGTAGTCTTCCTTCGCGCGCAGATAGGCGGATGCGCCCAGATTATCATAGGCACTCAAGTCCTTTGCTTCGGCGATGCCACGCTTGATCTCCTCCTCCGTCTGGGAGTCGATCCACACACGACGACGGTTCTTCCCGACGACGTGTGCCTCCTGCTCGACGAGGCGGTAAATGTACTCACCTTCGCGTCCGGAGTCGGTGCAGACATAGATCGTCTCAACGTCCGGACGGTTGAGAAGTCCTGCAACGATATCGAACTGCTTCTTCACATTCGCGATGACTTCATACTTATAGGAGGCCGGAATAAACGGCAGTGTCTCCATGCGCCAGGATTTCAGGGACGCGTCGTAAGCCTCCGGATAACTCATCGTTACCAGGTGGCCGACACACCAGGTCACGATCACATCGTCACCCTCCATGTATCCGTCCTTGCGGGAAACATTCTTCTTCAAAGCCTTAGCGAATTCCTGCGCCACGCTCGGTTTTTCCGCGATAAATAAACTCTTTCCCATGAAGCCCCTTTATTCGTAAACAGGTCGGCTGCTATGCCTGTCCTGCCCTGCATCGTTCGGGAAAACCGGCTTTTCAAAAACCGCACTATCCCTTCTACTATCATACCACAAACGCCACAAAATGAAAACCCTGACCGGAGTGCGGTCGATTTCACAAACGGTAAAAATACCCGAATATGAAAACAAGCTTTGTATTCATGGAATACAAAGCCTGAGCCCCTGCCAAGGATGCCGGCGATGGGACTTGAACCCATACGTGGTTGCCCACAACAGATTTTGAGTCTGCCTCGTCTGCCATTCCGACACG
Organism: Lachnospiraceae bacterium; assembly: GCA_017543445.1. Lineage (GTDB taxonomy): Bacteria > Bacillota > Clostridia > Lachnospirales > Lachnospiraceae > UBA1201. Next base: position 43,832 of record JAFYGB010000076.1, on the reverse strand, counting down.
CCGGCGCATATCGAATGGTTGCTTTCGCAACGAGATGATTTTACCATAACTTGCCCGCGAATGCAAGCACTTTTTTAATCGTTTGTTTTCTTCAACGGTACCCAGATAAAACAGTCGACCTTTCCAGGAATCTCTTTCGAAGGAAGATAGACTTCGATGTCATAATCTCCGGCCAATGTGTACCCCTTCAACGCGGGCAGCCACTCCGACCAGATCTTCGTGTTGGTGTCCTGAAGATTTGAAAGCTCGCAGGGGAACTGTGCCCAGAGACTTCCGGGGATGACCTTCGTCTCGCAGCCTTCCGGGATCTCCTCCCAAGGAAAATACATGTCTGCGATCCAATAATCGAAGAGTTTTCCTCTCATGTCCAGGCAGGCTCCGAAGGTTCCCATGATGGAACGTTTCTCCCCCTGCTCCATCCATTCATCCCAGAACTTCGGGACTTCTTGATAACTTGTATCGGAGTTGAATTCTCTTCTCACTCCCACGATCGTAAACTGTGCCTTCTCAACGATTTGATAATCTAACATATTTCCGCCCTCCAGTGATATTTTGATGTGCATCGGAGAACATGACTTCAGTTTTGCACCCGGCTCCTTCGCCTGCGACGGCGTGATACCGTGAAAACGCTGAAACGCTTTCGCAAAGCTGTCCGGCGAGTCATAGCCGTACTTCATGGCTACCTCGATGACCTTCACTTCCGAGCCTGCCAGTTCCTGAGCCGCCAGTGTCATTCTGCGCGCCCGAATATAATCACCGACGGTCATACCGCACAATGCTCCGAAGATCCGCTGGTAGTAGAACAGGGACAATGCCGCTTTCTGCGCGACCTTCTCGATATCCAGTTCCTGTGTGATATTGGCTTCCACATAGTCGATCGACTCCTGAAAGCCTTCGATCCAGTCCTTCATATTCGCGTCCTGCTCCTTTCTTACCAAAGTCTTTGTTTCCCTTTGCACCTTCAGTATAGCATCGGAGCCGCAGCCCTGCCCGACTTTTTGTGCACACTTAATTCGGGTCCCTCGGACTCATTAAGGGATCACTCTTCAGAATCTTCATATTCTTCGTCGTCCGTGTATTCCTCAAACTCCAGAAGTTCAAAGACTCTCCTGGCACGTCTGGCCAGATTCGTTACACCGAAAATACGTACTTTCTGATATTCACCTTCCTGTGTGATCAAAACGGTCAGGTAACCCGAGGTTTCATCGGCGTTTCTAAAAAGAGACACTCTTTCAAAGCAGATCATGACCGTCTGAGCTTCCGGCGCCATCAAGGCCGATGATTCGCCCATAATAACATCTGAACACACTACACGCGTTTCCAGCAAGTCTTCGCTATAAAAAATCTTTTCAGCGATATCCTCTATATCACTGATCGCACGCCTACTCATTCGTATTATTGTTGACATGATCTTCCTCCGATGTATCTACCGATCCAGATCGATCTTCATCGTCGGATCGTTTCTGTTTATTAAATTCGTAATCCCAATCCTCATCCCTTTTATAGGTCTCTACGAAGCCCATTTGCATCAATACTTTTTCTACCCGATTCGCCAATGCTTGGTCTGCCCGTGCCAAAAACAGCGAGCCATCCCGGGCCGTCGGACTGACGATCGTAACTCTCTGAACGTCATCTTCCTGAATGATCAGGATAGACGCCGAAACCATGCCGCCGGCTCTGAAAAAATACTGTTCAAAGCACAGAAACGCCGCATTATTTCCGGGCATCATAAGAGAGGCATGACTATCCGAAACGACTTCTGAGTGGATCAGATCCGCTTTTTTAAATTCCAGATCATATCGGAGTTTTTCGATCACCTCAAGTATATCGTTTAACGTCTGTCTCTTCATTTGGATCACTGTAGCCATGGTTCGCTCCCCTAAGGTCATTCCTTCTCTGCAGGTTCTGCGGAAGGCGTGTATTCTTCGTAGCCCATCTCCTCAAATACGGATTTCACTCTCTCTGCAAACGATCTGCCGGGGTCATACGTATTCTGTCCCGCCCCCGATACTACAATCAATGCATTCTGATACACGTCCTCCTGCATGATCATGATCGTCACTAATAGAATGTTGTACTGGCTGCGATAATTGCGTTCGTAACAGAGAAGCGCCGCTTTACTGCCCGTCTCCATCAAGGCCGATTCATCATTCTGAATGACCTCCGAACATACGAATTTGCCACCGATCAATTCCTTACAGTTTTGGATCGACTCCATCACTTCACGGAGGTCGTCCGAGGATCGTTTTTTCATATGGAACTGATAAGCCATAATATATCTCCTAACCAAAATATTTCAGGCGATCATGCCGTGATGATGATACCGCCGTCATTTGCGTACAAGGACGAGATGCCACCGCCGTTAACGATGTAAACATCACTGAATGTAAGTTTCTCTAAGATCTTATCGCGTACCTCCTCCGCACGTTCGAGGCAGTTGCAATGTGTGATGCCGAGGATCTTGTTTTCCGGATCCTTCACCTGCTGTACGAAACCTGCGACCATCTTATCGAGGGCCTTCTTCATGCCGACTGCCTGCGTATACTTTGCGATCTCTCCGTGATAACCATATAAAACCAGCTTGATATTGAGCGCATTGGCCACGAAGAAGGTCACGCCGTTCATGCGTCCGTTCTTTCGGAATGTCTCAACGCTTTCCAACGTAAACATGGTCACCATCTCTCTACGATACTCGGTGATCAGCTGCATCACCTCGCGCAGATGCAGTTTCTCGCTCATCAATCTCCGCAAAGCGAACGCAAGCAATGTTTCACCGGTCGCTGCCGAACGGGAATCGATCACGAGGATCTTCGCGTTCCCATGTTTCTCTTCTTCATACATCTGTTTTGCCGCGCAGGCAGAATTATACGAGCCACTGAGTTTTTTGGACAATGTGATCACGAAGATCACGTCCACATCTCCCGCCTGGTCATAAGCTTCCAGATAGGCTCCCGGTGAAGGGCAGGCCGAATGCGGACACTCTGGGCAGGCCGACACCTTCTCCAGAAATGAAGGCTGGTCGAACGTATCGTCATCTATGATATCTTCCTCTCCCACGGTCAATGTCAAGGGAACACGTATAAACAGAGGATCCTTACGCTCCTCTTCATTAAAATCACACCCACTGTCACACACGATCTTATACTTCATGTTTGGTTCCTCCCCGACGGGCCTGTTTCAGCACCGCACATACGTAGTATTATCTTTGGTTATCATATCATCTATTGCCGCACCCATCAAGTGATTTACGAAAATATAGTTTCTTTTTTTCGGAAAATGGATTATAATCGTAGCAGACTCATTTTCCGAGTCAAAGAGAGAAAGGGCCACACATGAAGCAGTTTCTTATAGAAGATATCAAAGCATTTACGACGCACCTGTTCCTTCAGCCGACGTTTGATGCCTTTTTCCTGCGGGAGGCGGTATTCAAAACAGCGGCAACATTCTCGATCGACGGGGCGGCAAATGCTGACTATTTCGATACCGATGAAGGCATCCCCGAGCATGTGACCTGGGGCACAGTTCGTCCGCTTTCGTTTCAGGTCATCAAAGGAAACCGCTTGCCTGTCAGTTTTCAGGTCATCCTCTACCCGGATGAAGCAGGCATATCCGAACTGATCGGGCCGGATGCGGCAGAGCTTACCGCTCACCTGAAAGTAACGCGCTTCTACCTGAACCTTTCCTACAAAGGCCGACGTTTGACCTGCACGACCGGCACATCCTACGCGGAGTTTACCGTAGACAAGAGCGCAGAGGAGGCCTGGGATCGTGCCGTACGAGCCTTTCTCAGCAGATTGCAGATCGCGGCTGTCGAAGCCTGAAGTGAGCGATCCTGCTCAAATGTTTTTCGGAGACCGTTGCATAAGCAGCCTCTCCTAGATAAGGAGTTTTTATGATTTTTTGTGACAGCCACATGCACACGGATTTTTCCACCGACAGCGATGCCCCGGTAGAAGCACAGCTGATGCGAGCGATCGAACTCGGTCTCAAGCATCTGTACTTTACCGATCACATGGATGTGGATTATCCGGGCGGTGGTTTCGTGTTCGATATCGAACCGTATTTTGAGAAGTTGCTGCCCCTGCAGCGTGCATTTTCCGGCAAGATCGGGCTCCACATCGGAGTTGAACTCGGCATTCGCCCTGAAGAAGAGATCGTGGCGAAAAACCTGAATATCGCCCGCTGCTACCCCTTCGAATACACGATCGGATCCGTACATGTTGTCGACGGCTATGATCCCTACTACCCCGAATACTGGGAGAGCTACGGGGAAGAAAAAGGCATCTATCGGTATTACGAGAGCATGTACGACAGCATGAAGTGCTTCTCGGATTTTGACTCTCTCGGACACATCGATTACATCATCCGCTACTGTCCTTCAAAGGGCGCCGTTCTGGAGAAGGCAGAGAAACTTCGTAAGAAGCTGGAAGAACTGACCGCCTCCATCCTGGAGCTTCTGGTCTTCGACGGGAAGGCTTTGGAACTGAATACCGCCGGATGGAAATACGGCCTGCCATTCCCGCACCCTGCACCGCACCTGCTCAAACTGTATAAGCAGCTCGGTGGAGAGATGATCACCATCGGCTCCGATGCACATAAGCCTGAGCACCTGGCTTGGGATTTCGCAAAGGTCCCGGCCTACTTGCGGGAAAATGGTTTCACACATTATGTACGTTTTGAAAATCACAAACCGATCTTCGTATCGATCTGAAAAAATACAGGCGCGGCCCGAAGGCTGCGCCAGTTTTTTATTTTATGACTTCCACTCCGTTTTGCTTCATCATCTCAACGAAGGAATCCGGAACATCCGGAAGTTTTAATTCCAATGTTTTCAGACTCTTCAACTGCTTAAGATCCGTAACCGTTTTCTCCGGGTTCGGAAGCTGACCGGTCTGGTCGGAAGCGATATGGAGCACATGGATATTGCCCAAAAGGTAGGATGCCTCCAGGAACTCGGAAATAGAGAAATAAAACTGCGTATCGGCTACGTACGTAGCATCGTAAAAGTTCGCACCCGTGACCTCTCCATTCTCAACGTTTCGGTAGATGACCGAGGGAAGATCCAATTCGATCGTCCAGCCTTCCGTGATGAGCCGGTGCTCCGGATGAGCTGTCAAATACTCCGTGAAATAGCCGCAGGCACGCCGGGACAGTTCGAGGCCGTTCGTATTCTGAGTTAGATTAAAGGTAAAAAATGCGATCTTGGTGCGAATGGTCTTCGTCTCTTCATCCATCGAGAATTCGGTGAACGGTGCCAAATCGGTGTGGCTATCCTTTATCTCTTTAAACATGTCATAGCAGAAGCCCAGCTGCTTATCATTCTCTTCCATCTCAGCGGACGGCTGAAGCATTTTTTTCACATACAAAAAGGCGCCGACGTAGATCACGAGTGCAACTAACAGCACAATGATCTGCGATGGTGTTATTTTTTTACGTTTAGTGACTACCATCGATATCTCCTCTTCGGTTCAGAAATTCGTTCGTATATGCGGAAAATGCGCCGGGAAGCGCGAACCGATCTCTCAATTCTCCGGCATCCGCAAAGTATATGTTTTTTTCGGCCAATGCTTCGGGATCATACGTATCTTCCGTCTCCACATACAGGCCGATCATCTCCCACTCGATATGGGAGAATATATGTTTGCTCCGCAGGTCAAAGCGGGCTTTCTTCGCGGTCATCCTGAGCTCTCCAAACAGACTCTCATATGCCTTTATGGCTCGTTTTCCGGAAATTCCTCGTTCGAGGTCTTCCATTTGTTTCGGGGTGATCACTGCGCCGGGATATTCGTATAATCCTGCCAGTAATCCGCTCTCCGGCCGTTTTTCGACTAGGACCTTTCCGTCCTGCGTAAGGATCAGGATCACGCGGTGTTCCTGCCTGCGGGCCTGCGCACGTTGCTTCACGGGAAGTTCTTCCGTGATACCCTCTTTACGCGCCTTGCAAAATCCCTCGACCGGGCACAGGCTGCAGCGCGCCTCTCCACCCGGAATGCAGATCGTGGCGCCCAGATCCATGATGGCCTGGTTGATGTGCCCCGCGTTCTTCGCATAGGGTAGCAATTCGTCCAGAATCTCTGTGTAAGCCTTTTTCGTGCTGTCTTTGGAAATATCCGACCGATCCGCTAAAAGTCGCGAAAACACGCGTAAAACGTTACCATCGACCGCAGCCTTCGGTACGCCGAAAGCGATCGACGCGATGGCGCCCGCTGTGTATGGGCCGATGCCCGGAAGTTTCGCTAACGTCACGGGATCACGTGGCATTTTCCCACCATACTCGTTCATGAGCACCTGCGCGCAACGTTTCATGTTGCGAACGCGGGAATAGTATCCCAGGCCTTCCCACAGCTTCATGAGTCGGTCATCCGGAACCGTCGCCAGTGCGGGGATGTCCGGGATCTCGGCCGTAAACCGCAGGAAATAGTCGATGACTGCCGTCACGCGCGTCTGCTGCAGCATGATCTCGCTGATCCAGACATGGTACGGGTTTGGCGCGGATAGATCCCGCCAGGGCAGATTTCTGTGCTCCGCCATGAACCAAGCGGTCAGCACGCGGAGGAACTCTTCTTTTTTCTCCCGCAATCCCTGCGGATCCATGCCCGTAACTGCTTTCATCTTACTCCCCGATACTCAAAGGCCGTGTTACCTTAAACAGCCAGGTCCGCTCTTTTTCTTCCAGATGCGGCGCCATGGTGTTATAAACAAATTCATGATATTCGTCGATCCGGCGAATGTCGACCGGTTCGAGCAGCGACACGTCGATCGCGTCGCGGTCGAATGGCACATAGGTGACCGGTTCGAACTTCAGCATGCGCCCGTAAACGGTGTCCATTGCCGGCAGGCAGAGGAGCTCATTTTCCAGGCGGATGCCATATTTTCCTTCTTCATAAACACCGGGCTCGTCCGTCGTGATCATACCCGGCTTCAGCGCCACGATATCTTTCGTATCCTCACGCAGAATCCAGCGGAAGGCATTCGGTCCTTCATGTACACTGAGCGCATAGCCGACGCCATGCCCCGTTCCGCACAAGTAGTCCACGCCCTGCTCCCACAGCGGTCCGCGCGCCAGAATGTCCAGGCCATAGCCCGTCATTCCCTCACGGAATACCGCTGATGACAACTGAAAATGTCCCTTCAGCGTCAGCGTGTACATGCGCCTCTCTTCTTCCGTCAGCGGACCCAAAACGATCGTACGGGTAATATCCGTCGTTCCCGTCTTATAATGTCCGCCCGAATCGACCAGCAGAAAGCCTCTCGCATGCAGAGTCGCATTCGACGTCTCCGATGTGCTGTAATGCATCATCGCAGCGTTCGGTCCATACGCCGAGATCGTCTCGAAACTCAAGTCGATATAATCGGGGCGCTCGCTCCGCAACTGTAGCAGGCGGTTCTCCACGTCCCTCTCGGTCATCGAACCATCGGTAAATTCTTCTTTGATCTCACGCAGGAACGTGATCATCGCGACCGCGTCTTCCACGTGTGCTTTTTTGATATTGGCGACCTCGGTCTCGTTTTTGATCGCCTTCCATAAGGAAATCGGCAGCGTGTCGTCATACACATGAGCGTAATACAACGCGCTCTCGTACAGTCTCGCATTGACCCTCGCCGAATCCATCCACACGATATCTTCTGTCTTAAAACGCGCGAAACTCTTGTAGATATCCTCATACGGCGCGATCTTTACGCCGTCCTCCGCAAAGTCGCGCTCCAGTTCCTCACTCACAGCCTCGCGGGCAATGTACAACGTCGCGTCGTCCTTCGTCACGAGTACGAAGCACATCGCGACCGGAACGTGCGTGATATCACTGCCGCGCAGATTCAGCAGCCAGGCCGCGCTCTCGAGCTCGCCGACCGCCACCGCGGTCACTTCCTCTTCCCGCATGCTCTCACGCAGGCGCTGAAGCTTCGCTTTCGCGCTTTCTCCCGCATAGCGATCCTCCAGGCGCCAGACCGGATTCGACGGGCGTTTCGGACGATCCTTCCAGATCGTTTCCGCAGGATCGATATCCAGACGCAGGCTCGCACCGCAATCCTCACAGATCTCCGCGAGCTTACGCTGCTCCATCTTCGGGATCACATAGCCATTCGCCGCCAGGACACTCCCCGCGCGCAGGTTCTTCTTCAGATAATCCTGCGTCGTGATCACGCCCTGCAGGCCTACCTTATACAGGCAGATCCCGCTGCCGGCCAGTTCTCGCTCCGCCTGCACGTGGTACCGTCCATCGGTCCATAGCCCGGCGTCATCCAGCGTAACGACCAGTGTTCCTGCCGAACCCGTGAACCCGCTGAAATAACGACGCACCTGGTCGTGCGGCGCCACATATTCAGAATTATGATCATCCGACGAAGGGATGAAAAATACATCCGCCTTCTCGCGTTTCATTAATTCGCGCAACTGTTTCAGTCGCTCTGCAACTTCACTCATCGTTCGTGAATCCCTTTCTTATTTCGGGGAAAATGCGCCCCGTTTGCTCCGCATATTGTACCATAAACTGCAGTTTTTCGCAAGCGAGGCGCCCCCATCCGGGTCCGGCAGGGCCGGACGTTATTTAGCATATTCGACCCTGCGCATACGCTCGATGACCGCCAGCAGATCGACCTTTCGCGGATAGGCCAGATACCGGTCACACCCCGGGAATAAACCGGAATAGACCACATCAAGTCCCTGGGCTTCGATCTCCGCGTACAGCGCGTCTACCTCTGCCATGAGGTCGATCGTCTCCCGGTCGGGCGCTGAAAACAGATCCCCACCATGCTTGTTCTCGAGTTTCCGGATCATAAAGCCGATCGCCGTCCGCTGGTCGTGACACACGATGTCATGAATGGGATTCGTATCGATCTTCTCGTCTCCGATCAGAATAAAACCGATATCCGGTACCTCCAGTTTTTCCGGTCCGAACACCTTCGGATACGGCGTAAATCCTTTTGTTTTTAATACGCGATTCGTCCGCCAGTCGCGGATCTTCGGTACCGCGGCGGTCTCCCGCTCGCCGTTAGCATGCGCGGCATAGATCGCTTTAGCCTGCTTAGTCACATTTTGGATCCGGTATTCGTCCATCCGGTACACCGTGTCCGCGGTGTTCAGATATTCGCCGCTGCCGCCGATGACCAGGATCGTCGAAACGCCGAGGGACGTATAGAGTTCATTGACCCGCTCGGTAAAAGGTGTGATCGGTTCCCTTTGGATCAGTTCCTTCATCAGGCTGTCCCGGATCATAAAGTTCGTCGCGCTTCGGTCTTCATCGATCAGAAGCAAGCAGCTGCCGCCGTGGATCGCCTCCAGGATATTGGCCGCCTGTGAGGTGGAACCGGACGCGTGATCCGTGTGAAACTCCGTCGTGTCGCCACCCGGGATCCACGCGATAAACGGTGAGATGTCCAGCGCCTTTACACATCGTCCGTCCTCCGCGGAGATCGACACGGCCGATGCGTCGGTCACGCACAGTTCCCGGCCGTCTCCGAGGATGTGGTCATAGATCCCGGTCGATATCGTTTCCAGAACCGTCGACTTTCCGGAATAACCACCGCCGGTGATGATCGTGACACCCTTTTTGATGCCCAGGCCGCGGATCCCACAAGCCTCGATCTCTTCGTCGACCGGCGCCTGAAACGGAACCGCACCCTCGAGTGCCATTCCCGTCTTCGAGTCTCTCGGGAGAATGCTTCCGTTCGCCAGGAATGCACAGTACTCACTGCCTGTGAGCCACTCGCGCAGAGCCTTCTGTTTTTCAGCGAACTCGCCTACCTTCCGGCTTCTCTCCCAGTCAAATCCCCGAATCAAAGCAGTCATCGTCTCCGGGATGTTAGAGAGCAACCGGAACGCTTTTTTCTTATCATTTGGCTTTAATTGCACCTGTATCCGCGTACACAGACACATCTGAGGTCCGCGGTCTGCCTCATCCGAAGCATTCTTTCGGGGACGCAGTGCAAAATAGGCGGAATTGCGCACCAGAATCTCACCGGTGGGATGCGCCGTGTAGTACCAGCCGGTCTCTTCCCGCGTCTTATGCCGGTTATACAGTTCTTCGTTCAGATCCTCCAGATACGGGATCCACTGTCGGTAACAGTCATCTGCAACTGCCGTGCAGTAGTTTTCGATCCCCAGATATTCAGCGGGAATCATACACAGGATCGTCGGTCGGTCATAAAGTTCCCTGTTCGTTAACTCGATCGTCAGGGACAGATCTCCCGACCAGTAGGTCGGGTCGTTATACGCATAGCCGTCCGGATCCACGGCCATGCCTGCATACATTTCTTTCCAATCTTTGGTCTTTTCACCCATTGACCATATCATTCTCTTTAATCGTATCAAATTTTCACCCTGTTAGCCTTTCGTTGTCTGTTCCAAACCGGATCGCAGTCCGGTTTGCATTACCTTTTTTCCTGTACGTTCAACGAATTTCGGGCAAAAAAATACCGTGACAAACTGCCACGGAGTTACGGGCGGAGCATCCGCCGTCTATGGAACGATCGTAATATCAGCATCTATCACTCAGTTCAATCCCCGGGGTAATTGTTGGATATTTTGTTTGCTCACTGTATTAAAGCCCTTCATGTCAATTACCTCCTTACTGAATTGAATCCATTATTTTCGTTACGTGAACACGGACAATATAGCACGTTCCGATGGCGCCGTCAAGCGATTTTTTTATTTTTGTTCACACCATTCGCCGAAACAAACGAAACGCAGCCAAATGACTACGTTTCGTTTCACTTCACTCAAATATTCATTTTTTCTTTTTGGAATTTAATCTTCCAGGTAGATACGCAGGTTACGCATATCCTTGCTGGCCCGTAATCTGCGGAATGCCCGCATCTCGATCTGACGAACACGTTCGCGCGTGATGTGGAGATAATCGCCGAGTTCTTCGAGCGTCCACATGCGTCCGTCGGATATACCGTAGCGGAGAAGCAGGATCTCCTGCTCACGCTCGGTCAATACTTTCAATGCTTCGATAATATCGTCACGCAACATGCCGGTCTCGATCACATTGTCCTGGTTCTTCGTTTTTTCATCCGGTACGAACTCCTGCAATACCGAGTCCTCTTCGTCGCCGACCGGCGTATCCAATGATACAGCGTCGCCTCCGAGTGCCTGCAGGTTTGCCAGCCGATCCGGCGTGATATTCAACAGTTTTGCCAGTTCTTCGTCACTCGGTTCTCTGCCGTTCTCACTGATAAAGGTCGCTTTCACTTTCGACATGCGATGTAACAACTCGCGGATGTGTACCGGAAGCCGAATGATACGGGACTGGTCTGCGATGGCCCGGATGATCGCCTGACGGATCCACCAGGTCGCATAGGTGCTGAATTTGTAGCCTTTGGTGTAGTCGAACTTTTCGACAGCACGAATCAGGCCGATACTGCCTTCCTGGATCAGATCCAGGAGTGCCATGTTGCTGCCGTGAACGTAGTGTTTCGCAACATTGACCACGAGACGAAGGTTTGCATTGATCAGACGCTGTTTCGCGTCTTCGTCCCCTTCCAGGATCTTCTTTGCTACCTCGATCTCCTCTTCTTTGGAAAGCAGAGGGATACGGCCGATCTCACGCAGGTACATGCGGATGGAGTCCGCTACATATTCAGGATCGATCGAAAGCATATCTTCCGGATCCTCGTTGTACATATCTTCAAAATCGTCATCGGCATACGCTTCAAAATCCGCGTCCGATTCCATCGACAGTTCTTCGTCATCGATCAGGATGACGCCGGCTTTGTTCAAGGCTCTTTCTATCTCCGCCTTCTGTGCCCCATCGGGCTTACCGTCATAGATCATATTGACCGTGTCCATGTCGATCTGATTATCGTTTTCTCTCGCAATTGCGATCAAAACATCGATATTACCGTTGTTCTTGCTCATACCCTCATCTCCTTTCCGCATATTTTTAAGATAAACCATCGTTTGGTTTATGCCCCCTTTTCCCGTTTTTAGGGTAAAAGAGAACCCGGAATGCCGTTTCTTGCTTTTTGACTCCTAGCCCCAGCTAGGTGGGTTTCCGCAACCAGACTTCTGACTTCCACTGCTACGGAGGCCTGTCATCCACCTGGCGATATAGGAATCCCGTATGTCAACATGTAGGTTCAAAAATGCAAGCTTGTCGAACACCCCAGGCTCTACTTTATGATGGTCTTTTTCTTACTTATATAGTATACTGTTTTCTCGAAAATTGCAAGCACTTTTTTCTAAAAACTTTCTAAAATTCTCGAGAGATTTTTAAAAAATACGGTTTTGATGAGTTATTTAGCTGTTTTTCTCCCTTTACTGTGCAGAATCGATGATCAAATTCCGTTTCTTCGGCTCTTTTTCACTGAAATGGTAGGCTTTTCGCAGTCCTTCAAGCGCCGCCGCCATCCGTTCTCCCTCTTCGGAAGCATACAAAACGGCCAATGTCTCGCCTTTTTCGACATGATCGCCGGTCTTCTTTCGCAAAACCAAGCCTGCCCCCAGATCGATGACATCCTCTTTCGTCATGCGGCCGGCTCCCAATAGTGAAGCTGCAATACCGACCTGTTCAGTATCCATCCGGCTGACATATCCGGAAACATCACTGATCAGCTCCTTGGCATACTTTGCGACCACGAGTTTCTTTGTATTCTTTATGACGGAAGCATCTCCACCCTGTGCTTCGATCAGCGCACCGAAGGTCGTGAGCGCTGTACCATCGTCTAATGCTTTCGTCGCAAGTTCACGACACGAATCCACGCTTCCCTTTCCGGCCAATGACAGCATATGCGCTGCCAGTTCCAGACACAGTTTACGCAGATCCGCAGGACCGCGTCCGGAAAGCGTTTCGATCGCTTCCAGGACCTCCAGACTATTTCCCACGGCATACCCCAGTGGAACGTCCATATCGGTGACCAGCGCCGACACCTTACGGCCCGCGGCCTTTCCGATATCGACCATCACGCGGGCCAGTTCCTTTGCGTCCTTCTTATCCTTCATAAACGCGCCGCTCCCGCACTTAACATCGAGGACGATGCCGTTGCTTCCGGCCGCGAGTTTCTTACTCATGATGGAAGACGCGATCAACGGGATGGAATCCACCGTCGAAGTGACGTCCCGAAGCGCGTACATTTTTTTATCTGCAGGGACCAGGTTTCCGGTCTGTCCGGCGATCGCGATCCCGATCTTACGAACCTGCTCCATAAAACGATCTGTGGTCAATGCCGTGGAGAATCCGGGGATCGACTCCAGTTTGTCGATCGTTCCACCGGTATGTCCCAGGCCGCGGCCGCTCATCTTAGCGACCTTTACGCCGAGGGAAGCCACAAGCGGAGCCACGATCAATGTCGTCTTATCTCCGACACCGCCGGTACTGTGCTTATCCGCCTTAAACCCCTGGATCGAGCGAAGGTCGACCTGGTCTCCCGAAGCCGCCATAGCCTTCGTCAGATGTGATACCTCGGCCTTATTCATGCCGCAGAAGCACACAGCCATCAAAAACGCGGACATCTGGTAATCCGGGATACGTCCGGAGACATATCCATCGACCACGAAATCGATCTCCTCGTTCGTCAGTTTCTTTCCGTTCTTCTTCTTTGTGATCACATCCGGCATTCGTATCATAGGCTTTCCATTACCCTTTCGTAAATGCTCTCTGCCTTCGGTGCATACTGCTCCAAAAGCTCATTCAGCTCCCGATCCATAGCCTCGGCTGTTTCACGGTCTTTCATCAGTTTGGTGTTGATCTTAACATTCAATGCCCCGCCTTGCAGCGCGGTCTTACTGAACAATGCAGCACAGCCGACATCCGAGATGGCCAGGCGGCTTCCGATGTCCGCCAAGCGATCCAAAAGATCGATCACTTCACAGACGGTGCGGCAGATCGTAAGCGGGACCGTTCCCGCATCCAGAAGGGCTTTCTCCATGACTTCGTCACGATATGCCTTCTCTTCTTCCGTATTCTTCGGCAGGCCGTAAGCCTTCGACAACGGCTCGAACGCCACAGCGTCTGCCTCAACGAGCTCGGTCAGCTTCATGCGAAGATCCTCACCCTTTTCGCAGATCTCCAGCACTTCTGCCTCGACGTCCGCGTATTTCTTCTTCCCGATGGTCAGATAGCAGACCATGTTTCCGAGGGCCGCTCCGAGCGCGCCTGCGAGCGCGGACGCACCGCCGCCGCCGGGCACTGCCGCCTTCGAGGATAATTCATCTAAAAAACGTTCGATCGTATAGTCTCTCATATATCTCCTTTAACGGCCGATGATCGTTTCGGGCACATGCCCCGTCTTCTTTAATTTCCGACCACGACCTGATTTCTTCCGTTTTGTTTTCCGTTATATAACATACGGTCCGCGATCTCCACACAGGTCTCCAGGCGATCGGGTGAACGATACTGGGTAAGTCCCATGGTCATCGTTACGCGGAATGTCTTAAAGTCACAGGTGAATTCCGTCTGCCGAAGTTCTTCCAGCATACTGACCATCATATCGTGCATGATATCCTTTGAAACATTGGCCGCCATCAGGAACTCTTCACCGCCCCAACGGCACACAAAACCACTGTCGCCCAAATGCTTCTGCATGATCTGGCAGGCTTTCTTCAAAACTTCGTCACCGGTCGCATGCCCGTAGGTATCATTGACCTTCTTAAAGAAATCCACGTCCGCCATGCCGACGCAAAGCGGGATGTTACGCGTTTCTTCGGTATTCGCCCGTGAGATCAGGCGGCTCAGCTGCTTCTGCCCTGCGCTTCGGTTCAAGATACCGGTCAGCTGGTCGTTACGAATGAGGTTATCCAACGCATCGCCCATCTTTTTGCTGTATTCGCCGAGCTCACCGACTTCATCATCCCGTTTCAGCACCTGATCCGGCAGATGATGCGTGAAATCCGCCTTCGTGAGGTAATTCATGTATTTGGAGATCGAATTGATATCCTGCGATAATTTACCTGAATAGCTGACGATCAACAAACCAAACAGGATCATGAAGATCAAAGACATGAAGAAACTGCGGCCAATGTATTTCCAAAGGGACAAGTTTACCTTACGCGACGTAACGCCGACGCCGACCGCTCCAAGGCTCTTCTTCCCTGTACCCGGGATCGGAAGATAATTCATGAAGTAATACCGGCCGCCGACATTCTGGTGTGAATCCCGGTAACTCTGCCCTTTTTCGAGAACCGCATCGGCGACCTCGTCCGAAAGATCCGGCACATTTTTTGCCGCCGCTACAAGCGCCTGACTTTGTTTAAGTTTTCCTTCATCCGAGAACATCTCGCTCAACTCCAGCGGCTCCGCATCAACTGTGCTCGCCACACATTGGGTACCGATGAAGACCGATATTTCCAAGCGTGCTGTCTGGGAAATGGTTTGAAGATAATGCAAATTCGTCGCATCCAGTTTTTTTGGTTCATCGATCTCCATCCAGTCGTCGACCTGGACCTTATAGATCTCCAGCGCGGCTTTGGAAACAGAATACAACTGATCCCAGATGGCTCTCTCCTGCTGATCTCTTTCCGCAACCGCAAAAACCACGCCAACAACGATGGTCATCAGGACCATCGGCGTCAGCATGATAAACAATAATTTTTTTGTTAATTGTTTTTGCCTGGATTGCATCTTAAGGAACTCCTGTACCGGACTGCCAAACGACCTGAAAAAGCCGGTGTCCGACGGACGGTCGACGTGGAAACAAATATTGATTAACGCTGAACCAGTTCCTTCGTCTGACGAGCGATCGCGAGCTCCTCATTCGTAGGAATCAGCAGTACCTTTACCTTCGAATCGTCAGCAGAAAGGATGGTCTCCTGACCACGGACGTTATTCTTCTGTGCATCGAGCTTAACGCCGAGGATCGAAAGATATTTGCAGATGTGCTCACGCGCAGAAATATTATTTTCACCGATGCCCGCCGTAAACACGATCGCATCGACTCTGCCGAGCGCTACGGCGTAGGAACCAATGTATTTTGCTACCTGATATTCAAATACGTCCAATGCGATCTGTGCACGATGCTCGCCTGCTTCGGCAGCTGCAGCCAGATCACGGAA
The DNA here is from genome assembly GCA_017543445.1 of Lachnospiraceae bacterium. Lineage (GTDB taxonomy): Bacteria > Bacillota > Clostridia > Lachnospirales > Lachnospiraceae > UBA1201. Next base: position 27,844 of record JAFYGB010000076.1, on the reverse strand, counting down.
GTCACTGGATACGCCAGAAACACCGTAAACGCCGGACTTCTTATTCAGGACGTTCATGACCTGCGCCAGGTCCATGTGCTCATGCTCTGCGATAAACTCAATGATCGCGGGATCGATGGCGCCGCTTCGTGTACCCATGGCAACACCTTCGAGGGGCGTGAGGCCCATGGATGTATCGATGGACTTTCCGCCGTCGACTGCGCAGATGGAGGAACCATTGCCCAGATGGCAAACAATGATCTTAGAATCCTTCAACGGGATGTTCAAAAACTCTGCCGCACGCTTGCTTACGAAGCTGTGGCTGGTTCCATGGAAACCGTAACGACGGACCTTATACTTCTCATAATACTCATACGGCAATGCATAAAGATATGCTTTCTCCGGCATAGTCTGATGGAACGCAGTATCGAAAACACCTACCATGGGTGCGTTCGGCATCAGTTTCTGACAGGAACGGATACCGATGATATTCGCAGGGTTATGCAGAGGTGCGAGATCGTTGCACTTCTCGATCTCTGCGATAACTTCGTCGTTCAATACGACCGCATCTGCAAACTTCTCGCCGCCGTGTACGATACGATGGCCGACCGCTGAGATCTCGGAGAGAGACGAAATGACGCCGCTGACCGGATCGGTCAATGCATTCAGAACGAGGGATACCGCGACCGTATGGTCCGGCATGTCGATATTTTTATCCAGGACGGGCTTGCCTTCCGGCTTGTGGACCAGATGGCCGTCGATACCGATACGCTCACATAAGCCCTTTGCAATGACTTCCTCAGTCTCCATATCGATCAACTGATACTTAAGTGATGAACTTCCGCAATTGATAACTAAAATCTTCATGTTTCCTCATCGCCGCCTTCCGAAGCGGCATCTCCTTTTTTATTCTTCGGGATCGTTGGTGTTCCCGCTAATATGCATTTCTATTTTTTGTTTTCTTCGCATTGAGCCTGCGCTGCACACGCTGCGCAGCCCCCGAGTTCTCCTCGGGATGCTCTCTCCTCCTGCTCGCGCTTCGAGTAGATGCATCCGCAGTAGTTTTGCCGGTACAACGAGTAGATCTTCGATAGTTCGATGGATCGCTGATACCCGCCTCGCTTTTTGAAATCGCTGAACAGGTAGCCGACTCCATACGTCTCCGCCAGTTCCTTTCCGATGGCATTAAGCACCTGGGCGTTCTTCAACGGACTTATGGACAATGTCGTGGTGAAATAGTCATAGGCCCCTTCTGCGGCCATTTGCGCCGCCTCCGTAAGGCGCTGACGATAACAGCGGAAACACCGCTCGCCGCCTTCCGGCACATGCTCATAGCCACGTGCGACTTCCTCGTAGAAGCGCTCGGGCTCATACGTTCCGCGTACGACGCGCACTGGATGTTCCATGGGCATCTCGGCGACCAGCCGCTCGACCTCCCGGAAGCGCTTATCGAATTCCGCCTCGCTCTCGATGTTCGGGTTGTAATAAAATAGCGTGATCGCAAAGTATCGGGACAGATACTCCAGCACATAACTGCTGCATGGCGCGCAGCACGCGTGCAACAAAAGCGTTGGCGGCTTCTCTGCCTTTCCAATCTCCCGCAAAGTCTGATCCAGCAGGATCTGATAGTTCACTTTCGGATTTTGCATAATGGTTTAATAAACCCGAAATACCCGACACGCAAAAGTAAAGCCAAGGGTGCGCATCGGGTCTGTATTCGGTGTATTTATTGTAAGAAATCTTTGATTCGCTTGCTGCGGACTGGATTACGGAGCTTACGCAGCGCCTTTGCCTCGATCTGACGGATACGCTCACGTGTTACGTTAAACACCTGACCGACCTCCTCCAGTGTACGGGGATGTCCATCCTCCAAACCGAAACGCAAGATGATGACCTGACGCTCTCTTTCCTTCAGGTCGGAAAGCAGCATATCGATCTGCTCGCGGAGCATAACGGTCTCGACATTACCTTCGGGAGTAACGGCATTGTTATCCGCTACGAAATCACCCAGGTTGGAGTCATCCTCCTCACCGATCGGCGTTTCGAGAGAAGCCGGTTCACGGGCGATCTGCATGATCTCGGAAACCTTCTCCTCGCTCATCTCCAATGCCTCCGCAAGTTCGGAAACGCTCGGCTCGTAACCCAGTTCCAAGGTAAGCTTACGCTGCATCTTCGACATTTTATTGATCGTCTCGACCATATGTACCGGCACGCGGATGGTTCTCGCCTGGTCGGCCAGAGCACGCGTAACGGACTGGCGGATCCACCAGGTCGCATAGGTCGAAAGCTTATAACCCTTCGAATAGTCGAACTTCTCAACGCCCTTGATCAAGCCCATGTTTCCTTCCTGGACCAGATCCAGGAAGCTCATGCCGCGTCCGGTATAGCGCTTTGCAATGCTGACTACCAGGCGAAGGTTTGCCTCGATCAAACGCTTTTTCGCTTCTTCTTTCTCTTCTTCGGTACCGTTCTGCTTCCGCTCCGCGAGGATCTTCTCTTCCTCATTCGTAAGCAGGGAGAACGAACCGATCTCCTTCAGGTACATGCGGACAGGGTCTTCGGTACCGACGCCTTCCAGCAGTTCCATGGAGTCGAGGTTGATGTCTTCTACGTCGATATCGCCGTCGACATCGGATGCAAATTCGAAATCGTCCTTAAAGTCATCTACGAAATCATCCTTGAAGTCATCTTTGAAATTGTCTTTGAAGTCGTCCTTGAAATCTTCTTTGAAATCATCCTCCGGATAACCGGGGTCATCGCCGATGTCTCCCTGGAAAACTTCGATCTTTTTATTCTCCAGATAGTTGATGATGTAATCCATCTCGTCAGAGATATCCTGATCTTTGAAAAAATCCAGTACATCGCTAAGATCCAATGTGCCTTTTTTCTTTTTGCCAATCTCCGCGAGGCGACTGAGCTGTTCGTTTAACGCTTCTCTGTCCATTAAACAAATCCTCTCTTCGTTGTATTCGGAAGCATTTTCACAGACGCCAAAAAAGCGAAAGGAAACACTTTCACAGATTAAGTTATTATAGCAAGCAGGAATCCAAAAGTCAAGGTATTCCACACAATGTTCACACTAAAATATGCATCGCGCGATGTTCCACACGGATGTCCGCCTGCGTCAGGCTTCCGGCATACTCTCCGTCTACGACCCAGTCGACCGGCTGGTCGGAAATCAGCGTCGCAGAAGACACCTTCGCCCGGATGACATTGTCCGATTCGCTCTTCGAAAGCATGGCCCAGACGATCTCGTTGTACTCCACCGGACTCTTCGGTTTCCGAATCAACGTCAGCTCGAACTTACCATCGTTTAAGTCCACATGCTTGCCGGCCAGATCCTTAAATCCCGCCACGCTCGAAGCATTGGAGATCATACCGAACAAAAACTCGCCGGACAGGTCCGTGCCGTCCGAAAGATGAACTTTCAGCCGCTTCGGTTTGATGCCGGGGAGGCTTTTGATCGCCTCGATGATGTAGGCCGAATGACCGATCGTATTCTTCATCTCCTGCGGCGTCGAATAGGTGACCTCGGTAAATGCTCCGAAGCATGCCACGTAGACGAACGGCTTGTCATTCAGACGGCCAACATCGACCACGAGCTCGCGATCCTCTTTCGTACGCGCCGCCGCTCCCAGGAGCGATTTCGGCAAATGTAAGGTCCGCGCATAATCGTTCGTTGATCCGGACGGGATGTAGCCGAACTTCGGCCGTTTCTCCACCGGGATGGTCAAAAGCGCCGTGACAGCTTCGTTCAGCGTTCCGTCGCCGCCGCTCACGATCAGTCGGTCATAATCCGTCGCCAGATGTTCGATCGCCTTCGTGATATGCCCGGCGTACTGCGACGCCAGGACCGTGCAGATGAAACCTGCACCGGTATACATATTGACGATATCCACCAGGCGCGACTTCATAGCGCCCTTTCCAGACGTCGGATTAAAAAGCAGTAACAGTTTCTTCATGCCTTATCCTCCATTTCGTCCAGGTGATACGGAGTTACCTGATATACATAATAATTCAGCCAGTTGCTGTATAACGTGTTCGCATGGCAGCGCCAGGTCAGGATGGGCGTGATCTCGCTGTTGTCGTCCGCATAATAGTTCTGCGGCGGCGCGATGTCTAGGCCTTTATTCACGTCGCGTTTATACTCCATGTCGAGGGACAGACGGTCGTATTCCGGGTGGCCCAGGATGAAGATCTGCTTCCCGTCACGGCTCTTTAAGAGATACGGTCCTGCTTCGTCGCTGACCGCCAGAAGGTCCAGGTTCTCCGTCTTCTCGATCTCTTCCGTCGAAACGGTACTATAGCGGGAATGCGGTGCATAGAACACATCGTCGAAACTGCGCACGATTGGACTTCTGCGGTCCAGAACGCGGTGCAGGTAAATGCCGGAATATTTGCCGACTTCCACGGGGATCTTGTGCAGACCGAAATGGTAATATAATCCGGCCAATGCGCCCCAGCAGATGTGCATCGTCGAGGTCACGTGGCGCTTCGACCAGTCCATGATCTCGGTCAGTTCGGGCCAATAGTTCACATCTTCGAACTCGATGGTCTCCAAAGGCGCTCCGGTAATGATCATGCCGTCGAAATAGCGGTTTCTCACCTCATCGAACGTCGTATAGAACTTATTCAGATGTTGGATGGACGTGTTCTTCGATTCATGGGTCGCCATGCGAAGGAAGGTCAGTTCCAGCTGCAGCGGCGTGTTGGAAAGCGCACGCAGCAGCTGCGTCTCATAATCCTCCTTCAGAGGCATCAGGTTCAGGATCGCGATCTCCAGGGGACGGATGTCCTGGCTGGAAGCACGTGTTTCATCCATGGTAAAAATGTTTTCCGAATCCAGGACTTCTCTGGCCGGAAGGTCATTTTGCACTTTGATCGGCATGGGAACCTCCTAACTCCCGTTTTATGCGGGATCCGCGTCGTTTGAAGCGAGCGCGCGAAACTCTTCTTCACTGATCACAGGAATGCCCAGCTGGGCCGCCTTCTTATTCTTCGAAGAAGAGGATGTTGTATCGTTATTGATCAGATAGTCGGTATTCGCGGAAACGCTGCCCGACACTTTACCACCGAGAGACTCGATGTAATCGACCAATTGTTTACGGTTTTCGAATGTATTGAGCGAACCGGTGATGACAAAAGTCTTTCCGCTGACTGCGGTCTGCGCGGCCGGTGCCTCTTCCTGCGGGAAATGTACCTCCGCCAGCAAACGCTTAAGCAATTCGCGGTTTTGTTCATCGCTCATGTAGGCATGTACGGAAGCGGCCAATACCGGACCGATACCGGAAACGGCAGCCAGGTCCTCTTCGTTCGCATCCGCGATCGCCAAAAGATCCTGCCCGAATGCGCGGCACAAAACCTTTGCATTTGCCGGGCCGATGCCGGCGATGCCCAATCCATATAAAAGCGCAGCCGGCGTCGTTTCACGCGCCGCCTCGATCGCCGCGGTCAGGTTATCGAACGATTTCTCGCCGATGCCCTCCAGCGCGATCACACGCTCTCTTTGAGTATCTTTCATGTGAAACAGATCATCCGGCGTATGTAATGCGCCGCAGCCGATCAGTTTCTCCAGCGTTGCCTCCGACAGACCGTCGACATTCAGCGCGTCGCGACTGACGAATAAAGCGAATGCCTTCAGATGCTTGATCGGGCATTCTGCCGACGGGCAATACAGTTCGCGCGCCAGGTTTTCCTCGCGAATCTGCGTTTTCGCACCACAGATCGGACAGGTATCCGGGATTGGACTGTTCCCGCTCTGCGTCAGGTTCTCCGCGATCTGGGGAATGATCATGTTCGCTTTATATACCCGGATCGTATCGCCGATACCGAGTTTCAACTGCTCCACGATCGAAACGTTATGCACGCTCGCGCGGGTAACGGTCGTACCTTCCAACTCTACCGGATCAAACACGGCGACCGGATTGATACGGCCGGTGCGGGACGGACTCCAGAAGATCTCGCGAAGCGTCGTCTCCGCCGTCTCATCCGCCCACTTAAACGCGATGGCGTTTCTGGGAAATTTCGCCGTCGTTCCGAGGGAACGGCCATAGGCGATGTCATTTAGAACGAGCACCAATCCATCGGATGGCACCGGGTTTTCCTTTATCGCTTTCGCGAAGTACTGTACCTGCGTCGGCACCGTGTCGGATGTCACCTGAAAATGCTCCACAACGTCAAAGCCCTGTTTCGCAAGCCAGTCAAACTGATCCGTCACGAGGTCGAACGAGACTTCGCTTCCGTCGGGCTCATTTGCCGAGATCAGTGCGAACGCATAGAAGCGCACACGACGTGCGGCTGTGACCGCACTGTTGAGCTGCCGCACCGAACCGGAACATAAGTTTCGCGGGTTCTTGTATTTCTCCTCGCCTTCGGGGAGGGATGCATTGACCACGTCAAAATCATCATAGCGTATAACCGCCTCTCCGCGCAAGACGAGACGCCCCGAAAACGGAATCTTTTTCGGAAGATTGAGGAAGGTTTTCGCATTCGGCGTGATCACTTCTCCGACCTCGCCATTGCCGCGGGTCACGGCCTTTAACAGTTCATGGTTCTCGTAGGTAAGAACGACCGTGAGACCATCCATCTTCCAGGACAGGACACCCTCATGTCCGGATAAAAACCCGGCCAATGCATCCACATCCTTCGTTTTATCGAGGGAAAGCATACGCGAAGGATGGCGCTCCTTCGGAAGCTCGCTCATCACTTCGTAGCCAACCTTCACCGTCGGACTGTCGGCACGGACCATACCGGTCTTCTGCTCCAATTCGAGCAGTTCGTCGTACATCGCGTCGTACTCGTGGTTCGGCATGATCTCCGTACCGGTCTGGTAGTACGCGTAAGATGCTTCATTCAGGATTCGGATGAGTTCATCCATTCGTTTGATATCGTCCATAGGCTCCTCCCCTCTGTTCGAAAACCAAGCCGTGGGGTCAGTTCCGTGTGCGTGTTCTCTCGCGATGCGGCCCCTTTTCCCCTTTGATCATAGCGTATAATTGTCTTGCTGCCGTGTCCGGAACCTCCCGGACTTCGCCGACGCGCATCTTTCCAATCTCCAAATTCATGATGCGGATGCGTTTCAGGCGGCGCACATGGTAGCCTTCGCTCTCGCACATACGGCGGATCTGGCGGTTGATGCCCTGCGTCAGGATCATGTGAAACGTGCATTCGCCACTTTGGAATGCGGTGCACGGGCGCGTGACCACATCGCCTAAGTCCACACCGGCCTGCATCTTCTTTAAGAAATCTTCGGTCACTGGCGCGTCGATGGTCACGACGTATTCCTTTTCGTGTTCATTGGCCGCACGCATGATCTCGTTCGCCAGGTCGCCCTGGTTCGTCAGCAGAAGCAGTCCTTCGCTGGTCTTATCAAGACGCCCGATCGGGTAAATGCGCTGCGGATATTTGATATAATCGATGACATTGTCCTTCTCACGTTTTTCGGCTGTACAGACGATGCCGCGCGGCTTATAGAACATGAGCAGGATCGGTTTCACATTGCTCTTTTTCTTCGTCAGCGTCTTCCCGTTGACGACGATGGTATCGCGGTCCGACACCTGCATGCCGGTCGTGGCCTGCTGCCCGTTGACGACGACCTTACCCTCTTCGATCAGGCGGTCTGCCTCACGACGGGAGCACACGCCGACGGCGCTTAAGTATTTATTGATACGTGTCAGTTCCATGCGCATCACCTCCGTCGGAAATAAGCCCGTCTGCTATGAACATCGCGTCGCCGAAACTGAAGAAACGGTAACGCTCCCGGATCGCTTCTTCGTACGCTGCGAGAACGTGCTCACGCGTTGCCAGAGCGGATACCAGCATGAGCAAGGTCGACTGCGGCAAATGAAAGTTCGTGATCAGTCCATCGAGCACGCGGAAGGTATAGCCCGGGTAAATGAAGATATCCGTCCATCCGCTGATGGGACGTAATGTCGATGAACCGAGCATCGAAGCCGCCGACTCGATGGTGCGGCAGCTGGTCGTTCCGACACAGATGACGCGGTGTCCGGTCTCTTTTGCACGATTGATCTTCTCTGCCGCGTCCTCATCCAGCATGAAAAACTCCGAGTGCATATGATGATCGGTGATCTCGGAGACCTTAACCGGGCGGAACGTTCCCAGGCCAACATGAAGCGTCACGTAAGCGATGGAAATCCCCTTCTCCTCGATCCTCTGAAGTAATTCTTTTGTAAAATGCAGACCGGCCGTCGGTGCTGCCGCGGAACCATCATACTTCGCGTACACCGTCTGGTAGCGGTCCTTATCCTTTAGTTCATGTGTGATATACGGCGGAAGGGGCATCTGGCCGAGTTTATCCAGGATCTCTTCGAAGATCCCCTCATAGAGAAAGCGGATCTTACGGTTTCCCTCTTCCATCATCTCGACGACTTCAGCCTTCAGAAGTCCTTCGCCGAACTCGATCACGGCACCCGGACGTGCTTTCTTTCCAGGTTTGACCAGACACTCCCAGCAGTCATTCTCCAGACGCTTTAAGAGGAGCACCTCGACCTTACCGCCGGTTCCCTCTCGGCTGCCGATCAGGCGGGCCGGGATGACCTTCGTGTTATTCAGGACCAGGCAGTCGCCCGGATCCAGATAGTCAATGATATCGTAAAAATGTTTGTGCCCGATGCGCCCCGTCTTCTTATCCAGAAGCATGAGCCGCGATTCCGAACGGTTTTCGATCGGATCCTGTGCGATCAACTCCGGGGGCAATTCATAATCAAAATCTTTTACCAGCACTTTATTTTCCTCCAAAGCCTCACGGCTTAATAACCGTACCACAAATGGTAACGCAGTTTCTTACGGCCGGTCTGCCGTTTCGCAACGGCCGCCGCCAGTTTATTTCGTGCCTTTGCGATCGTCTTCCGATCCTTCGGCTCGATCGGCCGGTTACCGAAGAAGTTTTGATTGATCTTCTCGATCGCTTCGGTAAACAGTTCTTCATGATCCGCCAGTTCGTCGAACCAGGAAACGACTTCCGTAGCATCCGTTTCATATGTAAACTTCCTGTGTTCGATGGCTGCCAGCCTCTTCATGTCCGCATACATTGCTGCTACACTCTTTCGAAGGTCTCTCTGGACGAAGCCGCGGTTTCTGCGGGTCAGGATGAAACTCCTGCGGAAGAAGATCAGCAAATACAGAGCCAACAGGATGCCCAACAGGATCGCGACCACCTTAAGGATCTTAAAGATCACAGGCCAGATCGAGGCCCCTTCTTCCTTCTCGACCGAAGGCAAGGTTCCAAATCCCATGGATCCGCCGGGTACTATGGTTTCTTTCGTTTCACTCGGCGTCTTGGAAGCGGTCGGCTGCGTCTTTGTTGCCGTAGATGCCCCGGTACCCTCCGAACTGCTCTCGGTCGTACGCTCTGTCTCTGTGTGCGCCGGTGTCGAAGGCGTTACGATCGGTCGGTCTTCCTTCTTCCATTCGTCACTGGAACCAAAGCCGGGTGTAACTTCGATCGGGATCCATCCGAGATTTCGAAGATAGATCTCGACCCATGCATGTGCATTTTCCTCGGTGAGATTCTGTTCCTCCGTCGCTGAAGGGCTGATATAAAAGCCTTCTACATAACGGGCAGGAATACCGAGCAAACGGAACATCAACGTACCCGCGGACGCAAAATGCATACAATATCCTGCCTTCTTATCGAACAGGAATGCATCCACGAAATCGGTGCTTCCCGAGATCTTTCCGGGGTTCAGCGAATACTCGGCCATTTCTGCCAGTGTATCGCGCACATAGATGACTGCATCCTCGACTCCGTCCACACGAACATCCTTCATGTATTCACGGAGTTTTACCACGCTTTCAGGAACATTCAGGTATTCCTGGAGAATATGTTCGTATGCTGCATCCGCTCCGGTCTGGCCATCTGCGCCGTAATATCGGAAGAGGATCTCCGGGATCATACGACCGCTCGCTTGAGAATATTCTTCAAAAGGTGTACGCGAATACAACTCGTTATAGAAATAGTCGGCCAGGTCTTTCGGCGACGCAGTGTAAGCTCCCATATAACCGTTATCATGCATGTACGCATCATATAAACGTACCAGAAACGGCAAGTTGCTGTACATCATATCAAAATCCACAGTGCTTCCGAGGGGCATTTCTTCCTCGGAATACGGCTGCAGAGCAGTTTGCGATCCGGCACCGAGATCCGCCAGATAAGGTACGATCTTATAGCCGTCCGCATAATCCACATTTGTGATGTAGATCTTATACGGAGTCATGTTCAGATGGTTCCTTAATTTCGCATTTCCTTCGTTATCGTAGGCCAGCGTCTCTAGGATCGGCCTTATGGATTCCATTAACTGATAGCCTCTTCGATCGAAGCCTGAACCGTTCATCTCTTCACGATACTGGTTACGAATGATATCCGGAAGATCGGTCCACCGTTTTCCCGTATACACTTCTCCGACAAAACACTTAAGATATGTATATCGACTGTTGAGTCCGGATGCTCTCCAGGTCTTCAGAAGAACGTGGTCTTTATCCGGTTTGATCGAACCGGTCGAAGCCAGATCTCCGCCGCTGATACCTCCGGATGCTGTTCCGAATATGCGGCCTCGAAGCTCCTTCAATAACCTCTCGGGACCTCCGGAATACATGAATTCCTGCGCCGGTTTAACGAGCTCGGTCATCTTCTCTTCAAACAAAATGGGAAATGCCATGGCCGCGACCACCGCCGCCAACGCTACGCCATAAAGAGGCAGAACTGCCTTCGGAGGACGCAGACAGAAGAAACCATTCCCATTATCGGAACCTTTACTTCTTACGGCCTGCTGTTTCTCTTCGATCTTCATCTGGACGCCGACCACGCCGACAACAGCAAACAGCAAGATGATGAGCAAAAACGCAAATCGATCCGGAGTGTAACCATTCATCAGCACGAGAAAGCACGGAAGAACGAGCACAACTGCGACCGATGAGATCCGGAACTTGCGGATCAAATTATAACCGAGCCAGAACGTAAGCGGCAGGTACAGCAGAGCCAATGTGAGCAGACGGCCGTTCCGGAACGCCTCATCGGTGTAAAAGATCTTAACCTCAGAAGAACGGAAGCCGCTCCATGTGAAGCCATAATAATCGGAGTAACCTCGTATCAGTTCATTCAGCAAAGACTGCAGGCTGTTCGGAGTAGGCTCGGCCGCCGTTATCTGCGAATACAGCCAGATTATATAGATGGCAGCCAGCACCAGGACCACCGGAAAATGTACGAAACGGATGCTCCAGACCAGGATGATCAGCACCGAGATCAATGCAATGGGAAAGAATACGGTCCCGATATCCCCATCGAGTTCGTAGAGCTTATTAAATATATAGATAACTACATATTGCATCAGACAAAGAGCCGAAAAAACGACAGCCAAATAAGCGATCATACCCGCCGCCGAAATCTGGCGCTCACGTACGATCGGCTTAAATGCTGTATCGATCTCATGGGTTCTTTTTCTGAACATAGGAAACGGCTCCCCTTACATAACGACCAATTCTACTCCCGACAGCTGGTTCATCAGATCTTCGGAAGCAAATGTATACTGGATATCACGTGCGATGATCTCCTGCGCAGGTTCTGTGGACTTAAGTCCGGTATCGGCAGACAGGATGATCAGTTCGTCGGTGACCGATCGCTTCGCCAGCAGGAGTTCATCCTGCTCCAGTCCTCTGCTGCGCGGTCCGGTAACGACGATGAACTGACGCATTCGGTTTTCCAGTTTCGCCTCGGAAAACACGAGCGGCAGCGGCAGCGTACCGATCGGATCGGAATTCCGGAGGAACTCGGCGAATACTTCGTAAAGATCGTCGATCTCGTATACCGTGACCTGATGCATCTCCAACTGACGCTGGAACCACAGCAGTGTGAACGGACAATCGGCATCCAAAAGGGAAAGCCCGACGGACAATGCCATCGTCATGCGGTCGGAATACTCCTCTCGCGTTTTATAATTCATATCCACATAAAGACATACACGGCTGCACAACGGCATACCGAAGTCTTTTACCATCAAGTCGTCCGATTTCGCAGACAGTTTCCAGTGCACCCGCTGGAGTTTATCGCCGGGCTGCATCGAGTGAAAGCTGACGATCTCCGACGGATCCTCTCCGACCAGCGTCGAATGGAAGCGGGACGAATTCGTAATATCGTGCCAGATGGAATTTCGGTTTTTGATCGGCATCAGCGTATATTCCGGAAGCACGACGACCGACTGCTTTTGGTTCACTTTTCTGCTCCACCGAAACAGGCTCAGCCAGTCATAGATGCGGATCTTTTTGATGCGGATCTGCGCCAGCCCGCAATACTTAAAGGCCACGGGAATGCGCATATCAAGGGTTTCATTCGCGGTCAATGTCGCACTGACGCGGATCTTTTCGGACTTACCGGAAGTCAGATATGACGCGATCAGGACACACTCGACTTTCGTGATCGAGATCGGCGCACGGTTGCGCAGGCGGATCTGAAAAGCCGTCGGTTTGTTGGGCAGAGACGCTGAATAATTGCCCCGGACCAAATACGCTTTAACACAAAAAGACAGGAGGAACGAAACGATCATCGCTACTACAGGCACGAAAACAAGAACCGATAAAACATAGATCGGTTCGTCCTGAAGATATGAGATCGACACGCCGTAGATCAAAATGATCACGAGCAAAAATATGAACAGATTTCGGTTCATTTCCCTATCCTTACTTCGCTTTACCGCTTTCCGGCTTCTCTACCGAGGCGAGGATCGCTTCGATGATCTGATCCTTCGTTCTCTTCTCGATACGAGCTCTGGAATTCAATAAGATACGATGTCGAACGACATCGGCAAATATATCTGTGATGTCCCGCGGTTTTACATAATCGCGTCCGGACATAAATGCATTGGCACATCCCATACGCATGAGGGCGATGCCTGCACGCGGGCTGGCACCGAGTTCCAGGTACGGGTTCTCACGAGTCGCTGTGATCAAAGCAACGATGTACTGATAGATCACATCATGTACGAAGATCTGATCGACCTTCGCCTGCATATCCAATACCTGCTCCTTCGTCATCAGTTCCCGAAGCTTCTCCGTGCTTCCTGCAGGAACATGCTTCGAGCGAAGGATCGAGATCTCGTCTTCATCTTTCGGGTAGCCCATCGAAAGCTGGATCATGAAACGGTCGAGCTGAGACTCCGGCAGGAGCTGGGTACCTGCGGAACCCGCAGGGTTCTGCGTCGCCAGAACGATAAACGGTTTCTCCAATTCATAGGTATTACCGTCTACGGTGACATTACCCTCCTCCATTACCTCAAGAAGCGCCGACTGGGACTTCGGAGAGGTACGGTTGATCTCATCCGCTAAAAACAGGTTCGTGAAGATAACGCCGGGCACGAAACGGAAACTTCCGGTCTCCTTATCGTATAAGTTGAAACCGACTACGTCGGAAGGAAGAACGTCCGGAGTGAACTGGAGACGACGCGCATTCAACTGACATACGCTCGCGATGGCCATCGCCATGGTCGTCTTACCGAGTCCCGGAATATCCTCGATCAATACATGGCCGCGGGCCAGAATGGCGCAAAGCACCTTCCGTACCACGTCGTCCTTACCGATAATGCTGCGTTTGATCTCTTCCTGAACACTGATCAACAATTCTTCATCTGTCATGTCTATACATCCTTCTCGATCCTGCTAACGGGCCGCGCCCGGATCGTGTTTTTTATGCCTCATTGGGCGTTTCTTCTATGGTATCTCCTTCGGACGATCCCGCCCCTGCCTGCGGATCGCTCTCCGGCTCCTCGCCGAGCAGACGGATCAGACGTCCAAGTTCATCGTCACGGTCACATGCCTGTGAGAATGCACGGTTTACCTGGACCATCAGGGAGATCACGTCACGGTTATTCGTCATCTTATTCAAATGATCCCGAAGTTCATCCGTGATCGGACCGTTATAGATCTTCCAGTCATCGCCGTCCTTCTTCAGGTAGAAACGGATCAATGTCGGTGCCGGGGTCTGAACTTCTTTGAATTTGATCTCATACAGCACATACAGCACCATCTCGTCAGCGTTCAGACCATCTGCATTGTAGCATTTGATCCCGCGATATCCATCGATGATCTGTGCCTTACGCTGAAGCGTCTTCTCATCGATGGAGATGGACTTCGGATCGTAGTAGCACTGACGGATCGTCTCGATGTCGCAATCTGCTGTAGCATTATAATACTTAGTCATCAGGGCCAATACGCTCTCATCCGCGTCATCGATCTTATATTCTACCGAATAGACCTCAGTATCCTCGATCAGGCCCGAGCTACTGACCGGCTCATCGTCCGAACTCTCGAGAACATCGGAACTACTGTCTCCCGTCACGGAAACGCTTTCACTGTGCGGAATCGATCCCGGAACGGTCGTTTCGTCAGTCAGGGCAGGCTTTTTTCCTCCCCACAAAAAGATATACGCAAGTACCGCCAGAATTACCACACCCGCGGCGCCGCCGATCATGATCCACGCCAGACGGTTGCTTTCTTTATCCTCTTCTTCCTGGGACCCGATGGTTTCGTCCGTGCTTTCTTTCACGGGTTCTTCGGCCTTTGCAGGTTCGTCCGCCTTCACAGGCTCTTCCTTCTTCTCGGGCTCGTCTTCCTTCGCAGGTTCCTCTTTCTGCTCTGTTTTCTCTGTCTGTTCGGGCTCTTCCTCTTTCGCAGGCTCTTCTTCCTTCGGAGCTTCTTCGACCTTAACAGACTCGTCCGCCTTCGCAGGCTCTTCTTCCTTTACAGGCTCTTCGGCCTTCGGAGCTTCTTCCACCTTCGGAGGTTCTTCCGCCTTTACAGGCTCTTCCGCCTTCGCAGGTTCTTCCGCCTTCGCAGGCTCTTCGACCTTCGTAGGTTCTTCGACCTTCGCAGGCTCTGCCTTCTTATCAGAGGACGCAGAAACAGAAGCCGCATCAGCCTTCTGCGCCTTCTTCTTCATGTACGCGACATAAGCCGCGGTAGCTTCTTCATCCGGACCTGTGATTCCGAATATCTGCTCCTCGACCTCTTCTGCGTCTGTATTTTCTTCATCGGAGATATCCTCATCCGGCTCGTCCTCGATCGGGATCTGCAGGATCCTCTCCCCCTGAATTCCTATATTCTTCAACTGTTCCGGGGTCAGCCCCGCGGAATGGTGTTTCTTCTTGTTTCTTTTTTTCACTGATCTATACCACCGTCAACGGTCCCCGCTCCCAAAGGCCTTCGCGGACCGAAATCATCGTCTTTTATTTTGTGGAAAATGCAGCCGACACAAAGTCGCTGCCCGCATGCACTCTACAGGTACACATACAGAGTTATTATATCAGATAACGCCCTCTTTTTCAACACGCAATTCCGAAAAACGAGGCTTGACTTTTGGGTGGCACTATAGTAAAATGTTCCTTGTTCGAAACGCATCTGTAGCTCAGTGGATAGAGCGATGGCCTCCGGAGCCATGTGCGGTGGTTCGATTCCACTCAGATGCACAAATAAGGTCATCGCGCAGCGTTCCCGACGCCATGTCGGCGCTGTGCGTCCTTTTCGATCTACCTCATCAAACATCTTATATTTCCCAGATCAAAACACAATTTCATATCTTCCGCAAGCGGTTCCTACCGCTCTTTTTTCGTACCCGGATTTTTACACAAACATTGTAAAATCGCATCATTCGGGCGCCGTCTCCCGTTTGAAATATATCGTCCTCGTGACGTTAAACCCGGAGGTCTATGGACTACGAAACCTTTACCGAAAAAGTGCGTAAGCACATCCAACCGTTTCTCAAGCCGAACCAGAACGCACGGCTGAAACACATTCTGAAAAACAACGGCTGCGAATACACTTCGCTGATCATCGACACGGAGGGCGAACCGCTCGCTCCCGCCATCTATCTGGAAAACTTTTACGATTCTTTTCTCGAGGAAAACATTTACTTTAATAACGACCAGGTAACGGAGGATGACCGTTTCGACGCCATCGCCCACCGGATCCTCTTGGGCATGGAGCATCTGGCCCAGCCGGATTTAAGCGAGGATCTCAGAGACTACAAAACCGTCCGTGACCGCATTTGCCTCAAACTCGTGTCCCGCTCGGAAAATGTAGATCTCTTAAAGCATACTCCTTCGATCGCGTTTCACGATCTGTGTGTCTTATTCTTCATCCATCTGGAGATGTCGGATCGTACTTTCGGATGCATTCTTCTGAAGGAGGAGCAGTTTTTAAAGTGGAATCTGACGCCGACGGCTCTGTATCCGGTCGCCCTGGAGAACACGATGCGCATCTTCCCGGCTGAATTATGTGCGTTACAAAGCGTGCTCTTATCTATGTGTAAAAACGATCCCGATGACACGCAGGAAGCGCATAATCGGGATACGATGAAAAAAATATGCGATTATTCGGGGGATGCGTGGCAGGCGCCGAAGAACCCGATGATCCACCAGTCCATGGTTTTAACAAATAAAAACAAGTATTTCGGTGCGACTGCAGTCCTCTATCCGCAACTGCTCAACCGGATCGGGGATGCGCTGCAGGGCAGCTACTACCTCATCCCTTCGAGTGTCCACGAGATGCTGATCTTACCGTCGAGCATCGGGATCGACAGCCGCGAGATCGACGAAATGATCCGTGAGATCAACAAGACCGAAGTCTCTGCGGAAGAAGTCCTCGGGACGCATTGCTACTACTTCGACTACAAAAGTTACGCACTGATCTGACAGGCATTACTCCTTACCGGCTTCTCTGCGGTTCTTCTCTTCGAGATCGCGGAAGAATTCTTCCAGATGTACGAGGCAGTGATGCAGCGCTTTCTTCTCATCGTCGTTTAAGTCACGAACGATGGCGCGCATCATGTTCTTATGGAAATCCCGGTGGTGGTGATAGGCTTTTACGCCTTTTTCCGTAAGCGATACCAGCACGACACGCCGGTCCTCTTCGCTGCGGTTGCGGTTGATGTAGCCCTTACGCTCCAGAGCGTTCATGGCTACATTGACCGTGCCCTGCGTAACGGACATCTTACGCGCGACTTCGCTGACCATCTGCGGTTTGTTGATGCCGATGGCGTCGATGATGTGCATGTCGTTGTTGCTGATATCTTCGTACTCTTTTGTGATGATCGCCTTTTCCTCGATGTGCATGATGTCGTTAAACAGACTGACGAGCACGGAATTCAGCGCCATGTTGATCTCTCGGTCTTTCATCCCTTATATCCCCTTTGTTACCATTTCAAGATCGTCGCACCGTAGACCAGACCCGCGCCAAAACCGGAAAGCAGGATATACTTGCCTTCCTCTAAACGGCCTTCACGATGGATCTCGTCCAGAAGCACCGGCATGCTGGCGGAGGACATATTTCCATACCGCATCATATTCACCGGGAACTTCTCCATCGGCTCGCCGAGACGCTTGGCGACCGACTGGATTATGCGTACATTTGCCTGATGTAAAATATAGCACGAAATGTCGCTCGGCGCAAGATGTGCCTGGTCCAAAACATTCTGGATGGCCTTCGGTACCGTCGTAACGGCGAACTGGTAGACCTCGCGACCATTCATGAATACATGGTCGGAAAGCTTCGGATAGCTCTCACGGATCGCGAAGGGACTGTCGATCTCTCGCGCCTTACAGTTGAGGACCTCCCAGTTATCGGGCTTCGTCCCCTGCACCATGTAGAAGGGACGGGTCTCGTCTGCCTCGACGTAAACTGCGCCCGCTCCGTCACCAAACAGCACGCAGGTCGTACGATCCGTCCAGTCTACGATCTTCGACAGGACTTCGATACCGACCACGAGAGCGCTTTTATAGCAAACCGTGTTGATGTAGGATGCCGCGGTGTCGAGCGCAAACAGGAAGCCAGCGCAAGCACCGTTGATATCGAAGGAAACAGCGTTCTTCGCACCGATCCGCTTCTGCACTTCGCACGCAAGCGAAGGCGTCACATGATCCATGGAGATGGTGCCGATGATCAGAAGATCGACATCTTCTGCTGTTTTGCCCGCATTTTCCAGAGCGTTTAAGCAGGCGCCGCTGGCCAGATCGCAGGCGGTTTCGGTCGTGACTACATGACGTTCCTTGATACCGGTACGTTCCGTGATCCACTCATCCGAAGTGTCGATCCACTTTGTGAATTCCTCGTTTTTGATGACACGCTCCGGAATGCAGCGTCCGGTTCCTTTGATTTTTATACCATTCATGGTTTTCTCCTTAAAATGCCCGGAAACGCTCATACCGTTTTTGAGCGATCTGTTCGGGACCGATATTCTTATAGGCTTCTACAAAGCCGATGATCTTCTCGCGCATGTTGGCGGCGATGGCGTCTACGGTATCCTTATCCGCTCCGCCGAATTCGGGCAATACCTGCTCGATCACGCCGAGGCGTTTTAAGTCTTCCGCTGTGATCTTCATCGCTTCCGCCGCCTCCTGACAGCGTGACGAATCCTTCCACAGAATCGACGCATAGCCTTCCGGGGACAGGATGGAGTAGGTCGCGTTCTCCAGCATCCAGACTTCATTGCCCACGGCTGTACCCAAAGCGCCGCCGCTTCCGCCTTCTCCGATCATGATGCACAAAACGGGAACCTTCAGGTTCGACATTTCGTACAGGTTCTGCGCGATGGCACTGCCAATACCGCGCTCTTCTGCCTCCAGACCGCAAAACGCGCCGGGGGTGTTGATAAAGCTGATAATGGGACGGTTAAACTTCTCGGCCTGCTTCATCAGACGGATCGCCTTGCGGTAACCTTCCGCCATGGGCATGCCGAAGTTTCTCTCTTTGCATTCTTTGATGTCCGAGCCCTTTTCATCCGCGATGATGGTCACAGGCTGACCATCGAGGATCCCGATGCCGCCGATCAATGCGCGATCGTCGCCATATACACGGTCCCCGTGTGCCTCCACGAACAAATCGAAGATGCGATGGATATAATCGGTCGCGGACGGACGGTTGATATCGCGTGTCTTGCGGACCTTCGTCCAGGCATCGGAAGGCTGCTCCTTGCTGGCGTGTTCTTTTACCAGTTCGCTCATCTGCTGCACGGCTTCCCGAGCCACAGGAGCATGTGCGTAATCCCGTGTTCCCTTATGGGTCACGATCAGGAAATACAGCATTTTCTTTAAACGACGGCGGTCAATGATCCCGTCGATCATACCATGTTCCAGCAGAAACTCCGCGGTCTGAAAGCCCTTCGGGAGTTCTCTTCCGATGGTCTGCTTGATGACACGAGGGCCTGCAAAACCGATCAAAGCGCCCGGCTCAGCCAGGATGACATCCCCGAGAGTTGCGTAACTTGCAGTCACGCCGCCGGTCGTCGGATCGGTCAATATACTGCAGTACAAAAGTCCTGCGTCGGAATGTCTCTTTAACGCTGCCGACGTTTTTTCCATCTGCATGAGGGAGATGATACCCTCCTGCATGCGGGCACCGCCGGAGCAGCAGAACAAAAATACCGGCAGGCGGCGCTTCGTCGCCTCCTCGACCGCCCGGGTGATCTTCTCACCCACGATGTGGCCCATACTCGCCATCATGAAACGCGCATCGCAGATGCCGACCACGGCCGGCTCGCCGAAAATATGCACCAGACCGACGGTGACTGCCTCATCCAGGCCAGTCTTTTCTCGCGCGCTCCTAAGTTTCTCTTCATACTCCGCATCCTCCAGCGGATTACTCACCGGCAGGTCGGTAAACCAGTACTCCATGCGGTGATGATCCGCGATCATCGCGATGCGGTTCTTTGTGCGCACACGGAAGTAGTTCCCGCATTCGTAGCACACATATTTATTCGCGATGACCTGATCGCGATTTAACACCTTTTTACACTTTGGGCAGACGACGGTCTGCTCTTCTGCCGAAGCATTTGCCTCCGCTGCAGGCTGTGGGGCCTGTGCCTTCTGCGTCTGTGCTTCCGACTCCTTCTCCGGCAAGATCCCGGGGACGACCAGATCATCGACCGACTTCATCGTGTCCGTTTCGATATTTCCCGCATGCATTCCCACTGTACGGTTTCTTAAAAAACCTCTCAATCCCATGATAAAACCTCCGATCACCGGCTCCTTTACATTCCGATCGCGAACGTGAGTTCTGCAGTCACGGCGGTCTGTCCGCCTACGGTCGCCACGGCCTTACCGGTACCGATCGGCCCTTTTACCGCTTCGATCTGTACGGAAAGATCCAGCACATCGCCCGGTACGACCTTGCGTCGGAACCGTGCGTTTTTGATGCCCCCGAAGTAGGCCGTCTTACCCGCATATTCGGGCAGGGATAGGATCGCCACGGCCCCGGCCTGGGCCAGTGCCTCGATGATCAAAACGCCCGGCATAACAGGCTCCTGCGGAAAATGTCCCGCAAAAAACGGCTCGGTATATGTAACTGCCTTATGACCCACGGCAGAAACGCCGGGAACCAGATCCGTCACCGTATCCAGCAAAAGGAACGGATGGCGGTGCGGGAGGATCGCTTTGATATCATTGATATTCAACGTCTTCTTAACTTCGTCTTCCATCACGGCCTCCTCAGTCTTCGTATTTTTTCAGGAGGATGGATGCGTTATGTCCGCCGAAT
The DNA here is from genome assembly GCA_017543445.1 of Lachnospiraceae bacterium. GTDB lineage: Bacteria > Bacillota > Clostridia > Lachnospirales > Lachnospiraceae > UBA1201. The sequence goes on along the minus strand of JAFYGB010000076.1, from coordinate 7,333 downwards.
CCGAGTGAATTCGACAATGCGTACGGTACATTCTCCTCGTAGCTTTCTTTGCAATAGTTCAGGTCCATCTCGTCTTCAGCTTCGTTAAATCCGACCGTGCGGTGGATGAAACCTTCCTGCAGTGTTTTCGCGCATACGATCGCCTCGACCGCACCTGCTGCGCCGAGCAGATGGCCGATCATGGACTTCGTCGAGTTGATCTTAAGATCCTTCGCGTGCTCGCCGAACGCCAGCTTGATGGCGCGTGTTTCGAATAAATCATTATAGTGCGTGGACGTACCATGTGCGTTGATGTAGGTGATCGCATTTTTATCGACACCGGCATCTGCGATCGCATTTTCCATAGCGCGTGCCGCGCCCTCGCCGGTTTCCGCCGGAGAAGTGATATGGTACGCGTCACAAGAACAACCGTAGCCGACGATCTCTGCATAGATCTTCGCGCCGCGTGCTTTCGCGTGCTCCAAGTCTTCGAGTACCAGAACACCGCTTCCTTCGCCCATGACGAAACCGCTGCGGTCCTTATCAAAAGGGATGGATGCACGTGCCGGGTCCGTCGCCGGGGACAATGCAGTCATGGACGCAAACCCGGAGATGCCGAACGCGCACACTGCCGCCTCGGTACCGCCTGCCAGCATGACATCCGCCTCCCCGTGCTGGATCGAACGGAAGGCTTCGCCGACTGCATTCGTGCCGCTGGCACAGGCTGTGACGACATTGATATTTTTCCCTTTCAGGCCATAGTTGATCGCAACATTGCCCGCCGCCATATTGGAGATAAGAAGCGGCACCATCAACGGAGAGATGCGCTCCTGGCCTTTTTCCAGCTGGTGCGTGTGCTCGCGCTCCATGCACTGCATGCTGCCGATACCGGATGAAATGCTGCAGCCCACACGGTAGGGATCCTCCTGCTCCAGATCCAGTTTTGCATCACTGAGCGCCTGGCCGGCCGCCGCCACGGCAAACTGGCAGAAACGCTCCATGCGTCTGGCCTTCTTCGGATCCATGTAATCCTTCGCGTCAAAATCTGCCACTTCCGCGGCCAATGTAACGCGACTGTCTTTATTCTCGAATGCTAAAATCGGCGCGAAACCGATCGTACCCTTCTTCACTTCACTCCAGAACGTGTCCACATCCTTACCGATCGGGGTGATGGCCCCCATACCGGTGATCACGACTCTTTTACTCATATAAACCTCCTGCTACATTGCCATGCCGCCGTCGACGCACAATACCTGTCCCGTGATGTAATCACTCTCCTCGGAACAAAGGAATGCGACTGCATTTGCCACATCTGCAGGGTTTCCCCCGCGCGCCATGGGCACCTTCGAAAGGATGCCTTCTTTCGCTGCGTCGGAAAGTGCATTCGTCATGTCCGTAGTGATAAAACCGGGAGCCACGGCATTGACCGTAATGTTACGGCCGGCCAGTTCCCGTGCCGCCGTCTTCGTCATGCCGATCACGCCCGCCTTTGCCGCGGAATAGTTGATCTGGCCGGCGTTCCCGATCACACCGGAAACCGATGAAATGTTGACGATCTTACCCTTGCGCTTTTTGATCATACCGCGCACACAAGCCTGCATCGTGTAAAACACTGCCGTCAGATTCGTGCGGACGACCGCATCGAAATCCTCCGGCTTCATGCGAAGCAGAAGCTCATCCCGCGTGATACCTGCATTATTCACCAAAATGTCGATACAGCCATGTTCCTTCTGGATGGCCTCCACCATGGTGCGCACTGCCTCCGCATCGGAGACGTCACACTGCATGGGGTAGGCCTTACCGCCGGCTGCAGTGATCTCTTCGGCGACCGCTTCCGCCGCTGCCTTCGATCCGTTATAATTGATGATCACCGTGTGCCCCATGGCCGCGAGTTTCTTCGCACATGCGGCACCGATGCCCTTACCCGCGCCTGTTACCAGCGCGATCTTTCCTGTTTCCATACTGATCCTCTTACTCTTCTGCCTTCAGATATTCGATCACGGCGTTTAAGTCCTCATATTTCTCGAGAGAAACGACCTTCTTCGCCGGATCGATACGTTTCATGAAACCGGATAATGTCTTTCCCGGGCCGATCTCGACAAACTTTGTCACACCTTCGCTAAGCATCCGCTCCACACACTGCTGCCAGCGTACGGATGACGAAACCTGGCGTGCCAGGAGGTCCGGGATCTCTTCTTTCTTCGTCACATGATCCGCCGTAACGTTGGAGAGATACGAAGGTTCGGGATCCTTCCATGTAAGCTCTTCCAGATCTTTGCGAAGCAATTCGCCCGCACCCGTAAGCAGCGGTGAATGAAAGGGTCCGGAGACCTTCAGCGGCAGGCAGCGCTTCACTCCACGCTTGGTCAGCTCCGCCGCAGCCGCATCGACTGCCTCCTTCGCACCGGAAATGACGATCTGGCCGGGGCAGTTATAATTTGCCACGCAGACGATACCGGGTGTTTCCTCGCAGACGCTTTCGACCACCTCTTGTTCTGCGCCCAAAACAGCCGTCATGCCGCCGCCCGTGGGATAGGCTTCCTGCATATAACGGCCACGGTTCTGTACGATCTTGTAGGAATCCTCCTGCGCCATCGCGCCGGACGCTACGACCGCCGCATATTCTCCGAGCGAAAGACCCGCGTATATATCGGCGGAAAAGCCCTTATCCTGCAACGTACGAAGTATCGCAAGTTCCGTCGTGAACATGGCGATCTGCGTATACATGGTCTGGTTCAGTTGGTCATTTTCCGTAAAACAGATATGCGCCAGATCCAGGCCGGTCGCCTGACTCGCCTCCTCGTAAACTTTACGTGCTACTTCTTCTTTTTCATAAAAATCCCGGCCCATGCCGACATACTGACTGCCCTGACCGGGAAATAAAAATGCAATCTTACTCATCGTTTCTCCCATAAGCTTTCCGCCTGTGATACGAGGCCGGTGATGATCTCCTCACAGGTCTTCGGCGTCTTTATCATTCCGGCGATCTGACCGGCCATCACGGTACCGTTCGTTACGTCGCCGTCGATCACGGCCTTACGTAAGGTACCGAGGGTGAGCTGCTCCAGCTCCTCGAACGGCGCGCCCTCCTGCTCCAGTTTCAGGTACGCTTTCGTCATGTCATTGCGCAGGCAGCGCACGGGGTGCCCGGTCGAAAGACCGGTGATCACCGTATCGATATCCTTTGCCTTGATGACACGATTCTTATAATTCTCGTGGACTTGCGCTTCCTTTGCGACCAGGAACGCCGTTCCCATCTGCACGCCTTCAGCGCCCAGCATAAGAGCCGCGCACAGGCCGCGTCCGTCCGCGATACCTCCGGCCGCCACGACCGGGATATCGACTGCGTCACAAACCTGCGGAACCAACGCCATGGTCGTCGTATGACCGATGTGCCCACCGGCTTCCATGCCTTCAGCGATCACCGCGTCCGCGCCTTCGCGCTGCAGCAGTTTTGCCATCGCGACGCTCGCTACTACGGGCAATACCTTCACGCCCGCGTTCTTCCACATTCCCATATATGCCGCCGGTGAACCTGCGCCGGTCGTTACGACCGGAACGCCCTCTTCCACGACGATCTTTGCGACCTCCGGCGCATTCGGGTTCAACATCATGACGTTGACACCGAACGGCCGATCGGTCAATCCTTTCATCTTCCGGATCTGATTCCGGACCACTTCCGGCGGCGCCGACGCAGCCGCGATGATACCGAGGCCGCCTGCGTTCGAGACTGCGCTCGCAAGATGATACTCAGCGACCCAGGCCATACCGCCCTGGATCACAGGATGCCGGATTCCCAGAAGATTCGTAAGTTTTGTCTGCATAATGCTATTCCTCATATTTTCAGGTCCAGACACGGACCGATACGATCAAAAGTTACGGGAACATGGCTTATATCCATGTTCCCTCCGGTTTCTTACAGGGATACGCCCTTCTTCTCAAGATAAGCGGCAACATCGCCGATGGTCTTCACTTCGTTGAAATCTTCCGTAGGAATGGAGATGTCGAACGTTTCTTCAAGCTGCATGACCAACTCGTACAGATCCAGCGAATCTGCGCCCAGGTCATCCTTAAAACTGGTAGCCTCGGTAAGCTCCTGATTTCCGCAGTCGAGCTGCTCCTTTACAAGTTCAATAATCTTCTCAACCATGATGTTCTCCTTCTGCCCTCGTCGGGGTTTTGTGTTGTGTTTCAAAGTATTGCTTTGAGGTTCAAATACTTTGACTTTCAAATAATATCACATTCAAAGTGTTTTGTCAAGAGATTGTCAATCTTTTTTCTCAGAGCTGCATAAAGGATGAATCTATTTGACACATCAAAAAAGTAGCCCGCGGATGTTTCCATCCAGCGAGCCGCTTCCTCTATGTGTAGAATGTCCGCCTGGCAGATCAGTCTACGACCTTAAAGTTTGTTACATAGTCTTGGAATTTGTTCATTAATACCTGGTACTTAAGATCCTCTTCGGTCAAATATCCCATAAGCGTCTCTTCGTCGCCCAGTCCGTATTCCTCGATCAACTCTTTTTTGATATCTTTGATATCGTCTTCACCGACCTCGTATCCTTCCTGACGGCAGATACCCAAGATCAAGAGTTTCTGACGAGCATAATCCGCTCCGTTGCTCTTCAACAGTTCTTCGATCTCCTCCTCAGAATAACCATAGGTGGAGAAGAAATCCGCCCGGCTGACGCCGTAGAGTGCACACATCTGATCGTATTGTGCGTACTGCTGCTGAACATATTCATTGATCAGGCCCTCATGTTTTTTCTTCTCTTTCGCAGCGGCCATGAGTTTATTGAAAACAACACTGTCGTGCTTGTACGTACGCAGTTCATCTTCGACCTCGTCCGCATAAGCCTTAAGCGTATCGTACTCTCCCTCGGACTTCTCTTTGATCATATCATCGGTAACTTCCTGGATGGCCTTTACAGACTTGATCGTCACCTTAAACACAGCATCCTTACCTGCGAGGTTCTCAGCGCCGTAATCCTCGGGAAATTTTACAGGAAGATCAAACGTATCACCGGTCTTCTTTCCGATGATGCCCTCTTCAAAGCCGGGGATAAAACGTCCAGAGCCGATACCAAGCTCGGCATCTTCATCCTTACCACCCTCAAATTCAACTCCGTCGACCGAGCCGACATAATCGATGACAACCGTGTCTCCGGCCTCGACCGGGCGATCCTGCTCCTCCATGGTATAGCCGAATTCCTCTTGCAGATAAAAACCGACGTTATACTTAACGTAAGCTTCACTGAGCGCCACATCATTCGCTTTTACCTCTAAGGTCTTCACGTCGGACAGATCGATGTAATCGAAAACATCGATGGTATCCAAGGTAACGATATAATCGCGTGGAGCAATGGTCGGCTGCTCCTTCGTCTCTTCGGCTGTAGTACCCGTTGCTTCCTCGGTAGAATCTGCAGTCTCCGCATTCGTGGATACAGCCTCGGCGGATGTATTCTCCGTGGTTACATTCTCCGTCGATGTAACCGTGGTGGCCGGCTCGGTCACGGTCTCCGCAGGAGTCGTGGCCGCTACAGTCGAAGCGGTCGTTTCGACTGCCTCCGTAGGATCGTTCTCGTTCTTCGAGCACGCGGAAAATGATAAGGCAAATGCGGCCACAAGCGTAACCGCTGTTAACTTTGATCTTTTCATTTGAAAACCCTTCCATGTATTTTTTTATTCTTTCATCGGTGATCGATGTGTGGGCGTTTCCCTTGCGATATTCGGCAAAGGCACAGCCCACGTGTCAGTATATCATAAATATTTGAAAATGAAAACCGCTTTTTACAAAGCCGCCTCGGCATCTTCTATGGTCTTATATCCGTACAACTGCGCTGTCCGTGTGAGGATGGCCTTTGACAGGTTCTCCCCCCTCTGTGCCGCCTCCGCCGTCATTCGCCCGAATAAGGTCAATGTCTGCGGCGAGTAGGTCGATATCTCCCCGCGCAGATAGGTCTCGTACGAAGTCCTCCACATCGTGTCTTCCGACGTGTGGATCACCCGCGCCTGACCGGCAAATTTCGGATACGCCGCCGCGACTTCTTCCATCCATCCGACGTAGATCGCCACGATCGCCTCGCGGATCCGGATCTGATCCTCGTCGAGCACGGGAAATGCACCTTTGATCTTCGCATATTCCTTCGGCGCGGTACTCTCCATCATGCGACCATATTTCTCAGTGATCAGGTTTCGGCCTTCTGCCTTTGCAGTGAGCAAGTCATTCAGGTAGGATTCCAGCAATTCTGTCGGCCATGTCTCATACTGGCTGCGCCGCATGATCGAAAAGGTCTCCCAGTCATCCTGGCAGCCGGCGCGGCCGCCCTCATTTTGCACCAGGTCGAACGCCTCCCACTCGAGGTCAATGATCGCCATGACCGCCGCTTCCTTCGGCGCGATCGCATCGGCCTGAGAAGCCAGCGCACGTGCGATTCCCATCAAACCTTGTGTTTCGACGTTCTGCGTTTCCTCATCCTCCGAAACCAGCCTGGAGCGTCGAAGTATCTGCATCGCCTGCGTAATAACGGCATCGATCGCCGCCTTACATGCATCAGCATCCGCCTTATCAAACAATCCGGCGATCCCTCTCGCAAATTCCGCGTCTAGCTCACCCGTGCTTCGGTACAGCCACTTCACATAAGGGGCATAGCGTTGTTTCATCAAGTGCAGGAAGCGCATGGAAGCCGTTGCAAAACGATCCAGGTACAGACGCGCCGTCACCTTATCTCCACGGGAAAAAGCACGCATGCAATTGTACGGTCCGCTCTGCTCCATGAGCCCCAGCTGCTGCGCGATCCTGCGCAGGCGCACGCTCTCCGGGTAGCCGTCCTTCAGTTGTTTCAGAACACGCGAAAACGCGCCGCTGCCGTCATAGAAAACCGCGCCATTCGTCGCATTGGCCAGACCTTCCTCGGGAATGGTCAGCCATGCTTCCTGTGTATTCGGTACCCGCGGCAGGCCGAACATCCGCAGGAAGAAATCCGACGTCCGCATCACGCCAACGCGGCCCTGCGTCTCGGCGGCCGAAACGGTCCGCGTGTAACCCATATAGGTCGGCGGCAGCAATGCATAAGCCGTCGCCAGTTCCTGCTCCTGCTCTTTGCTGACGCTGTCGTCCAGCCAGATGCAAAAGCCGGGACCGAAGTCGTGATCGCGGGAAATGCGATCGTCGTAGCCGAAACACTCCGATCCCTCCCCCATCAGGCCGCACGCGATCTGCGGGAGCTTCGTCCGGAAATTCCTCCGATAGATCGGCAACCAGAGCGCCTCATAATACCGCCGGCAGATCTCCATCCCCGATAGACTGCCCCTGTATTCTTCCGTGGTCGTGCCCATGCCACGATACGCTTCCT
>JAFYGB010000009.1 GCA_017543445.1 Lachnospiraceae bacterium | reverse complement strand
GATCCGGCGTCGCAGAAGGAGATCTTCGACGGCATCTACACCGGTACCGAGACACGAGACTCCGGCCGGACCGACCAGCATTTGCCGCGGTATCTTTCATTCTCGCTGATGCGTTACATGGAGGCGATGGCGCCGGGGCGCAACGGCGGCGGATGGTTCGATCCCTACGACTGCCCGCTGGTGGAGCAGTACCTCGAGCAGGCCTACCTGACTGCGTTCTCGAAGCCGCGGGAACTCATGATGTTCTGCTTCCAGAGCCTGTATGACAATCTGTGCATCCCCACCCTGGGCTTCATGCTCGATAAACTGGATGCTCTGCTTTCGAACCTGGGTGACTGTGTGGGTACGCCTTGCTACATTCCGAACGGATCGCAGGGCGAGGATAATATCCAGGATTTCCTGGGTATGCACGGCTTTCCCATTATTCCGGTACCATATTTCCCGGAGAATGCGAAACGGGTGCTTCTGACAGCGTCGTCCGCGTATGATCCGGACATCATGGAGAAGACAGAGCGTTTCGTGGCCGCAGGCGGTAAGGCGATCGTGACGCCGGGCTTTGTGAAAGCCACGTTGGATCGCGGCCTGAAAGGAATGACCTCCATCCGCGACGGCGGACGCAGGATCTGCACGGACCACTTCTATACTTCCGAGAACTGGCTCGGCGTGAACGACTTGAAATCGGAAAAACCGATTGGTTTTTCTGTGCTTGAACTTCGCAACAACGCCACCTGGGGAGCCCTGTGTAAGGCGGTCGTCGAAGAGGAAAGCTACTCGTTGCTGCTTCGTGACACGTACGGCGACGGCGAACTGGTGACGCTGAACCTGCCGGATGCCTTCGGCCAGATCAAGTATCTGCCGGAGCGTGTTCTTCGGTTGATGCGCCGGGAAGTATGCCCGGACATTTATCTGGAGGGTGGCCCTATGGTCAGCCTGTTCGCGTACGACAACGATACTTTTGTTTTGTATCCGTACAACGACCGCGTGACCCACGATCAGGACATCCGCGTACATATCGCCGGAGAGGTGAAACTCACGGATGTGGAGAGCGGCCGCGAGATCGAGCCGCTGTACACTCAGCGCGGGGAGTCCGTGTTTGCGCTACGCGCCCGCGTCGGAAAATGGCAGGCGCTGCGGATCGCTTGATCCTATATATCGCATCGGCGAACAAATCGGGCAGAAACTGCCGATCTGTTCGCCGGTTTTGCTTTGTTATGCTGTTGAAACGAAAGGGAAAGCGAACAAACCAGGGATTTTCAGAAGACTTGTTCGCCGTCAGAGCCTGGAGATACTGTTGAGACGGCAGAAAAAGCGAACAAACCTGGAGAATTCTTGGGATATGTTAGCCGCCGAGGCCAGGAATGGCGGTTGAATGAAATATTACAAACAACAAACGAAAAAAACAGTTGACAAGCGCTCGTAAGTAAGATATAATGTCACTTGCGTCAAAGATACCGCGCATATGATCCGCCGGGGTGTGGCTCAGTTTGGCTAGAGCACCTGGTTTGGGACCAGGGGGTCGCAGGTTCGAATCCTGTCACCCCGATGAAACGTTTGCGGGTGTAGTTCAATGGTAGAACACTAGCCTTCCAAGCTAGATACGTGGGTTCGATTCCCATCACCCGCTTTTGCGGTATCGACCGAGTGGGAGCTGTCCCGTTTTTTGAGGGGTGGCTTTTTTCGTAAGAGTCGCAGGTCAACACGCATGGTGGGTATAGCACAGCTGGTTAGCGCGTCAGATTGTGGTTCTGAAGGTCCAGGGTTCGAATCCCTGTACCCACCCTGTTTTGATTTTGGGAACCAAAATCAAAACTCGAGAAATTTCTTCGAAGAAGGCTCCTTGGAGCCGCACTGAGAAAAATTTCGAGCTCTATGTTTTACGTTTATGTCTGACGGTGAGGCGATTTCGCCGTTTTTTATTTCATTAAGCCTTTTGGGCTTGATGTGCGTTAAAGGGCTATCGCCAAGGGGTAAGGCACAAGATTTTGATTCTTGTATTCGCTGGTTCAAATCCAGCTAGCCCTGTTCGGGTGGTTTTTCATGCACGCCCGTCGGAAGAATATGGGGCACTAGCTCAGTCGGTAGAGCACTTGACTTTTAATCAAGTTGTCGCGGGTTCGATTCCCGCGTGCCTCATGAAAGATAAAAGCTTTCAAATCCTCTGGAGGACTTGAAAGCTTTTTTGTTTCTTTTATCTCTATTCGTTCGTTCCGTATTTAGCTGCGATCGCTTCTTTGCAGACTGTCAGGATGATCTCCAGATCGTCGCCGGCGAGCAGGAAACCGCTCTTGTGGCAGAAGCGGAGGCCCGGATGGCCGGAGATCGCGACGAGCTCGGCGTCGGAGTGGCCGTACCACTCGCTCGGGAACTCACAGCGATGGGTACCGGCTTCGATGTCCAGATCGATCGCTTGTGCGTTGTAGCCGCCGCGGGTAGAGGGGTAGACGACGAAGTCGATGTCCGGCGTTATGAAGCTCTTCCAGGGCATATGCGTCGGCAGAATGAGGATGTGGTCCTGCGCCTGGCGGAGTGCCTCTTCAACGAGTTCCTTCGCACGCGCCATGGAGTTGTAACGCTCGAAGGCCTTCAGAAGGATCTGACGTGCCAGTTCCACGGCTTCCGGGAAACCACTGTTTACGGGAGCGGAAACGTCCCAGGCAGGGTTGTAGAAGTCGATGGCGTCGGCCAATGCATTCGGCACGCCGGTATTATCCGAGAGGTCCAGCGGCTGGACGAAGTCCTTATCGAACTGTTCCCACATGGTGGGCAGGATCTGCGGACCGAAGGTCTCCCAGAGCAGGCCGAAAGCTGCGTAGGGGATGCCGTTCTCGCGCACCCGGCGGTCGGCCTGATGGTGGTCGTACGCACCCAACCCGATGTCATAAACGATGCCGTCAAAATCTGCCGGCGCGTACAGGCCGCGTTCGTAGGTGTAGTCCGGGTTCAGGATCAGCAAAAGAGCGGTCGAGAAAACATCGTCCGCGTGGAACTTTCCGCCGTGGGTGAAGCCCTTCGACGGGATCGTAGCAGGAGTATTCATAGAGTTACCTCGTGTAGATTATTATTGAAACGGGAGAATGCAGGTTCCCCGTTCAAGTTTACCATAATCAACATTCAAAAACAAGTGACGTTTGCTACGCGAAACCTGTATCTGCGGTTGCTATTTTCCGCTCAAAATGTTATGATTAAATATTGAGGGAGTATCAACCAGAAAAAACATTTCAGGGGGAATTATGAGGGAGAAGAAAGAGAGAAACATATGGCTGACCATTGGCTTGATCTTATTTGCATGTCTGATGGTCGAGTTCTTTGTTTCATTCATGAAATATCACTACGTGATCTTCGGCACGCGAAAGGAATATTCGCTGCAGGAGGCGATGACGACAAATGAAAACCATTTCGTGATGTATGTCCGCGAGGGCCTGGAGTGGAAGGACGACATGCTGTACGTCTCGAAGGACGGCGGCACGCTGATCTTCCAGGGCGACATCGAGGGCCTGCATTCGCTGACATTTTCCACGCTCGACCAGAAGAAAGAGGGCAATGTCTACGCCAACATGACGATCTCGATCGTGAAAAAAGAAACGCCGCGAACGATGAATGCGATCTCGACGCAGACATTTCCGGTCATGGACACCCAGCAGGAAGTCCAGATGCTTCTGGGCGGACACAGCGACCTGATGGTGGTCCAGATCACCTTCGCAAAGGCGGCTGACGCCTACGTGGTCGGAAACTTCGTCCTGAACGGCGCGGACCTGCACCTGTTCCATTTCGGACGTTTCCTGGTCCTGTTCATTCTCGTTCTGGGTATCTACATTATCTGGAAAATGCGTCTCTGGGAGATCGTGTTCGATCCGGACGACCGCTCGCACCGCATCGCTTTTTGCGTGACGATGGGCTTCTGCCTGTTGATGGTTCTGTGGGCCTATTTCGCTCTGCTCGGCGCGAATGTGAAGAAGAAGATCGACTATCCGCTCACGAACGTAGCTTCACAGCAACCGTACGTGCAGCAGTTCGACGCGCTGAAGAAGGGGCGCCTGTCTCTGGATGTGGAGCCGTCGCCCGAGCTTCTGGCACTGGAGAACCCGTACGACCGCGGACAGCGCGACGGCGTTTCCGCCCTCTGGGACCGTGCCCTCTATAACGGGAAATACTACTCGTACTTTGGCATCGCGCCGGTCATCTTCGTGTACTATCCGTATTACACGATCTTTCGCAGCGTGCCATCCGCGGGTTTCGTCATGACGGCCTACGCGCTTTTCGGTGTGGCCGCGCTCTTCGGCGTGATCTATGAACTGATCCGCGTGTTTAAGATCCGCGTGAACCTGGTCCTGCTGCTTCTGGGAAGCGTTGCGGCGACCTTTGCCTCCGGCTTGCTGCTGATGCAGCGCGGCTGGTCCTCGGTCTACTACATCGCGACATTGTCCGGCGTGACGAGTTTGCTGATCTTCTTATATGTGGCTTTGCGCGCGTGCCGTGCGGAGTCGAAGAAGGCTGCATCGATCCTGTTTGCATTGTCCGGCTTCTGTTTGCTGATCTCGGTCGCATCCCGCGTGAGTGCTTCATTGATGGGTATCGCGCTGTGCATTCCGATCTTCATCCACTATCTGCGGACGGAGACGGATTCGGACCGCAAACTGAATGCGTTTTTGTGTTTCATCATCCCGACACTGATCGGCGCCGGTCTGGTGTGCGTGTTCAACTTCGCACGCTTCGACAGCCCGTTTGAGTTCGGTACTTCGTACCAGCTGACGGTCAGCGATATCCGGCAGAACCATTTCTCGTTCAACCGCATCCTGCCGGCGTTGTACCACTATTTCCTGCATCCGGCGAAGTTCACCCTGGACTTCCCGTTCGTGCAGTTCATGAGTTCCAAACTGAGTGATTACGGCTATTACGTTTACGTCGACAGCAACTTCGGCCTGTTCAACTACCCGCTGATCCTTTTGTCGATGTTTGCATTCGTCCTACATCGCGTGCGTCGCGCGCAGATCCGAAACGGAGCCGATGTGAGCACAGCGGGCGGTGAGGACGTTGACATCCGTATGCGCCATATCCTGTACTTGACGGGTATCGGATCCTCCATATTCCTGGCCATCTTAGACTACAGCATGGGTGGCGTCATCTGGCGTTACACTTACGATTTCGCTGTGGTCCTGGGCATCATCGGCCTCTTCGTTTTGCTGGAGGCACATGAAGGATTTTCCGTATTCGGCGATGCGATGCGTAAGGCGGTCATGGCGGTCGCAGTGTTCGTCTTCCTGGCTACGATCTTTGTGGGTCTGATGCTTCTGGTAAATCAGTACAACGGCAACTTCGTCGCGTACCCGGCTTCGTACTGGATGAAGTTGAAGGAATTCTTTGTTTTCTGGTGATGATTTGAGGTTTTTATGATCGATATGATAGAGTTGATCGCCCCGTGCCATTTCGGGCTGGAGGCGGTCCTGAAAAAAGAAGTGACGGATCTGGGCTATGAAATCACGCAGGTCGAGGATGGCCGTGTGACATTTCGCTGCCCGGTGGCCGGCGTGGCCCGGGCCAATATCTTCTTGCGCACGGCAGAGCGCGTGCTGTGGAAGGTCGGCTCCTTTCCGGCAAATTCGTTCGACATGCTGTTTGAGTGCACGAAAGCGCTTCCTTGGGAGGATTACATCCCGGCGGACGGGAAGTTCTGGGTGACGAAGGCGTCGTCCGTGAAGAGTCAGCTGACTGCGACGGTGACGATCCAGTCTGTGATGAAGAAGGCGATGGTCGAGCGGCTGAAGGAGAAACTGTTGGTCTCGGAGCTTCCGGAGACAGGCGCGGAGTATCCGGTGCGCGTCTTCCTGATGAAGGACATCGCGACGGTGGCACTCGACACGAGCGGCGAGCCGCTGCATAAGCGCGGCTACCGCCAGCTGACGGCGCGTGCGCCGATCTCGGAGACATTGGCCGCGGCCCTGCTGATGCTGACACCGTGGACGCCCGGCCGCGTTTTGATGGATCCGTTCTGCGGCAGCGGAACGTTCCTGATCGAGGCGGCGATGATGGCGGCTGACATGGCGCCGGGCATGAACCGCGAGTTTACCGCGGAAACTTGGAAGAATATCGTGAGCCGGCGCGTTTGGTATGACGCGGCAAATGAGGCGGCGGACCGGGTGCGTGAGGACGTGCAGGAAGGGTTGCTGATCGGCTGCGACATCGATAAAGAGGTGCTGAAACTGGCACTCGGGAATGCCCGCGCGGCCGGGGTGGAGAAGCAGATCAAACTGATCCGTCGCGACGTGGCGGACATGAAGCATCCCGCGTCCTATGGCTTCGTCGTGACGAACCCGCCGTACGGCGTACGACTCGAGGAGCAGGCAGCATTGCCCGCGCTTTATAAGAAGTTTTCCGACGCGTTTAAGACGCTGGACCGCTGGTCGGCGTACGTGATCACGCCGTTTGATGGCGTCGAGACGGCCTTCGGCCGCCCGGCAGCGAAGAAACGCAAGATCTACAACGGCATGCTGCGCACGGACTTTTATTCATTTCCCGGTCCCAGACCGGAGTTTCGAAAGGAAAATGCATGAGAACGATTTTATTTGCGACTTCGAATGAGGGAAAACTGCGGGAGATCCGCATGATCCTGCAGGACCTGGATGTGAAGGTCGTTTCGCTGAAGGAGGCGGGACTGTCGGGCGTGCCCATCGTGGAGGATGGATCGACGTTCGAGGAGAATGCGCAGATCAAGGTGAACACCCTGCGCGCTTACATCGAGGAACAGGGGATCGAGGAACTGAAGGACGCGATCATCCTAGCGGATGACTCCGGCCTGGTCGTTGACTATATCAATGGTGAGCCGGGCATCTACTCGGCGCGCTACCTGGGCGAGGATACATCTTACGAATTCAAGAATTCGGTCATCATCGAGCGCCTGGCGAATGCGAAGGACGACGCGCGCAGCGCACGGTTCGTTTGCGCGATCGCGGCGTATTTTCCGGCGATGGGAGAGAAGAAGGAGCGCCGCGTGACCACGTTCGGCATCATGGAGGGCCGCATTGCCCAGAAGGCAGCGGGCTCGGGCGGTTTCGGTTACGATCCGATCCTGTACCTGCCGGCGTACGAAAAGACGAGCGCAGAACTGACGGCAGAGGAGAAAAACGCGATCAGTCACCGCGGGAAGGCACTTCGCGCGATGAAGAAGATGATCGAGGAAAGATGGGCTTAAACGATGGAAGTTACGGAAAATACACGGATCATGATCGTGTCGGATACGCATCGGGCGCACGGAAATCTGAAGCGCGCGCTGGCCGCGGAGGGACACATTGACCTGCTGATCCACCTCGGCGACTCCGAGGGTAAGGCGGGGGAGATCCTGGACATGATCGACTGCCCGCTGGAGATCGTTGCGGGTAATTGCGACTCGGCGTTTTCGGACCTCTCCCGTGAGAAGGAGATCCGCATCGGGCGCTACAATGTGTTGCTGACCCACGGGCACATCTATCGCGTGTCGCTGAGTCTGGAGTACATCCTGCAGGACGCGCGCGGCATGGGCATGGACATCGTGATGTTCGGGCACACGCACCGGCCCATCGTGGAGAATAAAAACGGTGTGATCGCGGTGAACCCGGGAAGCATCTCGTACCCGCGCCAGCAGGACCGCAGGCCGTCGTACATCATGATGGAATTCGACCGCCTCGGCGACCCGTTTTTCACGATCAAATATATCGACGCATGATTTTGAAAGGATAGAAAAACTATGATCAATCAGAACTATAAGGCGATGCTTAAGAATAAGTCGGTCATTCGCCAGATGAGTGAGTATGCAACAAAGCGGAAGCAGGAGATCGGAGCGGAAAATGTCTTCGATTTCAGCCTGGGCAATCCCAGCGTGCCCTGCCCCGAGAACTATACAAAGAAGACGATCGAGCTTCTGCAGACGCAGGATCCGATGACCCTGCACGGCTACAGCCCGTCGCTGACATTGCCCCAGGTGCGTGAGGCCGTGGCGCAGAGCCTGAATAAGCGGTTCGGCATGGACTACAAGATGGAGCACATCTTCATGACGAGCGGCGCTGCCGGCGCGATCGCGCATGCGGTGCGTGCGGTAACGAAGCCGGGCGACGAGGTGCTGACATTCGCCCCGTTCTTCCCGGAATACCATCCGTACGTCGACCAGACGGGCGCAGTCCTGAAGGTCGTACCGGCGAACACGGCGGACTTCCAGATCAATGTCGACGCCTTCGTTTCGATGCTGAATGAGAAGGTGGCGGCGGTGCTCATCAACACGCCGAACAACCCGTCCGGTATCGTGTACTCGGAGGAGACCATCTGCAAACTTGCAGATATCCTGCGCGCGAAGCAGGAGGAGTACGGTCACGAGATCTTCCTTATCAGCGACGAGCCGTACCGTGAGATCCAGTTCGACGGACGCAAACCGCTCTATGTGAGCAAGTACTATGACAATACGATCAGTTGCTATTCGTTCTCGAAGAGCCTGAGCCTGCCGGGCGAGCGTATCGGCTACGTGGCGGTGAACCCGCGCGCGGTCGACGCGGAGTACATCGTGCCGATGTGCGGACAGATCAGCCGAGGCATCGGACATAATTGCCCGTCGTCCCTCATTCAGCTGGGCGTGGCAGAGGTGCTTGATGAGACGAGCGACCTGTCGGTCTACGAGACCAATATGAACCTTTTGTATGATAAGCTGACCGAACTGGGCTTCACTGTGGTGCGCCCCGGCGGAACGTTCTACATCTTCCCGAAGGCGCTGGAGGACGACGCGGTCGCCTTCTGCCAGAAGGCTTTGGAACTGGACCTGGTGCTGGTTCCCGGCGACAGCTTCGGCTGCCCAGGGTACTTTCGCATCGCGTACTGCGTCGACACCGACATGGTGGTACGTAGCCTGCCGAAATTCGAACAGCTGGCAGCATTATATAAAGCATGATAGAGAGGGAGGCGCAGGTTGCTGCGCCTCCTGTGAGTAATATGAATAAGAGAAAATATATCGGCGACAGGCAGTTTTACCGGAGTGTGCTGACGATCGCGCTGCCGATCATGATCCAGAATGGCGTCTCGAATTTCGTGAGCCTTCTGGATAATCTTATGATCGGGCAGCTGAATGAAAATGCATTGTCCGGCGTCTCCGTCGCCAATCAGTTGATTTTTGTATTTTATCTGGTCATCTTCGGAGCCAGTGCGGGCGCGGGAATTTTCACCGCGCAGTATCACGGAAAGGGCGACCATGAGGGCGTCCGGGCGACGTTCCGGTTCAAACTGGTCGCGAACTTTCTCCTTTCCTCCATTTGCATCGTGATCTTCATGTTGTTTTCCGAAAGTCTCATCAGCCTCTTTTTGAAGGGCGAGGGTAAACCGGAAAATGCGGCAGCCATCCTGGAGTATGGCATGGAATACATGGGGATCATGTTGATCGGACTGATCCCGTTCAGCATTACGCAGGCCTATGCAGGCACGCTGCGTGATACCGGCTGTACGAAAGCCGCCATGGGGGCGTCGGTCATTGCTATTTTGGTGAACCTGGTGGGCAATGCCATCCTGATCTACGGTTTGTTGTGGTTCCCTCCGATGGGCGCCGCCGGTGCCGCGATCGCGACTGTCATTTCCCGCTTTGTCGAGCTGGGTGTCCTCGTTGTCTACACGCAAAAGAGGAAGGCGAAGCATCCGTTCATCCAGGGAGCGTTTCGGAATTTCTCGCTGCCTTGGAGCCAGGTTCGGAAGTTTCTGTTGAAATCTCTGCCGCTGATGGCGAACGAGACGCTGTGGTCGCTGGGCGTGACGACCCTGAACCAGTGCTATTCCTATCGAAGCCTCGACTCTGTCGCGGCGATCAATATTGAGCATACGTTGTGGGGCTTGTTTGGCGTCGCGTTCCTGGCCATGGGTGAGGCGGTCGGCATCATCACCGGCCAGATCCTCGGTAAGGGCGACATCGCTCGCGCGAAGGATACTTCGCGGAAAATGCGTGCATTTACAGTGTTTCTGGGCGCGTCCTTCGGCCTGCTCATGCTAGTCGCTGCGCCGTTCTACCCGCTGCTTTATAACGCATCCGACGAGATCCGGAGCATGGCGACTAGATTTATCATCATTTTTGCTTTGACCATGCCGTTTACCGCGTACGCCCATGCGTCGTATTTCACCATCCGCTGCGGCGGAAACACCCTGATCACTTTTGTGTTTGACAGCTGCTTCACCTGGGTCATTTTGGTCCCCGCAGCGTTCTTCCTGAGCCGCTTCACCAATGTCGGCGTCGTCGGCATGGTGTGCATCGTCCAGTTCCTGGAGGCGTTTAAGGCAGGCATCGGCGCCTGCATGGTCCTCAGCGGAATCTGGGCCCGCAACATCGTAAGCGAAAAATGTGTCAATGGGGACGGTTCCATTTGACACATTCACAGGTTGTGCATTCACGACCTCTCCCTCCGAAGCAGTCGGCTGCCACAGTATTTCCTAATATCCCGTGCAATGCGGTCACTCTCGGACAGTTCACTGCGATGTGAAAAACAGACCGCTCGTTCAAAGTCGGATACGAGGGGGCCTGTTTTGCTGTGATTGGGGGTAATCAAGACCGATGTAAGGCGGCTTACGCCGACTACATCGGCCGAGGATGAGAATTTGATGAGCGGAAGCGGGGTGAAGAGGAGGAGAGCAACCAAAGTGGGCGAAATAATTGATTTTGGTGGCTGGGCTAACAAAGCGGTGAAAAACAACAAACTTGTTAGTCGCCAGGCAGACAAGTGAGATGCAGGAGCGAGCGAAAGGTTGACGAAGCAAGAAAACCCCGCTGCCGGCGTGGCCGGCGGCGGGGTTTTGTATTTGAGTGTTGTATTACATCAGGTAAGCGGCGACGAAGAGTGCGGTGGAGTTCCAGTAGATCGCGATCTCGTTGAGGGAGAAGCAATCGTGGTCGTCGATGTAGCAGTCCATCGGGGCGACTTTACCGAGTTTGGGGAGGAGTTCTTTTGCGGTCGGGTCGTGGAAGAGGCAGTTCGCGCCGCCGGCGACGAAGCCGGGGATCATCGCGTCGATGCCGTCTGCGACGGTGGGGCGGTTGTGCGGGTCCTTCAGACTGTTGGCGCCGTGACCGGAGACGTAGGAGAACTGGAGGGTGTTGCGGCCCAGCAGGTAGTCCAGGCAGTCGTACGCGCAGACGCGGTAGGCATCCTGCCCGGTGAACATATGGGCGGCCACGCAGAACATGGCTTTATTCATCAGGCCCAGGCTGCTGCCCCAGGTGTATTCCTCCCGGGCGAGCGGTATATTGAAGGAAGACTCCTCACGCTCTTTCAGATATTTATCCGCGTAATGCTTCAGATAAAACTTCGCGATCTCGACACAAGGAGTGCTGAATATCGTTTCGGCATCTGGACAGAACAGAACGCAAAGCAGCGCCAGCCCGCCAGTCTGGACCCATCCGAACGAGTCCTTGCGGACGGTGCGGTCAATCATGTTGCCGCGGAAGCGTGCGAAGACTTTCTCACGGATCGTGTCGATATCGTCAGGCAGAAGCGAGTCGAACTCACCGGTCGCGATGGTGCGCAGGAACTCTGCGCCGGCCCAAAGCCGCTGGTCGCGGTCGCTCGGATGGCCGTACTCGCCGGTGCGGCAATCCTTCGGGTTGCGGAACGGAATGAATTCCGGGTGTTCCAGAAGGAAACGCAGGCTAAGTAAGCCGGCCTCGAACAAACGGTTCGCATAGGCCTCGTCGAAAGCGCGGAAAATGCGTGCGGCCTGCATGGTTACTGCCGTGAACATCGCGATCGCCATGGAAGACGGCGGATAGAGGAACAGTTCCTCAGTATCCTCCTGCGGCATGATGAATGGTGCGTGGTTCGCTGTAGTGACCTTGTGGTATACGCTGCCGTCACTCAATTGCATGCGTAGAAGCCAGTCCAGTTCATAGCGAGCCTCATTCAGGATGTCCGGTGTTCCGTTGCCCGTTTCCGGAATGTTAACGGTAAATGCGAACTTCTGCGGGAAGAGTTCGTAAGCATAGAGCATGTGCGATACGGTGAGGGCGCCGGGCGTGACGTAACGGCCATAGTCGCCGGCGTCGTGCCAGCCGCCGTGAACATCGAGCGGAGCCGTCGTGGACGGATCGGTGCCGTAAGGCTGCGCCAGTTGTGTGTGGCAGGCCGGGTGAACGAACTCGCCGGCATGTTCCGGCTTCAGTTCACAGCCGCACCGCTGGAAATAAAACATTTTCAACAGATCGCGTGTGAGCGCATCGTAGGAGTGCTCCGCGATCGAAAACACAGGCGAGAGATCGGAGCCGACCGAGAGCCGGTAGGAGCCGGGAACGGTGAAGTCCGAAAAATCAGCCTTTGTGGAGGCGATGCCGGTGATGGGGTCGAGCTCAGAGGCTTCAAGCGTACCTGTGTAGCATACATCTCCGGTTTCCGCATCCAGTAGAGAGAAGGGGGACGCGTTGGTGTAGGAAGTAACGATCATCTTCGGCCCTTGGGGGAGGAAACCGAGGAGATTGAAGTAAAAGCGCGCAGCATTCTGCGGCTGTTTGGATGAAACTTGCATAGCGTCTTTCTCCTTAGAATGATTGTTGATTCTATCATAACACACCTTGTAGAGGATACAATGGCAAAATGCATAAAAAGAATGTCGGATATTCTTTCATTTCTCTTTCATTTTCCGCCCTTTTTCTCGGCGTATACTTGACAAATTCCGTAGACAGTGACTATAATAAGACTGAGTGTGTATACACTCACGCAGGTGAGGCCGTCTCGGCCTCTGCATGGATTTTGTGAAGGAAAATATGTTTGTTTTTCGGGTAAAGCAAACGAAACAAAAAGTGTAAATACAAAAAAGGAGAAGGAAGACTATGACATGTAAATTTTGCGGAAGTCCACTTCCGGATGGAGCCATGATCTGCGATCTGTGCGGAAATAATCAAAAGGCGTCCAAACCGGTCGATGCGTTTTCGTTTGGCGCAACTCCTGCGCCGCAGAAGAAAGGAAAACCGGCAGATCGCTGGAATACCGGCCCCAGCGCTTCTATGGAAGGTGCTTCGATGGATGACATCAATCCGGTACCTGTGAAGCGTAAGAAGAGCCACGGTTCATTTCCCATTAAGAAACTCCTGGCAGTTCTGTGTGTTCTGGTCATTTTGGGAGGCCTCGGCTTCGGTGCGTGGTGGTTCATCAACAACCGCAGTGTGGATCAGAACGAAGAGATCGCTGAGAGCTTTAAGAAGCTGATCCGTGCGAAGAATGCCGGTTATTCAGTGACCGTCACGGCGTCGGCACTGGGCCAGAAAGAGTATAAGACTTATGACGGCGGCTATTCGTTCAATAAATCCGATAGTCGATATGTGACCTGGATAAACGCAGAAGGTGAAACCATAGTTAATCTGCTTACCCCGGATGCCGGCTATAGGATCAATATGACCTCCGAGCGTTACTACAATCTGTACTTGAGCAACCCGGGAGATTTTCCGAATAAGAAGATCATCATGATCCTCGATAAGTGCTACGAGATCGAAACGCTCGCAGCGGAAGCAAATTCTTACAAGCAGATGGAAGACCTCTTTTCCGGAAAACTTTTGGATGAGATCGAGAAGGAACAGGAAGATCCCGAAGTGCTCGCAGCTTTGACTCCTGAGGAGAGAAAATACTACGACGCAGGAAAGAAACTGGAAAAAGAATTCACGGATCCGGATTTCATCAAAGATGTTCTGAACGCAAAGCGTAACACGGTCAATGGCTCGATCGTTTATGAGTTCGATGTGGATATTCCTGAATTAATGAAACGGCTTTACTCTTCGATCGAGGACATGCTTCCTGCTGAGGAGAAACAGATGGCCGAACAGATGAAGAATCTGAAGAAGGAAGACATCGAGAAGAGCGGCATCAAGTTGACAGGACGTTTGACGATCACCGATGGTTACTTTTCGATCGGCATTATAAATTTCAAGATGTCTGCTTTGATGGAAATGGACATCGATCTGCGTGCGACGAACCCCGGAAAAACAGAGATCCCGGAGGACGTAAGACAGATGGTAGACGCGGTTTACGCGAAATAATCAAAACGGCAGCTACGGAGCTGTGTGCATTTAGGGTTCCGTAGGTCAATGCATTTTCAGGAGGGAAAATATGCAGTGTAAATTTTGTGGTGCTGAATTACCCGCAGGCGCATATAAGTGCGACATGTGCGGACAGAATATCCGTTCGAAGAAGACGACTATGGAAGGCGGTATGTTTGGAGACGTCCTGATGACGGCTCCTACCGAGTACAAATCCGTTCCGATGAAGGAACCGTCCAAATTGCCGAAGATCATCGCTATTTCGGTGGCGGCACTGGTCGTTATAGCCGGTATCATCGTTGCCCTTATGATCTTTATGAAACCGAAGAAGCCGATCGACCAGTTGATCGACAGTCTCTTTAAGACCGGCTCCTTGGATTCGATGGAGATCAGCTTGAATGTTGCGAGTGGTGTTTCGGAAGAAAAAACGACCGGATATTATGAATTTGACTCGCGAGAGAAGGAAGCTCGTCTCTTTATGCTGGATGAGAAGAGAGAAAATATCCGGATGTACTTATTCACCCCGCACGGTTCTTACATCGTAAAGCAGGTCACTGCTGAAGAGTATGGAAAGAAGAATGGCGGAGCACGTTTCGAGGGAAATGAATATGCGGCTTACGCCGGCGATGCATTTTTCTACATTTTGGAGCGCGATCAGGAGACCGGCCAGTACGCTTATGACATCATAACTGCGATGCGTAAGGGAAGTTGGGATGATTTCTACGTAGCTCTTGCAAAGTTCACGGGCCAGTACAACGACCGCAACACCGCAGATGTGAATAATGCAGCTGTTGATGCTATCCGCAACGCCATCGAGACCGTAAAGAAGGATCTGCAGGATGAGGATAAGCAGAAGAACGTATTCCATCTTACGCAATCGAAAGAAAGTGGAATGAACGTATTCAAGATGAACCCCAGCCTCACGGATATCCTGACCTACCTGGTGACGATAGGCGGAAATGCTTTGGATGAAGACATGCAGCAGGAACTTAAAATGCTGGCTGCGCTCGGCGCCCTCGCCGGACAGAGCTCGATGTCGCTCGACCTTTCCCTTTCGAACGGACGTATCGCGAGCGGCATGTTCTCTTCATCGAGTGACAGCGCGAGCGTTACATCCTTCACCATTCAGAATGCGAATAAGGCCGAGACACCTGGCCGCGCAGATGAATTCTACAGAGCATACTCAAAGAATAAATAAGTCTTTGGTACAATAAAACAAGCATTTTTAAGCGGCGTGGCCGTCGACCGAACGCTTTGTTTCGATCCCGGCCGCGCCAATTCGCCGAAAAGGCAAATGAAACAGAATGAGGACAAATGAGTTATGATTGAGATCAGATGGCATGGCCGCGGAGGACAAGGAGCCAAAACGGCGGCACTTTTACTGGCAGAGGTAGCGTTTAAGATCGGTAAGAACGCACAGGGTTTTCCGGAGTATGGTCCGGAGCGTATGGGCGCGCCGATCACTGCATATGACCGCATCAGCGATACGCCGATCCGCGTTCATTCGAATATTTACGATCCCGACTACGTAGTTGTTGTGGATGAGAGCCTGATCGACTCCATCGACGTGACGGCGGGATTGAAGGAAGACGGCGCGATCATCGTAAACACGCAGCGGGATAAGGCCGAAGTTGAGGCACAGATCCGTCAGAAAGGCTTTAACGGCCGGGTCTATACCATCGATGCAAGACACATTTCCATCCACACGCTGGGTCGGTATTTTCCGAATTCACCGATGCTGGCCGCGGTCGTAAAGGTCAGCGGTTTTATCGATGAGGATGTTTTCTTGGAGAACATGGAAGCATCGTATAAGCATAAATTCGCTAAGAAACCGGAAGTCATCGAAGGAAACATGGAAGCACTTCGTATGGCACTTCGAGAACTGAAATAAGAAATCACGGAGAGTATCATGGATAAGAAAATGACTGAAGCACAGAAGTTACATGTGAAATGTGCGTGGCAGGATCTGACGGAAGGCCTCACCATCACCGATGCGGCGAATTCTGTCGAGTTTGAGACCGGACTTTGGACGACGGTGAAGCCGACCTTCCATCCGGAAAAATGTAAGCAATGTCTGCTTTGCGCGCCGGCGTGTCCGGACAGCTGTATTCCGGTGAAGGACTGCAAGCGCGGCGAGTTCGACCTGGCGCATTGTAAGGGCTGCGGCATCTGCGTCGCATCCTGCCCGTTTGGAGCGATCACGATGGAGGTGGATGCGTAATGGAAGAGACTAAGAGACGCGTACAGCTTTCCGGTAATGAGGCAGTGGCTACGGCTCTGCGTCAGATCAACCCGGACGTATTCCCTGCATTTCCCATCACTCCTTCAACGGAGATCCCGCAGTATTTTTCGAATTACGTGGCCAATGGCCTGGTAGATACCGAGTTCATCCCTGTAGAGAGTGAGCACAGTTCGATGTCCGCAGCGATCGGCGCATCCGCAGCCGGCGCGCGCAGCCTCACGGCGACATCTTCCTGTGGCCTGGCGCTGATGTGGGAGGAACTGCATGTAGCAGCTTCCAACCGCCTGCCGCTGGCACTTGCACTGGTCTGCCGTGCATTGTCCGGCCCCATCAACATCAACTGCGACCATTCGGACAGCATGGGCGCACGCGACTGCGGCTGGATCCAGATCTACGCAGAGGATAATCAGGAAGCTTATGACAACATGGTACAGGCGTACCGCATTTCGGAGCATCCGGATGTGCGCCTTCCGATCATGATCTGCCAGGATGGTTTCATCACCAGCCACGCAGTCATGGACATGGAACTGCTTCCCGATAAGGCAGTCAAAGATTTCGTCGGCGAGTACGAGCCGGAGCGTTACCTTCTGAATGAGAATGGTACGATGGCGCTCGGCCCGTACGCGATCACGGATTATTATATGGAGGCGCGCCGCGCCCAGGCACAGGGCATCCTGAATGCGAAGAAGGTGATCCTGGATGTGGCACGGGATTTCGAGAAGATCTCCGGACGTAAGTATGGCCTCTTTGAAGAATATCGCATGGAAGATGCGGAGTTCGCGATGGTTCTCATCGGTTCCGCAGCCGGCACTGCAAAAGACGCAGTCGATAAAATGCGTGAGAGCGGTAAGAAAGTCGGACTCATCAAGATCCGCGTGTTCCGTCCGTTCCCCGCAGAGGAACTGGCTGCAGCGCTTTCAAAGGTGCGCGGCATCGCGATCATGGACCGCAGTGAGAGCTTCTCGAGCAATGGCGGACCCATCGGAAGTGAACTGACGCAGGCTCTGTATCACGCGCGCAGTCAGGCATTTACCGTGAACTATATGTACGGCTTGGGCGGCCGCGACCTTCAGGTCATCCACGTAGAGGAGATCTTCGAGGAACTGATGGCGCTGGCAGCGAAGGGCGATCCGAAGGACAGTGTATCCTACCGTTATGTCGGACTCAGGGACATAGCAGACCCGGATCACAAGCAGATTTCATATTTGTGCAAGCCTGAGAATACAGAACAGGCTTGAGCACACGGAGGATCGTTCGATGGGATATAATTTTAAAGAAACCATGAATAAAAAGGAGCGTTTTGCTCCCGGACACCGCATGTGCGCCGGCTGCGGCGGAGCGGTGTGCGTACGTAACGTGCTGCGCGGACTGCATGAGGAGGATCACGCGGTCATCGGCAATGCGACGGGCTGCCTGGAAGTATCCAGTTTCATGTACCCGTTCACGGCCTGGTCAGACAGTTATGTTCACAATGCATTTGAGAACGCCGGAGCTACCTTGAGTGGCGTTGAGGGCGCGTATAAAGTACTGAAGCGCAAGGGCAAGATCGACGAGACGTTTAAGTTCATCACCTTCGGCGGCGACGGCGGTACCTATGATATCGGTCTGCAGTCATTGTCCGGAGCCATGGAGCGTGGACACGATCTGGTCTATGTTTGCTACGACAACGGTGCTTACATGAATACCGGTACACAGCGAAGCAGCGCGACGCCGCAGTTCGCGGATACGACCACGACGCCGGTCGGCTCGGTCAGCCACGGTAAGCCGCAGATCCGTAAGGACCTCGCAGCAGTCATTGCGGCACACAACATCCCTTATGTTGCGCAGACGACCTTCGTACGTAACTTTAAGGACCTTCATGTGAAGGCGGAGAAGGCGATCTATACGCCCGGAGCAGCTTTTCTGAATGTCCTGGCTCCCTGCCCGCGTGGTTGGGGCTACCCGACACAGGATCTGCTGAAGATCTGCCAGCTCGCCGTTGAGACGAACTACTGGCCACTCTTCGAAGTCGTTGACGGCACCTGGATCCTGAATTACGAGCCGAAGAAGAAGCTCCCGATCGAGGACTTCCTGCGGCCCCAGGCCCGCTTTAAGCACCTGTTTAAGCCGGGCAATGAATACCTTATCGAGGCGTTCCAGAACGAAGTGGACCGCCGTTTTGAGGAACTTGTAAAACGTTGTTCTTAAGTTTGTAACGTAGGGCGAAAGCCCGGATGAGCGGGAACTTTGGAGGATGGCATATGAAGATGAAATATTGTTCATATTGTGGAAGCCGGTTGGATGAGACGACAGGAGTATGCCCGAAGTGTTACGGCGGCATGGATGCGCCGAAGCAGGAGGAGCAGATGTCGGAACTCACGTCCGTCCCTAAGGTCGACTTAGGTGACAGTCCCTTTGCATCCGCCCCCTCTACGGTGATCCCGACATTGACCCTGGATCCGTTCGGTAATTCTGCAGCGCAGGGATCGGGCTCACAAGTTCAACTTGAATTCGGCAGCGCTTCGGAGCCGGCACAGGTGAATGCTTCCGGCCCGCAGTTGGTGATGCCTGAGGTTCAGACACCGAGTCCGGTGCAGACAGGATCGGGGATCACCCTGGAATTAAAGCCCGGAGTATCCGTAGAACCGGAGAAGCCTACGCCTGAAGCCACCGCGCTGGAGAAAGTATCCGCGCCGATGCAGCCGGAAACTTCTGCACAGCCCGAGTCATCAACGATGGACCAGACCGATGTTTTCACGCAGACGCCCCCGGCATATTCTCCGAAAGCGCAGACGAAATTCGAGGAAATGGTCGCGAAGATCCAGGCGGAACAGGAGCGCATGAAGCAAGAGCAGCCCATCGAGCCGCAACAGGGTTCGCAGCAGGCATTTCCCACTTCGGGTGTAGCACAGGAAGTGCAGCAGGCACAACAGGCACAGCAGCCGACGACGCTGCGGGCGCAGTATTTCCAGGCGAAGCAGCAGCCGCAGCAGCAACAGCCGGGCGTGCCGCAGCCGATGCAGGCACCGCAGAGTTCGATGAAGGAAGCGGTCCCGCAACCGATGCAGGCACCTTCTTATGGACAGGCCCGCCCGCAGCAGGCCGGACAATATGTGCAGCCGCAGGCTACGCAGTATACACAGCCTCAGGCAACACAATATACGCAGGCACAGACGGCACAAAATGCGCAATACGGGCAGCAGGCGCCCGTCTATGGTCAGCAATATGGACAGCCGCAGGGCGGCCAGTATGGTCAGCAGGCCCCTGTCTATGGTCAGCAATATGGACAGCCGCAGGGCGGCCAGTATGGTCAGCAGAACCCTGCCTATGGTCAGCAATATGGACAGCCGCAGGCCGGTCAGTACACACAGCAGTCGGCTCCCTATGGAATGGCGGCAGGAGCGGCATCGGCCGAAGCGGTAAATGCTTACATGAAGTCGCAGAAACCGGCGAACTACGCGAACCCTGCGTATGTCGATCAGGAAGTTACTTACGACACGCAGTATGCGCAGCCCGTTGATCCGCGGTTTTCACAGACGGTGAATATGAATATGCAGTACAACCAGGGGCAGGTCCCCGTCTTGTACCAGCAGCAGAATATGGCATACACGCCTGGCGCTCCGATCGCGAGCATCGAGAGTAAGAGCCGGACGACAGCGGCGGTCTTGGCGATCTTGCTGGGGCATCTGGGCATCCACAAATTCTATCTGAACAGTCCGACCGCGATCTGGTATCTGCTGATCACGCTTTTGTCCTGCGGACTGGGCGGCGTAGTCATGTGGATCATTTCCCTAGTCGAGGGTATCGGTTATCTCGGCATGACCGATGAAGAGTTTAAGCAGAAGCTCTACGAGGAGTTCTACAAAAACAACCAGTGACCCTGTGAAAAAAATAAAAAAACCACTTGCATTTCAAATGGAAGTGTTGTATAATTACCTTCGTTGCAGCGCTGTGGGTGCGCAACGAAGATATATAGGGCTATAGCCAAGCGGTAAGGCATCGGATTCTGATTCCGACATTTCCAAGGTTCGAATCCTTGTAGCCCTGCACTTTTGAAGGCTGTCGCGGTATGTGACAGCCTTCTTTTTGCAACGATCGACATGGGGAGTTTTGACAGGAGGCAGATATGACAAGATCCGTCGGTACATTTTGTGAATTGACCATATTGTATGAGAAGGACTTCGGCGTTTTTCTGGGGGATCCCGGAGACGAGAAGGGAGTTCTGCTTCCGAAGAAGCAGGTGCCCGCGGGTGCGAAGGCCGGCGACAACGTGCGCGTTTTCCTGTATAAGGACTCCGAGGACCGTGTAATCGCGACGACTCGGACGCCGCTCGTGACCCTGGAGCAGCCGGCGGTACTGACGGTGCGGGAATGTACACATATTGGCGCATTTCTGGACTGGGGACTGGATAAGGATCTCTTCATGCCGTTTCGCGAGCAGGAGGGACAGGTGCGCCGCGGCGACCATGTACTGGTAAGACTTTACACCGATAAAAGTGAGCGCCTCTGCGCTTCCATGAAGGTCTCGAGCGCATTGACCGCAGCCGGCGATCTGTTTAAGGTCGGTGACCTGGTGACGGGCACGGTCTACGGCGTGAACCCGAAGGTCGGTGCATTCATCGCGGTCAATGACCGGTATTTTGGTTTGCTTCCCGCGCAGAATATGAACGCAGCGTATCGGCCCGGGGATACATTTACCGGTAGGGTGGTGCGCGTGCGCCCCGATGGAAAACTCGACCTGGGAGCGGAACGCCCGGCGTATTTACAAATGGAAGAAGACGCAAAGAAGGTCTGCGCGGTGATCGAAGACTTCGGCGGCGAACTGCCTTTCGGGGAAAAAGCCTCGCCGGAAGTCATCAAAAAGGAATTTCAACTGAGTAAGGCGGCGTTTAAGCGCGCGATCAGCTATCTGCTGAAGAATGGAAAGGTCGAACTGTCGGAGAACAGCATCCGGCTTCTTCCTGACAGCGATGCGACGACCGGCCCGAAAGCGTGAGACGGGGCCTCAAACGTTACTTCTCTTTCGACAACAGGTACGTCCGGCATAAGCGGTAACACACATCGAGATCCTGCTGTGAACAGGAAGCAAAAAGCGAATTCAGTTTGATGTCGCCATAGGGCGCAGGTTCTTCGTGAACGGCAAATGCGTTCTCCGGGGATGCGCCGACGGCCGAACCCATCATATAGTCATAGGAAAACTTGAATGTATCGTGCATCTTCTTCAGGATCGCACCGGAAGCACCACGTTTTCCGCGTTCGATGCTGCTGACGTAGCTGGTAGAGATGCCGAGCAGTTTCCCGAGTTCGGTCTGGGTCAGTCCTAAGGCCATTCGCTCTTGCCGCATCATATATCCGAAACGCTTGTCACGGTTGAGTTCGCTGATCGACGGGAACTTCCCTCTGCCGTTTTGTGCCATAACTGACATATTGTGTTCTGAGGTGTCAGTCGAGAAAAATGGATTCATTATGGATCCTCCTTTGTATATATAGAGTGGATACCCGCCGACACAATAGCGTTCGGCGGGTACTTTTTTATCATAGCGGACGGCCGAAAAGAAGGGAAGCCGCACTTTTACCAAAATATGCAGGGGAAAATTGACGGATTTGATAAAATTCGAACGCATTGCCCGCAAAAAAGGGCGGAAAATGGGGCTCTTCCGATCGATTTCGATCGATTCCATACGGGGTGGAAGAGGGAAATTATGAAATCGTTGGTTACAATCTGTTCATAATTAGGACATATTTCACAAGAAAAGCGGACGAAAAATTCGAAAAGTTTAGTCAACCTGCACAAATCGAAAAAAACATGGTCAAAGTGACGAAATTTGAGCCCATTTTTTGTGAAAACGGGATATAGAAAGATAACGGATTGTGTTGTAAAATGGAGTTCGTGAGGGTGCGTGAAAAAGCCCCTATAGACAGCTTGAGTAAACTATTGAAAGTTTAGGAGGATTATTTTAATGGCTGGTTTGGTATTGAAGAACGTATGTAAGGTTTATCCTAACGGCTTCGTAGCAGTTAAGGATTTCAATCTTGACATCGCCGATAAGGAATTCATCATCTTCGTAGGTCCGTCCGGTTGCGGTAAGTCCACAACCCTTCGTATGATCGCAGGCCTGGAAGAGATTTCTTCCGGTGAACTGTGGATCGACGGCAAGCTCGTTAACGACGAGGAGCCGAAGGACAGAGATATCGCGATGGTATTCCAGAACTACGCTTTGTATCCGCATATGTCCGTTTATGATAACATGGCATTCGGTTTGAAACTTCGTAAGGTTCCGAAGAACGAGATCGAGAAGTCCGTTCAGGAAGCTGCTCGTATCCTTGGTATCGATAACCTGCTTGATCGTAAGCCGAAGGCTCTGTCCGGTGGTCAGCGTCAGCGTGTTGCGATGGGTCGTGCTATCGTTCGTAATCCTAAGGTATTCCTCATGGATGAGCCGCTCTCCAACTTGGATGCAAAACTTCGTGTACAGATGCGTGTTGAGATCTCCAAGCTTCACCAGAGACTTGAAACAACCATCATCTACGTAACCCATGACCAGACAGAGGCTATGACACTTGGTACCCGTATCGTCGTACTGAAGGATGGTCTCATTCAGCAGGTTGATACACCTCAGAACCTGTATGATAAGCCCGCTAACAAGTTCGTTGCAGGTTTCATCGGTTCTCCTCAGATGAACATCATTGACGCTCTGATCGAGAGAGAAGACGGCAAGGTTGTTGCTAAGTTCGGCGAGCATCAGGTAACCATCCCGGATGTTAAGGCGAAGGTTCTTGAAGAGGCAGGCGTTGTTGGTAAGGAAGTTATCTTCGGTATCCGTCCTGAGGATATCCATGATGAGCAGATGTTCCTTGAGACTTCTAAGGACAGCATCATCAAGGCTACCATCCGTGTATACGAGCTTCTTGGTTCTGAAGTACTTCTGTACTTCGATGTTGAGGATCTTTCCTTCACCGCGAAGGTTAACCCTCGTACAACCGCTCGTCCCGGCGACGTTGTTCAGTTCGCACTCGATATGAGCCGTATCCACATCTTCGATAAGGATACAGAAATGGCGATCCTGAACTAATTCAGAATTTTATTTCGCTGCTATAGCGAAACCATAGAAGAAGGCTGTCACGATTATGTGGCAGCCTTTTCTTATTCACTGCTTTGGTAATATCACGAATTCTCAGAGGGCGTTTTTATACTGCAGTAATATACTTTCGATTTACCTTGACAATATATATATGTATATATATACTATTAGTGGTAGTTATTGCTCGTGTAAGAATACTGCCAAAATTCTTTAAGGTAAGGGAGTATAGTGGTATGATGACGGGTGAACGACAAAAAAACAGAAGCACTATCCGAAACGCATTAGCTTTTTTACTTGGTATACTTGTTTCTTTTGTGACATTTCAAACGATAATCGCATTCAAAGGAAAAGAGGATGCCGGGCTTTCAGGAGTTTTGACTCGTGAGTATATGGTTCCGGAGTATTTGCGCCAAGTTTATTCTAACAAACAAAAGAAGGGACTTAAAATTGAATTGACTCGAAATGTTACTCTGACGAATCTTCACAACTACGAACAGGGGGCGTTAAAGAAGTGGTATAATGCTAACAATACAACTGGTTTCAAACTCGATGACCGCGGCATATGTTGGGCTACCGCTCAGACGTCGGTGATCAAGTTTTACGGTGTGATGGCAAGACCTGAAATTCTTTGCAGAGATATAATAAACAAAGCAGTTGCGATGGGGTATTATGATGAGTACAAAGGGTTCGACGTTGAGACAGCGCCTTTAGTGATGGAGGCAATATTTAATAAATATAGTATTAAAAAAGAAGCTGAACTGGAACGGTATGATATTTACGCAAAATTGGAAAAAGAGGCTGACAAAGGGCGAGCAGTTCTATTTAAAATAACTGGACATGAGATGGGAGGCGGAGGATATCGCCGCTATAAGATCACGTGGAACGGGAATAGCAAAGGGGAAGTTCAAAAATTCGTCGTATGTACAGATACATGGAGCAACGATTACAGAGATGGACAACACTTGCAATTTTCCTGGTATCCGGAAAGAGAGATCGGAACCGGATTGTTTTCAAGATGGAATTTCGGAATAGTCAGGGTTGTGGATAAATAGAAATATGCCTCTTGAAGGAGTTCATATGAGAAAGCGTATTTGGATTATAGTAATTTGTATAATTGCCATGATTATAGCTGGCGAGGTTATACTCTATCTGCATGTGAATAGAAAATATGCATTATCCATCACATCTTACGATGATTCGTCAGCTTTAAAACTTCGGGGCATAGGCAGAAGTGAGCAAATCTACATGGGATCTCAGGAGAGATATATGATCCATACGATCGAAGGACTTGATTTGTTTAAGGATGTTATTTCGACCCACTCGGCATATCTTTATTCTGTCTCAAAAAACGGAAAAGAAGAATCTGCTACAGGACAGTATCTTCTATGCGAGAACCAGAGTTATTTTTTTGTGGAAGAGGGGGAAGATGGAGTAGTCTACGGAAGCCAAATGTGGGACTTCATGGAACCGAGTGATGGAACCGACGGCGGTGGTTTTGTCTCCCCATTGCTGGAACGCCACAGTGTAGATGCAAATAAACCATTGCTTTATCCTTGGGAGAAGACGGCTGGGTTACGTTCGTTTAAGGATCTGGTGGAATATTATGAAAACATCCAGTCAGATCTGTGCTTGGTTGAATGGGATAGAAACACGATCTATGTTCCCATTTATACCTTTTTAGAAGGATGGACAGCGAAAAGAATCAAGATAGAGGCTAACAGTGAAGGAATCGTAATAACGCTGGTTCGCTCGCAAACTATTTCCAGATAGCGTTGAGGAGTCAAATGAAACACAAAAGGGTTATTATTTTTATACTTCTTGGTATTTGGATCATTGGGATATTGATGTTTTATATAACAGCAAACCGCAGGTTCTCGGTTAGTTTGACGAGCGTGGATGGGATGGCGAGTATTGAAATACCGAAGGCAACGTACTTTAGCGAATGCTATGCTAATCGGTGCGAGCTATTACGAGATTATGATCTATACACTTGTTTCATTGAATCATATCCGTACTATCTTTGGTCTTTAGATGATAAAGGACATAAAACTCATGGCGCGAGCGGGCGTTACATAGTATGTAAGAATGGGAGATATTTTTACATAAAAGATCAAAGATACATACGGTATTTACCGACCTCTTATGGAGGATCGTATGTTTACCTGGAAGAAATGGTACGAGGATTTCAGGCTCCTGTCGGCGGGATCGGCTATGTGATCCTTCCTTTAACGGATCAGGACAGAGAAGATTTTTACTCAGCGGAAATCTTCGTGCGTTCCTGGGAAGAGATTGGCTTTATCAGCTCATTTGAAGAACTGATTGATTTTTACAGCGCTATTGGATCGGAATTATATAGAGTTGATTACGAGAAGCAATGTATTTATCTGGCGATGTATATTCCTCAGAATAATATATGGCTAAAAGAGTGCGTAATGTTGATAGCTGACCAGGAGGGGGTAATTGCCGGGGTGTTGCCGGATTACGAGGTAGATATGGATGATGAATTTCAAGGTGGAGAATCTTAGTTTCTCATATGGTAAGAAAACTGTATTGTCATCCCTTGAGATGACCATTTCAACCGGTGAAGTCGTAGCAATCGTTGGGAAAAACGGAAGCGGAAAAACGACTCTGCTGAAGGTGCTAAGTGGTTTTTTGCGTCCAAATGACGGGAACATATATCTAGGGCAGAGAAGGCTCGCTTATGACTCGGATGGGTATTGCGCCGGTATTCTAGAAAATGTATGTTTTTGGAATAACATGACTGGGGAACAGAATCTTCAGTACTACCTTGATAAGTACTATTCTACAGAACGTGTACAGGTTTTGATGTCAGATTGGGGTTTATTGTCCCACAAGGATCATATGGTAAGGACATATTCGATGGGTATGCGCCAGAAACTTGCGTTAGTATTATCTTTTGCGTCTCCGTTTGAACTTCTCTTTTTTGATGAGCCTTTAAATTCTTTAGATTCCCAAAGCGTTGAGATTTTTTTTAAAAAAGTATTAGAGGCTAAAGAAGAAAGAAGAAGTATTGTATTTACATCACATATTATCGATGGACTTTCTGTTAATTGTGATAGTATATATGAACTGTCCGATGGAAGATTAATCAGGAAGGGTGGGCAAGATATTCAAACTCCATATAAAATAGGGTTCCGGACAAAAGGAGATGAAATGAAAGCACAGCAACTGTTAGATAAATCGGAAGTGCTTCGATACGGACCTGGTTTTTTGATTGTCCAAGAAGCGAAGCGTTCCATTTCTGACTTGGTTCGAGTGCTTTCCGAAATTGATATAGTCTCGATAGAGAAAATGGATAGCGTTATTACGTCTGTCGCAGACTCAAAAGGAGAGATAGATTGAAACAAGTTTTTTTTAGGTTGTCAAACGGATGGCTGTTTTGGTTGCTTTTAGCTGCTGAATTGACATTTGTTCCGGCTTTTTCCATGTACTACTATGATAACAGAACGAGTGATTATACAAAATGGGAATACTATGTGGAGCCATATTCAAATGCAACAGAAATACAGGAGCAAATCATACGGTTGCAAGGGTACTCTGCACAAATAAAAGAAAAAAACAAGCCATTTGAGGTATACGGCGAGGATTCGGTCTATTACGTTTACGACGTTGAATTTGAACAAACCAAAGTTCGCGCTTCCATTGATCTTCTTCAGTATTTAATGACGAATGAAATAAACTACGAGGATGTTGGCGATGGAGAAGTGGTATATTGGGGAGGTAATACCAGACGCTTTTTTTCTCAAGAAGGACTTTGTTTTCTTTTTGTATTCCAAATGATAATTGCGGTTGTGTGGCTTATTCCTATGGTGATGCAAGCGAAGACCAATGGCGCAATTACATTCGATTATTTTATTATGGGTCGCAAAAACGTATTTGCAAGGGATGCAAAATCGTTTTATTTATTTTGCTCTGCGGGTTATTTCCTTCAGGTAGTCTCTCTTTCGTTGCTACGTATACAAATGCCAATGGGAGAGAAGTGGCTACTGTATTGGGATGATGGAGTGGTTACAAAATTGTCAACGGCTCACGAATTCATTGATATGGTGGCCGGGTATTATTTGTTGCTGATTTTTGGGTGGACAGTTCTGTTTGCAGGAGTGCAATTGATCAATAATATGCTTGGTTACTTGAGCATTATGGGGGCATTTTCGGCATTCTATGCACGTGAAATCATGCTGTGGTCGGATGAGTGGTTTAGGGGATTATTCTCTTTTCGGTGGACCGATGTGTTTACCGTGAACCAATCTGTTTTGTCTTATTTTTCTATAAATTCAGTCAGGCTTGCCTTTTGCGCGGGTATTCTTTTTTGCGTTTACAGGTATAATCTCAGACGGAAAATAGCATTAAGATATGAGTAGACAACAATAGAACCGAAATAAGGATAATAAACCGTGTGTTGCTTCTGCGTGCACACGGTTTATCATTGTATTGTAACAACGACTGGTATTAGGAGGAAAAGGGCTGGCCTTTCTGTTCCCTCAAAATACTGCTTTATTTTTCGTGGTTTCTTTGGTATAATAATCATATGTATGATTCTGCCCTGTAGGGTCGAATTAACAGATAGGTCGTATCATAACACAGAAGCGAATGAACGACAGGGAGTAGAAGATGATCTCAAACCAAGTATTACAGTCCATAGTGGAAGGATTAAAAGGAATATCCCGGATCGATCTGTGCGTCAGCGATGTCGAAGGTAAGATCTTAGCATCGACGTTTGAAGATGCAGAGACGAGGGAGTTCGCGATCATTGCTTTTGCGGATTCTCCAGCCGACAGCCAGGTGGTAAATGGTTACCAGTTCTTTAAGGTATTCGACGAGCAGCAGCTCGAGCTGATCCTGCTGGTTAAGGGTAATAACGACGATGCGTACATGGTCGGTCGTATGGCGGCCTTCCAGCTGCAGAACCTTCTGGTCGCATATAAGGAACGCTACGATAAGGATAACTTCATTAAGAACCTTTTGCTCGACAACCTACTTCTGGTCGATATCTATAATCGTGCGAAGAAACTGCATATCGAGACAGCGGTACGCCGCGTCGTATTTATCATCGAAACGAAGAATGAGCGGGATAACAATGCGCTCGAGACCGTACGCGGACTCTTCGCGAGCCAGAAATCCCGTGATTTCGTGACCGCAGTTGATGAGAAGAACATCATCATGGTGAAGGAACTTAAGATGTCCGACGGCTATGAGGAGATGGATCAGGTGGCACGTACCATCCTGGACATGCTCAACACCGAAGCCATGATCAGCGCGCGTGTGGCGTACGGAACTATCATCAACGAGATAAAGGAAGTGTCTCGTTCGTATAAAGAAGCGAAGATGGCCCTGGACGTAGGTAAGATCTTCTACAGTGGTAAGAACATCATCGCGTATGCGAACCTGGGTATCGGCCGTTTGATCTACCAGCTTCCGATGCCTTTGTGCCGGATGTTCATCAAAGAGATCTTCGACAACCGCTCGCCGGATGATTTCGACGAAGAGACATTGTCCACGATCTATAAGTTTTTCGAAAACAACCTGAATGTGTCGGAGACGGCGCGTCAGTTGTATATACACCGCAATACATTGGTCTACCGCCTGGATAAGATCCAAAAGGCGACAGGACTGGATCTGCGTGTGTTTGAGGATGCGATCACCTTTAAGATCGCCTTGATGGTTGTGCGCTACATGAAATACATGGAGTCCATCGAGTACTAAGGAAAAGGATGATAACAGTCTTATGGATAACAAACTGTTTCTCAAGGGACTGATCTGCGGCGTCCTGCTGACGGTTTTGCTGGCAGGCGGGTTCTATTTTGCGAAGACTTTGATCTTCGACCGGGATCCGGATGGTGTCGTTGGGGTCGATGACCCGAAGTCATTTAATGAGAAGGCGTTGAACCAAATCGAGAAGCTCCGGGATAGTATCCGGTCTTCTTATCTGTACGAAGTGGATGACCAGGCGATGCTGGATGAGATCAGCCGGGCGGTCATGAAGTCATTGGGTGACCCGTACTCCGTGTACTACACAGTCGAGGAGTATGAGGACATGATGAACAGCACCGATGGTACCTACTATGGCATCGGCGTTTCGGTCGGCCCTGCGGACGAGGAGAAAAACACCGGAGCGAAGGTAAGCAAAGCATTTGCCGGTTCACCGGCAGAGGAGATCGGCCTTCAATCGGGGGATATTTTCCTGAAGATCGCCGGTACCGATGTGAGTAATATGAGCCTGAGCGATGCGGCGGCTCTGATCCGCGGAGAATTAAACTCGTATGTGGATATCGTGATCCTTCGCGATGGCGAGGAACTCAGTTTCCACGTGCAGCGTCGTAAGATCGAGATCGATACCGTCATCGGAAGGATGCTCAAGGATGATATCGGCTATATCTACGTGGCAGAGTTCGACACGATCACTCTTGATCAGTTCAACAAGGTATATGCAAACTTGAAAGCGAACGGTATGAAGAAACTGGTCCTGGATCTTCGTGAGAACCCGGGCGGCCTCATCCGTACGGCCAGTGATATTTGCGATAAGTTCCTTGACGATGGCATGATCGTATATACGAAGGATAAGAAGGGCCGTACGAACGAGTATCGCTCGAAGACGAATAATGACGAGACGCTTCCGATCGTGGTCCTGGTCAATGGAAACAGTGCCAGTGCTTCGGAGATCGTTGCCGGCGCGCTGCAGGCGCGAAACCGTGCGAAGATCATCGGAACGACGACCTATGGAAAGGGTATCGTTCAGCAAGTCTTCAACCTTCCGGGACAGAAGGATGGTATTAAAGTTACTGTCTCCTCCTACTTCACGCCTGCGGATGTGTGCATCCACGGCATCGGCATCAAACCCGATATCGAAGT
This sequence comes from Lachnospiraceae bacterium, assembly GCA_017543445.1. Lineage (GTDB taxonomy): Bacteria > Bacillota > Clostridia > Lachnospirales > Lachnospiraceae > UBA1201. Next base: position 38,805 of record JAFYGB010000009.1, on the reverse strand, counting down.
AGAACTTTCGGAAGAGTATAAGACTAAGAAGAACCCGACCGATGAAGATGATAATCAGCTTCAGGCGGCGATCCAGGAGCTCATGCGTCAGCCGTGAGCCAAACCTTGATGTGAAAGTGTTAAAACACTTTGTTTTATGAAGATAGAATTACACGGAGGGTAAGCTATGAAGTATTGTTCAAAATGCGGAACACCGGCAGAAGACAACCAGAATTTCTGTCTGAATTGCGGGTCTAAGTTATCAGCTCCGATCGCGCAGCAGGCAGCAGCAGCGGTAGATACCGCACAGGGTCAGCTTGCGGCACAGCAACAGCAGACAGCAGCGGCAACACAGACCATGCAGGAGCAGCTCGCAACGCAGCAGACAGCAGCGGCAGCAGCGGCAGCTACGGTCCAGGCACAGCAGCAGGCAGCAGCCGAGGCGGCAGCGAAGGCGAAGTCTGAGGCAGAGGCAGCGGCAAAGGCAGCAGCACAGGTACAGGCGATTCGCCAGGGCGCAACGACACCGAGTGGCGCAGAGGCAGCGATCGCGCAGAGCCAGGCTACAGCGCAGGCAGCGGTAGCACAGGCACAGGCAGCGACTCAGCAACCGTCAAGCGTGGCTCCGACATTCTCAACTCCGATGGAGTCTCCGACAACAGCAACACCGAAGAAGTCCGGCGCAGGCAAATGGTTTGCCATCATTGGTTTCGCCCTCGTTGCAGTCGTTTTGGTCATTATCCTTTTAGTAAATGTACTTGGCAGCAGTTACCAGACACCGGTCAAGAAACTGATCAGCACCATGAATGCGAAGTCCCTCGACTCCGATGATTATATGGCCAGCTATCCGAAGATGATCAGCACGCTCTATAAAGACTCCCTGAAACTGGCGAAGGAAGGGGTCACCCTGATGGGTAAGGAGAACCTCTTGAAGCTTCTGGATTCCGCTGATTACGGTGCATCCATGAACGAAATGTATGATTCCTACGAGAAGAAAGTCGGAAAGAACCTGAAATTCTCGTATTCGATCCAGGATAAGACAGAGCTGGATGCAGCGAAACTGGCCTCGATCGCCAATACCTATAAGGGCCTCGCAACTACGATCAAGAGCTACGAGGATAAGGTAACGAAGGAAAACAGTTCCACGAAGTCGACTCTCGTCAATGCAGGTGTAAAGGCAAAGGATGCGAACGATTTCTGTGATAAGGTTGCGTCCGCGATCATGAAACTGCGTAAGGAAGTTGAAGGTATCACCACGATCTCCGCAGGTTATGATCTTAAGGTTCGTATTACATATAAGGGCGATAAGGACGAAGATCGTTCGGATCAGACGATCCGCGTTCTGAAGATCAACGGCAAGTGGGTATTCGATATCATGGATTCCAATTCTATGCTCGATTCCAGCTTTGTAACGGAACTGATCAACATGATGATGTTGAACTTTAATTGATCGAAATAAACAGAAATAAACGTGTTAAAGACGATCATAGTGCCCTCACATTTGTGAGGGCACTATGGATTTTAAAAAGAAGGAGGTTTTATGGAGCAGTTTGAGAAAGCGCAGTTTCATCTGGTGTCGGATTATCAGCCGACGGGCGACCAGCCGACCGCGATCGCGGACCTGGTGCGTGGTTTCGAGGACGGAAATCAGTTTCAGACGCTGCTGGGCGTGACCGGTTCCGGTAAGACCTTCACCATGGCGAACGTGATCCGGGCGCTCGGGAAACCGACCCTAGTCATCGCCCACAACAAGACATTGGCCGGACAGTTATACAGCGAATTCAAGGAATTCTTTCCGGACAATGTCGTCGAATATTTCGTAAGTTACTATGACTATTACCAGCCGGAGGCCTACGTGCCTTCGACGGACACCTATATAGAGAAGGACTCATCGGTCAATGATGAGATCGATAAACTGCGTCACTCTGCCACGGCATCGCTGGCAGAGCGGCGGGACGTGATCATCGTGGCCTCCGTTTCCTGCATTTACGGGCTGGGCAGCCCGATCGATTACAAAAACATGGTGATCACCCTGCGGCCGGGCATGGAGAAAAGCCGCGAGGAGGTTATCGACCGCCTGATCGATATTCAGTACACCCGCGGGGACATGGACTTTAAGCGAGGAACGTTCCGCGTGCGCGGCGACGTGCTGGAGATCTTCCCGGCGGAGAGTTCGGACACGGCGATCCGCGTCGAGTTCTTCGGCGACGAGATCGAGCGGATCAGCGAGATCGAAGCCCTCACCGGCAAAGTGAAAAAAGTGATCGTGTTCACGGCGATCTTCCCGGCATCCCACTACGTGGTGCCGAAGGAACAGCTGGAGCGCGCGGCGCGTGCGATCCTCCAGGAGATGGAGCAGCGCGTGCAGGAGTTTAAGGCGCAGGGACGGCTTTTGGAGGCGCAGCGCATCAGCGAGCGTACCCGTTATGACGTGGAAATGATGCGGGAGACCGGCTTCTGCTCGGGCATCGAGAACTATTCGCGCTATCTGACGAACCAGGCTCCGGGAGAGCCGCCGTTCACGCTGATGGATTATTTCCCGAAGGATTTTCTGATCATCATCGACGAGTCGCACATGACGGTGCCGCAGATCCGGGCCATGTATGCGGGCGACCGTTCGCGTAAGACGACGCTGGTGGACTACGGTTTCCGCCTGCCCAGCGCCCTGGATAACCGCCCCTTATATTTCGGCGAGTTTGAAGAAAAGATCAACCAGATGCTGTTTGTGTCGGCGACCCCCGGCGAATACGAGCAGCAGCATGAACTGCTACGGACGGAGCAGGTGATCCGTCCGACCGGCCTTTTGGATCCGGAGATTTTCGTGCGTCCCGTGGAGGGCCAGGTCGATGATCTTTTGGGCGAGATCCGCAAGACCGTACAGCAGAAGAATAAAGTTCTCGTCACGACACTTACGAAGAAGATGGCAGAAGATCTGACCGAGTATTATCGGGGCCTCGGCGTCCGCGTGAAATACCTGCACTCGGACATCGATACGCTCGAACGTTCGGAGATCATCCGTGATATGCGTATGGATCAGTTCGACGTGCTGGTCGGCATCAACCTCCTGCGAGAGGGCCTGGATATCCCGGAGATCGCCCTGGTCGCGATCCTCGACGCGGATAAGGAAGGCTTCCTGCGTTCGGAGACCTCGCTGATCCAGACCATCGGCCGTGCCGCGCGTAACGCACAGGGCCGCGTCGTGATGTATGCGGATACGCAGACCGATTCAATGAAGAACGCGATCTCGGAGACCGCGCGCCGCCGTGCTATCCAGCAGGCGTATAATGAGGCCAATGGCATCACGCCGCAGACGGTCCAGAAGGCGGTCCGCGACCTGATCTCCATTTCGAAGAAGGCGGAGCAGGCGTCGGCGCAGCTGGAGAAGGATCCCGAGTCGATGAGCGAGAAGGAACTGGCGAAACTGATCGCCGATGTGGAGAAGCAGATGCGAAAGGCTGCCGCACAGCTCGATTTCGAGAGCGCGGTGGAGCTGCGTGACCGTCTGTTCGAATTAAAGAAACTACAGGAGCAAATGAACTAACCGATGGGAAGTTTTATAAAGATCCGCGGGGCCGCGGAACATAATTTGAAGAATATAAACGTCGATATCCCGCGCGAGAAACTGGTCGTGCTGACCGGCCTGTCCGGCTCGGGAAAATCGTCGCTCGCATTTGACACGATCTACGCAGAGGGCCAGCGGCGCTATATGGAGTCGCTTTCTTCGTATGCGCGCCAGTTCCTGGGGCAGATGGAGAAACCGAATGTCGAGCGCATCGAAGGCCTGTCGCCTGCGATCTCTATCGACCAGAAGTCGACGAACCGCAACCCGCGTTCGACCGTGGGTACGGTGACGGAGATCTACGACTACCTGCGACTTTTATATGCGCGTATCGGCACCGTGCACTGCCCGAACTGTAAACGCGAGATCCGCCGCCAGACGGTGGACCAGATGGTGGATCAGATCCTGGCCATGCCGGAAAAGACGCGCATCCAGGTTCTGTCGCCGGTCGTTCGCGGCCGCAAGGGCGAACATGTGAAGGTGCTGGAGCAGGCGCGTAAGAGCGGCTACGTGCGCGTGCGCGTGGACGGAAACCTGTATGAACTGTCAGAGGAGATCAAACTCGATAAAAACATCAAGCACTCGATCGAGATCGTCATTGACCGGTTGTCGGTGCGCCCGGGCCTGGAGACCCGCCTGACGGACTCCCTGGAGAACGCGATGAAGCTTGCGGAAGGCCTGGTCTACGTGGACGTGATCGATGGGGAAATGCTGACATTTTCCCAGAATTTTGCGTGCCCGGACTGCGGCATCAGCATCGATGAGGTCGAGCCCAGAAGCTTTTCGTTCAACAATCCCTTCGGAGCCTGCCCGGACTGTACGGGCCTCGGTTTCACGATGGAATTCGCGCCGGAACTCATGATTCCGGACCCGTCCTACTCGATCAACCAGGGTGCGATCACCGTGCCCGGCTGGCTGTCGGCGGCCAGTGAGGGCAGCTTTACGCGCGCGGTCCTGGACGCTTTGTGTAAGAAATTCAAGTTTTCCCTGGATACCCCGTTCGAGGACTATCCGGAGGATATCAAACGTGTATTGCTGTACGGAACCGATGTTTCCGTGCCGGTGCACTACCGTGGACAGCGCGGCGTGGGCACCTACGACATCGCTTTTGAGGGCCTGATCCGGAACGTGGAGCGGCGTTACCGCGAGACCGCGTCGGAGGCTTCGAAGGCAGAGTATGAGACCTTCATGGACATTCGCCCGTGTAAGACCTGTCAGGGCATGCGCTTAAAGCCTGCGTCACTGGCAGTCACCATCGGCGGACTGAATATCTACGAGCTGACGACATTGCCCATTCGGCAGGAACTGGAAGTCATCCGGGGCCTGGAGCTGACGCCGACGCAGAAGCAGATCGGCGCGCGCATCCTGAAGGAGATCGGCAACCGCCTGCAGTTCCTGATCGACGTCGGCTTGGAGTACCTGAACCTGTCGCGAAACACCGGAACTCTGTCCGGCGGCGAGGCGCAGCGTATCCGCTTGGCGACGCAGATCGGCTCCGGCCTGGTGGGCGTCTGCTACATTTTGGATGAGCCGAGCATCGGCCTGCATCAGAGGGATAATGATAAACTTCTGAAGACGCTGATGCACTTACGCGATCTGGGCAATACGGTCATCGTCGTGGAGCATGACGAGGATACGATGCGGGCGGCGGACCATATCGTGGATATCGGTCCGGGCGCCGGCGAGCACGGCGGCGAGGTCGTGGCGACCGGTACGGCCGAAGAAATTATGCAGGTGCCTGAGTCCATCACGGGTGCATACCTGGCAGGCCGGCGTTTCATCCCGGTGCCGAAAACGCGCCGCAAACCCACCGGCTTCCTGACCGTGGTCGGCGCAAAAGAACACAATCTGAAAAACATCAACGTGGATATCCCGCTGGGAGTCTTCACCTGCGTGACCGGCGTGTCCGGTTCCGGTAAGAGTTCCCTGGTCAATGAGATCCTCTATAAATCGCTGGCGCGGAAACTGAACCGCGCGCGCATTATCGCCGGCAAATACGACGAGATCCGCGGCATCGAACAGCTGGATAAGGTCATTGCCATCGACCAGAGCCCCATCGGGCGTACGCCGCGTTCGAATCCGGCGACCTATACGGGCGTGTTCGACATGATCCGCGATCTGTTCGCGGCGACGAGGGACGCGAAGGCGCACGGCTACACGAAGGGACGATTCAGTTTCAACGTAAAGGGCGGCCGATGCGAGGCCTGCAGCGGCGACGGTATCCTGAAGATCGAGATGCATTTCCTGCCGGATGTTTACGTTCCGTGTGAGGTCTGCCACGGCAAGCGCTACAACCGCGAGACTTTGGAAGTACACTATAAGGGAAAATCGATCTTTGACGTGCTGGACATGACGGTGGAGGAGGCGCTTCCGTTCTTCGAGAACATGCCGAATATCTCCCGTAAGATCCAGACGCTGTACGACGTGGGCCTGGGCTACCTGAAACTGGGCCAGCCTTCGACGCAGCTGTCGGGCGGCGAGGCGCAGCGTATCAAACTGGCGACGGAACTGTCGCGCCGCAGCACCGGAAAGACGATCTATGTGCTCGATGAACCGACCACCGGACTGCATTTCGCGGACGTCCACAAGCTGGTGGAGATCCTCCACCGACTGGCGGATGGCGGAAATACTGTCGTTGTGATCGAACATAATCTTGACGTGATCAAAACGGCGGATTATATTATAGATATGGGACCGGAGGGCGGCGACGCCGGTGGCACAGTGGTGGCGCAGGGAACGCCCGAGGAGATCATGGAAAATGAGGCTTCTTATACCGGTTATTATGTGAAACGGGAATTGGAGAAGGCGAAGCAGCGTGAAGCGGAGAGAAAATGACCGCTTTCAACAGGAGTATGCGATGAGAAAATGGAAAAAAACCATAACAGCGGCCTTTCTGGCCCTGACATTGACCGGAGTCAGCGGATGCTCGTTGTTCGGATCGGATGAAACGAAGCCGGCGGAGTCGGAATTTGCTATTTGGACCTACCCGGTGGAAACGACCGCACAGGCATCAACGACGCCGAATGCGACAGAAGGAACGACACCGGAGAGTAAGACGAACGAATCGACGAGTGCATCGACACCGGAGCCGACGAATGCTTCGGAGGCCCCGACGACGCAGGTCGATCCGACGCTTCCACCGGAGGAGACTACGGCGGAGCCGGCAGAGCCGAAGAAACCGAAGTATATCTTCCTGTTTATCGGCGATGGTATGGGCGTGGGCCATATTCAGGCGGCGTCTTACTATAAGGCGGCCGAAGGCGGCGGGAAGAAGTACGATCCCAGTAAGACTTCCTACGCGGGGACGTATCTGAATTTTGAGCAGTTCCCCGTGGTCGGGAGCGTGACGAATTATAACTCCGACTCGTTTATTACGGACTCGGCGGCTGCGATCACGGCCATCACGACGGGATTTAAGACGTCGACCGACGCGATCGGCGTGGATCCGAGCGGTACCGAGCGCTTAGAGACGATCACTGAGAAGGTGAAGAAACTCCTGGGTTATAAGGTCGGCGTGGTTTCGAATGCGAATATCAACCATGCGACACCGGCCGGTTACTACGGCCACCAGACCGACCGGACCATGTATTATGAGCTCGGCCAGGACATGCTTGCGAGTGGTTTCGATTATTTCGGCGGTGGTTCGATCCGCCAGCCTACCGGTGCGGATGGTACATTGCCCGATCTGTATGATCTGGCGGCGGCGCAGGGCTATCGCGTATTCCGCGATAACGATGCCGCGCTTGCGAGCCTTACCGGTGACATGGGTAAGGTCCTCATCACCAGCCAGCAGCGCGCTGAGGGCGACGCGATGAAGCTGCGCGTGGATGCCGGAAAGGGCGACGCCGACCTGGCGGCTTATGTGGAAGGCGGACTGAAAGTTCTGGGCGATGAGAAAGGTTTCTTCTACGCGATCGAAGGCGGTCTGATCGACTGGGCTTCCCATGAGAACGACCTCGGCGCCGTGGTGCGTGAAGTCCTGGATCTGGAGAAGGCAGTCGGTGTAGCGATGGATTTCTATAACAAGCATCCGGATGAGACGCTGATCCTGGTTACTGCGGATCATGAGACCGGCGGCCTGGGCCTGGGCTACTCCAACATGGGTTATGATCTGTACCTGAATGGTCTGAAGAAGCAGAACCTTTCCTACTGGCAATACATGCGCATGGTAGCGCTCGAATATCGGCCGAATAAGACGAGCTGGGATACCGTCCTGTGGGAGATGCGTTCCCACTTCGGACTGACGGTGAGCGGCACCTATCAGGCCGGGGATGACCCGAAACTCGTGCTGAAAGAGGAAGAAGTCATGCAGCTGAACGCCGCTTACCTGGCCAGCATGCAAGACGCCCGCGCTACGATGGGCACGGCGGCTTATGAGTCTTATGGGGCTTACGAACCGCTTGCATTTACCGTGACGACCCTGCTTGCGAAGAAGTGCGGCGTCAAATTTTCGACGATCTATCATACGGCACAGCCGATCCCGCTCTATGCGATCGGTGCCGGAGCGGAAGAGTTTTCCGGCGTATATGACAACACACAGATCGCGATGAAACTGGAGAAACTTTTGGGTATCGACTGAGGTACCAGAAGGGGGAATATATGAAGTTCAGCAACGGATGTTGGCTTTTCAAAAAAGGGTGCGAGTGCTTCTCGCCCGCACAAGTTTACTATGTGAAGAAGACGGATACGGAGGTCGTTCTGACCTGCCCGACGCATCGGATCAATCACCGCGGCGACACGCTCGGCGGCGTTAATCTTACCATCAGCATCACATCCCCCATGCCGGAGGTATTCCGCATCCGCGTATGGCATTATGCGGGTGTGCAGGAGAAGTTCCCGCAGTTTGAACTGGAACCGATGACGGACCAGCCGCTGGATGTCGAAGAAACCGACGAGGCGATCCGCATCACGTCCGGTGAAACAACGGTCGAACTGTTGTATAATTTCTGGCGAATGACGTTCTATCGCGGCGGCGAAGTGATCGCCCGCAGTGAGGGACGTGATCTCGGCTATATGAAGACCGACTGGCGAGGCCTGGCATACGACGATGGCGGCGAGCACGACACGTATCTGCGTCAGCAGCACACGATCGCGGTCGGCGAGACGTTCTACGGCCTGGGCGAGCGTTTTACGCCCTTCGTGAAGAACGGACAGACGGTCAATATCTGGAATGAGGACGGTGGAACCTCCACCGAACTGGCATATAAGAACATTCCGTTCATGATCTCCAACCGTGGTTACGGTATCTTCGTCAACCACCCCGATCCGGTCTCGTTTGAGGTCGGAAGCGAGGTCGTGAAGAAAGCTTCGTTCTCCGTGGCGGGAGAGTCGCTGGAGTATTTCTTCATCAACGGACCGACGATGAAGGAAGTGCTCATGCGCTACACCGCGATGACGGGGCGGCCTTCATTGCCCCCGGCCTGGTCGTTCGGCCTGTGGCTGTCGACGTCGTTCACCACGAACTACGACGAGGCTACGGTCAATTCTTTCGTGGACGGCTGCTTCGAGCGCGGAATTCCGTTGAAAGTCTTCCATTTCGACTGCTTCTGGATGAAGGAGTTCCACTGGTCCGATTTTCTCTGGGATCGTGATGTATTCCCGGATCCTGAGGGCATGCTGGCGCGACTGAAAGCAAAGGGCTTAAAGATCTGCGTCTGGATCAACAGTTACATCGGTCAGGAGTCGGAACTGTTCCGCGAGGGTGTCGAAAACGGCTATTTCATTAAGCGTAAGAACGGCGATGTCTGGCAGTGGGATATGTGGCAGCCGGGCATGGCGATCGTGGATTTCACGAACCCTGACGCATGGAAGTGGTTCCAGGATAAACTGGAAGTGCTTCTGGATATGGGCGTGGATTGCTTCAAAACGGATTTCGGCGAGCGTATCCCGACGGATTGCGTCTACTACGACGGCTCCGATCCGGTGCGCATGCATAATTACTATACCTACTTGTACAATAAGTGTGTGTACGAACTTCTGGTTCGTAAGCGTGGAGAGGAGGACGCGGTTCTCTTCGCTCGTTCCGCAACGGTCGGCGGGCAGAAGTTCCCGGTACACTGGGGCGGCGACTGCTGGTCGGATTACGAGTCGATGAGCGAGAGCCTGCGTGGCGGCCTGTCGCTGACATTGTCCGGCTTCGGTTACTGGAGCCACGATATCGGCGGTTTCGAGGCGACTTCCACGGCGGATGTTTACAAGCGCTGGACGCAGTTCGGCCTGCTTTCCTCCCATTCCCGCTATCACGGAAGCACGTCCTATCGCGTGCCGTGGGCCTTTGACGAGGAGGCGGTCGAGGTTTCCCGTACATTCTGTGAACTCAAAGCTTCCCTGATGCCGTACCTCTACGCGCAGGCAGTTCGCACCAGTCGTTCCGGTATCCCGATGATGCGCGCGATGGTGCTCGAGTTCCCTGATGACCCGACCTGCCAGTATCTGGACCGCCAGTACATGCTGGGCCCGGCGCTCTTAGTTGCGCCGATCTTCAATCCGCAGGGCGAGGGTCAGTTCTACCTGCCGAAGGGCAACTGGACCGACTTCATGACCGGCGAAGAAGTGCGTGGCGGACGTTGGATCACGAAGACCTACGACTACTTCCACCTGCCGCTGTTCGTCCGTGCGAACACCATCTTGCCGATCGGTGCCTGCAAGACGGACGCAGAGTACGACTATGCGGAAAATGTGACACTGAAAGTGTACGCATTGTCCGACGGGGCCTCTCCGAAGGTCAATATCTTCAATGCGGACGGCGAGTGCGTCCACGAGACGATCGTTCGGCGTGAGAAGAACGTCGTTCGCATCATGACGCATGCGGATGCGCCTTACCGTGTAGCTCTTGTGAACTTCCCGGAGCCGAGTAAGGTGGACGGAGCGGATGCGCGCTTCGATGGTACCGATCTGATCCTGCTGCCGCATGACGACGAGATCGTGGTAAGGTTCTGATCGAAACGATCCTAAGAGAATAGAATGCAAAAAACCCGGCGGAGAGTCTCCGCCGGGTTTTATTATATTCGGTTGAATTATGTTACACGATGATCTCGCAGTTCGGCATCTGCACGCGCAGATAGAAGGCCTGCTTTGCGACATCCTCCGGGTTCCCGGAGAGGTTCAAGCGCTTCAGATGCGGCAGCTTGCACAACATGCTGATGCTTTTGATCTCATTGTCCGAGAGGTCCAGATCTTCGAGTGTCTGAAGTTCGACCAGGGCATCGATGTTGCTGATGCGGTTGCCGGACAGATCCAGACGCTTGATGCGCTTTAAGTGAACGACGGCGTCCGTCGTGGTCAGGTTATTATTCGACAGGTTCAGGGTCTCCAGAACGTTCATCCAGCGCAGGTCACCATTGAAACGGATGGAGTTGTTGGACAGATCCAAATAGCGCAGCGTGGTCGGGATGTACTGCACGTTCACGTCGCGGATGTGGTTGTAGGACAGGTCCAGGTGCCGCATCGTGGGCATGGAAGAAACATCCGGGAATGCATGGAGTTCATTAAACGAAGCCTCCAGATATTCCAGAGAATCTAAGTCGATGATCGGCTTAAGATCCGAGATGTGGTTAGAGCTGACGTTCAGTTTCGTCAACTGATTCATGAAGCCGATTGACGCGATCTCCTTACACTGATTATACGAAATGTCGAGCTGGACGAGCTGGGTGAGCGCACCGAGTTCGGAAAAATCTTCGATGTCGTTCGAAGAAACGTTGAGTTTCTTCAGTGAGCGAAGCTTAGCTACCTGCGTGATGTCGGTCAGTTCACAGACCGAAAGATCCAGTTCTTCCAGTTTCGTCAGATTCACCAGCGGTTCCAGATTCTCAATCGGGTTATCCGAGAGGTTCAGGACACGCAAATTCTCACATCCCTGCAGGATGCTTAAGTTTGTGATATTGTTGTTCCAAAGATTCAAAGATGTGGCATTGCTCGGGAAAGTTGCAGTTCCCGCGGCCAATGTCTCAAAATAGTCGTTATTTCCCATAGAGGTACCTCCAGGTCTTCGAAAAACCGCTCACGAATTCGGCTTTTCGTATCCAAAAAACATGCTGAAGACATTATACCACATACATGGTAAGAAAGCAAGAATGGATCTGTTTTTCCGATGCCGACGCCGTGACATGTCCAAAACCGTCGAAAAATGTAATTTATTCGGGAAAGGACTTGCATTTATGCGCCGATTCAAGTATAATACTCTTTAGGAAAATGGAAGGTTATAGGGGATGACGTCGAGATGGGGATCGACGGACATCGAATTTTTCGAAAGGCGGATGTGTATATGAGCCGGGAAGATGAATTGGAAAAGGGATTATCAGACGAGTTGAAAGACCGTCTCGTAAAGATGCGTGAAGAGCGTTTGCAGTTGCTGGATCAGCTCGGTAAGGAAGAACGCTTTGCGCAAAAAGTGGTAAACACGCAAGGGAACCGCAGACAGATGTTTATGATCCTCTGTCTGGTGGCGATCTTCTTTTTGATGTTCAGCGTGCTCGTTTCGCAGATACCTTCGACGAGCCTGGACGAAACATGGAGCCTGGTGTTCCAGATCGTTTTGGACGTAGTGGCGATGGGATGTTTCGCATTTGCCACGATTCGTTTCCTGCCGGCGGTGTTCCATTATAATGCATCGTGGCCTACCTTCAGGAAGACCAAATCGTATCGTTCTTTGATCTCTGAATCTCTGGTGAAACTGGATGACCTCCGTAACAAGCTCGCACAGTCGAAGAAAGATTTCTCCGAACTGGAAGAGGAACTGGTCAAAAGGTATGACCTGACGGATGCTCAGGCTGAGTCCGAAGCACAGGAGTCGAAGACCGAAGAAGCAAAAGCAGAATAAAAATCAAATCATAGGAGACTAACATGAGAGAGTTTAATTCCATGGGACGTCGCGTGAAAAAAGCAGGTAAGAACGGGTTGCATGGTCTTCTTCCGATTCTTCTGCTTTTTTTCGTATTAGCGCTGACAGCATGCGGATCGAAAGGATCCGACACAAGTACAACAACGGCAGATGCATCTGCTGCGGACCAACAGTCGAAACCTGCCGATGCGTCGGCTGCCGACTCTACATCGGCTCCGGTCGTGGACGTTCAGATCAAATCCGATCCGACCGGCGAGGCTTCCCCTTACTTAGAGAGCGAGGGTGATAAGACCGTTGAATCGACGGAGAACAGTACACAAAGCGGCACCGATACTACAACGGCACCGGAAGAGACGCAGCCCGAGGAGACGACGCCTGCAGAAACTCAGGCGGTGAAGCCCATCGTATTTGAAAGCTGCAGTGAACTGGTTTTTGCTGTACCGCGTATCCAGTACCTGAATTTCCGTGAGAAGCCGTCGAAGGACGGTAAGATCCTGGCACAGATCCCGGCCGGAACCGCTCTGCAGCGTACCGGTCGCAGCGACGAATGGTCCCGTGTCATTTATGGGGCGACCGAAGGCTTCGTTGCAGCGGAATTTGTATCGACCACTGCTCCGGTCATTGACCTCTACGGTGAGAAGGTCCAGGTATGTGACGAAGAGTTTTATACGACTGATAAGTTGAACTTCCGCGAGAAACCTTCGAAGGATGGAACCATCATTCAGGTCTTGGATCGTGCAGTGAAGGTGCGTTGCACCGGTTATGGCGAGAACTGGTCCCGTATCATCGTCAACGAGAAGGAAGGCTTTGTTTCCACGAAGTTCCTCTCGAAAGAGGAGCCGGCACTGCTCGAACCTGCGACGCAGCCCGGCGGAAACGAGCCGGAGAACCCTCCGATCGAGCTCCCGGCGGAACCTGGATTTACCGATTGTAACGAGCAGGTGCGCGTGACGACGAACCTTCGTATGCGTGAGGGCCCGAGTACCGTGGCAAATGTCATCACGGTTCTGAATAACGGAACGGAAGTACAGTGCACCGGTAAGAGTGATAAGTGGGCGCGCATTACATATAACGGCCGCACAGGCTATGTATCCTTAGATTATGTCACGGCTGTCGGCGCGACCGATCCCGGAACCACAGAGCCGAAGCCGGCTACGTGGTCCGTTGGTAAGATCACCCGTAAAGAAACGGCAAATGGTATCTTATATACCGGAAACGGTGGTCCGATCATCGCCATCGATGCAGGACATCAGGCACATGGAAACAACGAGACGGAGCCGAACGGACCGGGCAGCACGACCATGAAGAAGAAGGTCAGCACCGGCACGAGCGGACGCGCGACCGGCATGAACGAGTCCCTGCTCGACCTGATCGTCAGCATTCAGTTGAAAGACGCGCTTCTGGCCCGCGGATATAACGTTTTGATGATCCGTGAGTCCCAGGATGTCGATATCAGTAACATGCAGCGTGCAGTACGTGCCAGCGCTTCCGGCGCGGCAGTCATGATCCGCGTACACGCGAACGGATCTTCCGATGCGAATAAGACCGGTGCGGAGACCCTGTCCCCCAGTAAGAAGAACCCTTACCTGCCGGCAGATCTCATCGCTGCATCCGAGCGCCTTTCGAGATGCGTGATCGATGCATTCTGTGCATCGACCGGTTCGAAGAATAACAACATTTACTATACCGATACCATGACGGGCATCAACTTCGCGACGATCCCCACAACGACCATCGAGATGGGTTACATGACGAACCTGGAGGAGGACGCACTCATGGCGACTCCTGAATTCCAGGTGAAGGCGGTCGTAGGTATCATGAACGGTCTGGACGCATATTTCGGCCGATAGGAGGTCGCTTTGGCGGAATATATCACATTTAACGATGTCCACAAGATCTACCGAATGGGCGAAGTCGAGATCCACGCGCTGAACGGGGCCGGCTTCGAGATCAAGAAGGGCGAGCTGGCCGTGATCGTGGGCGCTTCCGGCGCCGGTAAGACGACGACGCTCAACATTCTGGGCGGCATCGACCGCTGCGATCAGGGCGAGATCATCGTGGACGAACGCGACATCAGCAAACTGTCCCGTCGGGAATTGATCGCGTATCGCCGTTACGACATCGGTTTTGTATTTCAGTTTTATAATCTGGTCGCAAATCTGACCGCAAAGGAAAATGTCGAACTGGCTACGCAGATCTGCAAGGATCCCATGGATCCGATGGAAGCGTTAGAAGCGGTCGGTCTTACGGACCGCTCGGATAATTTTCCCGCGCAGCTTTCGGGCGGCGAACAGCAGCGTGTGTCGATCGCACGTGCGCTGGCGAAAAAACCGAAGCTCCTGCTTTGTGACGAGCCGACGGGTGCACTTGATTATGTAACCGGTAAGAAGATCCTGCAGCTGCTGCAGGATATGTGCCGCAAGGAGAAGATGACGGTGGTACTGATCACACATAACACCGCGCTTACACCTATGGCGGACCGCGTGATCTACATGAAGAATAATCGCGTGGAGAAAACCGTCCTGAACCCGTATCCGATACCGATCGAGGAGATCGAGTGGTAGGGATGCGCGGTACGCAGGATACGATTTGGAGAGTTTACCTATGTTGGATATGATCATCATCGGTTCCGGGCCTGCGGGCCTGTCGGCAGCAGTGTATGCGAAGCGGGCAGGACTCGACAGCATCGTGATCGAAAAAGAGTTCGTGAGCGGGGGGCAGGTGCTCCTGACTTATGAAGTAGATAATTATTTAGGCCTTCCGGGCATGAACGGTTTCGACCTCGGCACGAAGTTCCGAGAACACGCGGACGGAGCCGGGGCTTCGTTCGTAATGGACGAAGTTCGTTCGATCGAGGCTTGCAAGGATGAAAACGGGAAGCCGTTCTATCGCGTGAAGGGTGGCGCAGACACATACGAGACCCGCACGATCGTGGCGGCCACCGGAACCGTGCATCGCCTCCTCGGAATTCCCGGAGAGGATACATTTGCCGGTAAGGGCGTGTCCTACTGTGCGACCTGTGACGGCGCGTTCTTTAAGGGTAAGGAAGTCGCGGTCGTAGGCGGCGGCGATGTGGCCGTAGAAGACGCGATCTATCTGGCGCGCCTGTGCAGCAAAGTTACGCTCATTCACCGCAGAGACCGCCTGCGTGCGGCGAAATCCCTGCAGGACCGTCTGTTCGCCATGGAAAATGTCGAAGTGGTCTGGAACGCAAATGTGACGGAAGTTCAGGGCGATACAAAAGTGGAAAATATCATCATTCGGTCGAATTCCGGTGCCAGCCTGGCGTATCCGGTGGACGGCCTGTTTATCGCAGTCGGGATCACTCCGGTCTCGGAGTGCTTCCAGGGGCTCGTGGATATGGACGAGGCCGGCTACATCATCGCCGGCGAGGATTGTGCGACATCTGCCCCCGGTGTTTACGTTGCCGGTGACCTTCGCACGAAAAAATTGCGACAGATCGTGACTGCCGTTTCCGATGGCGCCGTTGCGGTTTCTATGGCCGGAAATTATATCGAGAGTTTGTAAAACTGCATTTTATTCCGAAAAACTGCAGAAATTCAAGCGTTTTTAGAACGATTTTGTGCATTTTACGTCGGAAAGTGTTGACTTTTATTTCTGAGTTTGCTATAATCCAATTGTAACAGTTTTGTAACATTTGTAATACTTGCTTAAAAATTCGCCGCGTGACGCTGCGAGTTCGATGGTCGACACTCCCTTTTGGGAGTTTTTGTCGACTGTATATATGGTTTTTGTTTTGCATGGTCCCTGTGGGGACGCTTGTAAGAGTCAGGTGATTAACGGATGATAAGACGTACCAAACACAGCTTGATCAGCCTCGGCCTGGCGGGAGTGCTTGCATTGTCCGCCTCGACTTCGTTTGGAGGCTGCCGGGTATACGCCGATCCGGTATCGGAGGACCCGGAAACGATCCAGGTAACGCTGGATACGGATGTGACTTCTGCTGATCTTGCTGATCCAAAAGAGAATACAAATGAAGTGGTAGATGCCAGCGATCTGGAGATCGTTATGGCTGGAGCCGCTGTGGCCTTAAATCGCTATCTGGAGTCGGATTTCACCTATGATTCGACGGAATTACTGGCGCGGATCCATATCCATCCTACGGCGCCTACGCCGACGGAAACGGAGCCGCCGGAACCGATCCGGGAGGAGACGATGGTGCCGCCGGTGGAAGAACCGACCGAACCGATCGTAGAGACTACGCCTGAAGTTGTTGTTCCGCCCACAGAAGCACCGACGGAAGCACCTACCGAACCGCCGCACGTCGGATATAAGGGTATGGCGATCAGCCAGCCGCCGGAAGCGTATGTAAATGTGCGTACAGCTCCGAGTGCATCGGCGAAGAAAGTCGGTAAGATCTATTCGAACGCCGTAGCAGATGTTTTAGAAGAAGTTCCCGGTGAGGGTGGGGCCTGGTTCCTGATCACCTCCGGAACCGTTACCGGTTATGTAAAAGCCGAATTCTTCGTGATCGGTGAGGCCGCATTGGCCATGAAAGACGCCATCGCGACGCGCATCGGTACGGTAAATGCTTACAACCTGAATCTGCGCAGCACGCCGAGCGTGGCGAACAAGAATAACATCGTTACAAAACTTGCCCGCGGAACGCAAACGGTAATCGTTGGTGAAGAAGGAGAATTCTACAAGATCGAGTTGGATGAAGGCTATTTTGGCTATATCCATCGTGATTACGTAGATATCGAATATCAATTTGGTCATGCGATCAGTCTCGACGAGGAGCGTCTCGCGGCTGAGAAGGCATACCAGGAACAGCTCGAGCGTGAAGCGGAAGAGGCTCGTCTCGCAGAAGAAGCGAGAGCTGCTGAGGAGTCCCGTCTTGCTGCAGAGGCAGAGGCAGCCCGTAAGGCAGAGGAAGCCCGTAAGGCAGAGGAAGCTCGCCTCGCAGAAGAGTCCCGTAAGGCAGCGGAGGCTGCATCCAGAGCGGCGGCAGAGGCAGAAGCTGCGATCGCCAGAACGACCCTCGTCCAGGTATCCGCGCGCTACATCGGCGGTCAGAAATATGTCGGTGATGCGGTAAATGTTAATGAAGTTGAGATCATTGCTTACTACCTGGATGGTCATACAGAAACGAACCCCAACGGTTGGGCATGTAATTTGATCGGCGTTCCCATGGTAGCGGGAGATATCGTTTACCCGGTTCAGCTCGGCGATCAGATGACGCAGTTTGTAGTTACGGCGATCGAGCGTCCGGTAGAGACGCAGCCTGTGGAGACACCGCCGGAAACGCAGCCGAACCCGCCGACTCCGATCAGTGAAGCAGACCAGCTTCGTCTTGCGATCTGTGAATATGCGAAGCAGTTCGTCGGCAACCCGTACATCCTCGGTGGAACCGACCTCCTGCATGGAACGGATTGCTCCGGTTTCGTAATGCGTGTATTCCAGCAGTTTGGCATCAGTACGACACGTACTTCTAAGAGCCAGGCGGCAGCCGGAACTCCGGTTCCGGTAGATCTGAATACCTTGCGTCCCGGCGACTTGTTGTTCTACGATACGGATGGAAGGATCACACACGTTGCCCTCTACATCGGCAACGGCCAGATCGTTCACGCAGCGAATGATAAGTTTGGCATTTGCATTTGGGATGCATTCTATCGTACCCCTTGTAAGGCGGTAACATTCCTGCCTTAAGGGATACAGACTCATAAAAAACATTAATAACGGGTGAGGGGATCATGCTCCTCACCCGTTTTTTTCGAAACATTTTTCGCCTTTTTTTCGGAGGGTATTGACATTTGTTTCGGGATTTGCTATAATCCCGTTGTAACATTTCTGTAACATTTGTAACATTTGCGTAAATAGTTTACGATTTATACCGAGGTTCCCCACCTCGAGGATATTATAGATTTAGGTGTTTTGCGAATGAGAAGACATAACAAATTCAGCCTGATCGGCTTCGGACTTGCGGGTATGCTTGCCGTATCTGCAGTGGCCCCGCCGGGAGGCTCCCGGATATTGGCAGAGAAAACTGCGGACCCAGAAACGGGCCTTTCTGCTGACGCTCCGGTAACTACGGAAGAAGACGAACAAAACATAGAAATAAAAGGCACAGAGGAAAGCGACCCTAAGGAGGTGGCTGTTACTTCTGTGCCTTTCGATCGGTCTGTACTGGCCGGATTCACTTATGATTCCACGGAATTGTTTGAGCGTATCAACATTCAGCCCACGACTTTATCGTCCGCGGCCTCGTCGAATGCGACACAGCCGTCGAGCGTGGAATTGGAAGATTTGCCCGTGATATCTGTTGTGGATACATTGCCCGACGTGCTTCCGGAACCGACACAGGCGGTGGAAGCCGGCTATAAGGGTATGGCGGTCAGCCTGCCCAGAGAGACTTATGTAAATATCCGTACTGCTCCGAGTTCTTCGGCAGAGAAGGTCGGAAAGATCTACGCGAAGGCAGTAGCCGATGTTCTGGAGGAGGTGCCGGGTACGGATGGTGCGTGGTACCGGATCCATTCCGGCACGGTAGATGGTTATGTAAAGGCTGAGTTTTTCGCGATCGGCGACAACGCGCTGGCTATGCGGAACGATATCTCGACTCGCATTGGCACGGTGGATGCGAAGAACCTGCGTTTGCGCAGCACGCCGGACCTTTCGGATGATAGCAATATCCTCACGACACTGGGCTTCGGAACGAAGGCGACCATCGTAGGAGAAGAGGGCGAGTTCTATAAGATCGAGCTGGATAAGGACTATTTCGGATATATCCACCGCGATTATGTGAAACTGGAATACTTATATTCGCAGGCGATCAGCCTCGATGAAGAGCGTATCGCGGCCGAAATTGCTTATCAGGAGCAGCTGGCGCGTGAGGCAGAGGAAGCGAGACTGGCGGAAGAGGCGAGACTGGCAGAGGAAGCGCGTAAGGAAGCAGAGCGTAAGGCGGCCGCAGAGCGTAAGGCTGCCGAGGCCCGCAGGAAGGCAGATGAGTTCCGTCAGCAGCTTTGCGCATATGCTGTGCAGTTCGTCGGCAACCCGTACCGCTACGGCGGCTCGGATCTCATCAACGGAACGGATTGCTCCGGTTTCGTGATGCGTGTTTATCAGAAGTTCGGTTACAAGATCGAGCGTACGTCCCGTAACCAGGCGGCGACTGGAACACCTGTCGCGGTGAACCTGAAGACACTGCGTCCCGGCGACCTTTTGTTCTACGATACGAACGGCAGGATCAACCACGTGGCGCTCTACATCGGCAACGGTAAGATCGTTCACGCGGCAAATGAAAACTTCGGCATCTGCATCTGGGATGCGTTCTATCGCACACCTTGCTGCGCGGTATCGTTCTTGCCGTAAGAGTTAAGACAAACCCGGATCGGAAGACACAAGGCTGACTTGTGAAAAGGTCCGACATAAAGTATAATAAACGAGTAGGAAGAGCATTTTTCCTGCTCGTTTTTGATTCGTAATCATCAGCGCCCGGCAGGGCGGCATATATGGGGGACTTACAGTGAGCAGATCCGAAACGATCACGATCGGAATATTGGCGCACGTGGACGCGGGCAAGACCACCCTCGCAGAGAGCATGCTCTACACTGCGGGCGTGATCCGGACGCCGGGGCGCGTGGATCATAAGGACGCCTACTTGGACAATGATGCGATGGAGCGTGCGCGCGGCATCACGATCTTCTCCAAGCAGGCGCGCTTTACGTATAAGAATGTTAATTTTGTGCTGGTGGACACGCCCGGACATGTCGATTTTTCGGCGGAAACGGAGCGAACACTGGCGGTACTGGACTATGCGATCCTGGTCATCAGTGCGGCGGACGGGGTGTCCGGTCACGTGCTGACGCTATGGCGGCTGTTGGCGCGTCACCATGTGCCGGTGTTTTTGTTTGTAAATAAGATGGACCAGCCGGGGACGGACAGGGAAGCGTCGCTGCAGGAACTGACGCGCGCACTTTCGGACCGCATCGTTGATTTTACCGACGCGCCGGACGGCGCAGCGTTCGCGGAAAGCATTGCCCTCTGTGACGAGGCGATGCTGGAGGAGTTTTTGGCGGGACATGCGCCGGATGAGGAGGAGATCGCGGCGGCTGTCGCCGCGCGGAAGGTCTTCCCCTGTTATTTCGGTTCTGCGCTGCGTATAACGGGCGTAGACGCGTTTATGGACGGTTTTGCGACCTATATGCGTCCGAAGGATTATCCGGCCGAATTCGGCGCGAGAGTGTATAAGATCTCGCATGATGATAAAGGGAACCGCCTGACCTTTATGAAGGTCACGGGCGGCGTGCTTCGCGTGCGCGAAAAACTCGCATTTACCGAGGAGAAGATCAACCGCCTTCGGCTGTACTCGGGCGTCGGCTTCACGGAAGTGCAGGAGGTGCGCGCGGGCGATATCTGCGCGGCGATCGGGCTGAGCACGACACAATGCGGCGATTATCTGGGATACGAGAGTAAGGACGACGGGCGCGGACCGGTCCTGCGGCCGGTGCTGACGTACGGCCTGATCCTGCCGGCGGGCGTCGATCCGCACGTGTTCTGGGGGCGCATTCGCCTGCTGGAAGAAGAGGACCCGATGCTGCGTTTAAACTGGGACGAGCGCGGCGGCCACATCGAGGTGCAGGTCATGGGCGAGGTCCAGATGGAGATATTGAAGACCATGATCGCGGACCGCTTCGGGGTCGACGTGTCGTTCGATGCCGGCGCGATCGTATATAAAGAGACCATAAGCCGCCCAGTGATCGGGCGCGGGCATTACGAGCCGCTGCGCCATTACGCGGAGGTCCATCTGCTGATGGAACCGCTGCCGGCGGGGAGCGGGCTGCAATATGAAAGCCGCGTGTCGGTGGACGAACTGGAGATGAACTGGCAGCGCCTCATCCTGACACATCTGATGGAGAAGCGCCATCGCGGCGTGCTGACGGGGTCGGAACTGACCGACGTGCGGCTGACGCTGATCGACGGGCGCGCGCACCCGAAGCACACGGAGGGCGGCGATTTCCGCCAGGCAACCTACCGCGCCGTGCGTCAGGGCCTGATGTCCGCGGACAATGTTCTGCTGGAGCCGATCTACAGTTTTAACCTGAAGGTGCAGACCGACCAGCTCGGGCGGGCCATGACGGACTTAGAGCGCATGGGGGCGAAATTCGAGCAGGGCGAGCACACGCCCGAATTTGCGACATTGACTGGGACCTGTCCGGTCTCTACGATGCGGGAATACCGCAAGGAGGTCATGCTATACACACGTGGATTTGGCGAACTGTCGGTCGAGCCCGGCGGTTATTTGCCATGCCATAATACCGACGAAGTGCTGGAAAGCATCGGCTACGTGGCCGAGGCGGACCTGGACGATCCTGCATCGTCCGTGTTCTGCGCCCACGGCGCGGGCTTCGTCGTGGACTGGCAGGACGTGCCGAACTACGCGCATATCCAGGATTATCCCGCGGGCGTGATCCCGCGCGGTTTGTTTGCGAAAGAGAAGAACACGAGCAGTGCGGCCACGGATGAATTTGGTTCATTTGCCACGGCTGCACGGGGCAATGCGGGGGCCGGCGACACTGGTTCCGACGAGGGAGAACCGCTGTCGCCGGGGGAGCGCTACGCGAGAAGTGCCGCATTAGACCGCGAACTGGAAAGCATTTTCCGCCGGACCTACGGCGATAAAAAAGATAATACAAATACACAGAAACGGACGGTTTTCGACTCTACAAAACCCGAGAAGGAATATGTTTACAAGCCGGCGAAGAAGCGGGAGCGCTACCTGCTGGTGGACGGCTACAACATCCTGTTTTCCGTGACCCAGGATGCGGACCTGCGCGGACATGAGTGGCAGGATCTGCGCGAGATGGTGCGCTCCGACATCGCCGGCGCCCGCGAGCGGCTGATCGAGATCCTCAGCAACTATCAGGGCTTCCGCAAGATGAACCTGATCCTCGTTTACGACGCCTACAAAGTCAAGGGCAATCCCGGCGAGATCCGCCGCCGCGGCAACATCGACGTCGTCTACACGAAGGAGGCGGAGACCGCCGACCAGTTCATCGAACAGGTGACGAAGCAGATCATCAAAAACGCGGAGGTGACCGTTGCGTCCTCCGACGGCATCGAGCAGATCATCATTTACGGCAGCGGCGCTCTGCGCATGAGCGCACGCGAACTACGCGACGAGATCGACCGCACCAACGAAGAGATCCGCCAACACCTATTGTGAATGTGCCTTCGTTGCAGGTCTGTGACCTGCAACAGGGACGGTTCTCTTTGACAAATTTACGTTGTTCAGACAACGTCCCGGTGGATTCTTCTGCGAAATGCGTTTGCTCGCGGTCAGGTCGCTCATTGTGAAAAACATACCGCTCGTTCGACGACGGATTCGAGGGGGCCCGCTTCGACAGAGGCCGTTTTCTTGATGAAAACGACCTCAGCTCGCGCGAAAAGCGATCTCGGAAATCGCTTTTCTCCCCTCATCCGTCATCTCACTTGCGGTGTTTTTCTACAACTCGCTCCAATGCCCGCTCGCAAACGCATTTCGCAGAGCCGCCGGGACGTTGGCGTTACACTGTGAATTTGTCAAAGAGAACCGTCCCCATTGACACATCGGTGGTTTCTCGCGGAAATGGGCTTGAAATTGGGACAAATTGTGAATGTGTCAAAAGGAACCGTCCCCGTTGACACATAAAAAAGTAAAAAAAAGATAAAAAAAGAGTGTAATGTCGGTTGAGAAAACCGTACTTATTAGTTGAAGGACTTGATGGACGAGGTGATCCGGGGGGCCGGGTGGTTCGAAATAGGCACTTGCGGGGAGGCGTCGATCAGGTTATTTGCACTCAGAAAGGGCGCACGGATATGATGCAAGACGAGATGATCATCGAATTGTATTTTCGGCGAGATGAGCGTGCTCTCATGGAGACATCTGACAAATATGGCCATTATTGTCGGACGATCGCACGAAGCATTCTCCGAGATGAGGGGAATGTTGAGGAGTGCTTTAACGACACGTTGTTTTGCAGCTGGAAGACGATTCCGCCGACGCGGCCGAATTGTTTTAAACTGTTTTTGGCGAAGATCACGCGTAATCTGTCGCTGAAACGTATCGAGAAGGATTATGCGGCAAAACGTGGTGGCGGCGAGGCAGTCGCTTCGATCGATGAACTGTCGGAGTGTATGTCCGATAAGCCTGAGGAGGAAGCGGAGCAGATCGTTGAGGATATGGTGATCCGTGAGGTGCTCGAGCGTTTTCTTACCAAATGCCGAAAAAAACCCGCCGTCTATTTGTACGGCGTTATTGGTATTGCAGTTCGATCAAAGAGATCGCGGTTGCGTTCGATATGTCTGAGGCAAATGTAGCCACTAGTCTTTCGCGTATTCGTGGGAAATTGAAAGATGCATTGGAGAAAGCGGGGATCGTGTTATGAGTAGAAGAAATAACCAATTCCGCTTAATGGATCAGATCGGAAGCATTCCCGAGAAGTTTATCGAAGAGGCGGAGTATACCAGAAAAGAGAGAGCCAGACTGGCGAATCACAGAGAATTTGCCAGAGTGGTCCTAACGAACCAGGCGGGCGAGGGGGCTTCTTCGGATGCAATCTTCGTTGAAGTGAAAACTTCGGATACCGATGGTTACAAAGAGGTCGAAAAGACACGCAAAAACAATATGGTAATGCTCGTTCGTATCGCCGCGAGCGTTTCCTTAGTTGCCGCCGGACTTTTACTGTTTGTATTCTTATGGAACCCGGATCGTGGGATCGAGCCGATCCAAACTACGGAATCTTCAGTAGAACAGACATTGCCCGAGGCATCAACTTCGGAGGAGGCCGAACCGACCGAAGCAGAGACGATTTCCGTGATCATCACGCGGGAAGCGGAAACTGAGCCCGGCACGACGCAGGCGTCGGAGACGGAAGAATCCACGCGGGAAGCGTATTCAACACAAGCTCCCGAGCGGATGAGCCTACGTCAGCCACTTCTTCGGACAATGCGAGGACCGAGATCCCGGCCGTGACATTGCCCGCCGAGGAAGGAACCACGCGCGTAGCGGAGGCGGGAGCCACGCAAACTGCCGAAACGGAAAATGCTTCGACGGAGGCCGATACGACCCAGGCTGCTGAAACTGAAGAGCCCACAACCGAGGCCCTTCCCACAGAAAGCACATTGCCCGAGGAAACGACCACTGCCCCCGAGGTAATTTCTACCACGGAAGCACCGACCGAAGAGCCCACCACCGAGGAAGCGACCGAGCCGGAAACCACGCAGGAGACGACGGAAGAGGCCACGGAGGCACCGACTGAGCCGGAGACCATGCAAGAGCCGACGACGGAAGAGGCCACGACCCAAGCCCCTGTTTTGGAAGAGCCGACCACGGAAGAAGCAACTGAGGAGCAAATCGTCGAGATCCCGACGGAGGCACCGACCGAAGAGCCCACCACTGAGGAAGAAACCGAGCCCGAAACTACGCAGGATCCTACGACGGAGGAAGAGCAAACCGAACCGGAACCTACGCTCACCGGATGCGCGGCTGGCGACCATGTATATGAGCTGAAGGTGGTCAAAGAACCAACTTGCACAACCGACGGAGAACAGATCTATCACTGCACAGAATGCGGAATGGTCTTTGCAAGAAGTGCGATATGAGATATTCAGTGTCGCTCCGGGTGAATTGTCTCAAGAGTTGGCGGATCACGCACGGCATGTCGATCTCGATGCAACGGCGTCAGGTAATTTGCCTCCCCTCAAATGACAAGCGTCCATAGAAACTCTAAAGATGTTGTGAATCGAGTGAACAGAAGCGGCGTGCGTTTTTGTGGATCAGTCATATATGACCGCAAGAAAAAAGAAGACTAAGTGCAGGTCTCCGACCTGCAACGAAGACACATTTCAGAAAAAATCCCGCCGCACAGGTTTGTGCGGCGGGATTTGTATCCATGCGCGTTATGCGCTGAAGGTTTATTCGAATGTAGGTTCGATGAGTCCGTAGGTTCCGTTCTTACGCTTGTAAACTACGTTTACTTCTTCGGTGGCTGCGTTGCAGAATACGAAGAAGCTGTGGCCCAGAAGCTCCATCTGGATGCAAGCTTCTTCGGGATCCATGGGCTTGATGCCGAAACGCTTTGTGCGGACGATCTTTACTGCATCTGCGTCATCGGTTGCGTCATCCTCGAAGAGTTCGGGGATCAGGCCTTCGCCGGCCTGCTGACGGTCTACGATCTTTCTCTTGTATTTCTTTAACTGGCGCTCCAGGGTCTCTTCTACGAGATCGATGGATACGTACATGTCATTGCTGACTTGTTCTGCGCGGATGATGGATCCTTTTACCGGAATGGTGATCTCGATCTTCTGACGATCCTTCTCTACGCTGAGTGTGATGAGCGCTTCCGTGTCTGCGTGGAAGTAACGCTCGAGCTTGCTGATCTTTTCGATTACGGCTGCTTTCAGCCCTTCAGTAACGGTGATGCCTCGACCTGTAATAATATATTTCATGTTGTGCTCCTGTTCCCGATCCCGAGCCTGTCTAAGACGGGCCGGATCGTAAGTTTCTCGGAGGAAAGAACCGGTCTTTCGTTCCTGTTATCATTATACCATAGAACGGAAAATAATCAAGCCTTTTTTGATAAGTTTTAGTGACAATTATGTATGAGTTTGCAATATATTCTAAAAAATTCAAATTGAATGGCAAATTAACAAAAGATAACGCGGGGAATGCTTGTCAAGTGAAACTTTGGGGAAAACGGCCTTTAGGCGGATTTTTAGTGAAAAATATACAAAATAGTCGTATCGGGTGGAAAAGGCGGTTTTCAAACATTTTTTTTGCAAAAAATGTGGAACGTGTGGATAAATCGGGGCGATTTTCACGAGAAAGCACGATTATAGGCGGGATTAAGAACAAAAAAATGTGGATAACTCGTGAATAACTGTGAATGCAGAAGAATTCCCCACAGGGGCGTGGTTCAAAATCGCGTGAAGATTTTTGTGCATGTTTCACAAAAAGCGGAAGATCTTTACGAAAAAACAGACTGACAATTAAGGAGACAGCTTTCGAAACCGCTCTGAAACGATGGCCGGAACACGAAAAAAATCCTTGAAAGAAAACTTGATTCGTGGTACACTAACAGAGTATGTTGAGATAATATGCCGTATTGCGCGCAACGTATTTTTCGCCTGCCGCAGGGGCATGGAAGTATACCGAATGTTTCGTAGATCAACATCCTGCGTTTCGGTGCGTACCGCATGGAAAGCAGAAAAAATATAAACGTTCCGGAGAGCGTTGCGGGGTGGAGGACCTCGGCTTACGCGAACCAAGGAACAAGGAGTTCATAACATGGGATTGATTAAAAAGATTTTCGGCACCCACAGTGAGCGCGAGATCAAGGCTTTGCGCCCTCTTCTGAATAAGATCTTGGGTTACCGGGAAGAAATGATGGCAAAGACGGACGAGGAGCTGCGTGCGAAGACGCAGGAGTTTAAGGATCGTCTCGCGAAGGGCGAGACCCTCGATGACATCCTCTGCGAAGCATTTGCCGTCGCAAGAGAAGCAACACGCCGTGTCCTGAATCAGGAGCACTACGAGGTACAGATCCTCGGTGGTATTATCATCCACCAGGGACGTATCGCCGAGATGAAGACCGGTGAAGGTAAGACACAGACCTGTATCCTGCCTGCGTACTTAAACGCATTGGAAGGTAAGGGCGTACATGTTGTCACGGTCAATGACTACCTGGCAAACCGTGATGCCCACTGGATGGGCCGTGTCCACGAGTCTTTGGGACTCACCGTCGGCTGCGTTTTGAACAGCATGACGAGTGAGGAGCGTCGTAAGGCTTACGCCTGCGATATCACTTACGTAACGAATAATGAACTTGGTTTCGACTATCTGCGTGATAACATGTGCAACTATAAGGAGGAACTCGTTCTCCGCGGCCTGCACTATGCCATCATCGATGAGGTCGACTCCATTTTGATCGATGAAGCGCGTACGCCGCTCATCATTTCCGGTCAGAGCGGTAAGAGCAACAAGCTCTACGAGGTAGCGAACTACATCGCGACCCGTCTGGAGAAGGGTACCGTGACCGAGGTAAATAAAATGGATATGCTGGCCGGCATTCGCCCCGAGGAGACTGGTGACTTCGTAGTCGATGAGAAGGAGAAGTCGATCAACCTGACCGAGCGTGGTACACGTAAGGTCGAGGAGTTCTTCAAGATCGATAACCTCGCCGATCCGGAGAATATCGAGATCCAGCACCACATCAATCAGGCGCTGCGTGCGAACTACATGATGTTTAAGGATCAGGACTACGTTGTCAGCGATGACCAGATCCTGATCGTCGACAGCTTCACCGGCCGTATCATGCCGGGCCGCCGCTACAACGACGGTCTGCACCAGGCCATCGAAGCGAAAGAGCATGTGAAGGTTAAACGTGAGTCCGCGACTCTCGCGACGATCACGTTCCAGAACTTCTTTAATAAGTTCGATAAGAAGGCCGGCATGACCGGTACCGCTGTTACCGAGGAGAAGGAATTCCGCGGCATCTACTCGATGGACGTTGTTGAAGTTCCCACGAACCGTCCAGTCATCCGTATCGACCATCAGGACAGCGTATATAAGACGAAGGCCGGTAAGCTCCGTGCCGTTGTTGCAGAGGTAATGCGTGCTCACGAGAAGGGACAGCCCGTCCTGGTCGGCACTATCACCATCGAGGCATCCGAAGAACTCAGTGCTTTGCTTAAGAAGCAGGGCATTAAGCATAACGTGTTGAATGCGAAGTTCCATGAGCAGGAAGCACAGATCGTCGCTGACGCAGGTCAGCACGGTGCGGTAACCATCGCGACCAACATGGCCGGTCGTGGTACCGATATCAAGCTCGACGAAGAAGCGCGTGCGGCCGGCGGCCTGTACGTCATCGGCACCGAGCGTCACGAGTCCCGCCGTATCGACAACCAGTTGCGTGGTCGTTCCGGTCGTCAGGGAGACCCGGGTGAGTCCCGTTTCTACCTGTCACTGGAAGACGATCTGCTCCGTCTCTTCGGCGCTGAGCGTGTCATGGGCATGTTCAACAAGATGATCGGCGAGGATGATGAGATCGTTCACGGTATGCTGACACGTGCCATCGAGCGTGCGCAGAAGCGTATTGAGAGCAACAACTACGGTATCCGTAAAAACCTCCTCGAATACGATGAGGTAATGAACGAGCAGCGTGAGATCATTTACGCAGAGCGTATGCGCGTCCTCAACGGCGAGAGCATGCGTGAAGTCGTTCTGAACATGGTGAATGACATCATTGAGCGCGCAGTTGATGAGCATATTTCCGATGACGTCAGCTACACCGAGTGGAATTTGGAAGAATTGTCCCATTCCATCAACAGCGTCATTCCGGTCGGCATGATCTCCCTGAAGGAAGATGCGAAGGATGTTGATAAGAAGCAGCTCGTTCACATGCTGAAGGAGATCGCGGTAAAACTGTACGAGGCAAAAGAGGCGAAACTCTTCTCCGAAGTTGCAGTCGGCACCGATCCTGTGGAGCAGTTCCGTGAGTTCGAGCGTGTTTGCCTGTTGAAGGCGATCGACGTCAACTGGATGGGTCACATCGACGACATGGATCAGTTGAAGCAGGGTATCGGCCTGCAGGCTTATGGTCAGAAGAACCCGGTCGTTGAGTATAAGATGGCAGCGTATGACATGTTTGAGGCGATGACGCAGTCCATCCAGCAGGATACGGTCCGCCGTATCTACTACGCACGTGTTCAGCAGAACATCGAGCGTGAGCAGGTAGCTAAGGTGACGGGAACGAATAAGGACGATACCATCGCAAACGCACCGAAGCGCCGCACAGAAAAGAAGATCTACCCGAACGATCCTTGCCCTTGTGGTTCCGGTAAGAAATATAAGAACTGCCATGCTTTGTTGGGCGGATTTAAAGGTTGATATAGTTGAGTAGATAAACGGTTTGCTCGAAGTTTATTTTGTTGCCTTGCCAGAGGGCTCGGCGACAAAACCAAACTTCTCGAGTTATAGGTCGTCTTTACGACCTTCATAAAAATTCAGGTCGTAAAGGCGACCTATAACAAGAAAGAAGGTGATGGTTGTGGTTGAATTGGATCAGTTTAAATATACACTTCAGGCACAGGAGAAACCATTGTACGAATTGAGGGATTCACTTTGACCTGGCTGCAAAAGAACGCCAGATAGCTGAATTGTCCCTCTATATGGAGGATCCGCACTTCTGGGATGATGCAAAACGCTCCCAGGAGATCACAATGAAGATGCGCCAGCTCGAGACGACGGTGAAGGATTATAAGACCCTGGAGACGTCCTACGAGGACATCCAGACGATGATCGAGATGGCGGATGAGGAAAACGACGCTTCGCTCATTCCGGAGATCGAGCAGATGCTTAACACATTCTGTGAGGATCTGGAAGAACTTCGCATGCAGACACTTCTGAACGATGAGTATGACTCGTGTAACGCCATCCTCCGGCTGAATGCCGGCGCCGGCGGCACTGAGAGCTGCGACTGGGCGGGCATGCTGTACCGTATGTACAACAAGTTCGCGGATCGCCATCATTTCACCGTGGAAGTGCTCGATATGCTCGAGGGAGATGAGGCCGGCATCAAGTCGGTCACCTTCCAGATCAATGGTGAGAACGCGTACGGATTGTTGAAATCCGAACACGGCGTACATCGTCTGGTCCGCATTTCCCCGTTCAACGCGGCCGGAAAGCGCCAGACATCCTTCGTATCCTGCGACGTCATGCCGGATATCGAAGAGGATGTGGACGTTGAGATCAACATGGACGACCTGCGCATCGATACCTATCGTTCGAGCGGCGCCGGCGGTCAGCACATCAATAAGACGTCGTCGGCCATCCGTATCACGCATATCCCGACGGGTATCGTGGTACAGTGCCAGAACGAGCGTTCCCAGTTCCAGAATAAAGATAAGGCTATGCAGATGCTGAAGGCGAAACTCTTCATTCTGAAGCAGCAGGAGAACGCTGATAAGGCGGCCGGTATCCGCGGCGAAGTAAAGGATAACGCATGGGGCAGCCAGATCCGTTCCTACGTTCTGCAGCCGTACACGATGGTGAAGGATCACCGTACGGGCGCTTCCATCGGAAACGCGCAGACAGTGCTGGATGGTCATCTGGACCTCTTTATCAGTGCCTATCTGAAGTGGATCAAGACCGGTGAAAAAGACGGCGACACTTCCGATATCGATTGATAAGCGGATCAAAGAATAATAAGAAAGCAGTAATCAGAAATTATGGGCAGATATTTCGGAACCGATGGTTTTCGCGGAGAGGCAAATGTTACACTAAATGTGCAGCATGCATTTAAGGTCGGGCGTTTCTTAGGCTGGTACTATCAGCGCGAGAAGAACGCGAATGAAGGCGAGCGTGTGAAGATCGTGATCGGTAAGGATACACGTCGATCCAGCTATATGTTTGAGTACAGTCTCGCAGCCGGCCTCACGGCTTCAGGCGCAGACGCGTACCTCCTGCATGTTACGACCACTCCTTCCGTTTCTTATGTTGTAAGGACCGAGGACTTTGACGCGGGCGTGATGATCTCCGCCAGCCATAACCCGTTCTACGATAATGGCATTAAGCTGATCAACGGACGTGGCGAGAAGATGGAGGAGAGCGTGCTGTCCCTCATCGAGGATTACATCGACGGGTGTCTTACTGTGGATGGAGTTTCCTATCCCGAACTCCCGCTGGCGACGAAGGACGGCATCGGATTTACCGAGGATTATGTGGCAGGAAGAAACCGCTATGTCGGTTATTTGATCTCATTGGCCACTCGTTCGTTTAAGAACATGCGGGTCGGTTTAGACTGCGCGAACGGCGCATCCTGGACCATCGCTAAGGGCGTGTTTGATGCTCTCGGCGCGAAGACCTACGTGATCAATGCGCAGCCGGATGGCTTGAATATCAACGAGAATGCGGGTTCGACGCACATCGAAGGTCTGCAGGAACTGGTTAATCGGGAGTCGCTGGACGTGGGCTTTGCGTACGACGGAGACGCGGACCGATGCCTGGCAGTCGATGAAAACGGAAACGTGATCGACGGCGACCTGATCATGTATATCTGCGGCCGCTACATGAAAGAGCGCGGCGAGCTGGATAATAACTGTGTCGTAACGACGCTGATGAGTAATATCGGCCTGTATAAAGCATTCGACGAGGTCGGGATCTGCTACGAGAAAACGGCAGTCGGCGACAAATACGTTTACGAGTCCATGCAGAAGAACGGACACCGCATCGGCGGAGAACAGTCCGGTCATATCATATTTTCCAAGTATGCGACCACCGGCGATGGTATATTGACCAGTTTGAAACTGATGGAAGTTATGCTGGAGAAGAAGATGCGCCTGTCGGAACTGGCGAAGCCGGTAACGATCTACCCGCAGTGCTTAAAGAACCTGCGCGTAAGTGATAAGAAGGCGGCGCAGGAGGATCCCCGTGTGAAGGAAGCCGTGAGATGCGCGGCGGAGAGCCTGGGGGACAATGGGCGCGTTCTGGTGCGTGAGTCCGGAACGGAACCGCTGATCCGCGTAATGGTGGAAGCTCCGACAGAAGCGGCCTGCACATCCTGTGTAGACGCGATCATCGATGTGATAAAGGCCTGCGGTTACGAACAGGCATAAGAGGTGCTTTATGGAAAAAGACAAATTCCTGCAAGAGATCGAAGAGCGGATCGAAAAACTGGACTTCATCAAGCCCGGCATGTTCCCGAAGATCGATCTTTATATGGATCAGGTCACAACTTTCATGGACAGTCATATGAAGAATTCCAAGCGGAATGAAGATGACAAGATCCTGACGAAGACCATGATCAACAACTATGCCAAAAATGATCTTTTTCCTTCACCGGAAAAGAAAAAATATACCAACGATCACATGTACATCCTGACGCTGGTATATTATTTGAAAAGCCTTCTTTCGATCAGCGATACGCAGACACTTCTGAAGCCGATGACCGACCGGTACTTCGGCGGGAAGTCGAAGGATCTGTCCATGGAAGAGATCTACAACTCGATCTACCGCATGTGCCGTCAGCAGCATAAGAATTCTTCGGAGACGTTTGAGTATGCGTTCGATCTTTCGACCGAAGCATTTGATGGTCTGGAACTTCCGTCCGATGAAAAAGACTATTTGCAGGTGCTTTCCTACATCTGCGTGCTTGGTTTCGACGCATATCTGAAGAAGACCGTGATCGAGATGCTTTTGGACCGGCTGAAGGTCCAGGAAGAGCTTGAGGAGAAGAAACTTCAGGAAGCGAAGAAAGAAGCGAAGAAATCAAAAGATAACGCAAATAAGAATCAGCAATAAAATACGGTTATATCGTTGGATAACGAAAAAGGCCGCCCGCGAACGTACTTCGCGGGCGGCTTCTTATATGTGTCGATATTATGCGCCAATCTCACAGAGGTGCAGGATGGCGTCGTTTGCGATCAGGCATTCAAAATGCTCTTTTGCGTAGGACTCGAATACGAAATTCTCGCGGCTTACGATCTTACCGAATTCCTGGAAAATGCTGCACGTGGAGTTCACTGCATGTGCAGTCGCACCGACGGTGTGCATCAGGAGATAGTAGGCGTTCTCGGGCGCCGGGGATTTGTACAGCGAGTTCTTACCGGAATACGGGCCGGCACAGACGGCAGCGCGGCAGGCGTCGTCGAACGAGTTGAAGCGGAAGACGAAGAGCATATCCTGCGTGAGCGTAGGCTCGGGAGCCGGACCGGGCTTTCCGGTTTTCGTGCGAGTCCCGTGGGATGCGCGTCCCGTCTTCGTATCGGCAGGGAGTGGTTTCTTACCTTCCTGCGCGGTCGCCGGGATCGAACATGCGGTGTCGCGGGGCTCGGCTTTCTGCATGCCGTCCGCGGCTTCCGTTCCCATCGCATCGGAGATGTCTTTACCGGTGCTTACGTCAACGGCTTTCGCTCCGGACAGGTTGCGAAGCTTCGAGATCAGGTTCTTAAACGGGGTAAAGAATTCATTCCCCGAGGAGCCCTTCACCAGGTAGTTCATGAAACGGTCGAAGGACTGGGATGCATTCGCATCCTTTGAGATATCCGTGCCGTCCACGAAGATCGAGAAGGAGGCAGTAGCCTCACCGTTCTCTTTCAGCTGGCGCATGAATTCCTCGATCTGTGTCTGGTTGGGATCTGCGTCGCCTTCGTTTTGCGGCTGCATATAATCGAATTCGATGACGTGCGCCTGGATGTCGTCCGGACTCTCATCCGGCGTATCCTCGTCAGAGGCGCTCTCGTTCTTCATAACTTCGTTCAGACCGGCGATACCGGCGTCATCCGAAAAGTCACCAAACGGAACTTCCGTGTCGGGATCGGTCGGCGTGTAGAACGCGTCTTCATCATCCTCGTTGTAATAGTTCTTATAAGCCTGTTCCTGGATGAACGGGGAGAAGGTTGCATAGCGGGGATCCGTTTCCTCGAATTCATCGGAAAATGTATAGACCAGCTCTACACCGCCATCCGCCTTCTGGATGATCTCGGTGCGCATGCCGTCGTCGGTCGGTTCGAAATCCAGCTCGACCCGCGCACGGAACAGGATCTCACGCAAAAAAGAGGCCGTCGTTGCATTACCATACCGCAGATCTTCAAGCCGGACACCGAGTGCCTGAAGTTCTTTTTTTGAGATACTTACGGAAAAGCCGTTATCGTTTTCTTTTACAAACTTCATAAGTTCTTACGTCCGAGCCGATGGATGGGATCGACGTCGGCAGCCTCCTTTCGTGAATGTTGGGACCCCGGACGGACCGGTCTTCCTCGTTTTGTCTATTATAGTGGATGGGAGCCAAAAAGTAAAGGGTAAAATCTTACGATTTTCTGATACTGGCGGGGCCGTTGATCGGCGGACAATACGTGACAGAAAGTACATAAATTGTGTAGTTATACGAGACAATATCTAAAGTTGGAAACATTTGCATTTTTCCTTGACCTGAAAATCTTTGTGTGATATGGTTTATTTGACCCCGAATTCCAGCAGAAGGAAGGAGTGATAGAATTTGTATTTGCCGGTAGAGGAGAGCGACTTCTTCAGTGCGTATGAGCCATTGCGCAGGATGAGTCACGGAGGGAGAAACGGCGTGCTTTTGGTGCGTAGAAAAACGGACCATGCGCTTCGTGCGGTAAAACTTTTTGCCGAGGAAGAGCGCACGGCGGCCCTGCATGAGGCTCAGATCCTGAACGGCCTGTACCATCCGGGTATACCCGCGTTTTACGGCCTGGTGCCGATACGCCGACAGGACCCGTATGGACCCGGCCATGGCCTGGTCATGTCGTTTATACCGGGCGTTCCGCTTTCATCCGCGGTCGGGACCGGTCTCGCACCGGAGACGGCGGTCTCGTACGCCATGCAGCTGTGTGAGGTGCTTACCTATCTGCACGGCCTGCCCGAATCGATCCTGCATCTGGACTTGCAGCCCCAGAACATTCTCGTCAATGAATACGGCCGTGTGTTTCTCGTAGATTTCGGAAGTTCCTATCCGCTGTCTGCGGCCGCCTCGGCTCCGGAACGCTTTGGAACGCCGCATTTTGCGGCTCCGGAGATCTATCGTCCCGGGCGACTCGACGCGGGCGCCGACCTGTACTCGGTCGGGATGCTGCTGTATTACATGCTGACGGGAACGACAGCGAATGTGCGCTTTCCGATCACGCTCGGAACCTGCTTTGAAGAGATCTGTCGAACGGTTCGCGACCGGGAGGCGGGGGAGATGCTGGCGGAGATCATTTGCCGCCTACTGTATCCGACGCCGCTTTTGCGCTGCTACGATGCGAAGACCTTGAACCATCGGTTGGAGCAGGTCTTAAACCGAATTTGCGTAGACGCGACGGGAACTCGGCGGATCGAAGTGGTTCGACAGGAGCCGAAGATCGTGAATGTGGGCATATGCGGCGTGAGCGCCGGGATCGGAGTGACCCATGTAGCATTGACCTTAAACGAAGCCTTTCGGCGGAAGATGAACGAAGGACGTATTGCGGGTAACAGGGGCGAATGTGACCTGCATGTGACGGACTACGGCGTTGCTTCGCCGGATGGAGTGCGCAGAATGTGCGAGCAGACGGATCGTCAGATCCTGCTGGCCGGGATGCAGACGTGGCAGCGGAGCGCCTATCGGGCGGCGGCTTCCATGCTTCCGGACAGTGCCATCTTCCTGTTTAATTTCGGAGACGGGAAGATGTTTCGCGGATTTGTTTCCAATCTGGCAGAACCGGAGGCGAAACGAAGTCTGCGGGTGCCGTATATTTCGAATCCGTATTATGCGTCGAGTGACGTGGAGTCTTTTGCATCGGATGTGTATTCGATGGTCGTGAGGTCGCAACTGCCTGTGGAAAACGGCGGGAAACTGTATCGGTAGGGTCGGCGCAGACTGGATAAATGTCTGACGGGGATCGTCGCGCTGCCGAATGATCGTGATCTCGCGTACGGGCGGATGCATAATATATCACGCTCATGCAAACGTCCGTCCGGCCGCGGAGACACGGGAAGGGAAGAAGTAAATAAGGGAGAACGGAAAAGGAAGAATCGATGTGCAAAATACTTACTAGGGGAGAAAAAAAGTATGGCTTATCGAGAGATATTGACCGAGTTGAAGAAGTTACAGGCGAGGGGGATCGTCCTGGAACTGAATGGAAGGACCTCCTATCCGGAGGCGATCGCAAGGGCGCATTGCGTATGTGAGTCGAAGGGAACATACGGGATCATGCGCGACTACATTTTGAGTGAAGAAAACGGAACTCTGCAGGAGATCCATTTTGATTATGTGAAGAACCCGAAGTGGTAGGATTATGGGAAGGGTAGAGCGATCGTGCCGAGCAAATGCATACCACATCCGATCGGTCTAGAAGTGGAGGGATATCCTGCGGGATAATCATTTACATTTTGTCGGGGTTTCGATATAATGATAGAAGAGTCAAATCATCATTATTCGGAGGTGGAAGGATGCCTAAGCAGACGGATCCGCAAAACCGCGACGAAATCGATCAAACAAAACAGACAGAAGAGCTTCCCGAGATCGATACCGAGTCGGTCGTATCGGAGGCTGAAAGCGATATAGAGAAGGAACAGGCGAGTGCTTCGGCCATTCCGCCGCAGACGACGGTCCCTAAGAAGGTGATCCTCATCGCGGCGGTGATCGGCGTGCTTTTGATCGGTGCGCTTCTGTTTCTCGTGGCTGAGATGTTCGGCCCGAGTAAGAAGCACATTTCCCCGGAGGAGTATTTTAAGACGGCGAAGGGGATCCCTGTGGTCTTGAACACGTCATTGGCCGAACAGCGTGCGTATCGCACCGATAAGAGTATCTATATTCCGATCAACATGCTGGCGGATGTGGACTCGCACTATTATCATGACACATCACTGAACGAAGTTCTCTATGCGACGCCGACCGAAGTTTTGTCGAAGCCCATCGTGGACGCGAAGAAGTCGGGCGAGGGCAGGCTGACTGCGCAGGATGGAAGCGATGCCAGCTTTTTATCGGTAGATGGCGCGGTCTATGCCGACATCGAGGTCGTGCGTGAGTGGTCGCCGGTCGAGATCGATCTGCTTTCGGACCCGGAGCGCCTTTGGATCCGCACGGACACGCAGGCGAACTATAAGAAGGCGACTGTGAAGAAGAGTGCCGCCCTTCGGGACGATGCGAATAACAAAGGTTCGATCCTGGAAGACCTAACCGCCGGCGAGAGCGTTTACGTGCTCGGCGAGCAGGGAGCATTTGCCGAGGTATTCACCGAGAAGGGCTACACCGGATTTGTGAAGAAGAATGTGCTGGAAACAGAGGGAAGCGCGGTGGCGCTTACCGATAAGAAGGCGCCCGCCTACAACGAACACGGCCTGAATGAGCCGGTCTGCATGATCTGGCACCAGATCTTCGAAGGCAGTTCGAAGACACAGACGGAGCGCTTTGAGAAGGCGATCGAGAAGACCCCGGGGGTCAATGTGGTATCCCCGACTTGGTTTTCATTGGCCGCGGAAAACGGAGCCATTACGAGCTTTGGAGACCCGTCCTACGTTGAAGCGGCGCATGAGCGCGGCATCAAAGTCTGGGGCCTGGTCGATAATTTCAATAAGCAAGTGGATAACCTGAAGGTGCTTTCCGATCACGAATCGCGTGCGACGCTGATCGCATCGCTGATGTCGGAAGCGAAGCGCACCGGCCTGGATGGCATCAATATCGACTTTGAGTCGAACAGCACAGGCCTCGGCGGCCTCAGCAAGGCTTGCGGTATCCACTTCATCCAGTTTCTTCGTGAGCTGTCCATCGAGTGCGATAAGGCGGGGCTTACACTTTCCGTCGACAACTACGTACCCATGTCCTACAACGAGTTTTACCATCGCGACCGCCAGGCGGAGTGCGTGGATTACGTGATCATCATGGGTTACGACGAGCATTACGGCGGCAGCGATCCCGGCTCGACGGCGTCCATTTCCTTCGTGACGAATGGCATCCTGAATACACTGAAAGAGGTGCCGGCATCGAAGGTCATCAACGCGGTTCCGTTCTATACCCGCCTCTGGAAGATGACGCCGCAGGATCAAGCATCACCGTCCGCAAAGATCATCGAGGACTATTCTTTAGGAATTGGGCCTTACGCTCTTAGTAGCTCCGCTCTGGGAGCTGAAGCAGTTAACAACATCTTGGTAGAAAATAACCTGGCTCCAGTGTGGCTGGATGAGGAGAAGCAAAACTATGTAGAATACTCCAGCGAGGGTTGCTACTACAAATTATGGGTCGAGGATGCAAAGTCCATGGAACCGCGCATCTCGATCATGAAGAGCCAGCAGTTGGCGGGCATCGCCTGCTGGAAACTGGGCCTCGAGAACTCGTCCCTCTGGAACGTGATCTACGAAGCCTACGGCAAATAAAGTACGAGTCAGTGTGTCAGCGGGGATGGTTCCCGCTGACACATTTTTTTCGTTTGAAAGCGGCCTCGGTGGTTCCACGCAAGGCCCAGCCGGCCCGCATCTACATAGTTCGGGTGTGTCAGTGGGGACGGTTCCCACTGACACATTATTGAGGGGCGGCGGGGGGCTTCGCAATGTGATATGGGGTAGTCAAGGTTGATGTAAGGCGGCTTGCGCCGCTTACATCGGCCAAGGAGGGACGAAATTACCTCCT
Source organism: Lachnospiraceae bacterium (assembly GCA_017543445.1). Classification (GTDB taxonomy): domain Bacteria; phylum Bacillota; class Clostridia; order Lachnospirales; family Lachnospiraceae; genus UBA1201. Next base: position 317 of record JAFYGB010000009.1, on the reverse strand, counting down.
ATACGGAGGTGGTCGTCGTATAGGAGGTTCCATTGAGCCGGGGCTGAAGAAAAAAGCATCCTATAGCGAGGTGGTCGTTGTATAGGAGGTTTCTGCGAGGCGAGGCTGAAGAAAAAAGCATCCTATAGCGAGATGGTCGTCGTATAGGAGGTTCTGCGAGGCGGGGCTGAAGAAAAAAGCATCCTATAGCGAGATGGTCGTCGTATAGGAGGTTTCTGCGAGGCGGGGCTGAAGAAAAAAGCATCCTATAGCGAGGTGGTCGTCGTATAGGAGGTTTCTGCGAGGCGAGGCTGAAGAAAAAAGCATCCTATAGCGAG
>JAFYGB010000075.1 GCA_017543445.1 Lachnospiraceae bacterium | reverse complement strand
TCCCAATGCTTCCTTCTGGATCTTTTCTCTTTCGGCAAATGCGGGCTTACGTTCGAAGTCTGCCTCGCTTACGGCCTGCAGGCGTGCGCGGACTGCAGCGTTCTCACAATCGGGACGAGCCGTCGCGAAAAGCGCATCATTGGCCGACAAAGCCTCAGAAATGGCGTCTGAGCCCTCTGAACCGCTTATTTTTGCCAGTTCGGCCAGTTCAACGAGTTTCTCCTCAGCAAAAGCGAAATGCCGCTTGTAGGCCTCAGGAAGCTTATTCTCGTGCTTCAACGTGTACGGCACGTGCAGCAGAGAGCAGGAGGTCGAAAGCACGATCTCCTTCGCAAATGCGGACAGCTCGTTCAGGCTGCCGATCGTTTTACGATAATGATTCTTCCAGATGTTCTTACCATTCACCAGGCCTGCGAAGAGCACGGTCTGTGCAGGGAAGCCCTTGGTCGATACAAGCTCGAAGGACTTCTGGCCTTCCAGGAAATCGATGCCGATACCGTCGAAGCCCAGCTTCGTAACAGTGTCGTATGCATCGCGGATGTCACCGAAATACGTCTGGAGCAGCACCTTTACACTGCCCTTTGCAGTCAGGACCACGCGGCACAGCTTCTCAAACAGGGCGATCTCATCCGCCGTCAGATCATAGACCAGAGCGGGCTCGTCAAACTGTACCCACTTCGCACCGAGGTCCGCGAACTTCTTCAGAGCCTCGCTATAGGCTGCCGCGCAGGCATCTGCGAAATCTGCCGCGTTTTTGGTTCCTGTGTAACGCGCCAGCTTCAAGAAGGTGAACGGGCCGATCAGCACGGGCTTAGCGACCACACCGCCGGTCAGCGCCTCCTGAAACTCATCAAAGGGTTTTTTACCTGCCAGGCGAATGTCAGCGTCGTCCTCGATCTCCGGCACCATGTAGTGATAGTTCGTGTTGAACCACTTCTTCATCGCGAGCGCCTTAACGTCCTTACCATCCTTCTGGTAACCACGCGCCATCGCGAAATAAGTGTCCAACTCGCTTACGTTTAACTTACGGTAGCGCGCCGGGGTCGCATTGAGCAGGACCACCGTGTCCAACATACCGTCATAGAACGAGAAGTCATTAACCGGAATGAAGTCAATACCACTCTCCTTCATGCTCTTCAAATGCTCCGCCCGCAGCGCCTTCGCCTGCTCCAGCAGAGCTTCCTGTGTAATATCATTCTTGAAATACTTCTCCGTCGCAAACTTAAGTTCACGAAGAGAACCGACTCTGGGATAACCGATAACTGATGTTTGCATATTTGTTTCCTCCTTTTTGCTACATTCTACACGATAATCCCCCTGCGGAAAAATACTTAAAACTTTTACTCATTCATAGGCTCAGGCTATACCCTTGTTATAGGTTTTTGACGCTTCCTGAGTCAAACTCCTGCATCTCCACCCGGTTTCCGGCCGTTTCAGCTAAGATTTTTCTCTTTTTTTACTTTTCCTTAGCCCCACCTCCGTATTTCCGGCCTATTTCCAGTGTATTCGGCTAAGATTTTTCTCTTTTTTTGCTTTTCCTTAGCCGCTCCCCTCGCTTTATCTTGATTTCCTCTGTTTTGCGCGTAGGATCTTCACCTACCGACGCGGTTTCTTACGCGCATTTTCTTGATCTTCCTTGTTTTGCGCGTAGGAATAGTTCCTCCCGGCGTGGTTCTTTACGCGCATTCTCTTGATTTTCACTGTTTTGCGCGTAGGATCTTCACCTCCCGGCATGGTTCCTTACGCGCATTTTCTTGTTTTCCTCTGTTTTGCGCGTAGGAATAGTTCCTCCCGGCGTGGTTCCTTACGCGCATTTTCTTGTTTTCTTCTGTTTTGCGCGTAAGACAGCCCCGCCCACAGTCCCAAAAGTTCAAAACCCCAAGAAACCACAAAGCGCAGTGGTCGAAACCACTGCGCTTTGTATTTCAATTCTTAAAGGGATCGATCTTCCCTGATATTACTTTACGGTTACTGCGGTGATGTGCGGGTTAACGCCCTCGTACCAGTACAGGAAGCCTTCCATGTCAACGGTATCGCCGACCTTCAGGGCCTCAACAGCCTTGTATACTTCGGTGTCCTTACCGCAGAGGTAAGACTCAACGGTAAATGTATAGGTCTTCTCACCGCTGGAAACCTTGAAGTACAGGTCATCGCCCTGTGCACCGGAACCGTCCCACTTATACATGAAAGCGTCGCCGGCATCATTTGCCGCCTCGACCTTCATATCCTTGAAGGAAACCTTCTGGTTCTGGAACTTGATCAGATCTTCGGAAGCAAGCTTATCGGTAACATCTACTGCCTCTGCAACGTAGTTACCCTCGAGAATCTCGAAAGTAGCGCCTTCAGCGACCTCGATCTCGCCAGACCACTCTGCACGGAAACCGGTAACACGGATCTTCGTACCCTCAGTCAATTTCGCATAATCCTCTTCGGAACATGTCATGTTGTACAGGAAGTAAGCGCCATCCTTATCCTGGGTGTAAACGGTGGCTTTGTTATCCCACCAGCCCTGCTTTGCCTGAACATAAGCCTCGATCACTACCGGATCGTCAACTTCTGCAGCGATGTACTCAGCGTAGGTCATAACGCCCTCGCCCTTCACTTCGCCTTCAGTCTCCTCAGGAGTCGTCTCCTCCTCAGCGCCTGCAGCCTTTACGGAAGTGATGTGCGGGTTAACGCCCTCGTACCAGTACAGGAAGCCTTCCATGTCGATCACGTCGCCGACCTTCAGGGCCTCAACCGCCTTATAAACGTCGGTGTTCTTATCGCAAAGGTAGGACTCTACGGTAAATGTATAGGTCTGGCCGCCAACAGAAACCTTGAAGTACAGGTCATCGCCCTGGGTACCGGAACCATCCCACTTATAGAGGAATGCAGCGCCGTCGTCGTTTGCCTTTTCAACGGTCATGTTCTTAAATGCAACCTTCTGGTTCTGGAACTTGATCAGATCGTCGGTTCCCAGCTTATCGGTAACATCCTTTGCCTCAGCGATGAATTTGCCATCGATGATCTCGAAGGTAGCGCCCTGAGCGACTTCGATCTCACCGGACCACTCTGCACGAAAACCGGTAACGCGGATCTTCGTACCTTCGGTCAGTTTCGCATAATCTTCCTCGGAGCAAGTCATGTTGTACAGGAAGTAAGCACCGTCCTCATCCTGTGTATAAACGGTGGCTTTGTTATCCCACCAGGACTGCTTTGCCTGAACGTAAGCCTCGATCACTACCGGATCGTCAACTTCTGCTGCGATGTACTCGTCGTAGGACATAACCTTTACCGGTGCCTCAGTTGTGGCCTCTTCGGTCGTAGGTTCCTGTGTTGTAGGCGCCTCAGTCGTAGCCTCTGCCGTAGTAGCAGGTGCAGCGGTCGTTGCAGGTGCAGCGGTCGTAGCCTCTGCGGTTGTGGTAGCGGCAACTTCGGTCGTAGCTGCAGCTGCAGTGGTCTCAGTAGAATCCTTCTTGCCGCACGCGGATACGCTCAATGAAAGGCCGAGTGCCAGCAAAACCAATTTCGATTTTTTCATAATGCTGTCTCCTTTAATCCCGGCGGAAATATGCTCCGCCGCGCAAAGTATCGGTGCACGATTTGTGCTCCACCTTTTATTATATACGATTTGTCTGAGATGCGCAAGCGGGAAATGCATGCCGATAAAAGCACATTCCGTCACCTGCCCGGATCATTTTCCGGCTTTCTTCACCTTTTTAAAGATCACAAACGCACCCATAAGTATCCAGGAAGTGATCAGTACGACGATCAAGGTTTTCGCCGCGCCCGGAAGCGGTCCTAAGCCGTCCTTCGTGTCGGCTCCCTCTTCCCCTTCGTTATTCGAAGGTCCTGCGGGACGCAACTGATCCAGACGATACAGTGCGGCCGTATCCTTATACAGTTTCTCCATGTAGGCATCGTCGATCGTCGCTTTTCGTCGTGTCGATTTCGTCACCTCTTCGATCAGGTTGCCGGCGGCATCACGCAACGAAGCCGAACCGTTGAACACCGGTGTCACAAATGTATGATCGATATTGTTAAGAAGCAGTTTCGCTGCTTTGATCTTCACATCATAGTGCAGGGTGTCCTCACCTGCGCGGCTTAAATAATCCTGATACTCTGCGGTATCGTGCGCCTTACTCGTGACAGGGATGTAGCCCTCTGTCTGCGAATATGAGATCTGCACATCGTTCGTCAGCAGAAACTGCGCGAACAGCCAGGAGGCCAGGACTTCCCCCGGATCCTCTTTGTTGAAGATGCAGACCGACGGTCCCTGTGAGATCATCTTCGGGTTCTCCGGGTCGAACTGCGGCACCGGATAGACCTCGGTGGTGAACTTCACCTTCTTGCTTTCGTGGATGTCCTGTAGAGGCGCGTCCGAACCCATCCAGGTCGCGCCCGCGGTGGAGTCCACTGCGAATGTGCATTGGCCTTTATTCAGGTAGTTACCGGGGTAGCTGGAAATAGCGAACGTGGAAAATGAGCGCGTTTTCGCGTGTTTTGACACCTCGTACAGAAATTCCTTCGTCTGATCGTTAAATAACAGAATATCGCCCTCCGGAGTGGAGTATCCCGCATCTAATTGCTTCAGTACCTGGATCATCATGTTATCCGTGGACTTGTAGATGAACGGGATCAGGACTTTCTGGCCGTTTACCTTGAAATAGCCGTCGGCGTCTTTTTCCATCGCGGCCTCGCTGACCTCCCAGATGAAGTCCCAGGTCAGTGTCTCCGGAAGCTCGTAACCGAGTTTTTTCACCATGTCGACATTGACATAGCAGGCCTCTGTCGAACGCATGTACGGCAGGGCGTACTGCACGCCGCCGATCTTACCTTCTTCGAGGAACTTCGCGATGACCTCGTCCTTCTTCACGGAGTCGAACTTCACCTTCGCTCCGCCGAGACCGTAGTCGGTGTCGTCGATGAGCGCATCCAGCGGCAAGACGACATTTTCACCGGTCATATAGGTCGCGATGTGGTCGGGATAACTGATGCACACGTTCGGCGTCGTATTCGTCGCGATATTCGTGATGACATCGTTGTAAATATTTCGGTAATCGGTATAATGCTTCAAGATGACCTTGATGTTCGGATAGTACGACTCAAAATCCTCGATCGCCTTTTTGTAGATGTCCAGCTGGGTCTTGTTGGTGTCGTTCTTCGCCCAGAACGTGATCTCGTACGTTTTATCGTCGAGGAAATCTTCCGGCACATTAAACGCCAGACGTTTTTTCGCGCCATGGCAGCCGGTAAGGACGAGGATCACGCACAGCAGAAGAAACGCTGCGGCCAATGTGACCAAATGAATGATCTTGCTTTTTTTCATCCCTTCAGACCTCCTCTCGAAACGCCCGCCATGATCTTCTTACGGAAGATCAAAAACAGGATGATGAGGGGCAGGGAAATGACCACAACCGCCGCCATCATGGCGGGCACGTTGTCGCGGCCGAAACCGCTCTCACGGATCTCCTGGATGCCGTTCGAAACCAGATAGTGGTTACGGTCGTCCGTGATCAGGCGCGGCCATACGTAACTGTTCCAGCACTCGATGACCTTCAGGATCGTGATGGTGATGATGGTCGGCTGCGAGATCGGGATCATGACCTTCAAAAGGTACTTCAGATCCGACGTTCCGTCGACCTTTGCCGCCTTATACAGTTCCTCGGGGATCTGCTCGAAATTCTCCTTCAGCAGGTAGATGTAGAATACCGAGGTCACGGACGGCAGGATCAGGCCCAGGAAGGTATTTCTCATATCCCAGTTCGTGATCGTAACGTAGTTCGTGATGACCACCAGTTCGTTCGGGATCATCATCAAGGACAGGAACAAAGCGAACACCGCATTCTTCCCGCGGAATTTCAGCCGCGCGAACGCATAGGCCGCCAAGATGATCACAACGAGCATCAGCGCCGTCGTGATGATCGTGAACAGGAAGGTGTTCGTGAAGTACCGCGCCAGCGGCACCTCGGTAAATGCGCTCTTGTAGTTCTGGACCGTCGGATCCGTCACCACAAAACGAGGAACATACTCAGAGTTGTAACTTCCGTAGGATTTGAACGATGTAAGCACCATCCAGTAGAACGGGAACAGTACGATCAGCGCCCAGATTGACAAAAGCACATAGGTAACGATCGATTTCGCACGGTCGCGTCCGCGGCCGGTACCCTTCTTCTTCGCTTCATTTGCCATCAGTTACCACCTCCGATCGAAACCTTTTTGTTGCTGATCAACAGGTTGAATAACGTGATCGTAAAGACGATCATGAACAGGATGAGCGCTGCGGCCGCCGCGTACGACGGATAACCGCCGCTGTCGCCGTAGAGCATATCATAAACATAGCCGACGATGGTGTTCATGCCTGCCTTATTCAGGTCGGTACCGAACAGTGCGACCTCATCCGAGTAGGCCTTGAACGCGCCGATGAAGCCCGTGATGACCAGATAAAAGATCATCGGGGATATCATGGGCAATGTGATCCGCGTGAAGATGCGGGAACTCGAGGTTCCGTCGACACGCGCTGCCTTATAATAGGTCTCATTGACCGAGGCCAGAGCGCTGGTCAGGATGAGGATCTTAAAGGGCATAACGACCCAGACGGTGTAGATGCACATGACCATCATCTTTGCCCAGTAGGGTCCGTCGATGAAGTCCACGCTCTCGCCGCCGAAGAAATGGATCAGGATGTTGATCATACCATCGGAGTACGGGGTCTTCTTAAAGAGGATCATGAAGACGAGTCCGACCGCCAATGTATTCGTAACGTACGGCAGGAAGGATACCGTCTGGAACAGTTCCTTCAGTTTCGTGATCCGCGATAACAGATACGCCACCAGAAGCGACAGTGTCGTGGACACCGGCACCGTGATGATAACGATGATGAACGTGTTCTTCAGCGCCTGGATGAAATACGGGTCGCGAAGCACGTACTTGTAGTTATAGAGACCGACGCCGGTATAGGACTGGGAGGCGAAATTATAACTCTCCTCGAAGGAATAGACCAGAACGTCGATCAGGGGATATACCATGAAGATCCCCAAAAACAGCAGGGCCGGCAGCAGGTAGAGCCAGCCGCGTCCCGTCTCTTTCAAACGTTTTTTCACTGGATCCCCTCCAAAACCTCTTCGGTTTGTTTGTCAAAAAGATAGAGTTTCGCCGGCTTGATATCGAAGCGGACATTACCGCCCTTCGTCTCGATCGGGGTCTCCGCCGGGATGATGGCGCGCACGGTCGGCTGGCCGGTGAGTGCTTCGTTTTCGCAGACGATGCTGGTATCGCGGCCCATGACTTCGACCGCCTTCAGGTCGCAGGTCAGCGCTCCGTCCTTCTTCAGGATGAACCCTTCGGGACGTATCCCGACCCAGACCTCGCGGTCCTCGAGCTTCGTTCCGCGGTAAATGCAATCAGCGCCAATGTAGACATCGCCCTTCTTCACTTCACCCGCGAAAACATTGATCGGCGGCGTTCCGAGGAATTTCGCCACGAACAGATTTGCCGGACGATCATAAACATCCTGCGGCTTACCCATCTGATGCAACACGCCGTCCTTCATAACGATGATGAAGTCGGAGATGCTCATGGCCTCCTCCTGGTCATGTGTTACGAAGACCGTCGTGATGTGCGTCTCGGTCTGGATGCGGCGGATCTCCTCACGTGTCTGCAGACGCAGGCGCGCATCGAGGTTCGACAGCGGCTCATCCAGCAGGAGCAGACGCGGCATCTTCACGAGCGCACGCGCGATCGCAACACGCTGCTGCTGACCGCCGGACATCTCCGAAGGCTTACGGTCCATGAGTTCCTCGATCTGCACGAGTTTCGCCGCCTGCATCACACGCTCGTTCATCTGCTCTTTCGTCAACTTATCCTCGCCCTTGAAATTCTGCAGCGGGAACATGATATTCTTTCGAACCGTCAGATGCGGGTAGAGCGCATAGTTCTGGAAAACCATGCCCACGCCACGCTTCTCCGGCGGCAGGTCGGTCACATCGTCCGAATCAAAAAAGATCTTACCTTCCGTCGGCGTCTCCAAGCCGCAGATCAGGTTGAGCGCGGTGCTCTTTCCGCAGCCGGACGGACCCAGAAGTCCTACCAGCAGACCGTCCGGGATCTCCACGTTAAAGTCGCTGACCGCGACCACTTCCGTGTGGATCTTTTTGTTTCGATTGGGAAATCTCTTCGTCAAGTGCTCCAATACTACTTTCATGTTTTTTCTATCCCGCCTTTCGCAGTCCGTTTATTTACATAGCCATCGCTATTTTCGGCTGTACGTATCCATCCATATAGTAGCATATGAGGGGTTGTTTGTCCATATGAAAAAGGCAGGTTTGGACGCACAAAAACACCCGCGATGAACTCGTATTCATCGCGGGTGTTCACATTGCGGACATTTATCGTCCCATTTATTTTACGGTCAATGTTGCTGCATTTGACTCGTTCTTCTGTCCGTTTCCATCGGTTACGATGCAGCGGAACTGCCATCCATTGAGGCCTGCGATCACATCTACCTGCAAGGTCGCAGTCTTCGCTCCCGTCTGGCCGGAATTCGACCATGCACTCGAAGCATTCTTCCGAGACTGCCACTGGTAGGAAAGGTTCGCTTTACCATTTGCCGCCACCGTAAATGTCGCCGTGATTCCAGCCTTTGCAGTCGTATTCTTCGGCTGCGTCGTGATCGCCGGTTTTACGGTCAATGTTGCTTCTTTCGACTCGGTCTTCTGACCATTTCCGTCCGTTACGATACAACGGAACTGCCATCCGTGAAGACCTGCGATCGTGTCTACCTCCAAGGTCGCCGTCTTCGCGCCCGGCTGGCCGGAATTCGACCATGCACTCGAAGCGTTCTTTCGGGACTGCCACTGGTACTTCAAGGTCGCCTTACCATTTGCCGCCACCGTGAAGATCGCTTTGGAACAACCGTTGCGGTCGTGTTCTTCGGCTGTGTCGTGATCGCCGGTTTTACAGTCAATGTCGCTTCTTTCGACTCGGTCTTCTGACCGTTGCCGTCCGTTACGATACAACGGAACTGCCATCCGTGGAGACCTGCGATCGTGTCTACTTTCAACGTCGCCGTCTTCGCTCCCGGCTGGCCGGAGTTCGACCATGCGCTCGAAGCATTCTTTCGGGACTGCCACTGATACTTCAGGGTCGCCTTACCATTTGCCGCCACCGTGAAGATCGCTTGAGATCCGACGGTTGCCGTCGTATTCTTCGGCTGTGTCGTGATTGCCGGTTTTACAGTCAATGTCGCTGGTTTGGACTCGGTAGGATTGCCGTTACCATCCGTTACGATGCAGCGGAACTGCCATCCATGAAGGCCTGCGATCGCAGTTACCTTAAGTGTCGCCGTCTTCGCTCCCGGCTGGCCGGAGTTCGACCATGCACTCGAAGCATTCTTTCGGGACTGCCACTGATATTTCAATGTGCCCTTACCGGTCGCCGCGATCGTGAAGGTCGCTACGGATCCGACCGTCGCGCTTGTGTTCGCCGGCTGTTTCGTGATCACGGGGCCGTTACTCTCCCATACCGCATACAGAACCGCGTCCCCGGACAGAGGCAATGTTTCACCGCCATAGTATGTGGGGGATGTAGCAGAAGCATTGAACGACCATCCTAAAAACTTATATCCATTGCGAACCGGTTTAGTGGAAGAGACAGTGACAGTAAAGCCTTCCCTTCCTGTAACGGCCTCCGGTGCTCCTGATCCGCCACCGTTCAGATCATACCGTAAACGCGACTGTTTGTACAGGTAAACATGGTTCGAGAAAGCCAGTTCTTCTACCTGGGAAAATGCAGCATCCTGAACTGCGACCACATAGATCTCATATAAAGCCGAGCCCTGCAGAAATTCCGGCGGATACGCAAAACTATACTCCGTTGCGCCGGTCCAGTCTACAACAGCAATACATGAATCCTCTGAAGTTACATACGACTTTTCATAAATCTCGTACCGATCCGCTCCGGCGATCGCATTCCATTTAAGCGTCCAAAACTTATCTGTCCAATTAAATGATTCGGTTACAGTCAGATCTTCCATTTCGATCTCCTGAAAAACCACATCGATCTGGAAATCCGCGCACGAATCATTGACACCGAAATCATTCGGAAGCGTAGCCGAAGTTTCCAGTCCCGTTTTAAAGCCGGGCGTAGCTCCTCCTCCGAAATCGATCTCGTAATATCCGAACCCATAGTACGGAGTCACCGTAAGCGAGATACTCTCGCCTCTTTTGACCACCGTCTTATCCGCTTCCACGGTACCGCCACGCTCAGACAGAGCATGACCGTTTTTATCCCACGTGGATATTACGATATTTACAGGAAACGCATCGGAGCCTTTATACTCAAAGCTTTGCGTAGCTGTGATGTCATCGGTCACCACACGAAGTCTCGTTCCGCTTTCCTGGATCGCATAACTCCGAACGGTAGCTCCGTCGATCTTGATCGTCATCCCGGTGGTAAATACATAGCCCTCATCCGCTTTCAGTTCAAACTCAACGAAATATGGCTTTCCGTTATCAAACGAATCGGGAACCAGACCGCAGCCCGGATTGGTTTCGGGTGTACCACCATTATACCAGAATGCCTTATCGATCGTATAATGTCCTTCCTCCAAAGAGGCTAAACTGGCACGAACCACACCCTGCGGCATATAAATTGATCCCAGTTTCGGATAATGAAGCGCCAGTTTGATCGATGTGATCTGGTTTCCCGGCGCAGCGCTTACGAAAATAGCGGTCGCCAGGATCGCGCCTGCTGTCAAAACAAATGCTAAAAGGATACCGATTAGTTTTTTGATCGAAGTCGTTTTCGTTTCCATACATGCCCTCTTTTCTTTAGATTTGCTTCCATTATACCCGCAGCAAACGGTTTATACCATCACCCATCTGTACCATTTTTTTCAGTTTTTTCGCTCTGCGTGCGTTTTATCGTACATAATAGTGTCTGGCGATCCAGTCCGAGAGTCCCTCGAGCCCCGGATAAGCGATACGCTCGCTGACATTCATCTGGTCCAGCATATCGCGCACACGCCAGCGCAAAGATTTATCGATGATATATTTCACGGTATTCTCGGTGTGTTCGTTCAGGAACTTCTCGATGTCCTGCATATCCATCGGAATGATGGAGAAAAACGAATACTGGTTGACGATACGCTCATCCATGGACGGCGGCTCGACGATGACCATCGCGCTGTCCTTCATGGCCGCATCATATTTGGCCAATGAGTTCTGCGTGATCTCCATCAGCATCTCTACCGTAAAGTATGTCGTCTTCTTCTCGTTTACGATCTTCTGGTATGCTTCGGGAAGCAGGGCCTGCTGCTCCGTCATATCGATGCGCCACACCGCGCAGTCATGCGCCTCCATATCCGGAAGGTTCGGTTCGCAGGTCGCGAAATGCAGCCCCATCAGCGGCGAATGCGACCAGTCCAGGAGGCGGGTCGGCAAGCCGTAGTGCTGCCCCATGATCATCTGCCGCCAAACCGAATTCGCGACCGTCGGATCCGTACCGACCGCGTATTTCGCGAAATTCTCCAGGATCGCCTGCTCCAGCGTCCTCTCCAAATGCTTACAATTTCGATGCAGGCTGGTCGTCATCTCAAACGAAGCGTCACTCACGCCGCGGTACAAAAAACGGCTGCGATTTCGTTTCAGATCGGGACGATAATCCTGCTCCGAAAACAAAGGCATTAACTGTTCGATTTCCTTGATCCGAATTTCTTTGATCATACGCACCTCCGGATTTTTCTCTGTTCCTATACGAAAACCGACGGCGCAGTTTTCTGCGCCGCCGGCCGTAATTCTGCTGTTTACATTTTACATCGAAGTATATCCACCGTCAACGGGCAATATAACGCCGGTCACGTAGGTGGATCCGGGCGCCGCCAGGAATACGGTCGCCGTATCGAGTTCGCCTTCGTTGCCGTAGCGCTCGAGCGGGATGAACGACTTCGCGTTCGCCTGGAAGAAATCGCTGTTCAGCGTATCTACAGTCAGAGGCGTGTAGAAATAGCCGGGACAGATGCAGTTTACGGTGATGCCATATTTACCCCACTCGGCTGCCAGGGCGCGGGTCAGGTTTACGAGGCCTCCCTTTGCGGCATGATACGGGGAGCAGGGCGCGATTTTGTTTCCCACCATGCCATACATGGAGGAAATGTTGATCACGCGGCCATACTTCGCCGGGATCATGGCTTTCTTCGCGATGGCACGCGCCATTTTAAAGGAACCAAACAGGTCGATGTCAAACTCGTTTTGGAATTGCTCGTCGGTGATGTCCTCGGCGGGCGCTACAGCGCCGGTACCGGCGTTATTGACCAGGATGTCGATCCGGCCGAACTTCGCCAGAACGGCGTCAACGACCTGCTCTACATTCTGTGTATCGGTGATATCGCAGCGAAGCGCGAGTGTCTCGGCTCCGGTCTCTTTTGTAATGGCAGCTGCCACTTCGTCGATCAGGTTCTGGCGACGCGCCACGCAGACCACGGTGGCTCCCTGACGGGCCAATGCATAGGCCATCTGAACGCCCAGACCGGTCGATGCACCGGTCACGATCGCTACATTTCCTTTCAGATCAAATACGTTACTCATTTTGAAACTCCTTTACTCCACAGGTCTAAGACACGGGCACTGTGTTAAAAATTTATCATACTTTGAGTATACTACTTTTCCACAAAATTGTAAATCGATTTTTCCATGTTTTTTGTAGGATTCCTACAAGAAACAGACAAAATGATAGGGGCATGTGCTTTTTCTCGCATGCCCCCGTCATTATTTGTTTTAGAATACCAATGTCCGTCAGTGGCGGGCATCCTTACTGTTTGATGCGCTCCTTCACCTGCTCCAGGCTCAGTCCGTTCTGTCTCGCGATCTCCGCCAGATCTTCATACTCCGGCTTCTCTCTCTTCACCCCGAAGCCCTCGGATACCTTATAACGGACCTCGCCCAGCGGCGTCTGCCGTCTCTCGATCCGTCGCTCCAGCATATAGCGGCTGAAGTTCGTCTCGCGGATCCCGATGGTCGTCGTGTTCTTGAATATCTGTTCGACCATGAAGTCCTTCTTCTGCGGGTCGCAGATGACCGTAAGCAAAAGCCCCGGGCGTCCCTTCTTCATGATCACAGGTGTGGCAAATGCTTCTCGCGCGCCCTGCTTCAGCAACTCCTCGATGGCAAATCCCATCTCCTCGCCGGTCATGTCGTCCACATTGCAGGACAGGTCAATGACCTGCGCGCCCGGAACGTCAGAGGCAACCCTGGAAGTCTCTGAAACGCTCTCACCCAGGGTGACACGTACGCAGTTCGCCGCGTCCGGGAAATCCTTCTTTCCACATCCGTAGCCGATCGACTCGGGGACGATCATAATATGATTCGGCGTGAATGTATCCACAAAATGTCGTAGCAGTGCCGCACCGGTCGGCGTACACAGTTCGCCTCTCACATGGCCCGAATAATACGGGATTCCTTCTAACAGATAGGCTGTAGCGGGCGCAGGCACCGGCATGATGCCGTGTGCGCAATGTACGTGGCCGCTGCCGACATGTACAGGCGTTGCTACTATCTGCTCCGGCTTCAGTTTATGCATCAGCAGGCAGACCGCTGCAATATCCGCGATCGCATCCATCATGCCGACCTCATGGAAATGCACCTGTGTCACCTCTACGCCATGGGCGCGACTCTCCGCCTTCGCGATCTCCTCATACACAGCGATCACATCCGCCTTCACCGCCTGCGGCAGGTTCAGCCCCGCCACGACGCCTCGGATCTGCTCCATGGACACATGCACATGGTGATGATGGTGTCCGTGCTCATGATCGTGGTGATGTTCATGATGATGCTCGTGGTCATGCTCATGGTCGTGTTCATGGTGGTACTCGTGGTCATGCTCATGGTCGTGTTCATGCTCATGCTCATGTTCATGGTCATGCTCATGATGATGTTCATGGTGGATCTCGTCATAAAACTCGTGCGTGTGTCCGTGTTCATGACCGTGCGCATCCACGCTCTCTTCTTCCTCGCCATTTACGCGCACCGAAACATACGTTCCGGCAATACCGCAGCGGGTCACCCGCTCCGTACTTACCGTAACGCCCGGCACTCCGATCGCGTTCAGTTCGGCGAGAACTTCTTCTCTTTTATCTTCCGGGAACAGTTCCAGAAGCGCCGCGGTCAACATATCGCCCGCAGCTCCCATTCCCAGATCCAGTAGTAATGTCTTCATTCAAACCCCCACATGATTGATCGCGCTCGCCTGATAGCCGGCGCCGAAACCGTTGTCGATATTCACCACCGACACCCCGCTCGCGCACGAATTCAGCATCGCTAAAAGCGCGGACAATCCTTCGAAATTCGCGCCGTAGCCGACGCTCGTCGGTACCGCGATGACCGGTGCTGAAACCAGGCCTCCGACCACGCTGGCCAATGCTCCTTCCATGCCCGCGATCACGATGATCACGCTCGCTGCCTGGATATCCGCTTTACGAGCCAGCAGGCGGTCCAAACCGGCCACGCCGACATCGTAGATGCGCTGGACCGCATTGCCCAGAAATTCGGCTGTAACGGCCGCTTCTTCTGCGACCGGGATGTCGCTGGTCCCCGCGGTCACCACCGCGATGGTCCCATGCCCCGAGGCCGGAAGCATACCGCCGAAGACCGCCGCCTTCGGCACCGCATAATAGGTCCAAGAAGCCGCCTCCGACGCCGATAGCAGGCTTTTTACCTCTGCCTCCTTCTGCGCATCCAGTCGGCTCACCAAAATGTTTTCCTGTCCGTTTTCGCGAAGCATGCGAAGAATACCGCAGATCTGCTCCGCCGTTTTTCCTGCGCCGTAGATCACCTCGCCGGCGCCGCAGCGCCTGAGCCGGTCGGGGTCCGCAACCGCATACGCCGGCTCAGTTTTCTTCTTACACTCATCCTTCATACGTCTCACCATTCCCGGCGCAGCTTACTTCTTAGCAAGCTTCTCGCGGACTACGCCGGCCGGATCCTTCACCAAAAGGTATACGATCCAGATCACACATGCAAGCGCTATAACAGAAAAACCTAAAAATGTATCATTGATCATATCGTTGACTGCAGGCGTGAAATAGTTCGCGCCGTCCTCAACATATTCGAAGATCGCGTCGACCAGCCACATCAGGGACGCGCCCCAGAACATCCAGCACAAAACGCCGACCTTCAGGTCACGCGCCTTCGCGGAAGAATACCAGATCAAGGTCGAAAATACTGCTGCCAAAACCGTGATCAGTAGCGTCATAGTTCCGATCCTCCTAATTCTTCTGCATTTCGGGCGTCGTCTTCTCCAGATGCGACGCAACCAAAACCATCGCGATCCAAACGACCGTGATCAGTGCAGCCATCGCAACGCCGACCGTGCCCATCTCATGCAACATCTCCGAAGTGTCCTCGGGACTCTCCATCGCCGTCAGGAACGGGAACCACGGGGTGACCTCTCCATGCCAAACGTGCTCGAACGCCAGCAGAACGCTGCCTCCGATGAGCAGGTTGCTCAACCAGTTCAGATGGCGGATGAACGGGCTTTTTACCTCGTCCTTATCCACACTCTTACCGGTGGTCTTTTCGACGATCTTCGTAACGACCGCCTCTCCTGCAGGTACTACAAAACATGCCATAATGAAACCCTCCTAAAGTTTTTTATTATTTATCGAAGCTGCATCCGCAAGGACCTCATTCATGCTACCCGTGCGGTAGCCCCTAAGGTCCAGCGTGACATAAGCATAACCGAGTGCTTTTAGCTTCGAATAAATATCTTCTCTGAATGCTTCCTCGGCAAATGCATCCATCTGCCCGGGAGCCACTTCGATGCGCGCGAGGTTTTGATGCACCCGCACGCGAAACTGTGTAAACCCGGCCTGCGCCAGTACTTCCTCTGCCGCTTCCACGCGTTTTAAGCCCTCTGCAGTGATCCTCTCACCATAGGCAAACCGTGTCGCCAGGCAGGCAAAGGACGGCAGATCCGCCGTCGTAAGGCCCAGTTTCCGGGACGCCTCCCGGATCTCTGCCTTCGTAAGTCCCGCTTCCAAAAGCGGGCTTAGGATACGCGGTCGCATTTCCTGAAGCGCCCGAAATCCCGGCCGGTAGTCCGACAGATCGTCGGCGTTCGTGCCCTCGGCCAGCACGGGAAATCCTTCCGCCGCGGCAGCGCGTGTCAGTGCTCCCATCAGCATCTTCTTGCAATGATAGCAGCGGTCCGGCGGGTTCTCGTAAAACTCCGGAATCGTAAGTTCCTGCGTATCCACGAAGATCTGCCGGATCTGCTCCGCCTCGCAAATGGCCGCCGCGCGCCTTCTCTCCCTAGCGGAAAATGTACTCGACATCGCCGTGACGGCGATGCAATCCTCTCCCAGCAAATCGTGGGCCACCTTCAGCAAAAAGGTGCTGTCCACACCACCCGAATAGCAGACCGCTACGCGTCCCTGCTCTTTCAATATCTCCTTCAGACGCGTAAGCCGCGCCTGTGTGATCTCATTCATATGTAACCCCCTATTTTCGTTCCTGCGTCCGGGAACTCCCCGCACAGATCAGTCCTTCTGCCAGCCGGCGTAAACGTGATACGTCACCGGTGAATTCCAGTCCACACCTTCGCTGTCGCCGCCGGACGGATCCTTTTCAAAAAAGTCAAATGCTTCGAGCACGCAGATCCGCGCTTTTTCAGCAGCCTCATCAAACGGATCCAACGCCGCGGCTTTCTCACTCGAATACCACCCGGTAAATGTATAGCCCTCCCGCTTCGGAACGGGGTAGGCGTCCAGATACGTATAACCCTCGGAATACAAAGGCGTGCACGTCCAGAACTCACAGTACTCCGGCGAATCGATCGAAAACAGCGGATATTCATCCGAGTCAAAGTTTCCGCCGTTGGCATGCATGCCCAGGACCATCTGCATATTCTGATGGTTCGGATCGTAACGGACCATCCGGATCTCGATATCGTCCCTCTGGGAAAACTTCACGTGATTCACATCATCCCGTGACAGATAGTTGCCCTGAAGCATCCACGTGGATGTCGGCCTGCCTCCGTAAGAATCCCGGTCACAGATCAAAATGTAACCGATATTAACGAAGCCTTCCTGCTGCGATGCTTCCGGAAGCGACTCTCCGCTGAAACCGCCGTCATCGTACGGCATAAAGCTCAGCCTGCGCTCTCCGAAGTATTCACCCTCAAAGTCGATGGCCCCGTCGTATACCGAGCGCATACCGACCGCATCGTACCGACCGTAATTCGGATGGTAGATGAACTTTCTCTGCGGAGATGCCTCTGTCGCGGCAGTCGCCGCTTCCGTATCGTCTTCCGGCCCCATGTCTTCCTCTGCCGGTAATGTCGGTAACAATCCCGAGTTTACAGGCATCTCGGGCTCATCCGGTTCGTCCCACACTATGTCGCTGTCCGGGTTCAGATAGCCGAACAGCGCCGAATCGTTGCTCAGCAGGCCCAGGCTCACAAAGAGCGCGGCACAGGCGCTGTAGAACGCGCGACGCATTCGTTTATGTTTTTTCTTTGCTTTTGCTATTTCATATGTATCGCCTGACGGCTCCCCGTTCCGGTTCTCCTGCTCGAAATTAAACTCGTCTCTCCGGACATCCGGGTTCGGAAGTTTCAGTTCCTCCTTCGGAAGCGGGGTCAATATCTCTCTTTCCGGCGCTCCTGCTCCGAGCGTATATTCCGGCGGCAGCCATGTACGATACTCATCCGGCGCACTCTCGCGCCGTTTCCAGCTTTCTCTTTTCATGACTTCACCTCCGCTGCAGTCCCTGTTTCAGGACCTGCAGCTGCGAAACCAAATGGATCGTTTCACCTGCCGCACATCATGATGAGTGTACATCCAACTGCGGGAACGGACACTCGACACCGAGTTTACGAAAGCCCAGGAGGATATCATGATTCAGGATACGGCAGACCGCGTAAATGTCCGCCTCTTGCACATCACAAATAAACTTCAGCACGATCGCGCTGTCGGCCAATGCCGAAACACCCAGATAGACCGGGATCGCCTTCATTTTGTCGGTATGATTATTGTAGATCTCCTCACACATCGCGGGGATCTGACTCTCCAGTTTCTCCAGATCGGTCTGGTACGGGATCGCGATCTCACAGAACGCGCGGGACACACGGTCCGAACGGTTCAGGATGTTCTTCATCTGCGAGTTGTTGATGATCTTGATGTTCCCGCCCGGATCCGTAATGCAAGTCGTGCGAATTCCGATCGAGGTAACGGTTCCGCGGAAGCCGCCGACCTCCAGAATATCACCGACATTGTACTGGTTCTCCAGCATCATAAAGAGGCCGGTGATCATATCTTCGATCAGACTTTCTGCCGAGAAACCTATGACCAAGGCGACAACGCCGACCGTTGCGATAACGCCGGTCACATTGACACCGAAGAACAGCAGAGCGCCGCAAATGATCACGATGGCCATCACATACTTCAGCAGACTTCCGAACAGCGACATCAGTGTCTGAGCCCGATGGTTCTTCGGATGAAACGCTCCCATAATAAACAGGATCAGGTTTTCCACCATAACGCAGCCTATAGCAAAGGCAATGGTCTTCACGAGGCGCACGAAGATATCCTTTACGGACTCCCACTCCTTCTCTCCCCAGGTCTCACTTGCAACATTGACCAGGACAATGATGCCCAGAATGATCGCCGAAATGATGACCATGATCAACCGTTTCTGTTGTTTTATCTTTTCCATGATCTATACCTCCGATGCATGAAATACTATCTTAACAACCACAACTGAAATCGATTACTGATCCTTCACAGCAGTCAAATACCAGTCATAAGGAATGAGACGCTCGTCGCCGCCGGCGATGCGCTGCTGCGCCTCTTCAAGTGTCAGCGGCGCGCCCATAACGACGTCGTCGCCCGGCTGCCAGTCGGCCGGCGTAGAAACATTTTCCGCATCATGCTTCTGCAGGGACTGGATGACACGTTTGATCTCGTCGATGTTACGTCCCGTCGACATCGGATAGTACAGGATCGCACGAATGATACCTTCCGGGTCAATGATGAACACGGCGCGGATAGTCTGCGTCTTCGCAACGGTCTGCAGCATTCCGTAGGAACGAGCCACATTCATGCTGATATCCGCCACGATGGGGAACGGCAGTTTCACGCAGCCCTGTCCCTTCCAGTTGATATTCTCGATGCTCTTCGCCCATGCCAGGTGCGAATGCAGCGAGTCGATGGACAGGCCCAGAAGCTCGACGTTCAACGCCTTAAACTCCTCATAACGCTTCGCGAGCGCGATAAACTCCGTTGTGCAAACGGGTGTAAAATCCGCCGGATGCGAAAAGAAAACCACCCATTTTCCGCGGTAATCCCCCGGGAAATTCACCTTTCCTTTCGTCGTCATGCTGCGGAAATACGGTGCCGCATCACCGATCATCGGCATTCTTACGACCTGCTCCTGCATTGTCTCATTTACATTCATGTCCCAAACCTCTTTTCTTTTTATGTATTATTCAAAATATGCGTAATATACGATCTGGTCATTCTCTATAAAGACCAGAACCATATTCTCCGAGATCTCCTTCTGGATATCTAAGGGATTCATGGCCAAATAGCCCTTCAGATAGGACAGGCCGATACCGATCTTCAGATATCGAAGGTTTCCTTCGGTCGCCTGACCAAAGGTGAGATGCGGTGAGAAACCCTCCGGCGCCGTATAGGCACTAAATTGTTTTGTCTCTTCGTCATAATGAGCGATCCCCAGATGACCCTGCATATCCTTCACATTGATATCCTCAAACGAAAGCCGGATGAAGGAAAACTCCATCACGCTGTACTCGCGGTTTTTATCCGAACCCGTGGTTCCGCGAGACAATCCCGTCTTCTTACTTTCGATTCCCATATAATGCCCGTTCAAGCATACCGGGCTGTTCGGCGCCAGGTTGTTGATCGGAATATCCGAGATCTGTGCATTTACCGTAAAAGGCACTGTATCGACGTAGGCCGTTTCCCGGTTCTCGTATTGGTAACGGACCGGGATCTCAAATGTCAGATTCTGAAGAGGGACCTTAGCTTCCTCTTTCGACATAAAGACGAGGGAATACTTATACGACACCATCCCTCCCTCGGCATCCTCAACCCACTGAAAGACCTTCACAGGGTTCGCAAACTTATTCCCACTTTCCTTGTCATAATACTTGGATTTACCGGTCGAATCAGAGAGATAATAACCAGGCTTATCCATCTCCAGATAATAGGTCGAATAATAGCGGTCGTCGATCTTCGTATGATCGATCATCGCAAAGCGGTATTCCGGTATGTCCATCTTCGGAAGCGCTGTCGTGGGCTCGACGGTCATTTCCGCAATGGTCGTCGGCGCTACCGTCGTCACCTCTTCGGTCGGTTCCGCCACGGTCCACGGCTCCAGACTCTCCTCAGCCGTTTCGGGTATCGCCTGTGTTTCGCTGTTTTTTCCCTTACCGCACCCTGTCATAGCCAGAATCGCTACGACTAACCACATAACTGATAATAGTACTTTGAATCGTTGTTTCATTATCCCTTCTCCTACAATGTCCTGTTGTTACTCAGGTGTATTCCCGCCCCTGATCAAATTCCAAGTTTATTTTATCATACTTGAGGGCTACCGTCTACCTCAAACGGAAAATGCGCAGCAAAAAAGAGGCCGTTGGATTCCAACGGCCTCTCGTTTATCACTATATGAGCGATATGTTATTCTTTACCGATCAGCTTATCCAGAAGGTCGGAAAGGGTCTGCTTCTCGTCTTCGGTCAGGCGGCTGAAGATATCATCCAGGAAGGATTCTCTCTCCGAGCGGATTTCTTCCGCACGGGCAGCTCCCATCTCCGTAAGCTTAAGCAAGGTAGCGCGCTTATCGGTCGCATCGATCACGCGAACCAGATATCCGTCGTCCTCCAGGCGGCTGACTACCTCCGATGCCGAAGATGCATTGATACCGGCAGCTTCTGCCAGATCCTTCTGGCGAATGCCATCCGGATACTCACTGATAATCGTCAGCAAGCGCTCACGGCTCATGCCTCTTCCCATCGGTCCCACAGGGCCTCTCCCACAACCGGGGCCGGCAAATCCGGGCTTTCCGCCCATGCCGAACTGCGGCATACCGGGGCCTCCAAAACCAGGCTTTCCACCCATGCCGGGCTGCGGCATACCGGAACCTCCAAATCCAGGCTTTCCGCCCATGCCAAACGGCGGCATCCCCGGTTTCCCGAATCCGGGATGGAACGGCGGCTGTCCTGCTTCTTTCATCTTTGCCATACTAAGCACTTTGGGTAAACTCATCATTTTTCTGAAAAGATCTCTGTTACTTACCATAATTCTTACCTCCTAATACTATGTCTTTTACTTCGGTTCCGAACTAATTATACTTCGGTTCCGAACTATTGTCAAGAGGTTTTTTGAAATTTTTTTAATCTTCTTCCTTCCAGTAGTCGAGTTCATCCTCATCGAGGCCAATATTTCTTCCGTAAAATACCGGTTTCTTGCCTCTCTTCTTTTGGCTCTCATAGTCTATAAGAGCGCGGGTAGCCACGCCTCCTAGCATCAAGCATGCCGGCAGGTTGATCAGCGTCATACCTCCCATGGTGATATCAGCCACCGCCCAGGCAGCGTCCATCTTGATCAGCGCACCGAAAAAAACGACCAGAACACAGCCGATATGGAAATATCTCATGAACTTTTTCGATGGTTGCTTCTTATGGTTCAGGAAAATGAGTGCATTGTCCACATAGAACAGGTTACCCAGCAAAGTTGTGAACGCAAACAGGATCATCGCGATCGTGATAAAGGTCGGACCGACCTTGCCAAAGACTGTGGAGATCGCGTTCTGTACATATGGCGCTCCGGATACTTTTTTGCTTCTCTCCACGCCGGTGGACAGGCACATAAGTGCCGTCGCCGTACACAGAAGCAAAGTGTCGATGTAGACCGACAATGTCTGCACCAGACCCTGTTTTGCAGGATGTGATACCTTTGCCGATGCGGAGGCGTTCGGCGCCGAACCTACGCCGGCCTCGTTCGAATACAAGCCGCGCTTGATGCCGTAGATCATACAGGAACCCGCCACTCCGCCGAAGATCGCCTTGAAATCGAAGGCGTCGCTGAAGATCTGGCCGAACATGGCCGGAATGGTTTGAATGTTCACGAAGATCACGATCAGAGAAATGAGCACGTAGGAAATGCCCATGATCGGTACGATGAGACTGGTCAGCTTCACGATGCGTTTGCCGCCGCCGAGCAGGCAGTAGCCGGTGAGCAATGCCAGGATCGCGCCGATGATCGCCGGCGTGATCGTCTCATCATAAAACGAATAGGTGGCAAATGTCGATTGCAGATTATACGAGCAGAGCAGGTTGAAACCGACTGCGTAAGTAGCGATCAGAAATACACAGAACACACCCGCCAAAAACGGCGCATGCAGAGCACGCTCGATATAGTACGCAGGCCCGCCGTACGACTCACCGTCCGCATTTCTGCGCTTGTAGATCTGGGCGAGCGTACTCTCGATGAAGGCCGAGGATGCACCGATGATGCACATGACCCACATCCAGAAGCAGGCGCCCGGACCGCCGAGGCAGATCGCCGTCGAAACGCCGACGATATTGCCCGTGCCGACACGCGATGCGGTCGAAACCAGCATCGCCTGTAACGAGGATACGTTCTTCTTATCTTCCGGCGGCTCCATGAGCAGATGCACCGAATGCGGGAACAGGCGGATCTGCACTCCCTTCGTCAGCACCGTAAAAAACAAACCGGCGACCGCCATCACGATGATCAGGATCGGATAATACATCACATCATCGAGCCAATTCAGCATATCTATCATTTTGATTCTCCTCCGCCGTGATCTACATCAACACTCAGGCTCACCCCAAAAAATAACGCAATATATACCAGATCGAAAAAATAACACCACAAATTGCGCTGAATATATTTGCGACCAATCCACAAATAAAGGCTCGTTTCGGACGATGCTCATTCCTTTTATCCACCAATACACGGGAATAGAAATACGCCTCAACGAAAGCGATGATCACCTCTAGGACAATGAATGCAACGATGGGCATAAATTTTGGCAGTATCAAGGGTAGCAAATAAATGAGTATAACAAATGGAACATTCGTCGCCACATTGATAAACAAAAATGCAGACGTGTTCTTCTTGCAAGTGGCAAAACCGAAGAAACCGAATACGATAAACTCAAGAAATAACGTTATCAGCAGGCTGAATAAAACATAGGAGAACAACCATTGCTTTGTGTAATCCCTCAGTTTCCCCGTTTGGAAATCGTACACATAAGATCGATTTCTCTCCAGGACCGGACTTATATGAACACTACCATCCATGGTAATGAAAATCAGGCGAAATTCATCCGTGGAATATTTCCCGGACAAATATGTAATTTCATGCTCTGTATTCGAATGTTCACACCAGTATTCATTACTGTACCATATACCTTTCTGAAAGTCCTTAAGATAATCCTTTACGGACTGTTCATCCACGTGGTCCAAATGCAGACTACTATCTTCTATTTTCGAATCCCAGCCTTCCGGCAGACTTTTGAGGCTTTCGTGTTCCAGGTATGCATAATAATACTCGTCGGGCGCATTATCGATTTCGATCACATGTCTCGACTTAAATCCGAAATCTGCGTAGACCGAAGATACGCTCGTACATAGGACTAGGATCGCCATGGCTAAGAATATAGCCGGTTTCAACACCTTTTTCTGAATCTTCATTTTTTCATACTCCTCCAAAGCAGCTATTATTTTCGCTCCTCCGCTGCCATTGATTTATCTAAATATCCCACTAATAAACGTGATTCTATTCTACCTTATCTGTCAGATATTGTCAAGAATACGCCGTAGAAGGAAGTAATACAAAAAGCCCCGAAACCACGCTTTTGCATGCTTTTCGGGGCTTTATATGCAGATCCTTTAGTTCTCCTTAGATCATGGATTTCTCCCAGCAATCGTAAGGCTTCAGGTTAAGGATCGTGGCAACGGTGGGCGCTACATTGGCCAGACCATAGTTGCCTTCCTTGATGGTAAATGTGTTCTTCTTATCGTAGATGATGAAAGGAACAGGGTTCAGGGAGTGTGCGGTACGTACCTGCAGCTCGCCCTTCTTATTCTTCTCGAGCATCTCATCTGCGTTACCGTGATCGGCGGTGATCAGAAGGGTTACGTTGTACTCGTCACAGACTTTGATGATTCTCGCGAGTGCCAGGTCTACGGACTCAACGCCCATGATGGTCGCGTCGAAGTTTCCGGTGTGGCCGACCATGTCGCCGTTCGGGAAGTTGCAACGGATGAAGTCGTACTTCTCGGACTCGATCGCCTTGATAACGTCGTCAGCTACTTCAGCGGACTTCATCCACGGGCGCTGATCGAAGGAAACCTTATCGGAAGGGATCTCGTTGAAGGTCTCGAGTTCCTCGCTGAACTTCGAGCTTCGGTTGCCGTTCCAGAAGTAAGTAACGTGGCCGTACTTCTGTGTCTCGGATACTGCGTACTGAGACAGGCCTGCGCTTACGAGCAGCTCGGACAATGTATTTTTGATCTCGGGCGGATTTACCAGGTAGTGCGTCGGGATGTGCAAGTCGCCATCGTACTCAAGCATACCTGCATAGAAGCAGTTGAGCTTCGGTCCGCGGTTGAAGTACGGGAATTCCTCGTAATCGAATGCCATGGAGATCTCAAGTGCGCGGTCGCCACGGAAATTGAACAGGATCACACTGTCTTCTTCGGAAACAGGGCCTACCGGCTTGCCGTTCTTTGCGATAACGAAAGCAGGAAGATCCTGGTCGATCACATCAAATTCCTTTCTGTAAGTTTCGATCGCTTCTTCCGCCGTAGCGAACTGACGGCCTTCGCCCTTAACGTGGGTCTTCCAGCCGAGCTCGACCATACCCCAGTCTGCCTGGTAACGGTCCATCGTAACCTTCATACGTCCGCCGCCGGATGCGATGCAGCAGTGGAAATCTGCGCCATTCAACTCAGCGATCAGTTCCTCGAGCTGCTTAACATACTGCAGAGCGCTGGTCGCGGGAACGTCACGGCCATCCAGAAGGATGTGCACGCGGATCTCTTTCACGCCATCTTCTTTTGCCTTCTTGATCATGCTGATCAGGTGGGAAATGTTGGAATGAACATTACCATCGGACAACAGGCCCAGGAAATGCAGAATCGAGTTTTTGCTCTTAACATTTGCCACTGCTTCTTTCCAGGAATCGGACGCGAACATCTTACCGTTCTCGATCGACTCATTTACCAGTTTCGCACCCTGCGAATAGATCTGGCCGCAGCCGAGTGCGTTGTGACCTACTTCGGAGTTACCCATGTCGTCGTCGGAAGGGAGACCGACAGCTGTGCCGTGTGCTTTCAATCTTGTGTTCGGGCAGGTCTTCAAAAGGGAGTCCAGCACCGGTGTGTTCGCAGCGGTAACTGCGTCGCCGATACCAGTCGTAGAGAAACCTACACCGTCCATTACTACCAATACTACCTGTTTTCTGTTTTTCATTTTGATCCTTTCATGAATGTGAGGACATCGCTGTCCTCACGTTTTTTATATATTTTTAATTAATATATCTATTCAAATTCGATCGTGCCCGGCGGCTTACCGGTGCAGTCATAGAGTACGCGGTTGACGCCCTTGACTTCGTTGACGATACGGTTCGTCACCTTCATGAGAACATCCCACGACAGGCGTGCCGCCTCTGCGGTCATGAAGTCGCTGGTATAAACAGCGCGAAGCGCGATGGCGTAGTCGTAGGTACGGAAATCGCCCATAACGCCGACGCTGCGCATGTTCGTGAGCGCGGCAAAATACTGGCCCAGTTCCTTACCGATGCCGGCCTTCTCGACCTCTTCGCGGTAGATGTAGTCCGCCTCCTGCACCATGCGTACCTTCTCCGGCGTGATCTCGCCGATGATGCGGACGCCCAGTCCCGGACCCGGGAACGGCTGGCGATACACCAGACGAGCGGGAATACCCAGTTCCAGTCCTGCCTTACGCACTTCGTCCTTAAACAGCATACGAAGCGGTTCGATGATTTCCTTGAAATCCACAACGGACGGCAGGCCGCCGACGTTGTGGTGGCTCTTGATCACGGCAGATTTGCCGAGGCCAGATTCGATCACATCGGGGTAAATGGTTCCCTGAACCAGGTAGTCCACCGCTCCGATCTTCTTCGCTTCCTCTTCAAATACGCGGATGAACTCTTCGCCGATGATCTTACGCTTCGTCTCGGGATCCGTAACGCCGGTCAGCTTCGCATAATAACGCTCCGCCGCATTGACCCGTACGAAATTCAGTTCGTAAGCGCCGTTCGGTCCGAATACTTCTTCGACCTCGTCGCCCTCGTTCTTACGAAGCAGACCATGATCGACGAAAACGCAAGTCAGCTGTTTGCCGATGGCCTTCGACAGCAGGACTGCCGCAACCGACGAGTCGACGCCGCCGGACAATGCGCACAGCACGCGTCCGTTTCCGATACGCTCGCGCAATTCACGAATGGTCGTATCCACGAAGGAGGACATGCGCCAGTCGCCCGCGCAGCCGCAGATGCGGCGCACGAAGTTCTGCAGCATGCGGAAACCTTCTTCGGTATGCATAACTTCCGGATGGAACTGCGTCGCATAGAGTTTACGCGCCTCGCAGGCCATAGCCGCCACCGGGCAGACCGGTGTGTGCGCGGTAATGATAAAGCCCTCCGGAGCCTTCGCGATGTAGTCGGTGTGGCTCATCCAGCAGACCGTCGAGGAGTTTTTGTTTTCCGCCACGCCCTCAAACAAAGCGTCGCGCTTGTCAACGGTCACTTCCGTGTGGCCGTATTCGCTGACCGGTGCAGTCTCAACGGTGCCGCCCAGGCTGTACGCCATGAGCTGCGATCCGTAGCAGATGCCCAGGATCGGGATCCCCAGATCGAAGATTGCGGGGTCGTAATGCGGCGAAGCCGGATCGTAAACGCTGTTCGGACCGCCGGTGAAGATGATGCCCTTCGGCGCCATGGAGCGGATCTGCTCCAGCGCCATGGTGTAGGGATGCACCTCACAGTAAACATTGCACTCTCTGACTCTCCGGGCGATCAGCTGATTGTACTGGCCGCCGAAGTCCAAAACCAAGATCATCTCATGATTCATAGATCATTATCCTTCTTATTCCTGAACCAGTCCCATGAAACCATCGGACAGTTCGGAAAGTTTTTTATTTGCATCGTTTAGATCGGTGCCCTTCACGCCCATATAGAACTTGATCTTCGGCTCGGTGCCGGACGGGCGAACGCAGCACCATGCATTGTCCTCGAACTCGTAGTACAGAACGTTGGACTTCGGAAGGCCGGTCGGATGCTTGCTGCCATCGCTCATCACGAGGACTGCATCCTTCTCGTAGTCGCGGAATTCTTTCACATCCAGACCTGCGAGCGACTTGATCGGGTTGTTGCGGAGGTTCTCCATGATCGCACCGATCTTCTCGGCTCCGTCGAGTCCCTTCAGGGTCAATGACTTCACGCCTTCACGATAGAAGCCGTACTTCTCGTAAATCTTGATCATCTGATCCCACAGCGTCAGGCCCTGCTTCTTATAGAAGGCAGCCGCCTCGCAAAGCAGCATGACCGCAACGATGGCGTCCTTATCACGCGCATGCGTACCGACGAGCAGGCCGTAGCTCTCTTCG
>JAFYGB010000074.1 GCA_017543445.1 Lachnospiraceae bacterium | reverse complement strand
CTGAGCAGCACCAGTGATCATGTTCTTAACGTAGTCGGCATGTCCAGGGCAGTCAACGTGAGCGTAGTGACGCTTCTCGGTCTCGTACTCAACGTGTGCGGTAGAAATTGTGATACCACGCTCTCTCTCTTCCGGAGCCTTATCGATGTTCTCGAAATCTACTGCGGAGTTACCAGCTACTCTCTCGGACAGAACCTTTGTGATAGCTGCGGTCAGTGTGGTCTTACCATGGTCAACGTGGCCGATGGTACCAATGTTACAATGGGGTTTTGTTCTTTCAAACTTAGCCTTTGCCATTTTAAACTTCCTCCTAAATTTACCTTTTCGGTTTTTAAAGTTGTATTTTTGAAATAAATAGGCTGTTTCGAGTATAAATCATATTTCACTCAAATGCAAGCACTATTTCAGTAAAACAGCGGGTTTGCTGATTTATTTGCCGGTTTTTGCGGACAATACCTTATCTGCAACGTTCTTCGGTACCGGCTCGTACTTTTCGAAGAACATGGAATAGTTACCACGACCCTGGGTCTTAGAACGCAGGTCGGTGGAGTAACCGAACATCTCTGCAAGCGGAACATAACCACGGATCATCTTACCACCGCCGATGTCGTCCATACCTTCGATACGGCCACGACGGGAGTTGATGTCACCGATAACATCGCCCATGTAATCTTCGGGGGTGCTTACCGCGACCTGCATGATCGGCTCATGAAGGATCGCTCCACCCTGCTGCATAGCTTCCTTAAATGCCATGGAACCGGCAATGTGGAATGCCATTTCGGAAGAGTCGACTTCATGGTAAGAACCATCGTATACGTTCGCATGTACGCCGAGTACAGGATAACCGCCCAGGATACCGCACTTGGTAGCCTCTTCGATACCCTCGCCGACAGCGGGGATGTATTCCTTCGGAATAGCACCGCCGACTACCGTAGACTCGAACTCGAAGGTCTTCTCACCATTGGGTTCCATAGGTGTGAAGATGACCTTACAATGTCCGTACTGTCCACGGCCACCGGACTGCTTCGCGTACTTACTGTCAATGTTGACTTCCTTCGTGAAGGTCTCTTTATAAGCAACCTGAGGAGCGCCGACATTGGCCTCAACGTGATACTCTCTCTTAAGACGGTCAACAATGATCTCCAAGTGAAGCTCACCCATACCGGAGATGATGGTCTGACCAGTCTCCTGATCCGTGTGAACACGGAAGGTCGGATCTTCTTCTGCAAGTTTCTAGAGTGCCTCGCCCATCTTACCCTGAGCAGCCTTTGTAAGCGGCTCGATGGCGATGTCGATAACGGGCTCCGGGAATACCATGGACTCGAGGATTACGGGGTGCTGCTCGTCGCAGATCGTATCACCGGTTGTGGTAAGCTTAAAGCCTACAGCTGCGGCGATATCACCAGAGTAAACCTTATCGAGTTCGGTTCTCTTATTTGCATGCATCTGAAGGATACGTCCGACACGCTCCTTCTTTCCTTTTGTTGCGTTCAGTACGTAAGAACCTGAATTCAATGTTCCGGAATATACACGGAAGTATGCAAGCTTACCTACGAACGGATCCGCCATGATCTTAAATGCCAGAGCGGAGAAAGGCTCTTCATCGGAAGAATGACGAACGACCTGATTTCCATCCAGATCCACACCTTCGATCGAAGGAATGTCGGTAGGTGCGGGCATGTACTCAAGGATCGCATCCAGAAGTTTCTGAACGCCCTTGTTACGATATGCGCTACCGCAGCAAACCGGGATAATGGAAACATTGATCGTTGCAGCACGAAGTGCTTTCTTCAGATCTTCGGTAGAAGGCTCTTCACCCTCAAGATACTGCATCATGAGATCATCGTCGGTCTCACAGATCGCTTCGATCATGTTGGTTCTGTACAGCTCCGCATCATCCTTCATATCATCCGGAATAGCGGTAACCTCTACGTCTTCACCCTTATCGCCGTGATACAGGTAAGCCTGCATCTCGAAAAGGTCGATAACACCCATGAAGGAGTCTTCCTTTCCGATGGGCAACTGGATCGGAACTGCATTGTGACCCAGACGGGTCTTGATCTGCTCTACTGCACTGTAGAAGTCAGCGCCCAGGATATCCATCTTGTTGATGAATGCCATACGCGGAACGTTGTACTTATCCGCCTGACGCCATACGTTCTCAGACTGCGGCTCAACGCCACCCTTTGCACAGAAAACGCCGACAGCGCTATCGAGTACACGCAGGGAACGCTCAACTTCTACGGTGAAGTCAACGTGTCCGGGGGTATCGATAATGTTGATACGATGCTCAAGAGCACCGGGCATCTTCTTAGCTTCTTTTTCCAAAGTCCAATGGCATGTCGTTGCGGCGGAAGTAATCGTGATACCTCTCTCGGCTTCCTGCTCCATCCAGTCCATGGTCGCAGTACCCTCGTGAGTATCACCAATCTTGTAGTTAACACCGGTGTAGTACAAAATACGCTCGGTCAATGTAGTCTTACCTGCATCGATGTGCGCCATGATACCGATGTTTCTGGTTCTCTCTAACGGATATTCTCTACCAGCCAAGGTTTTTTCCTCCTATTACACGCATTAGAATCTGTAGTGAGCAAATGCCTTGTTTGCATCTGCCATCTTGTGCATGTCTTCTTTTCTCTTTACGGATGCGCCAGTGTTGTTAGCTGCGTCCATAATTTCATTGGCCAATCTCTCTTCCATGGTCTTCTCGCCTCTCTTGCGGGAGAACATGGTAAGCCAGCGAAGGCCTAAAGCCTGTCTACGATCTGCTTTAACCTCGATCGGCACCTGATAGGTAGCGCCGCCGACTCTCTTAGCCTTAACCTCGAGAACAGGCATGATGTTGTTCATAGCTTCTTCGAATACTTCTACTGCGGGCTTGCCAACCTTAGCTTCCACGCGCTCGAATGCGCCATAAACGATCTTCTGAGCAACTCCTCTTTTACCGTCCAACATGATGTTGTTAATAAGCTTAGTAACAACCTTGTTGCCGTAAATAGGATCTGCTAATACGTCTCTCTTTTGAGTATGTCCTTTACGTGGCACGTATCTTCCCTCCTAACTCATATTTACCGCTTTGCGGTAATAAATTACTCATCGGTACTCACAAAATAATTGTGTTCGCGCTCGGTTCTTGTATCCTAAACCCGCCGCGTATCGCGGCGTCTGCAACCGTCAGGGGTTCTCGTTCGAATGCCGGCACTAATCTTTATTTTGAATTACTTCTTTGCGTCTTTCGGTCTCTTAGCACCGTACTTGGAACGCGCTTGTCTTCTCTTTGCAACACCGGCAGTATCCTGTGTTCCGCGGATGATATGGTATCTGGTACCGGGAAGGTCCTTTACACGACCGCCACGGATCAGAACGACGCTGTGCTCCTGAAGGTTGTGACCTTCGCCGGGGATGTAGCTCGTTACTTCAATACCATTGGAAAGACGAACTCTGGCGATCTTACGAAGTGCAGAGTTAGGCTTCTTCGGGGTAGCTGTCTTAACAGTTGTGCATACGCCTCTCTTCTGAGGAGCGCTGGAGTCTGTCATAACCTTATGCAGGGAGTTATAAGCCTTCTGCAATGCAGGTGCTGTGCTCTTCTTTGCACTTGTCTGTCTACCCGTCTTAACCAGCTGATTAAATGTAGGCATTCTCATTCACCTCCTGTGGAAATATTTAAAAACTAGTCGCTGCAGCGTTTCCGCTCCCGCCTCATGGCCGGTTGTTCCATGCGTTTGCAACCGTTTTCCTAAGGAAATCCCCGGAAAATGGGCGCAAAAAGGGCGCAAAAAGCCGCATGCCAAATAATTATAGCAATGCGGCTTAGGTTTGTCAAGATATTTTTTTATTTCGTTTTCTCCGTCATGGTGCCATCCTTCACCTCTACGGTTCCATCGCACTTGATGGACTTGCTGTCCGCGCGATAGGTTACGTTGCCGCCCTCGATCTTCACCGAAGTAACGGCCTGGATCGCATCGTCACCGGCGTCCACTACGACCGTGCCGCCTTCCATAAGGAAGAAACCCTTCTCGGCATCCTCCTCGTTGGAGACCTTAAAGCCGTCCTTCACCGCATCCACGGTAATAGTTCCGTCCTTGATCGTGATCGAGTCATTGCCCCGAATGCCGTTTTTCGCCGCCTTCACGGTAATGGTGCCTCCGGTGATCTTCAGATCATCCTTCGTCACGATACCATTGTTGTAGTTGCCATTCACGATCAGCTCGCCCTTACCCTTAATGGTCAGGTCGTCCTTCACAAACAGGCAGGCATTCGGCTCTTCCGAGTCATCCTCAAACTCATAGACCTGCGAGTCGGTAAGCTTATTAACCGTATCCTTCTTCAGCTCGATGACCACCTTATCCGCGGAAACCGCGTAGAACGGTGCGCCATCCTTATTTGTAATGTCGACGCCTTTGAACTCGATCTCGACCTTATCTTCCTTCGTCACCTCGACGCGCAGCTGGCCGTCCGTCAGCGTTCCCGAAACCACATACGTGCCGGGCTTCTGGATGATGACCTTCTTACCTTCGAGGAACACGCAATCCTTCGCTCCGCCTTCCACGGTCGTCTTACCGTCATCGGCCAATGTGATTACGGCCTTTTCTTCCTTCTCCGCCTTCGTCTCGCTCGGTGCCTTCGTCTCCTTCGGCGCCTCGGTCGGCTTAACTTCCTCCGTCGGCTTTACTTCCTCCGTCGGCTTTACTTCCTCTGTCGCCTTTGTCTCCTCCGGTTTCTCCGCCGTCGTATCCGCGGGCGCCTGCGTATCACCGGCAACCGTCGTCTGTGCTTCCTGCGTGGTCGGATCCGCCACCTTCGTCGGTGTCGTGTCCGTATTACATGCCGTCACGGCCAATGCCAGGCATCCCGCCGCAAGCAATGTCTTAAACTTCTTCATACTAAATGGAACCTCCTCTACCTATATAAATGGGGATATTTCTAAACTCACGCGTTACATCATACCACAAAATAGAGATTCGCACAAGTCACGACCGCCTATATGTTCCATGCTTGCTATCGGCGGTTCGTTTTTCGGCGGGTTCCCTCCCGGAAACCGCCTATACGCTGTAGACTTCCTATAGGCGGTTTCGCTCCGCGGGAAGTCTCCGCTCACAGTGTCGAGCCTCGATTCCCACGTAAATTGTGCCGATTTAGAGTTTTTTCGCGCTACAATTCGTCTCGTTTTCCGACAACTTAAGAGTTCACAAAAATTTCACAATTTTTATTAGCACTCACCTATTGACAGTGCTAACAATGTGTGCTATAACATAGGTGCAACAAGAGAGAAGGAGCTTTTGAAAAGCCCCGCACAGGCCGCGTAGGATCGCGGCAGAAGGAGGACATTATGTCGAGAAGAAACTATTTGTCAAATGACTTTGCAAAAACTATGTGGGATGACCTGTTCAGTAATGCTTTTTGGCCGATGTCAGCACGCAAGACCGAAACCATGATGAAGACCGATATCAAGGAAGACGAGAACGCATACAGCGTGATCATGGACCTTCCGGGCTTTAAGAAAGAAGAGATCAACGCGGAGCTTAAGAACGGCTACCTGACCGTCACCGCTACACATAACACGGAAAACGAGACCGAGGATCAGGATAAGAACTACATCTGCAAGGAGCGCTACAGCGGCCACTACAGCCGTAGCTTCTACGTAGGTGACGAGCTGAACGAGGATGACATTCAGGGTGCGTTCTCCAACGGAGTATTGACCCTGACCATTCCTAAGAAATTGCCTCAGCCTGAGCCTGAAACTAAGAAGACCATTACCATTTCATAAAGATTTCCTTCCAAACGAGGGCCGGCGGCCGGAACGCAAGTTCCGGCCGCCGGTTTTCGTTTGAGAATGTGTCAATGGGGACGGTTCCAATTGACACATTATTGTGCACATTCCAGAGTCAGGGTGAATTCGTCGTTCGGCAGGCGCCCCTGCGTGTCGCGCAGGATCACCAGCGGATCGAACCTCGTCAAGCCGTAACTCAGCAGTTTCTTACGAAGCTGCTCGCCATCGAAGCCCGCAACGCCGCACCGATACGCCAACAGTTCCTCAAAATCCGCATACGTCGGCGACGAGATCACACCGAAGGCCTTCTTGTTTCGCTCCAGCGTGTAATCCCTCACCTCGATCTGGCGCTGCTTATCATCCACATCGATCAGCGTGCAATGATAACCGCGGTAGCTGTACCAAAAACGATAGGGCATGGTCTGCGGGGGAATGATCAAGCGCTCGACGATCTGTGGGTACTCCCACAGAACACGGGCCAATGTCACGACCGGCCCGGTGACCGACTTGTTTTCCGACTCCCAGCGCTCAACCGTCTTCGAGGACACGCCGAACACTGTAGCAAAATCACGCTGCGTCAGGCGCAGGCGCCTGCGAAGCGCGAGGATCTCCTCCGGGCGAATGCTTTCACTTAATTCTAATTCCAACGGTCCCTTCGATCTCATAATCTTCCTGCCCCTTATTGTCCAAATTCGCTCTCGACTACCCCTCATTTCGAGGGGCTTTTTCTTTATTTTACTCCCGTTTTCGAGGGGTTGTCAAGGAAAACTCGAGGGATTTCTACGTTTTTCTCAGGCACCTATGAATTCTTCACCTTTTTCCATTCTTATTCTTGTTTTTTTATTTCCCCTGTGCTATACTTTATGTCTAAATGGCAGACGCCCGAGGCGCCGCCATTAGAGCAACCATTACTTCATTTATTTCAGGAGGTAGAACATGAGCGAAACGATGAAGCCGATCAAAGAAGGCAAGGTTCGCGAGATCTACGATAACGGCGACAGCCTCATCATCGTAGCCACCGACCGCATCAGTTGTTTTGACGTAATTCTTAAGAACATCGTCACAAAGAAGGGCACCGTCCTCACCCAGATGAGTAAATTCTGGTTTGACATGACGAGCGACATCATCCCCAACCACATGATCACGGTGGATGTGAACGAAATGCCCCCGTTCTTCCGCAAAAAGCGTTTCGACGGAAACAGCATGATGTGCCGCAAGCTGAATATGCTCCCCGTAGAGTGCATTGTCCGCGGATACATCACCGGCAGCGGCTGGAAGAGCTACTGCGAGAACGGCACCGTATGCGGCATCAAGCTTCCGGAAGGCCTGAAGGAGTCCGATAAGCTTCCCGAACCCATCTACACTCCTTCCACGAAGGCAGAGATCGGCGACCACGACGAGAACATTTCGTTCGAGCAGTCCGTGGACTACCTGGAGAAGCGCTTCCCCGGTAAGGGCCAGGAATACGCCGAGAAGCTTCGCGACTACAGCCTCCTGCTCTATAAAAAGTGCGCGGATTACGCGCTGACCCGCGGCATCATCATCGCCGACACGAAGTTCGAGTTCGGGCTCGATGAGGCGGGCAATGTTGTCATCGGTGACGAGATGCTCACTCCGGACAGCTCCCGTTTCTGGCCGCTCGAAGGCTACGAGCCCGGCCACGGCCAGCCCTCCTTCGATAAGCAGTTCGCGCGTGACTGGCTGAAGGCCCGCGACGAGAAGGACCACAAGTGGACCCTGCCGCAGGAAGTCGTAGACAAGACCATCAACATCTATCTGGAAGGCTATGAGAAGCTCACCGGAAAGAAGCTCGAGGGCTACGAGAAACTCAAGAAGAAGAAATAATTGAAGAATTATAGAAACGCCGACGGGGCGCATCGTACACGTACGATGCGCCCCGTTTGTATTCACAAGTTGTAATTACGGCAGGAATTTGCCGGAAGCCAGGTACAGACGGTACCACTCCTCGCGGCTCAAGTCCACCTTGCAAGCGTCCACGATCTCCTTCAGATGCTCGGGGTTCATGGTGCCCGCGATGGCCTGCATCTTCGCCGGATGGCGCAGGATCCACGCGATCGCGATCGCGGTCTTCGACACATGGTACTGCTCCGCCAGGTTCTCCAGTGCCACATTCAGGTCACCGAAATCCGGGTGATCCACGAACACGCCGCGGAACATGCCGAACTGCAGCGGCGACCACGCCTGGATCGTGATATCATGCAGGCGGCAGTAATCCAGCGCGCTGCCATCCCGCATCACGGACATCTCCGTGGTCTTATTATTCATGTACAGGTCCTGATCGATCAGCTGCGACTGCTCCAGCGAAAGCTGCAACTGGTTGATGATCAGCGGCTGCTTCACAAACTTCTTCAGGTACTCGATCTGCATGGGCAATGTATTGCTCACGCCGAAGTGACGCACCTTTCCACTCTCGTACAACTGATCGAACGCCTCCGCGATCTCTTCAGGCTCGTACAAAAGGTCCGGGCGATGCAACAAGAGCACGTCCATATAGTCCATGCGCAACCTGCGCAGGCTGTCCTCCACGCTGTTGATGATGTTCTCCTTCGACCAGTCGAAGATCTGCCGATCGAACCGCAGACCGCACTTCGACTGAATGATCACATCCTCGCGTTTAAGTCCCGTCTTCGGGAACGCATCGCCGAAGCGCTCCTCCGCCGCGCCGTCGCCATAGCACGTCGCGTGGTCGAAATAATTGACCCCCAGTTCGTACGCGTTTCGGATGACCTTCTCTGCCTCTTCCACGGTCAGTGCCGGCATGCGCATGCATCCCAGCACGATCGCCGGCGCATTCACCGGCCCGTTAACGATTTTGATGTTCTTCATTTTTGTAAACCTCCTATACAATATGTTTATGTGTCAACCGTTGCAGAGCTACGCCCTGCAACAAGGACGGTTCCATCTGACACATTTTCAATATGTGTCATCACGAGCGGTTCCATTTGACTCATTTTCAGTGGGAGCTCGGAACGAAAACATACTGCCGTTTCAGCCATCGGTTCCCGCTGTCGGGATATTTGACAACGAACCCCTTCGGCTCTCTCTTCACCTGATTATAGATCCTTTTGGATATGACGAAATCCTGGCTTTTCACCGCCTGCTCCTCGCGAAAATCTGCACTCACAACGGGGTAATGCGCATGCGGTCCAAAGTATTTGGAGCACACTTCCCGAATCCGCGGTTCGGCGATCATAGCCTTCCCACTCTGCACGCCCTCGACCTTCTCATTTTCGGTCAATATCTTCTTTACAGCGACGTACACGCTCAGGATCGCAAGGCAGCCCAGAAGAACTGCTAAAGAGAGCATTTCCCGCTGGAACAGCCCGACGATCAAGACGGCCAACGATGCCACGACCACCACCGATACACAGGTCACGATGGATCGAACACTGCTCCGCCTCTCCAGCCTAAGCCAGTATAGAATTTTCTCTATCTCCGCCTCACTCGGCGCACGAAAGCCGCCCATGTTTCTTCCCCTCTCATCCTATATTGTAATACTACCCGCTAACTCGGGAAATGTCAATCTTCAATTCGACAAACAAAGACCGCCGGCGTGCATGCACGCCGACGGTCTTGTTATATAGCATCTTATATAATTCTAATGACTATTATACGATACCCTGTGCCTTCATGGCATCTGCAACCTTCAGGAAGCCTGCGATGTTAGCGCCTGCAACGTAGTTGCCTTCCAGGCCGTACTTCTTAGAAGCATCGTCCAGGTTGTGGAAGATATTGATCATGATGTTCTTAAGCTTTGCATCAACTTCTTCGAATGTCCAACTGAGACGCTCGGAGTTCTGGCTCATCTCAAGTGCGGATGTAGCAACGCCGCCGGCATTTGCAGCCTTACCGGGAACGAACTTAACGCCATTTGCCTGGAAGTACTCGGTAGCTTCGAGGGTAGTAGGCATGTTCGCACCTTCACATACAGCGATAACGCCGTTTGCAACGAGCTTCTTAGCATCGTCCAGATTAAGCTCGTTCTGGGTTGCGCAAGGCAGAGCGATGTCAACCTTGATCTCCCACTGATTTGTTCCTTCGGTCTTCTTATCGTGATACTGAGCTGAAGGTCTCTTAGCTGCATACTCGGTCAGACGGGCACGCTTAACTTCCTTAACCTCCTTAAGAAGGGCAACGTCGATGCCTTCCGGATCGTATACCCAACCGGTGGAGTCGGAGCAGGTAACCGGCTTAGCGCCGAGCTGCTGTGCCTTCTGGATCGCATAGATCGCAACGTTACCGGAACCGGAAACTGCGCAAGTCTTTCCAGCGATGTCGATGCCGTTGCACTTCAGCATTTCCTGAGTCATGTAAAGCAGGCCGTAACCGGTAGCTTCGGTACGAGCGAGGGAACCGCCGTAGGAAAGACCCTTACCGGTCAGAACGCCTTCGTACAGTCCGGTCAATCTCTTATACTGTCCGTACATGAAACCGATCTCACGTGCGCCGGTACCGATGTCGCCGGCAGGAACGTCGGTGTCAGCACCGATATATTTGTGAAGCTCTGTCATGAAGCTCTGGCAGAATGCCATAACTTCGTGGTCCGACTTACCCTTAGGATCGAAATCGGAACCACCCTTACCACCGCCGATCGGCAGGCCGGTCAGGGAATTCTTGAAGATCTGCTCGAAACCGAGGAACTTGATGATACCCAGGTTTACTGAAGGGTGCAGACGAAGGCCGCCCTTGTACGGTCCAATTGCAGAGTTGAACTGAACGCGGTATGCGTTGTTCACCTGAACCTGACCCTTATCGTCTACCCACGGTACACGGAACAGGAGCTGACGCTCGGGAGTTGTGATGCGCTCAAGCAGAGCGTCTCTCTTGAACTCCTCTTCATTTGCCTCGATAACTACGCGGAGAGACTCGAGAACTTCCTTAACTGCCTGATGGAACTCGGGCTGAGCGGGGTTCTGGTCTACCACTCTCTGATACACTTCATCAACGTATGACATATTTATGTCCTCCTTAATAAATTACGCTTAAGCTGAACGGCTCAATGGCCCAACTAAAACTAATTGTAAAGTACGGTTTCGGTTTTTGCAAGCAAAAAACCACGGGAAATGCTCATTTTTTTCACCTTTTTATAAGTTCTATTATTCATACTTAAGAATCCTATAAGCGGAGGTGATAATGTGACAGTGGGGACGGTTCTTTCTGTCACCGTGACAGAAAGAACCGTCCCCATTGTCACGCTCGTTATAACACTATTCCGTTCTTTTTGCAGAGTTCTTTTGCGCTTTCCACGGAATCCACGCCGGTCTTATTTTTGATTGGGGCGAATTCGTGCTCGCGAACCACTTCGAACGGCAGGCAGGAGTCCAACAGGTGGATCATGTCCAGAACCAGCGTCTCGTACTTATAACCATTCGGACTCTTCGGCTCGATGTGCTCTCCGTTCTCGTCGATATGCGGGATCTTCTTCTCCACGATGTGGAGCGGCATGTTCTTATTCATGATCTCGCGCAGTTTATCTTCGCGGAACAGGTAGTTCAGGATCACGCCGAAATTATACGCAGGATCGCCATTTTCGTCCTTCGCATTCATCAGTTCCTCAGTGAGCTCGTAGTATTCCACGATGGACGGGCGACCGTCTTCGAGGCACATTACGCCGACCTTCTCGTCCGGCGCCGCCTTGCGAACGACCTTCGAACCAACCACACAGTCGCGGGCGATGGTCGCTCCGACGAATACCGGATCCGCGATCCGCTGCAATACATTGTCCACGGCAAATACGTTCAGCCATTCGATGCCGGCCTGCTCCACGATGTCGAGCATGCCGCAGCGCGCCATGGAACCATACCAGCCGCCGTTACCATTCGGGCTGGTCGCGATCTTCCACGACTCTTCCATATAAACACGGCCCTCATAATCCGACGCGGGCGCCATCTCCTGAATGAAGAAATGCACGTATGCCGGATCGTAACCGAAGTAATTCTTCTCCTTGAAGAATGCGATGGTCACATCGTTATTCTTATCACTGGTCATGACGAAGAGATGGATCGGGGTCTGCGCCGCGCGCACCACGTCCTGCAGGTTCTCGATGATCCGCTGGAAGATAAATACATCCTTTGTCTCGCCGATGTTGTACATGCCCTTCGGAGCGTCCGAACCAAGGCGCGTACCCATGCCGCCGGCCAACAATACCGCGCCGACCTTTCCTGCACGGATCGCATCCAGACCGATCTTCTCGAACTTCTCGCGCTCCTCTGCGATCTGGTTCAACTGCAGTGCCGCAAGCGGCGTGATCACGCCCTTCTGCGCCTGGTGCTCCTTATCCTTCGCCAACAGCAGCGGCGCAAAATCCGTCGCCTCGATCTGCTTCAGCAG
Organism: Lachnospiraceae bacterium; assembly: GCA_017543445.1. Taxonomy (GTDB): domain Bacteria; phylum Bacillota; class Clostridia; order Lachnospirales; family Lachnospiraceae; genus UBA1201. The sequence goes on along the minus strand of JAFYGB010000074.1, from coordinate 31,770 downwards.
CTCCGCCTGCTGCGTCTCCGTAAGCTGATCAAAATATTTCAACACATGCTCCTGTGATCCATACTCCTTCAGCTTATTCAATGCTTCCTGATAATTCATGTCTACTCCTTATTTGCTTGTTTTCCTTATGATACCATCGGTCTCTACACCTAGAGGTTATCTATCTTGTTGCTTTTTCAGCCTTGCGGCAGTGACCTTACATCAAATCCTCGTTATAGATTGCGCGGCCGCCTCCGATGAATTTCGCACGCGTACGCGCGCAAACCACATGTGCGTCGCCGATCGTCTTCTGCGCAGTACGCACCGGCACCGCCACGTCCTGCAAATGCATGCCGATCAGCGTGTCGCCAATATCGATGCCGAGCGCCGCCTTCACATGCTCTACCGCCACCGGTTCAGTCAGGGTTTCAAATGCCGCAGTCGCAAACGAACCACCTGCCTTCTTCTGAGGACGAACATTCACGATCGGATAACCAAACGCCTTTGCGACCTTCTTCTCCATGATCAATGCGCGGTTCAGATGCTCGCAGCACTGTGCCGCGATAAACAGCCCGTTCTCGCTCGCTGTTTTGTATAATGCTTCAAAGATCACGCGGCCTACCTCGCCGGACGATGCGGTGCCGATCTTCTGCCCACACACCTCGCTCGAAGAACAACCAACTACCAAAAGGTCACCCTCCGAAGCCTTCGCAACCTTCAAAAGCTGCAATAAAACTGTACGCGCCTGTAGCGCGATCTCTTCCAAATTCAAAACTTCTTCTTGCTCAGTCATAGCTCAAGCCTCCTGACACGATCGCGCCTCTACATCTCGACGCGGCCAATTCAATTTCCCGTTGATACACTATGCGGAAACCTCTCTGATTGTATCACAGATCATGCCCGCTTGCAAGCGTCCACACTGTACCACAGTTCTGAGCCGTGGTATGTATGCTTCGTCGGTTACCCGGCTATAATTTTTCCTGCACCCCGCAGTTTTATAGTCAGCAAGACTTCTAGACATTTTCCGAATTATTTGTTACACTGTTTAGGACGTCATCGCGAGTGTACAGACCGCATATCCTTTATGAAGTTACAGCCCTCAGTTCACTCGCCAGTTTTCAAGGAGGTATGCCTATGTTTCGCATGTGGTGCAAGATCATAAACAACAACCGTCTGGTAAACGATACGACCATCGAGGACGCGTCCGACCTGAACCGCACGCGAAAGATCTACGCGGCGCTTTCGGCCGCGTGCCAGCAGTTCGACCTGCCCGTCCCCATCTGGCTGAATTCCAACATCGAAGAATTCAAAAAAACCTCCAAGACGCGATTCCGCGCGGACAGTTTCATCGAGAAGATTCCCTTTGACTACCTCGAGATCCACGTCATCGAAGAAGATATATGTTAGACCTACCGGAGCATGAACCATGCTCCGGTTTTTTGCTTCAGAAAGCTGATCAGCCGCATGTTTGACTTCCAAAGCCCCCAAGCGCCGGGTCCGTATAACGGACCCGGCGCTTGGGTTTCTATCTCTCTTTATTTCTATAATATCATAAGTGAGCCTCTATCGCATCCACTTTGTATACAAGTTTTCTAGCTGGCTGGTGAAGGCCGCCAGATCTTTGTTGGCGCCGTTTTTGTTGGCTTCCACAGCGACGCGAAGTTTCTCGTAGGCTGCCACAAGTCCGTCGAAGGCGGTATCCTTGCGGCGTTTCTCTTTCTTCTTTCTGTCCTTTGTCTCGGCAGCGGGAGTTCCGGGGATCGGCATGGGTACTTCGAGTTTCACCCAAGCGTTCGTCGCCAGGTCGAAGATCGATCCTGAATACGGTGCCTCCACCTTGCAGCCCGTGAGTTCCTTAATGAGGCCGGACAGGGTCTCCATGGACTCGTCGGTTCCGTGCGTCAGGAAAACACGCGCGGGTCTCGGCGAATAGTGTTCGATCCAATTGAGCAAGCCTGCCTGGTCTGCGTGCGAAGACATATCCTTCATCATCTCGATGTGCGCGCGAACGCGGATCTCCTCGCCGAAGATCTTCACGTTCTCCTCGCCGTCCAAAAGCACGCGCCCCAGCGTTCCGGCCGCCTGATAGCCGGCGAACACGACGCTGCACTCCGACCGCCACAGATTATGCTTCAAGTGATGCCGGATGCGGCCGGCGTCGCACATGCCCGCCGCCGAAATGATGACCTTCGGCTCGGTGTCGAAATTGATCGCCTTCGATTCATCCGCCGATACGGACAGATGTAAGTTTGGAAATGTGATCGGGTTGATCCCCTGCTCCACCAATGCGCGCGTCTCATCATCGAAGCAATCCTTCAGATTATCATGAAATACTGCGGTCGCTTCGACTGCAAGCGGGCTGTCCACATAGACCGGGAAGCCGTCGTGCCCCTTCACCAGTCCATCCTGCTTGATGTGCCGGATCAGGTAGAGCAATTCCTGCGTACGTCCCACGGCAAATGCCGGCAGAACCACGTTTCCGCGGCGATCGAGGGTCTCCTGGATAATGCGCGCCAGGTCGGACACATGGTCGTAGACCTCGCCATGCAGGCGATTTCCATAGGTAGACTCCATCACAACATAGTCCGCCTCGCTGATGTAATGCGGGTTGCGGATCAGCGGCTTATCATCGTTGCCAATGTCGCCCGAGAAAACGATTTTCTTCGAAACATCGCCCTCGGTAATGTATACTTCGATGCACGCGGAACCCAGCAGGTGTCCGGCATCGATGAAGCGAATGCGTAGCCCATCAGCGAGGTCGACAAACGCGTTGTACTGCACGCCGACGAAATGCTCCAGCACGCCCGCAGCGTCGTTCAGATCGTAGATCGGCACGACCTCCGACTTTCCGGCGCGCCGCCCCTTACGGTTCTTCAGCTCCGCCTCACTCTCTTGGATGTGCGCGCTGTCACGCAGCATGATGTTCGACAGATCCTTCGTCGCGTCCGTGCAGATGACTTCGCCGTGGAACCCGTACTTATAGGCGTACGGGATCATTCCTGCGTGGTCAATGTGTGCGTGTGTCAGCAGGATGTAATCCACATCCGAGTACTTCACAGGCAGCGGCGCATTTTCATACAGGTTCTGCCCCTGCTCCATACCGCAATCCACTAAGATCGTCTTTCCGCAAGCTTCCAAAAGGTGCATGGAACCGGTGACTTCGTGATCCGCTCCGATAAATGTTAATTTCATAGTATCCCTCGTATTATATAGTCATACCCCTTCTTTACCTTTTCCCAAGGTTAGGGTATGCTGTTAAAGATGCTGTGGCTTGGTATTAGTCTCCTACCGCATGGACGGTTGCAGAAAGGCTCCAACCACAGCCTCTTTGTTACATTGTTAATCAGTTAGATACCGCATGACGGTTTATGTGGAACGAGGTTACGACGGCAAAGAGCCCTGTGGATCCAAGACGGCATCAAACTACCAAAAGGAGGTTTTCCCAAATGATCTACGTAGGCATTGATGTTGCAAAGAACAAGCACGACTGCTGTATCCTGGATTCGAACGCCGAAAAACTTTTCCCGATCTTCACCATCCAAAACAATCAGACTGGCTTCGGCGAACTGTACGAAAGGCTGAATTCCGTGAGGGGGGGCAATTCCGAAATAAAAGTAGGACTTGAAGCAACCGGCCACTACTCACTCAACCTTCTGGGTTCGCTCATTGATAAAGGTCTGACCACCTTCGTTATCAACCCGTTACACACTAATCTTTACAGAAAAGGTCAAAGCCTTAGAAAGACGAAAACGGATAAAGTCGATGCCAGTTCGATTGCAATGATGTTAATCACCGATAAGACTCTCAAGCCCTACTCGGATACATCATACCACAACGAGGATTTAAAGTCACTATCCCGCTATCGTTTTGACAAAGTTCAGGAACGGGCAAAGCTGAAAAGTTCCGTCGCCCGTCTGGTAAACATCCTGTTCCCCGAATTGGAGCATTTGTTCCCAACCTTGCACATGGCCTCCGTCTACGCGCTGCTTAAAGAACTTCCCGGTGCATCCCACGTTGCCGCGTGTCACCTGACCCACCTTAAGAACCTTTTGGAGACTGCCTCCAGAGGCCGTTACGGACGCGACAAGGCCATTGAGCTGCGTGATGTCGCACGTTCATCCATTGGTTCCGTGATGCCTTCCAAATCCATGGAACTGCGACATACGATCCGACTGATCGAAGTCCTTACAGACGAAATAAACGAGATCGAACTGTCCATCAGGAAAACCATGGACAGGTGTAATTCCCCCATCATGACGATTCCGGGTATCAGCTACCGCATGGGTGCAATAATACTCGGCGAAATCGGCGATTTTTCCCGTTTTGACGACGCAGACCGGATACTGGCTTATGCAGGCATGTCGCCGTCAACCTATCAGTCGGGACAACTGCTATCCAGCCATTCTCACATGGAGAAGCGCGGCTCCCGATACCTTCGCTACGCATTGTTTAACGCAACGAAGTTTGTCTGCAAGTGGGATGAACAATTTGCCGCTTACCTTGCAAAGAAGTTGTGTGAAGGCAAGCATTACAACGTTGCCGTCTCACACGCTGCGAAGAAGCTGGTGCGCACAATCTATCGCATGGAGCTGACCGGCGAATCCTATCGAAAATAACCGTTTCTTTCCCATACACTATTCGAGCACCTGAAAAGATGCTCTGTTTGTCATGCGGTTTTCAAGGTACTGATTGGAGCTTATGCCTGCTCCCAGGCCATCTAAAATGCATTTCTGCACTTTTTTCAAAAAAACTCATTTTCTGCTTGACTTTTAATAGTTAGTCTTTCTCTGTCCGCCCGGCCTTTTATCTCTCGGCCAATGCGCTCATGATGTATACTGTAATTATACCAAAAATCCACAGGGAATTCCACAAAAAACGTAATGAATTCAACGTTGTGTCCGAACAAAAACCGGACCCCGAAGCCTTGCGGCTCCGGGGTCCGGACTGTTTCACAAGTTCCACATTCGGAACGAAATTATAATCTCTTCATCAGAACTTCACGCTCTGCCTCATAGCCCGGCTTACCGAGCAGGGCGAACATGTTCTTCTTGTAGCTCTCAACACCCGGCTGGTCGAACGGATTTACACCCAGAGTGTAACCGCTTACGCCGCAGGCGAACTCATACATATAGAACAACTGGCCCAGGAAGAATTCATTTTCCTCAGGGATGTGGATCATCAGGTTCGGAACGTTGCCATCGGTGTGCGCCAGAACGGTACCATTCATCGCGGACTTGTTGACGAAATCCATGGTCTTACCTGCAAGGTAGTTCAGGCCGTCCAGATCCACAGGCTCAGCCTCGATGGTGATGTCTTCCTTCGGGGTATCCACGCAAAGAACCGTCTCGAACATGATGCGCGCGCCGTCCTGGATGAACTGGCCCATGGAGTGCAGGTCGGTCGTAAGATCGACGGAAGCCGGGAACAGACCACGCTGATCCTTACCTTCGCTCTCACCGAACAACTGCTTCCACCACTCTGCGATGTAGTGCAGGCTCGGCTCGTAGTTGCAGGTGATCTCCACGCTCTTACCCTTGCGAAGCAGGATGTTGCGGACAGCTGCGTACAGCATCGCATCGTTCTGCTCGTACGGCAGGTTGAGTGCAGCCTCACGGCCCGATGCAGCGCCCTCCATCAGCTTCGTGATGTCTGCGCCGGATACTGCGATCGGCAGCAGGCCGACTGCGGTCAATACGGAGAAACGTCCGCCAACATCATCCGGAACCACGAAGGTCTCGTAACCCTCTTCGGTCGCCAGCTTCTTCAGCGCGCCGCGGCTCTTATCGGTCGTCGCGTAGATACGCTTCGCAGCGCCTTCCTTGCCATAACGATCCTCGAGCATCTTCTTGAAAATACGGAAAGCGATGGCCGGCTCGGTCGTCGTACCGGATTTGGAGATGACATTGACCGAAAAATCACGACCCTCGACCAGTTTGCACAGGTGCTTCAGGTAGGTGCCGGAGATGGAATTACCCGCATAGTAGATCTCGGGTGTCTTGCGTGCGCTCTTCGGCTGGTTGTTGTAGAAGCTGTTGCTCAAAAACTCGATCGCCGCACGTGCGCCGAGGTAGGAGCCGCCGATGCCGATGACGATCAGCACGTCGGAGTCGGAAGCGATCTTCGCTGCCGCCGCCTGAATGCGCGAAAACTCCTCTTTATCGTAGTTGACAGGCAGGTCGATCCAACCCAGGAAATCATTGCCCGCGCCGGTCTTGTTGACCAGAGTGGCCTTTGCCGTCTCGATGATCGGCTTCATGTTTTCGATTTCCTTCGCGGAGATCACGCCTGCTGTTTTCGAATAATCAAATGTAACTTTACTCATGATCATGCCTCCTAAATTGTAGTATTTCTACTATTAGTTTCATTATAGTTCATCCGTCCGGAAATGCAAGTTCGCGCCGCAAAAAATGCGGAAAATGACATCATTCGAACGGGTTATTACATTATGTACGTTCGCAGCGCCGCCCGTTTCACGCCTGCGCCACGTAGGTGATCCGCAGGGAAAAATCCGCCTGTGAGACCTCGACGTCATCCTGCAGCACGCGGTAGGCGGCCGCCGCATAGGCCCCGTCGTAATCCCGCGAGAACGCAGTGCTCAGCGTCTCGATGTCGAACATCAGCACCCCGACCGGCGTCTGGTACGGGCAATGTGTGACCTGCCCGGTAACAAACTCCATCTTCGTGCGGATGGGCCCCCGCCGCGTCAGTGTCAGTTTCCAGCGATTATCGCCGCTTAACGCCAGGATCTCTTCCGCCTTCAGCAACGTCTGCACCGTCTCGTCGGCGCCCTCGATCCGCTCCTCAAACGAAGCATAATACACGCCGCCCGTTTCCACGCAGGAAGCATCGCCGGAATACTCCGTGATCTCCTCGGCTCCATCGACCCGCGTCGCGATCCGAAAATCGATCACGGCCGACCGTTTAGTCTCATACATGTCCGGTACCTCTATTGAAAGGAAAGGTTCTGCGCCACGGTCGCTTCCTGGTTCTCGATGTGCTTCCACATTGCCTTCCGCGCCGCGTCCTCGTCCCCCTTCTCCAGTGCGGAAACGATCACCTTATGCTCCGCGACGAGGGCGCGCCGCTTATTCGCATCCTTAATATATTCCAGGCGGTAGCGGTACATCTGCTCGCGGATGTTGTTCATCAGCTGCAGAAGTTTGTCGTTCTGCGTCGCGAGGTAGATCAGGTCGTGGAACTTCTCATCCGCCTCAGCGATCGTGGTCGCATCGTCCGTGGACAATGAAAGTTCAAAATAGGAGTTCGCCCGCTTCAGTTCCAGCAGTTTCTCCTCCGTGATACGTCGGCAGGCCAGGCTCACCGCCAGGTCTTCCAGCGTCCGACGCACCTCCAGCACGTCGCGCAGGTTCTTCTCGGAGATCCGCGCCACCTCCGCGCCGCGGCGGGGAATATTGACCACCAGGCCCTCCAGTTCGAGCTTACGGATCGCCTCGCGCACCGGCGTACGGCTGACGCCCAGACGCGTCGCCAGCGCTACCTCCATGAGGCGCTCGCCCGGGGCGAGCTCACCCTTCAGGATCAGCTGCCGCAACGTGTTGAACACGACATCGCGCAGGGGCAGATACTCGTTCATATTTAATTTGATATACTCATCCATTTTGTCGTTTTGCATAGCTAAACTCCTTACTGCTCGTTGCGCTGAACATTCTTCTGTGAAAACTCCGCGGCAGGATCATAAAACTCCGTGTAGTTGATACGTCCGGGATAACAATGCGCCCGCAGCGTGTTGTAGGCCGCCTTCATGGTATCGGCATCCTCAAACAGGCCGAACACGGTCGGGCCGCTTCCGCTCATGAGCGAAGCGCACGCCCCCAGCGCGATCATGTCTTTCTTAATATCTGCGATCTCCGGATGCATGGGGATGGTCACCTGCTCCAGGCAGTTCCCCAGAAGCTTCGGCAGTGCGCCCTGCGGCCGCTCGATCTCGCGGATCATGGCGTCCACATCCGGATGCTTAAGCGCCTCGGTCAATGTATCCAGTTCGGTGTAGACCTTACGCGTCGACACCCCAAACGGCGGCGTCACCAAAAGCACGTAGTAGTGCGGTGCCGCCGGAAGGCGCGTCAGTTCCTCGCCGATTCCTTCGGCCAATGCGGTTCCCCGCATCAGGCAGAATGGCACATCCGCGCCGATCGTAAGTCCCCGCTTCATCAGCATCCCGCGCGACAACGGAAGGTCGTACATACGCGAGATCGCAAACAACACCGACGCAGCATCTGAGCTGCCGCCAGCCAGCCCCGCGGCCGCAGGTATACGCTTATTCAAATCGATCGCGATACCGCCCGGAAGGTTAAACTCCTTAAACAACAGTTCCGCTGCCTGATACGCCAGGTTCATTTGGTTCGTCGGGATGAAGCGGAAATTCGACGACAGCCGGATCTCCGGTTCCGGGATCTTCCGCAGATAAATGTCATCATACAGTCTCAAAGACTGCATGATCATACGGACGTCATGATAGCCGTCCGCCCGCGTTCCCGTAATATCCAGTGCCAGATTGATCTTCGCCCTGGCCCGCGTTCTCATTTCATTGACCATTCGGATCCTCTTATGATTCTCTCCCTCTGTCACCGCTTCCGATGCCCGCTAAACGAGGGACGGATCGATGCAAAAGGGTCATACTCTGTGTATACAGTATACATCAAAATACACAAAAAATCAACCGCCGATAGTCTAAAAAACCATCGGCGGTCGAATGGATCTGTCGGGATCAAATCGATCCGCAGCCTATGTTTAACGGTAGAAATCTTCTCCGTTCTTCTTACGATTGATGACCTTCTGATACTCTTCGGAAAGCTTCTTCTGGAACTCACTCGCCTTCGCGATCTTCGCGTCATCCACAACGAACTTCGGGCTCATGATATCATTCTCCAGAGTCGTCGCGGTCTCGGTATCGATACACAGAAGGAACTCATCGAACTTCACTGCGACCTGGTGGTCGATACAGCTGCACAGTTCTTCGAGTCCGCGCCAGAATACGTCGACATGCGGAACGTAATCCTCGTTCATCATGCCCCAGTACTTACGCTCGTTGTTTTCCTTCATGTACTCGATGGCGTCGTTGATGTTCAGGAACTCTACGCGATCCAGTTCCGCCTGTGCCATGTCGTCATCGTACTCATCGGAAAATGAAAGCACATTGCTTCCGTGCAGGTTGGACGGGAACACCGCATCCATACCGTTCTGGTTAACACATCTCTTATATTTCTGATAAGCACCGATCACCTGCTTATACAGGACCTGAATATCTTTCTTCGTACAGGTCTGCTCGATCTGTGCGCTCTCTGCCGTGTGCATCAACTTACCGCTCTCATAAGAACGACCGGTAAGGGAATGCAGCTCACGAACCAGCTCATCGATGTCATTCACCGCAGCCTTTAAGCGAGACTCAGCGTTCTCCTTCGTGTTCTCCTTCATGGTCAGGATGACGTTATCGAGCGTATCCAAAAATCCTTCGATCCTGGACAATGCCGTACGGCTGCTCACGCTCTGGCGGATCAGTTCAACATTGCTCACATACTGGGACAGACTGCCGCCCGGCATGATCGCATTCACCTTCGCACAAGCGATATCGTTGATGGTATCGACGCATCCGGAAACCATCGCGGAGTACTTCTTCTTCAGTTTCAGTTCGCGTCCGGGAGCCGCTCCACCAGCCGCGCGCGGCGGTCTCTTGCGCTCGGGCTCCGCCTTCTGCGCGGGTTCCTTCGCTTCTGCGGACTTCTCTGCAGATTTCTCTGCCTTCTCCGGCTTTGTTTCCTTCTCTGCGTTCTTCAGTTCCGTCTGAACTTCCTGTGCCAACTTCGCAGTCAGCTGCTCGGCGATCTTTGCGAGCGGATCTTCCGAAGCGCCATCCTTTCTGGCTGCCTTCCGAGACTCGCTTTCCCCCGATGCCTTCTGAGCCGCCTCACGTTTTGCCTTCTCGGCTGCTTCGCGCTTCGCTGCTTCCTCAGCCTCGCGCTTCGCCGCCTCCTCAGCTTCGCGTTTTGCCTTTTCCTCTTCTGCCTTATCAGACTGTGCCAAACCGTTTCCGCAATACGGACAATAATAAATGATATCGCGGAACTCAAACTTCTTCTTGCATTTTTCACATGAATACCGCATGTCTGGCACCTCCTTTCCTCCCTTAATGTAAATCGGTATCAATGCCGGCCCTACACCCAGCATAGACCCGCTATATTCGCTTAATTATTCTCCTCATCCCCAGCCGGTGTGTCCTCTTCGGGCACATCATCCCAAGGTTCCGAGGTGTTATCAACTTCCTCTGCTTCCGGGGCTTCATCGCCCGAGGGGTCTTCCGGAAGCTCTTCCGAACTCTTCGGGGTTTCGGAAGCTGCAGAAGTCTCTGCCGCCTGTCGATCCAGGATCTTCTGCGTATATATGTCCATGACCCTCCGTAGCGGATACGCCATGAAGAAGATGCATGCACCGCCGATGAAGACGAGCAACGGAAATACGACGATCGTGGCCGCCGCGCATGCTACAAAGATCGCGAGGCAAATGAGCGTCGTTCCGAAGTGTTTGATGGACAATGCGAATGCCATCACATACATCACCTTGATGCTGTTCGCAAACTTCGAAAGGATCGCGAAAATGTAAATGGATCCGATGATCCAAATAAACGCAAAAACCAAAAACAGCACGAACAGGTACGCGCTGAGCTTCGTGTCCTGATTATAATATACCCAAAGATCGTAAACGATCAGCAAGGCCAGTATCAGGTTGATCACGCCAATGATCGCGGCCTGACGGAAGTTCTCCTTAAAGGACTTCCAGAACATCTTGAAAACGTAGTTCTCTTCGTTGCGGACCATCTTAAACGAGACATAGTACAACGCCGTAGTCGCCGGGCCGAAGCCGATTATCGTGATCGAACACAGGAGCCATATAGCGCCGAGAAGCATGGCATCCGACAGTTTTCCGACAAACGTCCAAAATGGGTTTTCAACGTTGAACAATCCACCCATGAACCTACCTCTGTTTCTAACAGGAAATGATATACTACTTTATTATACCAAACCGCAGGAGAAAATGCAAACCTTTTATTATCTTTTTCCACTACACAAGCATTGGTATTTATGGTATGATAGTCATTGATGCGATTTGCACACTCATTCTCCCGTTTTTGAGTGCAATGCTTCACAAACTAACTGGATTTCGGAGTTGATTTTTATGACTGAACAGGAAAAAGAGCGCCAGAGTGTCCATAAGACATTCAAGGGCGAGATCAAAAAAATAAAAGAGTTAAAGGGCTTCAAGGCAAAGGTCGGCTACATTTTCGACTACTACACCATCCATTTGATCGTCATCGTGGTTTCGATCATCCTGGTCGTTTCGCTGATCCTTCATTTCAAAAACCGTAAGGATGACGTTCTCTTCGGTATCGTGCTGAACCTGTCCTGCCCTGACACAGAAGCTTTTTGCACGGACCTCGGCGAGGCCATCGGCGTCGGTCCGAAGGAAAGGACTTTCTTAGAGCGCGGCCTCTTCATGGGCCAGTACAACAACGAGGTCGAGCAGAAGATCGTCATGTACATCGTGGCGCACCAGCTCGACTATGTGATCACCGACGAAGACGGTTTAAACCACTTCGGCAAGCAGCACTTCTGGCGGGATCTGCGGGATCTTCTCCCCGCCGACCTCTACGAATACTTCAAGGACGACATTATCGTTCGTACCTTTACCAAAACGGATGAAGAGACCGGCGCGACCGAAACGAAGGAGCAGACGATCCTGCGCATCAACGACTATAACATTTCGAAGGTCTTGAACCTGGTCGGCTATGACGATGACTCCTCCCTCTACCTCGGCATCTACCTCTACCCGCCGCACGAAGAAAACACCGTCAAACTCTTCGAATACATCCGCACCCTCGGAAAATGTGTCAATGGGGACGGTTCTGTCTGACACATTTTAGGTTGACTACGGCCACGAATTAGTCTACTCCTTCCGCCCCATGCAATCGCTCCCGATCAGTTCATTGTGCCACTGCAATGCTTCCAATTAACACATTTCCCAACAATATATGAACGGCCCTGGGCTAGCGCGATATGTTTCGATGTGTTAATTGGAAGCATCGCAGTTCGTGTAGTTCGCTCTCATGCTCGGTCGCAATTGCACGGGGCGGAAGCACTATTCCTTGGCCGTTCCTCACTATAAGAATGTGTCAAAAGGAACCTGAGCCGAATAAAGGCAAGGCCGTATCTCATGGATGCCATGAGATACGGCCTTTTAATTTGTTAAAGTATATTTCCGTTGAAACGTTATTCCGACAGGCCTAGGTATTCGCGGAGGCCTTGGGTGTATTTGAGTTCGGGTTTGGTATAGGAGTAGCGTTCTGGGGGGTATTTTTCGGTGAGGGCGTCGAGGAAGTCGTCCCAGGGGAGGCTGAACCATTCGGTGGGGAGGGTGCGGCTGAAGCCGGAGCCGTCCCAGTGGGAGCCGGCGGGCCAGCCGATCTGGACTTCGAGTTCGACCGTTCCATCTTTCATTTTCTTGAAGATGTATTTCTCCAGGCGGACGGGATCGCTGCCGTTTCCGGGCAGGAAACGCGTGGATGTGCCTTCCGCGGACATGTCGTAAACAACGAACTTCGTGATGGCGGGATTGCCATAATAGGCGCCGGACAGCAGACGTGCATAAGCCAGTGAGGCTTTTTTTACCGCTTCGTCGTAGGTCGCGATCCACGTCTCCAGAACGGTCCCCATGACCGCGTAGCGAAATTCTTCGAGTTTCTCAATAAATGCATCCAGGGTCATTCGCTTCCACATGACCGCGACCGGCTTGTCATTTTCCCAAAATTTCCGCTCGTAAGGGAAGCCTTCTACATCCAGGCTCAGCTCGTAGAATTCGCCATCGGATGTGTTCTTCATGCCGACCAGAAAGGTCTTTCCTTCGGCGTCGGGTTCGGCCGCCGGCGCGTCATAGATCCAGTCTCCGACGCAGAGGCGTCCATCGATCACTTCTCGTTTTGCCATTTCTTTGCCTTTCCTTCTCCCGCGAGTTTTGCGGCGTATGTGTAATCCAACTCGCTGCGTTTGCTGTCGAGCGCCGTGGCCAATATCTTGCAGAACGTCTTTTCGTCGTAATCCACCCCGTCGACCGCCTTCACGGTCCCGCCGTCGGAAAATGCGTCCACGAGTTCCTCCGTATTAAACGCCATGTGCAATATACAAGTAAGCGTCTCTCCATCCTCAACATAGATAAGCGGTTCATAGGGTTGCGAGGTCAATGTATACCTGCGCTCTTTGTAGTTGTAATACATGACCGAACCATCCACGGTCGTATATTCCAGAGTGCCATAGGGCGACTCCGGCCGCTCCGGCACGGATGTGCCCTCGCTGCCCTCATTCTCCACCAGCGCCGAATACTCGCTAAGCGCGGCGTATTCCCGCTGGTAGGAACCGCGTTTCTCTTCATTGACCGCTGCATAGGTTGCATGCTTGGAAAACTCCTCGAGTGCCTCCGAAAGCGGGATCCACGCGGGCTCTACGCCGCGGCGGACCTCCTGTTCGGTCAGGTGCATGTTCCCGGTGCCGACCACTTCGCAGATGAAATAATTGCTGACGTAGCGGTACTCCTCGTAGTATTCGTTTATGACCAGGAATTTACGGAGCGGACGGACGATGTAGCCGGTCTCCTCTTCCACTTCACGAACGCAGCACATCGCCGGCGTTTCCCCCACCTCCAGGCCGCCGCCCGGAAGGAGCCACCAGCCGGACACCGTCTCGTATGTGAGCAGGAGCTTTCCGTCCCGCTCGATCACCGCGCGGCTGCCTTCTCGTATTTTCGTGTAAGTTTCATGGCGATTATCGCCCAAGATCTCGATCTTCTTCATATCTTTCGGATCCGCAGTGAACGGATATAGGCAAATGTCTTTTCCTCGCCGGCCGATGCGAGCATTCGAAAGAGTTTTTCCAAGATCCTCGCAGACTTCGGATGTAAGTAGCCAACGTAGTACTCTTTATTCTTCAGATAGTATTCCAACGGCATGGTGTCGTTGTAGTTGCCACGGGCGTAGACCTTACTCGCTGCCACGCGATCGCAGAACATCTCGATCACATAGCGCATGGGCATGGGCACCGGCTCGTACCGCTGCGTCACCGGATCGATGTCCGACCAATATTCAAAATGATGCTTGTTTCGCCCTTTGTGATGCATCCACGCACGGGAGTATCCCTGCTCCTTACGTTCTCCCTCGTTCGGACTCTTCACACCTGTATAATACCGCACCCCGGGGATGAACTCCTCCGGGCTGTATTTCGACAGATCGTGCACGAGTCCCTGCAGCGGGATCCCCGCCTTGATGCAGTGGATGAACACCTGATGATGGTGTTTCGTGATGGTGGTGAAATGCCCGCAAAAGCGGCGAAATGTGTCATTCATGTTTACTAACTCCTAAACTGTTTCCCGGCGGCCGACCGGATCTTATCCCAGAGTGCGTCCGGCTGCGTGTTATCCGTTACCGTCGGCTCTCCGGCCAATCTTTTTATAAATTTCAGCTGCTGCCCGTCGCCCTTCATCTCCATAAATCCAAGCGACCGGACGATGCATAAGGACGCAAAATTCTCGCGGTCGATCTTCGCGCTTACCTCATCCACCTGCACCCAGTCCTCGACAAAGTCGAGTGCCATGCGGCAGCACTGGGTCGCGAAACCACGTCTTCGATACGCCGGGCTGATATAGTATCCCAACGAAGGAGCATCCTCCGTTACGGAAAACCCGCACATCCCGACAAAACATCCTTCCGATTTAAGCCATATTCCCCACACACCGTATTCATAGAATGCATACTGGTGTTCGATGTAGGAAGAAAGTTTTTGGGCCAATGCCTCCCGGCTCCCCGGATCCAGTTCGTCCCACGGTGTCTCCGTAAGTTCTCCCAGGATCCCCGAAATGGCCGGATGATCGCGCATCTCCTGCTCCAGAAGATACAAAGGCGCGATATCGTCGGTGGAAAACTCTCGAAGCAAAAGATCGTCATTTTCCCCGATCTTCCATGGTTTATGACGAAAGCGGGCGTAGACACGATCCGCAAAGGCCGCATCTACGCTCTCTTCTTCATCTACCAGATAACAACCACCGGGAAGCGGCGGCAGATCCTCTCCGGAACGCACGCCGATCACGCATTCACCGCGCGCCATGTGCGCGACCATGCCTTCCTCTGCGGACAGGACCAGTACGCGGCCTCCGTCCTCCATGTTAAACTCTCTGGCCATATTTTAGTACTTTACGACCTCCGGATAGGTGATGCCGAAGGTGTCAACCGTTACCTTATCCATGATCACGGGCTCGAGCGGGCGGTCGTTGCGATCCGTGCGGACCGTAGCGATCTCGTCGACCACATCCATGCCCTCGATGACCTTACCGAATGCAGCGTACTCACCATCGAGGTGCGGGGATGTCTTATGCATGATGAAGAACTGCGAACCTGCGGAATTCGGCATCATGGAACGCGCCATGGACAGAACGCCCGGAGTATGCTTCAGCGGATTGTTGAAACCATTGTGCGAGAACTCGCCGGCGATCTTGTAGCCGGGACCTCCCATGCCGGTACCCTGCGGATCACCGCCCTGGATCATGAAGCCGTTGATGACGCGGTGGAAGCACACGCCGTCATAGAAACCCTTCTGGATCAGGCTAATGAAATTATTCACCGTGTTCGGGGCAATGTCCGGATAAAGTTCCGCCTTGATGACCTTACCGCTGTTCATTTGAAATGTTACGATCGGATTCTGTTTCTCCATGTTCGTTCTCTTGGGGCGTGTTTATGTCGCCCCCCTCCTTTTTTCGTTCTATTGCAACGTTTTTTCTTCGTGTTCCCTGCGTTTCTCTTCCGCCCGGCGCTCATGCTCCTGGCGTTTTTCTTCGCGTCGTTCCTCACGCTCCTGTTGCTTCTCTTCGCGCCATGCCGCCGCGGCTTCTCGCCACGTGACGCGGCGCCCGTCCTTCGGCCTGCGCCGATGGATTTCTATGTCCCCCCGGCCGGAAGCTACCAGAAGGCTTATGATCAAGACGACCATAAAAACGGTCGCTATCGTATATCCGGTATTCCAACCAGCTAACATAGGATTTCCTTTCTGTGTCTACGTGTCGTCTCCCCCCAATTCGCCGCCACGTATGACCTGTCGTTAAAAATGTCCTCCTGATCCGTGGCCGCCGCCACCGCCGCCACCGCCGTGGCTGTGACCGCCGCCACCGCCACTGCTTTCGCTGGAAATGCGGACGCGCGTGGTGGTACGAACGCGGAACTGATCGCTGCTCTCCAATATCTGAAACTCTTTACGATTGTTGTAGGTTTCGGGATCCGTCACCGTCTTTGGTTTATGCTTCGTTGCACTGAAACCGGTCACGATGCCGCCCGCGCCCGCGCCGATCAAGGCAAAGAGCACCATTCTCCCCCAGAGGATCTTACGATGACCATCCAGGTCGTAACGCTCGTAATTATCTGAGTAATCGAATGCCTCATAGGGAGCGTCATCCATATCCGCGTGCTTTACGGCACCCTCTATGAATTTCTCACAAACTCTCGCAAATCCATTATGTGCCGTGATCAGATACGACTGGGCGTAATTCACATTTTCCCATGCATCCGCCGCACTCGAAAGCGAAGGTTTTGCAGCATCGAAGATATCATCCAGTTCGACCTGAAGATAACGATGATACTTCTTGATGTCCGCCGACCACTCATAGACCATAGCATACCGGTTATCGATGCTGATAGCAAACATACAAACGTAACGCTCGTCACCATAACCATAGTTTCTGTCGCTGCATACCTGTCCCAGATGTTCACAGGCATTATTGGCATTATCCGTGAACCAATCCTCCGTATAGAAGACCAGATGCACGCCGACCTCGTCGGATTTCTCTTTCAAAAGCTGTTCCAGGCGCTCCTGATCGTCCTTACTCAGAAGTCCCACCTGATCGCAGACATAGCGCCCGATATAAGCATCCCCGCTCGAAGTATTGGAAGATGTCTGGATCGGAGGCTTCGCCGTGTAGGATACTTCGTGCAGCCGAAGCGACTGCTCCAGTTCCTCTGCATCCAGTTCCGGATCGATAAACTCGGCGATCTCCAGAGCGGTCTTAAAACCAGCCTCAAATGAATTCTCCCCTGAGATACGGGAGATCATCCGGTTCAGATAATACTGCAGATCGTCATCGGATAAACCGGCATGTGCAGTCTGAATAGAAGCCGTGTTCGTCAGATCGGAGAATCCCATCAGGACCTGCGGAGCATCATCGTTGAAGTACTCAAGCAGATACGGGAAGTCCGTCGCCATATTCTCGTCCGACGGAAGTTCCTTCTCGGTCGTAAAGAACGCAAAACGCGCGCCGGTCAATGAATACAGATCCTGGTAGATCTGGTACAGGTCCTCCTTCTCCTGGGTGGAGAGGTAACCCGCCTCGTCATAAACGCCCAACGGATACGTTCCGGTGGAGTCCTTCTGGACCGTTATCGAACCATTGCCGCTATCTTCCGAGGCAAATACCGCCCCGGCGGGAAGCAATGTGAGCACCAATACAAGTGCTATGCAAAAAACGGAAAGTAGTTTCTTTTTCATCAGAACACACCTCCGATCATGGTCAAGATTCCCGTAAGGACGGCCATGATGGATCCGAACATGATCCCGGCCTTTGCCTTGCTGACGGGCAGAACGCCGACCATCTTACCGGTCTGGCCGTTCATGGCAAATGTATAATGTTTTCCTTTGTATTCGTAGTTGATGACCCAAACCGGAAGCAGAACGTACTCCGTCTTCTTCAGGCTCATCCGGATGTCCTTACCCTTCGTGATCACATTCGCGTAACCCTTGATGGTCCCGCGCGCATGCTGCTCACCGAAGTCAGCGACACGCGACTTCACGCGGGGCGCCATCTCCTCATCTGTGTAGCTGTTCTTCTCCGCATAGAAACCGGACAGATACGGCATCTCAAACGCCTTCATCGCCGTATAGTTGAACGGTTCCAGGCAGTCCATCATATTATCGTCCATGGCCTTCGACGCATCCGCCGGCACCATGTCGTACTCCGCGTGAATCTTACGATGCACATCATAATGGTCCGTGTGCGTCAATCGATAGTCGCCACGGATCTCGTGGGTAATGATCTGGCCGTCCGCCTGATAATTGACCAATACGCCGTAGTCATAGAGCCAGAACGGAACATAGAGACCAACCGTCTTCTCGAGGTTCGTCTTCGAACGGAACGTGTTCGGAGTCAGGATGCCCTTATGTGTCCACGCACGGAAGCCTTCGATCGCTTTATCCTTCTGGATCGCGAACGGGATCAGGCGGGCCGGGCGCCTCTGTCCGGTCAGCTGCTCCGCGATCAGGGTCGGGTTGCCACAGTAACTGCAGAACGTCGCCGCCGTTACGTCATCGGTCAATATCTCACCACCGCAGCTGGAACAGGTGTAGGAACGAAGTTTGATCTGTTCTTCCTCGCCTTGCTGGCGGTCATCCGTATGCTCGATCGAGACTGCCGCTGCTGCAGAATCCACCGCCGCCGACGCCGAATCCATCGTATCCATGCCCAGATCGACCGTCTCGATGTGAACGCTCTCCGGCTGGCCCGCCGCAGCGGCTTCCGCCTTTGCTTCCTCCTCGAGATAGATCTGCTGCATGGTCTCGACCGTTTCCGCGCGCCCGCAGAACGGACATTCCATCTTTCCGGTCGCCTCATTAAACGCCATCGCGCCGGCGCAACCGGGGCACTTGTAGGTAAGAATCACTTCCTTAGTCCTCCTCAATATTTATATCCGAAATGCATCAAATCCCGGGGCAATACACACAAAATCCCCTCTGCGGACCATTTTATCATCGTCCTATTTTGAATTCAATGCAGTTACTATATTCTTAAAAGTTTCGTAAGAAGCCGTAAGGTATTATTCCGTTGCGATAGCCTTGCAGGCTTCACTGTACTCTATATAAGCCGGATCGAACTCATAATTCTCCTTACCGGACAGTCGGACGGTCATATTCGGAAGCGCGCAACGTAGCTGTTGCTTCTCGTTTTTATCAACGCTGATACGCGCCGAAAAAATATAGGTCTGGCCCACACTCGGAAGGATATCATCCTCGAACAGCACGTAACGACGGTTACTACGGTTCAGGCCACCGACTTTCGTGACCTCGACCACGCTGTTGGTTTCCATTTCACCCTTCAGGTTTTCGATCACGCGTACCGCATAGATCGTTTCGGGATAATCGCCGACATTGGTCCGCACGTACCGCTCTACCACACCGACAAATACATTGTCCGCAAAATCGACGATCTGCGTCGTGTTCTTCAGGTCCGCTTCCTCACCGAGCGCGCGCTGGTAGGTAACGAAATCCTCAAACTCCTGATAGTCTGCCAGGTCCTCGTATTTCGGCTTCATGCGGTCGGTGCCGATGATCTTAGCGATCGCCGCATCGGAATATCCGCCCAAATACACGACCAGATAAACCAGAACGCCGAAAACCACCACCAGGATACCTGTCACCGGGATCAGCCAGCGTTCCTCCTCAAACAGACTTTTCTTCTGCTCTTCCATGTTGCATGTAACTCCTTAAATCAAACTCTACCGATGGAAACGGTAGCCAACACCCCAGATGGTCTCGATATACTTCGGCTTCGTGGGGTCGATCTCGATCTTCTCGCGGATCTTCTTCACGTGAACGGTAACGGTCGCGGTGTCGCCGACCACTTCAAAGCCCCAGATATTCCTAAACAGGTCTTCTTTCGTAAATACCGTGTTCGGGTGCTCCGCCAGGAACAGTAAGAGGTCGTATTCCTTCTGCGTCAGCGTGATCTCCTTACCATACAGCAGCACGCGGCGCGCCGCACGGTCGAAGGACAGATCGCGGACTTCCAGAATATCCTCGTTCCTGCGATCCTTTGCCGCATTGACCAGACGATCGTACCGGCTCATATGCGCATTGACCCGGGCCACCAGTTCGCTCGGTGAGAACGGCTTCGTCATGAAATCATCCGCGCCGAGACCGAAGACGCGGATCTTATCCGAGTCCTCTTTCTTCGCGGAGACCACGATGACCGGGACCTCCGAAATGCTGCGCAGGCGGCGGCAGATCTCATATCCGTCCACGCCCGGAAGCATCAGATCCAGGATCACCAGGTCGTACGACTCGTGCATGACGAGCTGCAGACCCTTATCTCCCTCCGTTGCCACCTCAACGTCATAGCCGCTGACCTGGAGATAATCGCGCTCCAGTTGGGCAATGCTGACCTCATCTTCAACGATCAAAATCTTCTTCATCCTTGTTTTCCTCTTCCTCTTTGTAAATGGCCATTTCCACCGTGATCGTCGTTCCCTCGCCCAGCTTGCTGGTCGCATAGACCGAACCGCCGTGGTCTTCTACGATCTTCTGAACGATCGAAAGGCCGATCCCGCTTCCTGCCTGGTTCTGGCTTCGCGCCGCATCCGCCCGGTAGAATCGGTCGAAAATGTAGGGCAATGCCTCCTCGCTGATACCGGGGCCGTTATCCTTCATCTCGGCGTAGACTGTCTTTTCGTCCGCCCAGAGATGGATACCGACGGCTCCTTCGCCTTCCGGCTTATCCATGTATTTTACACTGTTTCCAACGATATTGTCCAGTACCCGCCGCAGCTGCTCCGTGTCTGCCTTTACCAAAACACTGTCTTCCACCTCACAGGAGAACTCCAGTTTCATGCCGCGCGACGTAAGATCCAGTTCCGTCTCGTCCGCAAAATCACGGAAGAAATCCGCGATCGGGATCGGTACGAAGTGATAGATCACGCGGTTGGTATCGATACGTGAGTAGAAGCACAACTCATCGATCAGGCGCTGCATGTCGTTCGTCTTGTTATAGATCGTGGTCAGGTACCGATCTCTCTGCTCCGGTGTATCTGCGATATTATCCTGCAGACCTTCCACATAGCCTTTGATCGCCGTCAACGGCGTCTTCAGATCGTGACCGATGTTGCTGATCAGTTCCTGGTTCTCCCTGTCCGCCTCTGCCTTTATCTTCTCCGACTCCTTCAGACGCAGGCGCATCTGGTTAAAGTCCTCGCACAGCGGCTGGAATTCCTTATCCTTGATGATCAGTTCATAATCATAGTCTCCATCGCGCACCTTCCGGGATGCCTTCTGCACCTCATGAAGCGGCTTGATGAACGATTTGGAGAACCCGAGCGTGATCAACATCGCCGTCAAAAACAGGATCAGGATCGCGCAAGAGATGAACAGGATGATGAAACTCCGGAACGCCGGAATGTCATGATCCGCAAACGTCGCTACGAAGACTCTTCCGCTCTCCATCTGGCTGTTCGGATCCGAATTCACCAACATATAAAATATGTCTTCGTCTGCGAAATACTGGACACTGTCCATCGTAGTAATGCCCCGAAGTTTTTCAACGAATTCCTTCGATACCAGATCGCCTTTCCAGGCTAATTCGCCATCGAAAACGATCACGAAGCAATTCATCGTATCCAGCAAATGATCATTGAAACTTTGTCGGGATGTATTCCCGCGAAACGTCGTCGGGTTCGCGCTCAATGTTAGCGATACACTCCTTGCCGCCATTTCGCAATTACTCGAGACCGCAGCCGCGCTTATGTCGCCCCCCAGTCCCGAACTGTATGCCGCTTCAAAGCGGGCTCGTTGTGTACTGAAAAAGAACAGGCCGATCAGTGTGATCAGAAGGATGGGTAAAACCATCATGACCAAAAAGCCAACCAACAACCGATATCGAAATTTCATAGTTTCCCCCTAATGATTTCTCTCCCTTATCACACGGAAAATGAAGCCTCTACGGCTTCGGTTTTCCACACTGCTGACAGAACCTGCCGGTATTTACTGCACCACAGATGCAGGTCCACTCCGGCTTCGGCGATCCGCAGGAAATACAGAACTTGCCCGTATTTTTATTTTCTCCACAAGTCGGGCAATACCAGCCCGCATTTTCCGGCGCTTTCGACGGATCGTAGTTCATGCCGGAACCATCGACAAGGCCGTTCGCTCCTTGCATCATGTTGACTCCCGGAAAGCCAAACGCCATCATGCCGTTCATCGGCTGCGGAGCCGCATTCACAGGCGGTTCCTGCTTGATCTGTCCCGAGGCGTTCGCGATCCGCTCCTCCTCGCGCTTCTTAACACCTTCCGCTTTTTCTTTTAATTTGTCGATGTCGATGTTCGAAACCAAGGTCTCGACCACGTTCTGCTTTGAAACGACCCAAGTCTTATATTTGTCATCCTGCAGCTGATCCAGCAGGAAAATGTAATCTTCTGCATTCAGTTTATCGGATTTACGAAGCACTTCCGAAATGCAATACAAAAGGTACGCCAGGCAAGCATTCTTCGTCGCGGGAGCGTCGAGCGGAATGATCTCGGAGACCATGTCCGAAGCATCCCCCAAAGGATCCTTAAAACGAACGGAAACCGTGCCGAGTTCCTCATAATCATTCGGCATCAGACGCTGGTACTTCAGTTCCTCCGACGGGCCTGCGGTCGCATCCCCCATATACAGTTCGTACAGGGCTACGCCGTGTCCGCCGCTGCCGTAAGGCTCGGAGATCACCGCGTCATTCGCGAAATCCTCATGATTGAGCGAGCGGTTCTCGTACCCCAGGAGGCGGTATTTGCTCACATACTTCGGGTTGAACTCGACCTGCGCCTTCACGTCCTTCGCGACGATGTTGGTGAGGCTGACATACTTTCGGTCAATGCTTTCCTTCACGTCGTCGAGATCATTGACCACACAATATGTGCCATTGCCGTGCTTACTCAGGGTCTCGAGTTTTTCATCCTGATAATTATATAAACCGGTGCCGATCACGGACAGGCACATGCCGGTCATCTTCTTTTCTTCGATGAGTTTCTGCAGTCCGCCCTTCGTGTTGATGCCGAAGTTCAGGTCGCCATCCGTCATGAGGATGACCTGGTTGCTCCAGCCGTCCCGATAGGTCTTCTCGCCGATCGCGTACGCCGTCTCGATGCCGGCGGAACCATTCGTCGAGCCATCGATCCAGATGCCCAGGATCTCGCCCATCAGGTCTTCGCGGTCCGCGCGTCCCTTCACCACATGGTTGGTCAAAATCGTATGATCGATTGTGCTATAAGTTACGAGACTTAAGACGTCTCCTTCGTTCAGTTTCGAGACGATCGTGGCCAATGTCTCGAAGGTGACGCAATGTCTCGTCGCCATGCTTCCGGACGTGTCGAGCAACAGCACGATATTCTGATGCTCCTTCGGCGTTGCATCCGCCTCCACATGGATGTAGAGGAGCTTGCGGTCATTTCCCTTATCCAGGAGTTCCGTGTTGATCTTAAACGTTGCATCTTTCGCTGCATTCGCCTCGACATGATCGTAGTCGAAGTAGTTCAAAAGCTCTTCGATGCGGACGTGGGAAATATCGATCTTGCGATCGTTGTTTTTCTGGTTCAGCATAATACCGACCGATGCCGTGCTCGTCGTCATGCGAAACGTCGACGTCGGCGCAGTCAGGACCGACTTTGCGTCCTTCTCCTCGATGAGCGCGTAGGTGTCCGTGGCGAACTTCTCCGGGTCGATCTTCACAGACATGCCCGGCACGAATCCCGGAGCTGCCATCATGCTGCCGTTTACGGCACCGCCGGCCGCCATGGCCATCATCCCGCCGAAAGCAGGGGCAGACGTCATCACCGCTCCACCGGCGATCGCTCCTCCAAACAAGGTGGAAGAAGCATAAGTATTCCGGATGTTCGTATCCGGAAACAGACGCGGGCGCAACTCCTCCTTGAGTTCGTCCGGGATATCATCGAAATGCGATTTCACATAGTCATAGGCCGCCATGTTGACATCCGTCGGGACGTTTTCCAACGACCAGATCCAGTCATAGATACGATTCAGAACGCCCTCTTTCGGAAACGATTTAACAAAAGCCGCAATGTATATATCTCCATAGTCGAGCACCGTCATAACAGAGGCTGCCCGATGGCCGAAACCCAGGGACAAATAGTACTCATACTCCTCCCTTAAGTTCTTATCATTCTCGATCAATCTTACAATGTCCATAACTCAATTCCCTCCTTACAGCAGGTCGGTCGAACGGCACACCGATTCATTCTAATAATATCATAAAAACCCTCTTTCTTCAAGAACCGAATCCATAGGGAATCTATTGACTTTTTGTGCTAAAAAGACTATACTTTTTCTATCGTGCATTCAATCAACAAGAGAAGACGCCGCACTCGTTCTACGGCGTTTCGGAGGAAGTATGTTTAGGATCATTAACCAACTGTCCAGACACGATAAGCTTTTGGCTCTCATCTGTCTGGCGCTCATTGGCGGCCAGGTATGGCTGGACATCGAGCTTCCCGACTTCATGGCTGATGTCGTGGAAAAGCTGGCATCCACCGAAGAGAATCTCACGGGAGACATTCTCATATCCGGTATGTGGATGCTTTTGTGTGCCGCCGGCAGTGTTGCATTGTCCATCACCGTCGGCTACCTCTCCGCGAAGATCGCGGCGAATTTCAGTTACACGGTGCGTGCGTCCCTGTTTAATAAGATCTCGGACTTCGGCACCACGGAGATGAAACATTTTTCACCTGCGAGTCTGATCACCCGTACAACAAACGATATCACCCAGATCCAGATGGTGATCTCCATGGGTCTGCAGGTCATGATCAAGGCCCCCGTTACGGCGGTCTGGGCTGTCGTCCGTATCCTCGGTAAGAGCACCTCGCTCTCGATCGTCGTTGCAGTCGCAGTCGCGATCCTGGCCATCACGATCACTACCGTAATGCGTCTCGTGATCCCGAAGTTCAAACTCATCCAGCGTCAGGTCGACGATGTCAACCGCGTCATCGATGAGAGTTTGACCGGTCTGAAGGTCGTTCGTGCGTTCAATGCAGACGAATACCAGCAGGACAAATTCGAGCGTGTGAACGTAAACCTCACCGCTACGAACCTGTATACCATGCGTACCATGGCGTTCATGGGCCCCATTATCGGCCTCGTCATGAGCAGTATCCAGCTCGTGATCTACTATGTCGGCGCAGTCATCATCAATGCGTTTAATATCGGCGGCACCGCTCCGAACGGCAACCCGATCGAAACCGCAAAGGATATGGTCGCTGCCCGCAGCGAGTTCTTCGGAGATCTCGTCGTTTTCGGAAGCTACGCGATGATGGTCGTTATGAGTTTCATGATGCTGACCATGATCTTCATGATCCTGCCGCGTGCGCAGGTTTCCGCAAAGCGTATCCGTGGAGTTCTGGACGAACCGATCTCGGTTACCGGCGGTAACAACTACGTTGCGTCCACGACCACTCCCGAGGGTGCTGTGGAGCCCGCAGAAGACATCGTTGGTACGCTCGAGTTTAAGAACGTATCCTTCCATTTCCCCGGCAGTGAAGAGAACTTCATGAAGAACCTGAACTTCCGCG
This sequence comes from Lachnospiraceae bacterium, assembly GCA_017543445.1. Lineage (GTDB taxonomy): Bacteria > Bacillota > Clostridia > Lachnospirales > Lachnospiraceae > UBA1201. The sequence goes on along the minus strand of JAFYGB010000074.1, from coordinate 6,373 downwards.
TTACGAAGGGACAGACGCTGGCCATCATCGGTTCCACCGGTTCCGGTAAGAGTACACTCCTCAACCTGGCCGCACGTCTCTACGACGCCACGGATGGTGAGGTCCTCTTAAACGGACAGAATGTAAAAGATTATCCTTTTGAAGTGCTTTATAAGAAGATCGGACTGATTCCGCAGAAGGCTACACTTTTTGCGGATACCATCCGGGGCAATGTCACCTTTGGCGACCGCAAAGCTGTGATCTCCGAAGAAGACATTATGCAGGCTCTCGATATCGCGCAGGCGACCGAATTCGTCATGAAGAAGGACGGCGGTCTGGACTTCATGGTATCGCAGGGCGGCAGCAATATTTCCGGCGGCCAGAAGCAGCGTCTCGCCATCGCGCGTGCCATTGCAAAGAAGCCGGAGATCCTGCTCTTCGACGATTCATTTTCCGCTTTGGATTTCAAGACCGATCGTTTGCTCCGTAAGGAGATATCCGAGAAGCTCGTCGATACGACATGCATTATTGTAGCGAGCCGCATCGGTACCATTAAGAACGCCGACTGCATCCTCGTGCTTGCAGACGGCGAGATCGTAGGTCAGGGAAAACACCGCGACCTGCTTCAGAGTTGCAGTGTTTATCGTGAAATTGCCCAGTCTCAGCTCACCGAAGCTGAGCTGGAAGCGTAAGGAGGTGATCGTATGCCACCTATGATGAATCGAATTCCTGAGAAGCCGAAGGACTTCAAAAAGGCAGTAAAGGAAACTCTCTCTTACGCTTCGAAGACACCACTTCCCATTATTATCGTTTTGATGCTTTCGGTCGGCTCGACCTTCTTAATGATCATCGGACCGAACCAGCTCGGTAAGATCACCAACGAGATCACAATGGGTCTCGGAACCTCCATCGACATGGACGCCGTACTTAAGATCGCGTTCTTTATCGGAGGTCTGTATATCTTCAGTGCCCTCTGCAGCCTGGTTCAGGGCCTGCTTATGGCAAACATGACGCAGAACATCGCGAAGACCTTACGTAGTAAGATCAATGCAAAGATCGCCCGCCTGCCGCTGAAGTATTTCGCTACCCATGCGTACGGCGACGTTCTCTCCCGTGCGACGAACGATGTCGATCTGGTCAGCCAGTCGCTGGCGAACTCATTGACCTCCATCGTTTCTGCATTCGCACAGTTCGCAGGCTGTCTGGTCATGATGATCATCACCAACTGGGTGCTGGCCGGAACCACCGTCTTCTCCACCCTGATCGGTCTGCTCTTCATGATCCTCGTAGTCAAGCATTCCCAGCGCTACTTTAAGATGCGCCAGGTTTCCTTAGGTCAGCTCAACGGCTACATCGAGGAGATGTACAATGGTCACGATGTGATCCGTATCTCCAACGCCGAGCAGTCCGTAAAGGAGCGTTTCGTGAAGCTCAACGATGCCGTCCGCACCGCGAACTTCAAGTCGCAGTTCCTGTCCGGTCTGATGCCGCCCGTGATGAACTTCGTGGGTAATTTAGGCTACGTTGCCGTTTGGGTCGTAGGCGCACTGCTCCTCTACAACGGTCACATTAGCTTCGGTGTCATCACATCGTTTATCATCTATGTTCGTCTGTTTGAGGGTCCGCTTCGTCAGATCTCCCAGAACATCACGAACCTGCAGTCCGCAGCGGCTGCATCCGAGCGTGTATTCGCCTTCCTTGATGAGGAAGAACTCGAGGACGAGAGCGCGAAGACTGACTCCCTTCCGGGCCTTGGCGCTGTCGAATTCGACCACGTGAAGTTCGCTTATCCGGATAAGCCGGAGAAGGAAGTCATCCATGACTTCTCTGCTTCCGTAAAAGCCGGCCAGAAGATCGCCATCGTCGGACCTACCGGCGCCGGCAAGACCACGATCGTCAACCTGCTCATGCGCTTCCATGAAGTTACGGGCGGCCAGATCCGCATCGACGGCGTTCCGATCACGGAAGTTTCCCGTGAAGAGATCCACCGCCAGTTCGGTATGGTGCTCCAGGACACCTGGATGTTCGAAGGTACACTTCGTGAGAACCTCGTCTACAACATGGAAGGTGTCACGGACGAAGACCTCGTGAAGGTCTGCAAGGCCTGCGGCCTCTACCATTTCGCTGAGACCCTGCCTCAGAAATTCGACACTGTGCTCACCGCAAACTCCGACATCTCCGTCGGCCAGAAGCAGTTGCTCACCATCGCTCGTGCGATGATCCAGAACAACCCGATGCTCATCCTCGATGAGGCGACCAGCTCCATCGATACCCGTACCGAGATGCTGGTACAGCGCGCCATGGATAACTTGATGGCGAACCGCACCTCGTTCGTCATCGCGCATCGTCTCTCGACGATCCGCAACGCCGATCTCATCCTCGTAATGCAGAAAGGCGACATCGTCGAGCAAGGCACCCACGACAGCCTCATGGCCCTCGGCGGAGCCTATGCTGATTTGTATAACAGCCAGTTTGAGACTGCGTGATAAACGCAGGTTTGTGGTAATATGAGAAGTAAACCCCTCCGGGACGCGAAACGCGCCCCGGAGGGGTTTCTATTTGGGGGTGTTTCAGGGCCTGCGGCCCCGGAAATCCTTCAAAAACAACCAAGAGGGCTGGGACAACGAAGGTTGGTGGTTGCCGCCCTGGGATTACGGCCTCGGGAGCTTTCCAAAAGCAACCAGAAGAGTTGGTTCAGCAGGGGTTGGTGGTCGCCACCCTAGGGCTTCCCACCGGGAAGTTTTCCAAAAGCAACCAAAAGGGCTGGGACAGCGGAGGTTGGTGGCCGACGACCTAGGGTTCCCCACCCGGAAGCTTATAGGAAACAATCTCATCCTCCAGTCCTATAGCCTTTTTTCTTTCAGTCAAAATGGTTTCGATCTCCTCGGATGAATAGATCTTCATTCCAACCTTTTTCAACCTAGCCTTCACCGTATCCACGGTACTCCGCGGCGTAACCGGCTCCCTGCCTAAATACTGCTCTAAGCAACAGTATGTTTCGTCATCTACCGTATATTTCACCAGTGCCAAGGATTCCAGATCCAGATCCGTCAGATTAACCGACGACCCATTGAATACTACGCTACTGGGACTGCCTTCTTCAAAGCGTTTGTACCATTTTTTCCACGCCCCCTCTTTATCGACAAAGCTTTTCTCCACCGAACCAGAAGACGCTCCACCGGACCCTCCGTTAACGATCATTCCGCTATCTGTAATCATCGTATGGGATCTCGACCATTCATCACAAACATAGCAGATCGACAATTCGCCCTTAATGTCTTTGACGATCATATCGATCGTAAAATCTTCCGCATATGTGTTGACAGGTATGCTCACCAGCAATTCCTTCACGCCATCCAATCCGCAGTCGATATACTTATACTGCGGCTCCCCAAAGGAAATACTGTCGCCCCAGCCTTTCGTGGCAAGTTTCAGAATATCGTCCAGCGTATATGCCCGTCCATCCGAAAGTTTTTTCTTGATGTTAAACTGTTGTGTATCATCTGCATCCTTCCGGAAGTGCGCGGTTGCTTCATTTCGCAAGAAAGCATCGTATAATTTGGATTTTTCAACAACCTCTTCACTGTCCTGTTTTAGGTACAAAACCGGGCGGACGCCATAGCCTCCCGAACTAACTCCGGACTCGTAGTGCGGTCCTGCATACCCATTGGGGAATACTGCACAAACATCCGTGTCCCAGCCCATCGTACGAAGCCACCAGTATGTACCTGCCAGATCCGTTATGGACGCCTGATAGCCCTTGGGTGCATAGCCGTCCATCCAATACTCATCACCAATCGGTTCATCGATACAATCCTTTGCTCTGAAAGTATGCAGCCCATTCGCCTTTGCATATTCCGTGGGCAATGTGATCAGTTCCTTGCAAAAGCCGAAGAACGCGTACTTATCGAGCTCAACCTCGTAGTATTTCGCCACTTCTTCCAGGCTCAAGCAGAAAATCTGATCCTCCGTGTCGTTTCCGCCGGGCATCTCAACACCACTGTTCTTCAGATGCACCTTCGGAATCAACGTCTGCTCCGCCTTGGAAAATGCCTCATTCAGGAAGTCATTATTCAACCATTCACGTAGCGAACTTGTTTCCCAGGTCACCTCCGCATGTTCGTTGTTGAACGGAACAGCGTCCAGAACATACCGGCTGATCAGAAGCTTTCCGTTCGCATTCTCATCGAGGATTTCCCATTCGATAGGCTCCTTTCCGTTTCCGGTGTTATTATCCTGCTCGTAGTGGCCGAAAACGATATAACCGTCCGCGTTTTCATAAGCGGTAGCATCGGACTGACCACTCGGATTATTGAACGGGTCTGCCTCGCTATTCTCCGTAGGGGCAATGCTCGGATCAGATGACGTGTCTTCTCTCTCGAACATTGCTTTGATCACTCGTCTTTTCACCGTTTCCGGGCTGAACAGATACTTGTCCAAAATGCAATCCTTATAACCGGTAATATGAAAGGTAACCATTGTTTCAATATCATCGGTTCTCGGATCAATAAACACTGTAAAATATGAGGAGCCGTCGTCCGGATCTGTTGTACTATCGTCATCCGTAACCAGAACCTTTGGACTTCGAACAGCGATCTTGATCAATTCGTTCTTTATGGGTTCTCCCGTTTCCAGATCTACAGCATTCACCTGAATGTGGTTCATCGTAGGTTCGACCTTTTTCATTTTGATCCAATCCTTGACATCACGATCAAGGTAATTGATCTCGCCTTTACGAACTTCAATATAATTCGGCAGTTCGTCAATTCCGGGCCACTGGTAATCCTCATACCAATATGCATCTACAAACAAATAGTATTTTCCTTCCGGAACCATGAGCTCAAAATGGCCCTCCGCATCCGTTGACGTTTCATAAATCTCTGCGGTCTCAATGTTTACCAGTGAAACCTTTGCCTTCTCAACCTTCTTGCTTTCATTGCCCTCTTCGACAACGTAACAAAGGACGCCGCCGTTTTCCGTGTTCGTATTCTTTCCGGTTCCCTTAGTTTCAAACGCGGCTTTCACGGCCAATTGTGCATCGACCATATGGCAGGAAGTACATCTGGAACTCCAGTTTTCCGTGATGATTTTTTTGACCTCTGCTCCCGTCAACGAATTGTTAGCGCTCCATACCATGGCCGCAACGCCGGAAACATGCGGCGCCGCCATAGAGGTTCCGTTAGAGACTCCATATATATTATCCGGTACAGTTGACAGTATGCCGAGGTTCACTCTTTGATCCTTGACTTTGTAGTATTCAAATCCTGTAGGCGAAAACTCCTGCAAACTTCCGACTTCCTGAACTGGTTCAAAGTCGCCGCCAGGAGCGTAGATATCGACTCGATCACCACCATCAGAATACGAAGAAATATTCAACTTATAATTCACGGCTCCTACAACAATGATTCTATCGTATACCTGTGGGTACTTCAACCGTGAAATCCCATTATACCATGAGGATAATCTGCAATCAAATCTACTTGGTAAACCAGAGGAATTATTTCCTGCCGCGGAAACAATTACAAAATCATATCCCTTGTCAAGCAGTTTTTCAAGGAACTCTCCTAGGATATCAGCTAACTCGTTTTGTCCCTCGAAGTGTCCATCCGTCGATGTCTTATCATACCAATCTGAAAAACCTGGCATTGCACTCCAATAGATTCCCCGGCTTGAATTGATCACTTTGACATTACGAACAATTAATTCAGCCATCGCTACCTTTTCAGCAATCATGGTACTATTGATCTCCTCGGCACCCTCTCCACCACAACAGGCGACACCATAAAGGCGTCCTTCCCCATATGGATAGACACCGCATATACCTTTATCGGTCTGTGTTTTTGCCGCCATAATTCCGGCAACATGCGTTCCATGGCCAGTATTCCCCGACGTCACTCCATTTCTTCCACGGTCGTAAAACACTTCAGCGAACCCTAGGTCAACGTGATTGGTATCAAAGCCACTATCAACAAGACCTAGTTTGACTTGAATCACTGAATTTTGATGTTTCTTCAGTTCATCCCATGCCCCCATCACATTGATAGCCTCAATGCCCCAACTGGTCCCCTTGATATCACTTTCATTTTGTAAGTCGCTCTTCCAGATGTCGCCATAATAAAATCCTGCGTGTCCCTCTGTATCAGCTTCCGATACTTCCATCACGTAGTTTAACGAAGCGCTATCAATTATCTCTTCTTTTTCGATCTGCTCCAGGATGCTTTCCAGTTCCTTTTTCGTCGAAACAGCGGTCATCCGCAACTGGTAATCCCCGGATACTTCGATCGCTCCGACGATCTCGCATTCATACTTATTCGCCAGTTGTTGAACCTGCGTTTCGGACACACCATCCTTAACAACGATCAGAACCTCGTTGTCTATAAACGCTGTATCATCT
>JAFYGB010000073.1 GCA_017543445.1 Lachnospiraceae bacterium | reverse complement strand
CTGTGCCGGTAAACTCGTGCGCATCATTTTCAAGATGCTCACGGATAACGTTGCATTCAACCTGGAATAGGCAGGAGGCCAGCACAACTGTTTTTGAAGGCCTCTACCCGAGGTCTTGTTAAAGTTGAGCCTTTTATCGGACTGCTGGCTAAATAAAAATCTTAGAAATTAATACTTGACTTTTAATAGTTAGTCTTTCTAATGTGTTAAAAATCCCCCCTGCGTCCGGTAATGTAGATCTTCACATTTGAAAATGTTCCGTACGCATTCATCTGTTTCGTGATCGCCGCCCCGGGCTTGAGTTCGAAGTCTTCGTCCGAGAAGTAGTTCGAGGTGTATTGTACGATCTTCCCATCTGCATCGAAGAACAATGCGTAGGCTTCGACAAACTCCGCGGCTTCACTTCCGTTATTCGTTATGGTAACGATCGCGTTTTTCTCATTCGTCGTATATTCCACACTCAGATCCTTGATCACCGGACTGTAGTACAGGTCGGTCGAATACTCCATGGTGTAGCTTATGTGGTCAATGCCAGCCACGTTATTAAAGTAGAGACTGGCGATCGACTCCTCACCCACGCCGAGCACCGTGATACTTCCGCTCGCTGCACCGATCACACTGCCTGCGGCGTCATACGCCGTCATGTTGACACTGACTCCGACCGTCTTCTCGCTATTGTTCTGGATCGCCAAGAACCACATGGTGTCACCGATGATGTTTTGATAACTGTACTCCGTAACGGCAAAATCGCTGTCGGACACTTCCGCAACCACTGGGGTCGAGTCTCCATCGGACCTTCCTGTCAGGAAGCATTCGACATGATCGAAGTTTTCATAGGCGTCGAGCTGCTTCGAGATCGTCGCCCCAGGCTTGATCTCGAAATCTTTATCCGAAATGTATCCGGATGTGTAAGAAACGACCTTCCCTTCCGCATCGAAGAACAGCGCATATGCTTCGACAAACTGTGCATTGATCGAGCCGTTGTTGGTCGCAACGATCGTCAGGTTTCGGTCGTTGATGGTCTGTTCCATGGCAATACCATTGATGACTGCTTTGTAGTAAGGCTTTGTGTTGTAACTAAGCGTACACTCCACCTTATCAATGCCGCTTACATCATCGAAATAGAAGGACATAAGACTCGTTTCTCCCGGCGCCAGGACGTGGATGGTCTTATCGTTAACACCCAGTACCGCGCCGCCAGCGTCCATCGCACTCGCGTGTCCCTTAACCTCGACCGTTGTGTTGGAATTATTCTTTACAACGTAGAAGTACAAAGTATCGCCGAGGATATTCGTGTACAGGTATCCTTTCTTCTCAAACTGTGCGTCGGTCACGGGTGCAGCCTCCGCGGCCTGCACTCCGCCATTCTCTCCCACGCTCTGGCCAGGAAGCACAGATCCGCTTCCTTCGGGCTGCCCGCTGTTACCTGCGCCTGTATGGTCTACGCGATTATCATTTACCACCACACTCGCAGGCTGGTTATTCTGCGCCTGCGTAGCATCCCCCGGCTTCGTGACCGGAGCACACCCCGCCAACATAAACGTCGCCAATGCAATAGCTGAAAATCTCTTCTTCATAGATACGATCCTCCTTATTTTTGATTTATTTGAATATGTTCTATGGTCCATGAAGCCAGTTTGATTCGGACTGAACCAAAGTCGGATCCGATGATACAGCTCCCTGAACTCTCCCTAGGCGAACAATCGCAATACACATGCTGTCGGTTGTTTCGCCCTAGGATGAAATGGTTTGCGTAAAAAGGTATATGGTGTATTCCCTTATGATATGAGTATACAAAAGTACATGTCCCATAAAAGTGACTTTGGCACGGATGAAGTGGGCCTCTCAGAGCAGTTTTTGCGGTTTTTCATGTTTTTATAGTCAAAATGTCACTGAGCAGTCATCCGACTCAACAGACTGTTAGCCAAACACCATTCGATCGATAATGAGAATTACATGTCGGCCACACAAACAAAACCATCTCGTCGTACCTGTCTAGAACGAACCTCCTCAATCGTACATGAACGTAACGATTTCATAAGCCGCTCAGAAAGAATACATCCCAGTGTTTCATTTGAAACTCGACTTCAGCATTTCTCGAATACCCTTTATGTCGAGTGGATACTCCCCCGTTTCATATGAGAATATCAAATTCTTACCTGGAAATATCCCACTCTCCCTGTAGCCATCGAGTTTCTGCAACGCACCGTTTAAATATGCACCATCATCAAGAAGGCCGAAATGCTCAAAATATACTTCCTTTCGGGTCCTTCTATTCAGCAATGTGAAGTCGGGATACACCGTCTTACCAGAACGCAGATTCAACGGTCTTTCATAGTGATATGGTATCCCAAGCTCCAAAAACATGTCCGCCAAGATCGCCTCCGACTTCGAACGAACCTTCTCCCCACGACGAGTATCGTAGATCTTGTTTTCAGCCATAAACGTGTTGGCTTTATACGATTTCGCCTGCCAAGCCATCACATACTGAGCGTCCGTCTGGATATAAGGCGTGATCAGAGATTTGCGCTCTGGAGATAGGTTATCATACGCAAGGTCCGCGTTCTCTTTGGTTAGTTGCACGATCAACTGCTCCAGGCGGGAGAGCTCAAGTTTCGCGGCTTCTAAGAATTTCGAATTATAATCCTTCTGAGCCAGTTGTCCTGCCAGCATGATTTGCTTTTTGGGAATGTAGTTTCCTTCGTTATCCCCTCTCTGCAACATATGATAATATCGGGTTCTGTGTTCACTGGTATTGATCCTTAGTCGCCCCTCCGGAAACTGGTTAACTTCCTTTTCTGCTTTGGTTATCGCCTTCTTAAGAACTGAAATTCTCTCACACATCGATCGTAGAATGTCTCTCATTTGTTATATCTCCCTTCTTTAGTTTTTCTGCGCTACTCCAGGTAACTTCTGTACCTAAAACCAGCCACTTCTGATCACTTAGGTACACTGCTTGCTTCCATAGGCTTATCACCTCCCTTCACAATCACGCAAAAATGAAGCTTCTGTACCTAAAGCCTACCTCTATTCCCCCGCTTAGGTACGAATGCAAGTTTCCGGGGACCGCAATCCTCCGCCGCAGCCTGTCCAGGACGAAGCTTCTGTACCTAAAGCCTACCTCTATTCCCCCGCTTAGGTACGAATGCAAGTTTCCGGGGACCGCAATCCTCCGCCGCAGCCTGTCCAGGACGAAGCTTCTGTACCTAAAGCCTGCCTCTATTCCCCCGCTTAGGTACAAAAGCAAGTTTCCGGGGACCGCAATCCTCCGCCGCAGCCTGTCCAGGATGAAGCTTCTGTACCTAAAGCCTACCTCTATTCCTCCGCTTAGGTACAAAATCCCCTTCCCGGGGACCGTGATCCCCTCGCCACAGCCACCACTCCCCCGCCGAAACGAAAGAGACCTCCGGGCGCTTCAGCGCCCGAAGGTCTCCAATATGTCGAATTGATTATGATTCTAAGCTCCGCATTGTAGGGAAGAATAATACGTCGCGGATAGCAGGTGAGTCGGTCAGCAGCATGACCATACGGTCGATGCCGAAGCCGATACCACCTGTCGGCGGCATGCCGAGTTCCAAAGCGTAGAGGAAATCTTCATCGGTGTGATTGGCTTCCTCATCGCCTGCGTCTGCAAGTGCGTCCTGTGCCTTGAAACGCTCACGCTGGTCGATCGGGTCGTTCAACTCGGAGTAGGCGTTCGCCATCTCCCAGCCGTTCATGAAGAACTCGAAGCGCTCAACGTAGTTCGGATCTTCCGGCTTCTTCTTCGTAAGCGGTGAGATCTCGATCGGATGATCCATGACGAAGGTCGGTTGGATCAAATGTTCCTCAACGAACTCCTCGAAGAAGAGGTTCAGGATGTCGCCCTTCTTATGGCGCTCCTCGAACTCAACGTGCTTCTCCTTTGCGATGGCGCGTGCTTCTTCCAGTGTGTGGATCTCGTTGAAATCCACGCCCGAGTACTGCTTTACGGCGTCCACCATGGTGATGCGTGTGAACGGCTTTCCGAGATCCATCTCGATGCCGTTATATGTAATGGTCGTGGTTCCGAGTACTTCCTGCGCCAGGTAGCGATACAGGTTCTCGGTCAGATCCATCATGCCGTGGTAATCGGTGTAAGCCTGGTAGAGCTCCATCAGCGTGAATTCCGGATTATGGCGGGTGTCAACGCCCTCGTTACGGAATACACGTCCGATCTCATACACACGCTCCAGACCGCCGACTATCAGTCGCTTCAGGTACAATTCCAGGGAAATACGAAGCTTCACATCCTCATCCAGCGCATTAAAATGCGTTTCAAAGGGTCTGGCAGCCGCACCACCGGCGTTTTGTACCAGCATGGGGGTCTCTACCTCCATGAAGCCTAAACCGTCCAAATAGCGGCGAATAGCGCTGATGATCTTCGAACGCTTCAGGAAGGTGTCCTTAACTTCTGCGTTCATGATCAGGTCCACATAACGCTGACGATAACGCATATCGGTGTTCGTCAGGCCGTGGAACTTCTCGGGAAGGATCTGCAGGCTCTTCGAGAGCAGGGTCAATGTCTCCACGTGAATGGAGGTCTCTCCTGTCTTCGTGATAAATACATAGCCGGTCACGCCGATGATATCGCCGATATCCAGCTTCTTGAATTCCTTATACGGCTCTTCACCGAGCGAGTCTCTGGAAACATACAACTGGATGTTGCCCTTGAGATCGCTGATGTTGGCAAAGGAAGCTTTACCCATGATACGCTTGGACATCATACGTCCGGCAACCGACACCGTTTTACCTTCGTACTCCGCAACATTCTCTTTAATGTCTGCCGAGTGATCGGTAACGTCGTATTTGGTGATCGTAAACGGATCCTTACCGTTTGCCTGAAGTTCTGCAAGCTTCTCTCTTCTTACCTTAAGAAGCTGGTTAATGTCCACATTTTCTACGTTGGTTTCCTTTGTCTGCTCCGCCATAGTGACTCCTTATCCGATTATGATATTCATAATCTTGTATTCTGCTACTCCGTCGTCGATCTCGTAAGAGATGGTGTCGCCGACCTTATGACCCATGAGCGCGCGTCCCAGAGGAGACTCGTTGCTGATCATCATAAGGCTGCTGTTCGCCTCGGTCGATCCGACGAGAGAAAACTCTAATTCTTCATCATATTCAAAATCATACAGAACTACCTTACAGCCGACGCTGACTTTATCTTTCTCGATATCCTCTTCGTCAACGACCGTAACGTTCTTCAGGAGTTTTTCAAGCTCCTCGATACGGGACTCGAGATCGCGCTGTTCGTCCTTCGCTGCATCATACTCAGCGTTCTCGGACAGGTCGCCCTGCTCTCGTGCCTCTTTGATCTTCTGTGCAACCTCTTTTCTTCGAAATACTTTGAGGTTGTGAAGTTCCTCCTCATACTGTTTGAGGCCGCTGTAGGTAATGATCTTATTCTCTGCCATGGAAAACATCCTCCTGTAATTACACCGGATCTATGCCGGTATTTCGTCCGGTGTCGCCGAAACGACCGCTGCCGGACTGTGGGATAAAGCGTAAATCTTCTTATAGCGCTTTATACACATGTTTAGTATTATAGATAACCCCTTTGCAAATGTCAAGATGGTTTTCTCGGAATTTCTTGTATTATTTCTTCAAAAGATCCTCTTTCACTTCCTGTCGAAACGCTTCGATCAGTGCAGCCAGATCTTCCTTCGTCTCGGTCGCATTGACCCGGCGACGCAAGGACGTCGCATGCGGCAGACCGGTCGTGTACCAGGCCACATGTTTCCGCATCTCCATCGGGGCAATGTATGCGTCCTTATACTCTGCCAGCCGCTCCATATGTAAAAGCATCATATCGCAGATCTCATCGATGTCGGGACGCGGCGGAACGGGCTCACCATTCAGCGCTGCGACGACCTCGCGAAAGAGCCAGGGATTCCCCTGGACGCCTCGCGCCAGCATGACCGCCTGGCAGCCTGTGTGTGCCTGACACGCAAGCGCATCCTGAGCTGAAAAGATATCGCCATTCGCGATCACGGGGATCGTAACTGCTTCGCGCACGCGGGCAATGCAGTCCCAGTCGGCCTTACCACTGTAATACTGCTCACGCAGCCGCCCGTGCACAGCGATCGCCGCCACACCGCAGTCCTCTGCGATCTTCGCGATCTCGACCGCATCCGCGCCGACCTTCACACGCCCCACTTCGTCTCCGGCGAATCCTTTGCGCACCTTCACGGTGACCGGAATATTTCCCGCCGCCTGTACCATCGCAGTCAGGATCTCGCGCACCAGCTTCGGCTCCTTCATCAATGCGCTGCCTTCGTGGTTGTTCACGATCTTCGGGACAGGGCAGCCCATGTTCAGGTCGATGATGTCGAAAACTCCGCTCTCGGCCAGTTTCTTTGTCTCGCTCGCCAGGACCTCCGGCTCCGAACCAAAGAGCTGCACCGCGATCGGATGCTCATCCGGGTCTGCGTCCAGAAGCTGCTTCGTATTTGCATTTTTAAAAAAAAGAGCCTTGGCGCTGACCATCTCGGTGTACGTCAGTCCGCACCCCATCTCACGGCAAATGCCGCGAAACGCGCGGTCTGTCACACCGGCCATGGGGCCCAGCGCCACAGGCGTTTTCACTATGATATTTCCAATGGATAAACTCATGGTGTCTCCTTATACTTCATCCAGACCCTTATCCAAAAATACGATCTTAAAGTAGGTTTCGAGCGCCTCGAACAGTTCACGGTTCTCCATGCGGTAGCGGTTGATGTATAAGCCCGCACTGATCTCGTCGTACAAATAGTCGTTTTCGTCTGAGTATGAAGTGAGATTTAAGTTTCCTTCTTCGTCAAATGACATCAGAAAGATACCGCCGCACTCTTCGGTGAATGCCACACTCAGGATCTTAATATCATCCTTTACATTATCCGGCATATGGGAAAACCGGGGATCCAGAAAATACTTCTGGGTGTAGGAATTCGCCGCACACATGATCACGTCACCGTTCTCATTCGGTTTTGCCACGCCTTCCAGTTTCGAATTCACCTGCATATCTTTCCTCATCTCCATTTTATGAACAAGATCGCGCTGACGATCCCCAGCAAAAACAATACCGCCGATATCACGCCGCCGATCATACGATGCAGTTTCTGACGCTGACGCTCGCGTCCGGTCGCCTCCGAAAACAGGCTACGGTAGAGCGTGATCCAGCCCGAGATCAAAAACAGCGGGCAGAACAAAAAGAAGAAATATTCGGTATCCACGACCAGCAGCACGCCCATTATGATCACCGCGACGCACGCCAGTTCCAGCGTGACGTCCATGTGACGGCGTCTGCGTTTTCCAATGGATGATATGGTTCCGTAGCCCATGGGACTCCTTTCCTATGTCGATATCACAGAGTTCTTATGGCAGACATTTGCCGAAAGGGTTTATACCTCCTCAAGATTACCCAGGGTTGCGACCATGACTGCCTTAATGGTGTGCATACGGTTTTCCGCCTCGTCGAATACGACCGATGCGGGACCTTCGATCACTTCGTCCGTAACTTCGTTGCCACGAACTGCAGGCAGGCAATGCATGAAGATGGTGCTCTTCTTACCGGATGCATCCATCAACTTCTGGTTTACCTGATACGGGTGCAGCAATGCAACACGCTCTGCTGCCTTATCTTCCTCACCCATGGAGCACCAAACGTCGGTGTAGATCACGTCCGCGCCCTCTACGGCTGCGGTGTCCTCCGTGATGGTCAGGGAACCGCCGGAAACCTTCGCATAATCCTGGCAGAGTTCCACCAGATCCTCCTTCGGCCAGAGTGCCTTCGGGGCAATGATCACACAGTGCAGACCCATCTTCGTACAGCCAATCATGAGCGAATTCGACATATTGTTTCTGCCATCGCCGACAAAAACGAACTTCTTACCTGTGATGTCACCAAACACTTCACGCATGGTGAGGAAATCCGCCAGGATCTGTGTCGGATGGAAATCATCGGTCAGGCCGTTCCATACCGGAACGCCTGAATATTTCGCAAGCATCTCTACGGTCTCGTGGGAGAAGCCACGGAACTCGATACCGTCAAACATACGACCTAATACGCGCGCGGTATCCTTGACATTCTCCTTCTTACCGAACTGAATGTCATCCTTACCTAAAAACTCAGGATGCGCGCCTTCATCGACTGCCGCCACGGTAAACGAACAACGTGTACGTGTCGATGTTTTCTCAAACATAAGGGCGATATTCTTCCCCTTCAGGCTGGTTCCGAGAATGCCTGCTTTCTTCTTCGCTTTTAAATATGCGGCCAGATTCAGGAGATAATCGATCTCCTCCGCCGTGAAATCCTTAAGAGTCAAAAAACTGCGGCCTTGCAAATTCAAATGTTTCATGGGAAGATCCCCCTTTCTCGTACGGGCTAAAAATCTACAAACCATCCCCGTACATATCTCTCAAAAAATGAAAATATACGTTTCTGCTCTTACAAGAGAAACGTATATTCCATCTTAGTAAATTATCTGTCACTTGTCAAGTGGTAAAATACTTATTCTTAATTCTTCGAATAGAAAACATGGTTGCCGATAATGACGTAAACCTTGAATTTCGGCCACTTGTTATTCGCATTCGCACTCTTCAGATTACAGAAGAAGATCAGACCGCCGATATTGTTGTAACCGGCACACGCCTGGTACGCTGCATCATAGCAGGACTGAAGGAGCGAGTCGTTCGATGTGTTCTTCTCTGCAAGCCAGATATCCAGCTTCGAAATGCCATTCTCATCACGTTTTGCAACGCTGAACTGGCCGGGTGCGTAAGCAACGCTGGTCAATGTATTTCCCCAATATCCGGAGATCAGGCGGTTCAAAACGACATTTGCAACAGCGAGTTTTCCTTCCGCAGGCTCGTGTCCCGCTTCCAGGCGAACCAAATAAGCCAGAAGGCGGATGTCGTCCGAAGAAAGGTAGATCGGCGAACGGGTCGGTGTGCCACTCGCGATGTAGCGGTCAATGGTATCATAAGCAGGATCCCGTCCAGGCTGAACAGGCTGTGTTTCCGGCGGTTGTGTCGGAGCCTGTGTAGGTGCCTGCGTCGGTGCTTCGGTCGGAGCCTGCGTAGGTGCTTCGGTCGGAGCCTGCGTAGGTGCCTGTGTCGGGGCCTGTGTGGGCGCCTCGGTCGGTGCCTCGGTCGGGGCCTGTGTAGGTGCCTGCGTGGGTGCCTCAGTCAGATACGGTATTACTTCCACGAAGAACTGGGCGGTAAAGGATCCATAAATAACGGTAAACGGTATCTTACCGGTAACCAGCGGAACGCCGACTAATTCGCATGCCCATCCCGTCGGGTTCTTCTTCGTGTGGCCATCTTTATAAAGCAGAACGATCTCGATCTCTTTTACAGATACGGTTTCGCCTTCATATTTTGTCGAACCAATATAACGGGCAGACATGTCCACGACAGTGCGTGCCGCTTCCTCAGCAGCTTCCTTCGCGGCCTGCTCCGCCTCTGCCTTCAGGCGGGCTGCCTCTGCGGCCAGTCTGGCCTCTTCGGCTTTACGTTCTTCTTCCGCCTTACGGGCGGCTTCTGCCCTACGGGCTTCTTCCGCTATACGAGCTTCTTCAGCGAGACGGGCGGCCTCCTCTGCTGCGCGGGATTCTTCCTCACGGTTGATCTGCTCGATCGAAACGCCAACGCCAGATCCGACATCGATCGTTACATAATCGGCGCTTGCATAACAGGTCTTTCCTTCGTATACGGTCTGTACCCATCCGCCGCATTCCGGAATTCCCGTAACGGGCAATGTATCCGCGAGAGATATCTTACACAGGGCGGGTGCTTCCACGCTCGGCTCCGTACGAAGGAACAACTTCTCTGCGCGTACAAACAGACGCATATCGGACGGCAGGCTCAAAAGCTGCTCGCCGTAGTAGATATAGGAGGCATCGACCCAGCCGATGACCTCACCGGATTCGATATATGCATATCCATCCACTAAATTCTTCAAAACGCCGCCGTTGTTCGGATATAAACGTCCGACTACGGTCTCGCTTCCCGGAGTTTCACGAACGTTCAGATAGTTATCTACGCGATTCGGATTCACATAGAATGTCGTGTCGAGCAAACGGTGAATGGTCGCTTCATAAAGTGCACGGCGCTGCTTCTCGATCTCTTCGGCAGAAATCGTTGCAGCCTCTGTCTCTTCCGGGTAATCCTCTTCGCCGATCTCATCCATCTCAGAGGGGATCTCGATATCCGTCGGCAGGTCGACCTGCGTCGTCAGCTCGGCAGATGTCTCTTCCGGTGTCGTCTCCGCCTCGGTCTCCGAAGGTTCATCCTTCACTGCTTCCCAGAAACGCTCCGCTCCAAAACCTGCCAGAACCAGTGAATAATCATCGGGTCCGTACAGGAAGGAGTACGACTGTTCCTCATCCAGTGTAGCAATGTCACGTGCATATGCCGGCCAGGAAACTACCTTCAAAGCTTCGGCTTTCACCTGGGTGTCCGGCAGAACGCGGTCATACGTCTGTGCAGAAAGAAGACGCGTCGTCTTCTCATGCAGGGCGTCTGCCGCAGCGTAGAATTTCTCGGTTGCGATCTCGGATGCAGCAGCATCCTCCTTCGCTATATCGCTCGATTGTATATTCGTTGCATTCGGTGAAGAACAGGCAGAAATGCAGTAGGAAACCAAAAACAGGCATGCGAAAAGAGTGGCGAGCAGACGGATCGTCTTCATCGCGCCACCGGTTTTGTGCGCATGTTTGAAATTCTTGTGTTTTACCATATTCATCTCCGTAAACGCGGCAGCCTTATGCTCTTTGTAATACTTTCTTCATATTTGAGCTGCCGGAGGGGCATAATTCCCTCTTTAAATGCCTCGACCCCTGATTTTGCGTACACTAAACCAGGGCGAAACAAAATGTTACAAATATGTTACGAAACTAATATAGCACTTTTTGAGGGTTTTGTCAACACCCCCCACTTTTCTGCGGTTTTTGCGGAGATTTTGTCTCTCAGTCGCCACTTTTATGGGTAAAAAAAT
The DNA here is from genome assembly GCA_017543445.1 of Lachnospiraceae bacterium. Lineage (GTDB taxonomy): Bacteria > Bacillota > Clostridia > Lachnospirales > Lachnospiraceae > UBA1201. The sequence goes on along the minus strand of JAFYGB010000073.1, from coordinate 19,206 downwards.
GCTGAGGTTGCGCTTTTCAAACGTGCCCTCAGTCATTGTCCTCTTCTCTGACGTGCCGCTTCAAACAGAACCACGGCACACGCGATCGCCGCATTTAACGACTCAATGGAACCGTCCATCGGGATGCGGATGTGCTGATCACAAGCGTTCAAGACCGCTTCCGACACGCCGTGTGCCTCGTTACCGATCACGATCGCCGTCGCGCCCCGGTACGATACCTTCGTATAATCCTCACTCTCTGCCAGGCACGTTACGAAACAACGGATGCCGTCTTTCTGCATCTTTCCGATCTTTTTCGGGATATCGCTGCACACGCGGTGCGGCATCCGAAAGATCGACCCCATCGTCGAACGTACCACCTTCGGATTATATAGATCGACCGTGTCCGCCGACATCAGGATCTCGCTCACGCCGGCAGCTTCCGCGGTCCGAAAGATCGTTCCTAAGTTTCCGGGATCCGCGACCCCGTCCAAAATGAGGTAGAGTCCGTCCTTCACGTCGGAAGCGGCCAATGCTTCCGGCATACGCACGATCGCGAGCACGCCCTGGGGCGTCTGCGTATCGCAGGCGGCGGTAAACACAGAGTCCGCAACGACCTCGTAGCTTATGCCCTCAAACAGTTCTTTGTATTTTCCGATCTCTTCTTTCCGAAAGCGTTCGGACACATAGGTTTTCAAAAGCAGCGGCCGCGGCACTTCCGAAAACAGGCGCACGCCTTCCACAACGAAAGCCTGATCCTCCTTACGGGCAGATGCCTTCCTCTGCAGAAGCGATATGTACTTCATTTGTGCATTGGCCGATGATGTGATCATTTTAATCTCCTGTTACTTCGCAGTCTTTCCCTGCTTCTTTGCTTCCTTCTTCGCCTTCTCTTCCTTCAGCTGCGCTTCCAGTTTCTCGGCTCTTTCCTTCTTTATCTGATCCAGTTCATCCTGCGTAAGGTTCACATGGGGAACGAAAAGTTTCTTCTTCCCGACCCAAACATGTCCCAGGATGATGAACGCCAGGCCTGCCACAAAGATCACTGCGGACAATGCCTGCGAGACCGGAATTCCGGTCGAACCGATCATCAGCTGGTCGCTGCGCATACCTTCGATCCAGAACCGCCCTGCTCCGTAGAGCAACAGGTAGAAACCGAAGAGCTCGCCCTTAAACTTCCTGTGTTTCCGGTACAGGACCATGAACGTGAATGCGAGCATGTTCCAGACAAACTCATACAGGAAGGTCGGCGCCACCTGGGTGTAGGTGCCTGCCAGTTCCGGAAACCGTTCCTGCATCTCGGGCAGAAGCATCTGCACATATTCAACATTTACCTTTTCATTATTCAGGCGCATCGCGAACAGTCCGTCTGATACTCTTCCGAACACCTCGCAATTAAAGAAATTACCCCAGCGCCCGATCGCCTGGCCCAAGATCAGTCCGATAACACCCATATCCACCATCTGGAAGAAACTGATCTTCCTAATCTTCGTGAATATGTACATCGTAAGAATGGCTGCGATGGCACCGCCGTAGATCGCCAGACCGCCCTCACGTAGGTTCAGGATCTCGAGCAGGTGGTTCTTATAATATCCGAAGTTAAACGCCACATAATACAAACGCGCGCCGAGGATACCAAACAATGCGCCAAAGATAATGTAATCATAGTAATTCTCGGGGTCCTCTCCCTCACGGGTGCCCAGATGCTTCGCCACGAAAAAGCCCGCGGCCAGTCCGAGCATGACCATGATCGCGTAGAGGCGGATCTCAAGCCCGAAAATGGTGAACCCCTGCGGTATCGTGTCTATATGGATCCCCAAATGGGGAAAACTGATGTCCGTGATATCCATCATGGAAACAAAACTCCTTTTTTCGAAAATCGATTCCTAAGCATGGCGGTCCGTCGCCGCCTTTCTTATTCTATCAAAAACTCTCCGAATCTTCAAGGAGAAAGCGCAGAATAATTCCGGTTGTACTTTCCATGTGCTTTATGCTATAATATCGTGGGTGTGCGCACAGCGTGCATTTTAAAGGAGTATGACATCATGAAATTAGGTATCGTTGGCTTGCCGAACGTCGGCAAGAGTACTTTGTTTAATTCACTTACAAAAGCCGGCGCAGAAAGCGCAAACTATCCTTTCTGCACGATCGATCCGAACGTCGGCATCGTTCCGGTCCCGGATCCCCGCCTCGGCCAGTTGGCGGCCCTCTATGATTCCGCGAAGATCACGCCCGCGGTCGTGGAATTCGTTGATATCGCAGGCTTGGTTCGCGGTGCCTCCAAAGGCGAAGGCCTGGGCAACCAGTTCCTGGCAAATATCCGTGAAGTCGACGCGATCGTTCACGTAGTACGCTGCTTCGATGATACGAACGTTATCCACGTGGAAGGCAGTGTCGATCCGGCGCGCGATATCGAGACCATCAATCTCGAACTGATCTTCGCCGATCTGGAAGTATTGGAGCGTCGCATTTCTAAGACCGGTAAGAGCGTCATGGGTAATAAATCCCTTGCGAAGGAACTGGAGAGCCTGAAGAAGCTGAAGGATCATCTGGAAGGCGGCAACATGGCGATCACCCTGCAGCCCGCCGATGAGGATGAAGCTGCTCTCTTCGCTTCCCTGAACATGTTGACCGGTAAGAAAGTCATCTACGCGGCAAATGTCGACGAAAGCGCATTGGCCGACGACGGAGCTTCCAACCCGTATGTAGCGAAGGTCCGTGAGATCGCAAATGCTACCGGCAGCAGTGTATTTGTCATCTGCGCGCAGATCGAACAGGAGATCGCCGAGCTCGATGACGAAGAAAAGAAAATGTTCCTGGAGGAACTCGGACTGTCCGAGTCCGGTCTGGAGAAACTGATCGCAGCCAGCTACGATCTGCTCGGTCTCATCAGTTACCTGACCGCAGGCCCGACCGAGACCCGTGCGTGGACCATTACCCGCGGAACGAAGGCGCCGCAGGCAGCCGGTAAGATCCACTCCGATTTCGAGCGTGGTTTCATCCGCGCCGAGGTCGTAAACTATCAGGACCTGTTGGACTGCAAGACCTACAACGCAGCGAAAGAAAAAGGTCTGGTCCGTCTGGAAGGTAAGGACTACGTCGTTCAGGACGGCGATGTCATCCTCTTCCGCTTTAATGTATAAGGAGGTTACATATGAACATGTTAGATAAAGATGACGAGTTGTTTTCACAGAATGGTGAGAACGATATCGAGATCCCTGAAGATGAATTCAGCATCCTCGACGATTTTGACGAAGAGGAATACGATTACTACGAGCCGGACGGCGACTACGTGATCGACCTCGAGGATGAGGTTGGCAACACCATCCCTTGCCAGGTATGCTTCTACTTCACCCTGCACGGCCATGACATCGTAGCACTGGCTCCGCAGGACGGTGAACTGGATGACAGCATCATCCCGTACTTCTACACTGAGTACGATAATGGCAACTTCGATATCGACCCGATCGAGGACGAGGAACTCTACGAAGAAGCCCTCGATCGCATCGACGAGATCCTGGATGATACCGATTTTGATAATCTTCCGGAAGAATAAAATACAAAACGGGAGCGCCCCGAAAGGCACTCCCGTAATTTTTTTGATCTTTATTCGATCGGTCTTAAGTTCTTCAGTGACAGGTCCATAATGGGTGCGGAATGGGTCAATGCGCCGGAGGATACATAGTCCACTCCGATCTGCGCGATACGCTTCAGGCGCTCCTTTGTAACATTGCCCGAGCACTCCGTTACGGCACGGCCGCCGATCATGCGGACCGCCTCGATCATCGTGGCGTCATCCATGTTATCGAGCATGATGATATCAGCGCCTGCCTGCAAAGCTTCCGCAACGCCGGCGAGGTCTTCCACCTCGATCTCGATCTTACGAACGAAGGGCGCATATTCACGTGCGCGCTCGATCGCCGCGGTGATGGAGCCAGCGGCTCCGATATGATTATCCTTCAACAGGATACCGTCGGACAGGTTGTACCGATGGTTGCAACCGCCGCCAACGCGAACGGCGTACTTCTCGAACGGACGCATGTTCGGCGTCGTCTTACGGGTGTCCAGGAGCTTCGTCTTGAATCCTTTCAGTTCCTCGACATATTCGTGCGTATACGTAGCGATACCACTCATACGCTGCATGTAGTTCAGCGCGGTACGTTCACCCGAAAGCAAGGCGCGGATGTCGCCGTAGATCACGCCGATCAGCGTCTTATTCGTAACGAAATCGCCATCTTTAAATGTGGTCTCAAAACGCGCCGTCGGATCCAGCAATTCAAATGTGCGGACGAATACTTCCAGACCGCAGAGAATGCCATCCTGCTTGCAGATCAGCTCCGCACGGCCGGCTTTCGCCTCGGGCATGACCGCATTCGTGGAAACATCCTCGCTGGTGATATCCTCCTTCAATGCGTTCAAGATGTATCGGTCCACATTAACCTTCATAGTTACACCATTTATCATAGAATTCCTTATCCTTTCTGCGTATCTCATCCATGATGAGCTTCTTTTTTTCTTTTCGGCGCACGTCGCGCGGCGGGTACAGACTCAGGTCGACCGTATTCGCAAGCCGCGTGCCGGTATATCGCTTCGCGTCGCTTTTTTCCTTCTTTTTCTCTGCGATGAGTTCAGCGGTATGCTTCGCGAATACCAGACTCTCGAGGAGTGAATTACTCGCGAGACGATTCGCCCCATGTACGCCATTGCAGGCGGTCTCACCGATGGCGTACAGGTTCGCCATCGAGGTCTCGCCGCAGATCGACGCTCGGATACCACCCATCAGATAGTGTTGCGCGGGCGTTACAGGCACACGATCCTTACACAGGTCGTACCCCTCCTCCCGGCAGGCTTTGTATATATTCGGGAAGCGCTTTTCGCACTCTTCGCTCGTCATGTTCGGCATGGTGATGTAGACATGGTCGGTGCCGGATTTGATCATCTCCCGACGAATAGCGTCTGCCACCACGTCACGCGGCAGTAATTCGTCGACAAAGCGTTTTCCCGCCTCGTTTAGCAGGATCGCACCCTCGCCACGCACGGATTCGGAGATCAGGAACCTCCGTCCGACCTTCTTCGAATAAAGGGTCGTAGGATGGATCTGGATATAGTGGATATTCTCCAATTCCACGTTGTATTTCAAGGCCAATGCGAAACTGTCCCCGGACACATGGTGGAAATTCGTCGTGTGTTTGAACAGGCCGCCGATGCCTCCGGTCGCCAGTACGACCGATCCCGCGGTAAATGTCCGGCGGGCGGAAACATCGTCCATGGTCTCCGTGACTACGCCGTAGCAGACATTATCCCGGACCAGCCAGTCGATCATGTTCTCGTATTCCAAAACGGTGATGTTCTTACGTTCACGCACGCGGTCGATCAGGGTCTGCGTGATCTCCTTACCGGTCTCGTCCGTGTGGTGCAGGATGCGGTTGATGGTATGCGCACCCTCACGTGTGTAATCATATTCGCCGTTCTCGTTCTTATCGAAGGACACGCCATAATCGATGATCTGCTTCATGATCTCGGGCGAATCCTGGATCATGACGCGCACCGACTCGGGCCGGTTCTCATAATGCCCCGCCCGCATGGTATCTTCGTAATAGCACTCGAAATCATCCGGCGTCTGCAGCACGCATATGCCGCCCTGCGCCAGATACGAATCGCTGTTTTCCATCTTATCTTTCGTGATCATAAGCACCGACAGTTCCTGCGGACAGGACAGCGCAAAAAAGCATCCGGCCGCACCGGTCCCGACTACGATCACATCATAATGTTTCTTAAGTTTCACCTTATCATTCATTCAAACAATCCCTCATACCTTTCGGCAAACCCTTTGCTTCATGGTTAACGCTATCATGCCACGAACCGCAGGAAAAGTCAAGGGAATTGCAGGAGATCATTCTCCATGCAGAACTTAATGCTGAGCGATAATTCCTTCTTCGGAGCGGCAAATGCGATACGGATCCGGTCGCCGTCCACAGAGAGGATAGTTCCTTCTCCATATGCCGAATGTACGACCTTCCGCCCGGGCGCCAACCGTTCGGAAACATCCACTGTTTCATCCAGATAGCGGGATTTCTTCTGCTTCTTTCCATAGCGTCTCTGCGGCCAGAGCAGATAGAGACGGTCCTTCGCCCGCGTGATCGCAACGTAAAACATGCGCCGCTCTTCTTCGAGTTCATCCTCGGTCTCGCTCTTCACATAAGGCGTAACACCCTCCACAGCGTCGATGACGAAAACCGCCTGGTATTCGAGCCCTTTCGCACCGTGAAACGTCATGAGCGATACGCTCTCCTGCTTCTGCTGCTGCGAGCGTTTCCGCTCCATCTCCGCTGCTTGCCGCAATGCTTCGATGTGGTCATTCCATTCGCCGAAGCTCTCGTACGGTTTCGCCGCTTCGAGAAGTTCGTTCAATACATCCGTGTAGGCCTCCGTCTCCAGGCCTCGCTCGCGGGCCTGCTCCTCGAGATAAGCTTTATATCCGACCATGTTTGCAATGTAGTGGACTGCCGCGTACGGACTCATGGCCGCGCGGTTTCCTTCCCCACCGATCATGGCGAGGTCTCGCTCCATATCCCGCAGATAAGACTGCATGTACGGGTAGGCGGCCGCCCGCTCCCGAAGTCCTTCAAACGTCACATCCTGCGAACTTAAAACGTCGCGGCGAATGTAACGCTTCGGCCGGTTCATGACCTGCAGGAACATAGCGCGCCGCATTGAACCCTCCAGTCGGTACTGGTTCGCCAGTTTCACATAGGTAAATACATCCCTTGTGATCCAGTGGTCATACAACCGAGGATAGGTGTCCCGCACCTGATACGGAATATCTGCCCGCATGAGCGCTTCCGTAATGGGCGACGCCAGCACGTTCGTCCGATAGAGGACCGCCATTTCCCGATAAGGCATTCCCGAAGCGTGGAGTTTTTGTATCTCCTTAAGTAAAAACTCCCGTTCCTGCGTTTGGTCTTCAAACGAGAAGATGGAGACCGGGTTCGCCTGCGCGGTGTTTTTTTCAGCGCCCTCGTTTTTTTCAACATTCGATTTGCGGGCCGCCTTAATATCCTTCGGATAGCGTTTCGTGTTGTTCGCGATCAGCCGCTGCGACACCGTAATGATCTCAGGCACGCTTCGGAAATTGTAATCGAGGGTAATGATCTTCCCGTCCGGAAACTCCTTCTGAAAACCGAGCATGATCTCCGGACGAGCACCGCGGAAATGATATATGCTCTGGTCGTCGTCGCCCACCATCATCAGGTTGCGATGTTTCGCCGCCAGCATACGCAAAGTTTCATACTGCAGGCGGTTTGTGTCCTGCATCTCGTCGACGAGCAAATACTTAAACCGCTCCTGCCAGACCGCCAGGATGTCCGGCCGCTCCGACAGAAGTTCATAGCAAAGCACGCACATATCGTCGAAATCGAGCAGGTTCTCTTCGCGCATGCGTGCCTGGTATTGCTCGAAAAATGTCCGAAATACCGAGTCCGGACAGCCCGAAACATGAAACTCTTTGATGTTTGGAACACGTTCCTTCCCGTCTGGTCCGAAACGTCCGTCGAACGCCAGGTACTCCTTCGCCCGACCGATGCCATTGGCCAATGTCAGGAAGAACTCGGTCGGATCCTGCACTTCGTAGGATATGGAGGCCAGGATCTCACGAAAGATCTCACGGCGTTTACTCTCCCGCAGGATCTGCTCCGCACGAAACCCGTAAGCATTACGGAGGATATAAAAGAACACGGAGTGGAACGTTCCGAACCGCACGTCCTCCCCGTGCCTCGGACATAATGTAGAAAAACGCTGCCGCATCTCATCTGCGGCAGCGTTCGTAAAAGTGATCACCAGTATGTTTGCGGGATCGACCTTCCACTGTTCTATCAACGCCTGCACCCGCCGGGTAATGACAAATGTCTTTCCGGCTCCGGGCCCTGCGAGCACCAGAAGCGGTCCGTCCTTATGCAGGATCGCCTCTTTCTGACGCTCAGTCCCATTCATTTCAAATGAATTCAAGTTGGATCTCCTCCCTCAAGAAAATCGCTCTCATCGTAATAGTATAGATCATCGGTATCGTTGCCGTAGCCATCCAGCGAGATGGGGTCGCCCATCTCCTTTGCATCCGGCTGGAACATCGAAACGAAGAAATCCTTACAACGTGCCAGAACTTCCCGCGCATCACGTGCGAGCTGTCCGTTATACTTCGTTTCATCACAAACCCCGTATGCTTCGATCTCTGCCAGTTTCGCATCATAAAGCGCACGATACATGTGGTACTTCTGCGTGACCACGATCATCTTCTTTACGCCGTAGATGCGCTCTGCGCGCTTCATCGATTCGTAGGTCGAATAGCCGGCGTGATCGAGGTAAATGTCATCCGCGGGCACGCCCTGTTGTACCGCGTACATCTTCATCGCCATGACTTCGTTGTAATCCGGCCGGCTGTGATCTCCGGTCATCAGAAGCTTCCCACATACACCATCTTTATAAAGCTGGATGCCCACATCCAGACGGCCTTTCAGCATCGGCGATGGTTCATTGTCCCACAGGCCGCAGCCCAGGATCATGATGCAGTCGTATTCGCCCTTCTCTTTTGCATCTTCTGCTTTGATGATGTCGCCCATCGGATACAGAATCACGATCAGGTTCAACACCACAACAGCCAATACGCCGGCCGCTGCGAGCAGTAAACAGATCTTCAGCGGACTCCTCTTTTTCTTCGCGGGTGCCGCCTTCGAAGCGGAACTCTTGCGTCCGCTGCTGCCGGACGATCTCGATGTCGAGGTCGTACTGCGACTGCTCGATGATCTCGATGTCGCAGCGCGGCTGCCTGACGTACTACGGGTCGATGTTGTCTTATTGCGAGAACCACTCGTTTTTCGTGTCGTCCTCTTTCCTCTTTTCTGTGAAGCCATTTTCCTATTTCCTCATCTTCGCCCGGATGCTCCGGGTCGGTTCCCTCGCGATCCCCCGATCGCATCTATTCCTTCGACGAAAGCAATGTCCCGTGCTCGGCAAAATAATCCAAAAGCGCGCCGACGACACGGTCGTAGCTCTTACTTCCATCCTCAACACCCTGCATGACCAGTGTGGTGTCGTAGACCGTATTCTGAACTTCATTGACCACCTCGGTCGGAATGATCACTTCGTCTTCATGTTCCTTCCAGTAGGTCTCCTCGTGATAACGGTAGATGTCGTTACCGATCGTCTTACGCATAACGGCCGCCACGGCATCGACACGTTCCTTATATGCAGATGAAATACCATCCATCTCCGGCTGCAGGTACTCCATGATACCCAGATAACCGGAGTAGCGGATGTCCGGGTTCTCTGAGCGGATAGCCGCCATCATCCCGTAGAAATTCGCCTCGTTTTCCTGGATGATGCCGCGGGTGTGCGTCAGTTCGTGACACATACAATATGCGCACTGCGCATCCACCAGATGGTCATTCAGGTTCGCTTCTTCAAACATTGGCAAATACATGCCCAGTGTCCCGGTCTGACTCATAAAAAACGAGAAATGGATCCTCTTTACGTTCGGATAATAACCGGAAAGCTCGGAGAATTCCTCCGAAAGCGCCTCCATTGCTTTCGGGATGTCCGCTTCGTAATCGGTCGAATAAACGAAATGTCCGTTCTCATCCCGCCGGATCTGTGTCTCTAATTCCTGGACCTCTGCCGCGATCTCCTCGAGAAGCCGAACCATCGTTTCATCTGTGCGTTCGCTGACGGTCAGATACTTATCCAGCGTCGGCGTCGCGCGGTACAGAGCGAACCAGTGGAAATTCAAGAGCCAAAGCGTGATCAAAACCAGCCAGGCGACAGATTTTCCGTAGACCTTCAGGCCGCGTAGTCGGATCTTCTTCACGAAAAGCAACGCCAGGGAAACGAGAAGCCCCAAAACGATCGCGATCAGGAAGACCACGACATACCACTCTCCAAGGGAGAACGGAAACAAGTCCGAAAAGCGCATCCATAGCTGGGAAAGCGGTCGAAACACAACGGAAACATAGGCATCTGCCAGCGGACGGATCCACATAAACAGCAGATAGCACACGATAACAAATCCATATAAGCCCAGTAAAATCTTCGTGGATCGTTTCATATCGGCGTTTCCTTTCGGTAGACTAAAGCACGTTCACAGCCTCTTTCATTTTACCATGAAAAGCCCTAAAAAGCAAGAAAAAAGTCCCTCGGACACAGGCTGCACAACCTGTCCGAGGGGACTTCATTATATCGTAAAAGTACCATCTTGCGTTTCGCCGGTTGAATCTTTTTGGGGTACCTTTTTCGAACCATCTTTGGATTCCGATTCGGAATCCTTATCGGAGTTTTTATCGGGATCCTCTGTGCCATTGAAACGTTTAAACCAGTCCGAGCCTTTGAATTCACCGAAGCCTTCCGGCAAGTCAAAGCCCTCTGGCAAGTCAAAGTCTTCGAAACCCTCGAAGTCCTTGAAATAATCTTTGAAGTCCTCGATGCTGTCAAATCCTTCAAAACCTTCAAAGTCTTTGAACGGGTCGAAGTCTCCACGTCCATCCTGACCGTCCTGACCTTGCTGGCCATCCTGACCATTCTGGTCGCTCTGACCGTCACGACCCGGTCGGTTCGAACCGCCACCGGGTCCGCTGAAGCCGCCAAAACCTCCGAAGCCTCCCTGGTTGCTGACATCCGATGCCGAGATCTCTTTACCACCGCTGATCGTACCGTCGATGCAGACCGTATCTTCATTGACCGTTCCGGTCAATGTTCCGCCGGTGTAGATCTTATAGCCTTCCGAGCGTCCGTTGACACTCGCTACCAGACCTTGCGCCGTTTTCGGTGTAACGAAGGACACCAGAACGTTTCCGTCTTCGTCGGCGATGGTCACCTGGGTTTTTGCAGATGCGGACAGTTTCGTCGTTGCCACATAGTTCGCTGCCGGAACTTCCATCATTCCGGTACTGCCGGCCGCCAGAAGGATGCCGCCGGTCACTGATACCGTGTTGCCTTCGCCGCAGTCCAGCGGTCCGTTTCCGTTGTTGGTCGGTCCGGATACCACGGCAATGCCGCCGGTCATATTGAGTTTTCCGTTGGAGTCTAATCCATCACCACTCGCATTGACGAACAGGTAACCTCCGCTGATCTCGAGCAGCTGGTTTCCGCCTACCATGGTGCCGAAACCTCCGGGGCCTTCCGGTCTTTGGAAGCCTCCCCAGCTGTTGCCTCCCTTTGCATCTTTATCTGCCGTGTAATCCGTCTTTTCAGTCGTAAAGTCGATACGCTGTTGCGAATTCGTCTGCGTACCGCCGGCAGCGTTGATGCCGTCGTCGGACGCCGTGATGCGGCTCCATCCGCCTTTTATGTAAACGTTTGCCGCCTCATATCCTTCGTAGGATTTCAGGATATTGATATAGCAATACTCATTGACCGTAAGACTCTCTTCCGCATGGATACCATCATCTCCGGTGGATATCTCCATATAAGGAGTACCATTGATCAGAACTGTATCATCACAGTGGACACCGTCATCCTGGCTGTCGATGGTAAATACGCCTCCGCTGATCTTCAGCGCTGTTTCCGCCTTAAGCCCCTTTGCACTGGTCGTGTCGGTCGTAGTCTGCGTCGAGTTTCCTCCACGTCCGAAGCCGCCGAAATCGTTGTCGGTGTGCGTCCGCCCGTTCTTGGAGCCGCCGCCGGTGGTGATCATAAACGCACCATCCTCGATCGTGAGTTCCGTTGCCGCGGTAAAACCGTCGCCATCCGCCGTCACGGTAAAAGTTCCGCCGGATACCTCGAGGTATCCCTTGCCGTCCTTATCGGTGGTCTTCGTAACGAAACCATCCTTCTTCGTCGTTACGGTGTAGTTGCCGGCCGAAATCTCGATGGAATCATTGCCCTGGATCGCGTCGCCCACGGCGTCGACGGTGATCTTACCGCCGCGCAGACGAAGGTCATCTTTCCCGTGGATGCCCTTGTCATAATTTGCCTTTACGGTCAATGTACCGCCTCCGTTGATGATCAGGTCATCTTTCGAATATACAACGCCATCCACCTTCGCGAGTTCTTCGTTGGAAGGTTCTTCATGCGCCCGGTCTGCGAGTTTGTTCTCGCTGTCTTTTGCGATCGTCAGGATCGTCTTATCCGCCTGTTCCACAAAGATCGGTGCATATTCCGCGGTCAGGTCCACTCCGTCGAGCAACAGCCATACCTTATCCGAGCCCGCATCGACATAAACGCGGCCATTCTCGGAAGAACCGCTGATACGGTACACGCCGCCCTTCGTGATCGTGACCACACAGGTTCCTGATTCCTCAGTGACCAGCACCGAGTCTTTCCCGTCACCCGTCACAGTCGCCGAATCTCCGGAGAATGTGATCGCAGCGTCACTCTTGCTTTCATCGGTAAGCATGTACTTATCCTTCGTATCGGTCAATGCATCGTTCGCCGTATAAAGTGAAGGATCCGGAAGATTTACGCCGGTATAATCCGTCGTCAGTTTCTTCCCACTTGCCTCCTGTGCAGATGTATTACCGTTATCCGATTTGGATGCCTTTGTCTCGTCGTTCGGCTTTGTATCCTCAGCCGTTGTATTTTCCTGGGTATTGTTTTCTGATGTTCTCGCTGCCTCTTTGGTAGCCTCCTGTGAAGCCTGCGTCGTATCCGCCGTATCTGTTTTCTTACATCCCGCCATACTGAACAACATCGCCGTTGACAGTAGGATCGCTTGCTTCTTCATAGATCTCTTCATCATATATCCCTTCTTCATCGTCCACCTCCATGTAAAAATATGAACGCGTTGATTTAGTTCTTACGCTTCATAGGGTAACGTAATCTTGTGAACAATGTGTGATTAAATCTTGAAAATTTAAAATTTCAAAAAAGCCACCAGACCGAAGTCTGATGGCATATGCTTTAGTTTTCTATAAGACCTTTTTGGATCAAAAGCGACTTCCTGCGCGGAAAGTAATCCGGCCTTTTTATATCGTAATTGATATTATACGCAGGATCTCCCGCAGCGATAAGATCTTTCCACTTCTCGGCAAAGATCTCTTTCTGGACCAGATCGTTTGCGATCTCCGCATCATAATTCAATCCGCTGGAGTAATCGATCTCTCCTATGATATGGGGCAATGAAATAAACATTTTCTTTGTCAATGCATTGACCTGAAGGAACATATCTACGCCCGTAAAAGGCATATTCATAGACGCGTCAAATCCTTCGGTCCGTTTCAGATCGGCAGTCCTGAACATAGCACAGGACAGATCCGAAGCCATCATATCCTGCGGAACCGTCAAGCGGAAACCTAATACGTCCGCAGATCGATCCACGCCACAGAATGCGATGCCGAAGGCATGATGCATTCCGATGATCGCACCGGCAGAAAACAGCGTATCGTCTTTCGCAAACACCTTTGCAAAGGAACCGCTCAGATCATCTCTGCACAGCGGCGCGACCAGATCGCGGATCACCTTCGGATCCAGAGAAAGCATCCGGTCATCGATAAAGAGAACGTATTCTCCCTGTACCTGCTCGAGCGCCTTATTCAGGCCGGCTGCCGTGTATTCCTCTGCATAAACGACATCATAGTTCGGATAATCGATACCCTCGACCACCTCACTCTTTATGTTCTTCGTGGTAACTACGGTAACCGTAGGCTCATCATCTCTCAGATAATGCACCTTTACATAACCGGGATGCTTCTTATCCCGGTGGGCCTCAGCGTTTACGCCGCACCGCTTCAGATGATCCCGCACCGCTTTTTCACCGGCTTCATACGCGTACTGCTTACTCATCGGGTTCATAGCGGTAGAATCCACATGACATCTCCAGTGATACAGGATCCTGGGAATATGATGGATCACTTTCGAGTTCTCCGCGCATCGGAAAATAAAGTCAAAATCCTGGGCACCGTCATACTCGGATTTGAAACGAACCTTCTCAGCGATCTCTCTACGTGTCACAAACATGTGGCAAATGTAGTTACCTGCCCGGAAGTAATCGATGTTGAAATCCGGCTTGAAGGTAGGGTCAAAATGCTTCTTTCCATCCATATCCACCTTATCTTCGTCCGTATAAAGTGTATCTATAGATCGGTCGGCATTCAGAGCTTCCGCCACACGGAAAAATGCATCCAGCGAGACCAGGTCGTCATGATCACACAAAATGACATAGTCACCGGTAGCCATGTCTAAGGCCTGGTTCGTATTTCGCGAAATACCATCGTTTGACTCTAATCTCTTATATTTGATTCTGGAATCATTTTTCTGTCTTTCAAGGACTTCAAAATATGCTTCTGTGTCCTCTCCGGAACCATCTGCCAAACATAATTCCCAGTTCCCATAGGTCTGACCCTGAAAACGGTTCAACAGCTCCTTGAAGTATTCGACGGGCGTCTTATACATCGGGATCAGCACGCTAAACTTGGGATTATACGGGAATTTCACCTTAGATTCCCGGGCCAGTTCTTTCAGCGTAACGTCTTCAAACTTCCATTTGGATTTAAACAAAACCCGGAATGTTTTTTTGACCGTTTTCTTCAAGCCTTGCCTTTTATAATATTTGACAGCTCTTTCTACTCTTCCCATAGACGATCTAACTTTCTGCCTGATCCTTTTATTACTGTCTCAGGTCAATATCCAAATGGAACTTCAGATTCTTCAAGATCTTCTTTACGTAACCATCGACCGTATCCGCGCCGAACGGCTCATCGCCTGCAACGAATTCTACAGTGAAAGCCATGCTCTTCTTTCCGGGCACGATCTGGCCGCCTTCGTACTTATCGAAGAGGGTCACGCGCTTTGCGTTCTTGCAAGCGGAAAGGATGCAATTCTCTACCTGACCGCAGGTCACACTCTTATCCATAACGAGTGCGAGGTCACGGGTCTCACCCGGGAACTTCGGTAGCGGCTCGAAACTTGCTTTTCCTGCGGGCAATGTGTGCAGAAGCTTCAGGTCGATCTCAAGGATGTAGGCATCCGTACGAAGATCCAGCTTCTCAGCGACCGGATATGCGACCTTACCCAGGTAACCGACCTTTGTCTCACCGCACAGGATGTTTGCGGTCTGGTACGGATGGGTGAATGTCGTCTCGGCGCTCTCATAGGTGAACTTCACGTACAGGCTCTTAGCGACCTGCTCCGCGAGGCCCTTCAGTGTGAAGAAGCTCTCCTGCTCACCGAAGATACCGATGCAGAGGGTCTCCCGCTCATCCGGATACTCCTTCAGCGGCAGCTCCTTTGCGATGAACTTCTTACCGATCTCGAAGAGACGGCCTTCCAGGTTACCCTTCTTCTGGTTGCGCGCGATGGCGTTCAGCATGGAAGGCGCCAGCGTGGTGCGCATCAGGGACAGTTCCTCATTGATCGGGTTCAGGATGCGGATCGCATGACGTTCCGGCGCATCCTCGGAAAGACCGATGAGATCCAGATCGGACGGTGAGAAGAACGAATAATGGATGCACTCGAATGCGCCATGTGCGCACAGATCCTTCTTCAGCTTCAGTTCACTCTTCTGCTTTGCGTTCATTCCGCCCGTGGTCACCAGAGCATCCGGCATGAAGGTCGGGATCACATGATCATAACCATACATACGGATCACTTCCTCGGCTACATCCGGGTAGGAGTCCATATCTTCACGGTACGCAGGTACCTGGATCGTCAGCTCGTCGCCGGAGATCGCAGGCGCGAAATTCAGGTTCTTCATGATGTGCAGCACATCCTGCTCCGGAACATCAATACCGAGTACGTCGTTCACCTTACGCAGGCTGACCTTCATCTCTCTCGGATCAATGCTGTTGCCGGTATTCACATCCACATGGGTCGAAGAAACCTTACCACAACCCAGTTCGTCGATCAAGTGCAGCGCACGCTTCATCGCATAAACGGTCGAATACTCATCTACGCCCTTCTCGAACTTCGCACTCGCGTCGGTACGCTTTCCGAGGGCTCTCGCTGTCTTACGGATGTTATCACGGGCGAATTTCGCCGCCTCGAAAATAACGGCAGCGGTGGTGTCGCGGATCTCGGAATTGAGACCGCCCATAACGCCGGCCAGTGCGACTGCCTTCACACCGTCGCAGATCACCAGATTGTTTTCATTCAGTGTATATTCCTGCTCGTCGAGCGTTGTGATCTTCTCGCCATTACCAGCGCGGCGGACTACGATCGCATTGCCCTCGATGTACTCGCTGTCGAATGCATGCATGGGCTGGCCCATCTCAAGCATTACATAGTTCGTAATATCCACGATGTTGGAGATGGACGCCTGACCCACGAGAGCCAGTCTGCGCTTCATCCACGCGGGCGAAGGTCCGATCTTCACATCATATACATAGTGGCCAATGTATCTCGGGCAGAGATCCGGTGCAGCAACAGAAACGGTGAAACCGTCCTTCTTCACGTCGGTCTCAACATAATCATATGCCGGCTCCTTCAACGGCAGATCCAGAACGGCAGCGACCTCGCGCGCCAGGCCCAGGATGCTCTGGCAGTCCGGACGGTTCGCTGTGATGGAAACGTCGAAGATCCAGTCATCGAGGCCCAGGATCGGCTTTACGTCCGCGCCCACAACCGCGTCCGCAGGAAGCACGAGCAGGCCATTGTAGCCGGCACCCTCGTACATATCTTCCGACACGCCCAGTTCGGTTCCGGAGCAAAGCATACCCTCGGAATCATAGCCGCGGAGCTTGCCCTTTTTGATCGTCATAACGCCTTCCACGGTCTTATGATCCTTCGCGGTCGCATAAACGCTCGCGCCGACCAGAGCCAGCGGGAACTTGCCGCCCGTGCAGACATTGTCCGCACCGCAACATACCTGGAAGGTACCATGCACGCCCGCATTTACCTTACATACATGCAGGTGCGTCTCGGGGATCGGCTCGCACTCTTCCACCAGGCCGACTACGATGCCGGAAACGTCCTTACCTACCTCGTAAGCCTCTTCCACCTCGAAACCGCAGGAGAACAGTTTCTTCTCCAGTTCACGCGGTTCCACATTGATATCTACATATTCTTTTAACCAACTTAAGGGTACTAACATATTCTTTCCTCTCTTTCTCCGAACGCGGCATTAGTTGTTGTCGATCTGGTCGAGCACCTTAAGGTCGGACTCAAACAGAAGCTTGATGTTGTTAATGCCGTACTTCAGCATGGTCGCACGCTCGATACCGATACCGAACGCCAGACCGCTGTATTCATCCGGGTCAATGCCGCAATTGGAAAGCACCTTGCGGTTTACGATGCCGGCGCCGAGGATCTCGATCCAGCCGGTTCCCTTACACAGTTTGCAGCCCTTGCCGCCGCACTCGAAGCAGCTGACATCCACCTCCACGGAAGGCTCCGTGAACGGGAAATACGAAGGACGCAGACGGGTCGTCGTGCCCTCGCCATAAATCTTCTGAACGAAAACGTCCAGCATGCCCTTCAGGTCGCAAAGCGTGATCTTCTTGTCTACTACGAGGCCTTCCATCTGATGGAACATCGGCGAATGCGTCGCGTCGTCATCCGAACGGAAAACCTTACCGGGGCAAAGGATCTTGATGGGGGGCTTTTTCGCTTCCATCGTGTGTATCTGTGCCGCGGAAGTCTGCGTAGCCAACAGGAACTCCGGAGACAGATAGAAGGTATCCTGCATATCGCGTGCAGGGTGATCCTTCGGTGTATTCAGCGCCGTGAAGTTATAGTAATCGTTTTCGATCTCTTTATTCTCCATGACCTCGAAGCCCATGCCCGCGAATACGTCGATGATCTCGTTACGCATCTGCGTGATGGGGTGCAGGTTTCCGGTCTTCTTCGCTACCGCAGGCTCGGTCACATCGATCTTCTCCTGCTCGTAGCGCATCTGGAGTTCTTTCGCCTTGATCTTCTCATCGAGTTCGGCGAAACGCTGCAGCGCCCACTCCTTCAGGTCATTGACCCCCTTACCGAAGCCGGCGCGCTCCTCCGGCGCGATATTCTTCATTTCTTTCATCAGCAGACCGATCTTACCGGACTTCGAATCGAGGAAATGTTTCTTAAGCTCATAAACGGCCTTCGAACTCTGCAGGTCCTCGATGCCGCTCAAGATCTCATTTTTGATGCTCTCAAACTTTTCATTCATGGTTTCTTCCTCCTATACTCTACAGTATGGACGATGTCACTCTATTCCTCACTCGAGATCCGAATAAAAAAATAGAGCCATCATCCCTCATTGGGACGATTGCTCGCGGTACCACCCAAATTAGAAGGGAAAATCCCTCCTCACTCGAACCCTTTAATGCAGGGGATACATCCGCCACATCGGGCATATTTCCCGTAGCAGCGAAGACTCCGATGCCGAAAATTCGATCCCATCCACCTGCGACTTCCCACCTGCCGTCGCTCTCTGTGCGGCTTCTGATGCGATCTACTGCTGCACCATCAACGTCATAAAAACTATCCAGAGGAACTTCATGCCCCTCTGGATATTCATTATATCAGTTCCTGTTGATATGTCAAGAGGGGAAGTCCTCTTTTATACACATTTCATCTCCGCCCTACATTTCTATACACGCCACATACACTTACATGTTGTACATGGCTATAGGCATCAAAACAACGAAAGCAACAGCTATGATCGCTATTATACATTTACGAACGAAGCAGTTGAATCGGCTGTTTGCGCAGATACGTGTGCAGGATAATATACTGCATAAAAAACATAAGCAACAGCAGGATGCCCAGCGCGGCTGCAGCGATCCCTACAAAATCCAAAGCATTCAGTTCCAGCCGGAACAGGATCAGTGAGCCGACATATTCATTCAGGATCAAGACCAACCCGGCAGAACAAAAAACGCCGATTGCAACGGAAACGAGGGCAATATACAGCAGTTCGTAAAACCCGATCTGCAAAATGCCACCTCTTCGCATTCCCATGGCCCGTAAGATTCCGTTGTAGTTCATGCGATCCAACGCTCGCTGGGTAAAGATATTATAGAGATGGATCAATAGGGAAAGGATGATCAATCCGCCAAATAAAGTACCGATTTTATTGACCAGAATATCCACGGAAGTGATCTCATTGCATGGTGCGATCACTTCGATATATACGTCATTCCCATAAAACATCCAGTTCTCTACATCTTCGATCTTTTCTGCATATTGGACCTATACTATAAAAGTGGACACGAATAGTAACTATGTATTACAATGAAGTAGACACGAAAAGGAGGTATCTACCATGTCCACAGACAAACGTTCCGCAAGGTATGACGAAGAGTTCAAACGGACCATCGTCAACCT
>JAFYGB010000072.1 GCA_017543445.1 Lachnospiraceae bacterium | reverse complement strand
GATTTCAAACCCGAGTGTTACTACGTTAATTCCGTGATCAAATTTCAGAAGCAGTTATTGCTGTGTGAGAAGATACCGGATTTATGATTAAACCAAATAACAAGTCAACTGTCGGGGCTGTAACCGTCCTGACAGTTGGTTTCTATTAATGAGGGAAACGATGAAGAGAAGATGGGTATTTGTTTTATTAAGCTTGAGCATGTTGCTGATTTCCTGTAAGAAAAAGGATGATCAGCAAACTGCGGAGACGATAACCGTGGAAGCATCTTCCGCAAATGAGGGAGAGAAGTTTGTGACCCAATGGGGATCGGACGATTTCTATACAGAGGATTTCGCTCTTTATCATACCGATCATGGACGTTTGCAGATCTTTGATGTCGCGAGTAAAAGTGACCGCGTTTTTTGCTTTGATCCCGGATGCGAGCATGATAAACACAGAAAAGTCGAAGTATCTCCCGATGGAATCGAAACGGTGGTAGAAGAGGGGTGCATGGCTCGAAATATCAGCAGTTATACAGTGATGGTTCAGGGGGATCATCTCTGTTTTGTGAAATATACCGGAGATGTAATACAAAGTGACTTGCAGGGAAAGAACCGAAAGGTGATAGCTACAATTCCTCCGTATTCTCCGGTCCAAAGAATTATTTACTACAAGGACGCCATTTTTGGGGATTATTCCACTTCGTATGAGATCCTTGAGATAGAGGGCGAAAACGGAGAACCGGATTGGATCTATGGCGAGATGAAAGAAAAGGATACCGTCGGAATAGCCAGGGCGAATTTAAACGATGGAATGTCCTCAGAGATTTTTAAGAGAGAAGACTATAGCGCAGGACTTTATTATCTCACCGTGCGTGGAACGCATTTGTACTTTGCTTACACATATTCGGAGATGCAGTATATGGCGCCGGACGGCCAGATGTGGCGGCCCATGCAGGAGGAATGGAAGGATCTGTCTGTCGAGGAGTATTTGGAGGAACGCGAGAAGCGTAGCTGGATGGAAATATATGACTATGATATAGATTCCGGAGAGGTAAGATGTGTCATGAATGGTTTGCGTCAGGGGAGGGTGGTTTTTTGCAATGGTTTTTTTGCCGTTCAGCCGGGACTTCCTGGAGATGGTAACAAAACAATCCTGTATCGATATACAGGGGAAGCTTTTCGCGAGTTGGAGGGATTTATTCTCAGTCAAGTGTATTGCGATCGGCATCTGGTTGGACTTTGCGACGGCGAATACCAGATGATCGATGAGGATACGGGTGAGGTATTAAAAAGAGTGAGAAATCCTGATAATCCCTGCTTTTACCCTAAGGTGTTTATTGGAAAGAGTTGTTATGGAGGCGTAGTAGGAGAAGACTGGATTTCAACTTCGGCGTATATTTCTTCGGAGGATTTCTGGAACGGGAAGTTCGAGAACGTGATACTGATGAACGATAAAGAAAAATAACGTCAGTTGGAGCGCACACAGTATCGTGAACGGACGGCATTAGTGGCGAATTGTTTTTTTCTTTGCTGTTATGCCTCAATACCCCGAGGATAACGTAAAAACTATTCTATATCGATATACCGGAGAATCTTTTCGCGAGTTGGAAGGTTTTAGGATCTATAGCGAAGGCTTCCGCTGTGACCATCTAGTCGGGGTTCGTGCTGGAGAGATCCAAATGATCGACGTGGAAACAGGGGAGGTCATAAAGAGCGTTCCGGAAGACTACTCATTTATACCAAAAGTATTTATAGGAGAGAGTTGCTATGGTATGGTGGTAAGAGAGAAGACCGGTTCCGGCTATATATCTACGGAGGATTTCTGGAACGGAAAGTTCGAGAACGCAATACAGTTTAAATTGGATTAATCAAACCTAGAAAAGGAGGATAATTCGTATGAAGAAAAGAGGAGTTGAAAGGCTGACGATCCTGTTGCTGTTGATCATCTGTCTATTCGCCTGTAAAAAAAGTGAGCCCGGAACCGAAACAGAAGAACCGGGAGCAACATCACAAGAAGATGCGACTATTGAGGCTTCTACAGGAATTATAGATCTGCTTCCCATATCATCAACTGAAGCAAAGGAAACGCAGCCGGTTTCGGAGATACAATCGACGGGTAGTGAGGACGACTCTGTTCCCCACCTTGTTTGGGCTGTTCGAATATCCATACCGGAAGAAGTGCAGACGGAAGTACAAAAAAAAGTGACGGACGCGGGAATCAACTGTGTTGTTGAGTTTGTCTCCATTCCGGATGAGGTTTTCGAAACCGGAACCTATCGGGAATGGTTAGAAGAGCAAAAAGAAGAGAATACTGTACCGGATATTTTACCGCAAGGGATGTGGACTCATGGATCATTGGATGTGGCTGATTTTGTAAGGGATATGTTCTTGCCATTGAATGAATATTTAGAGTCTGAGGCGGGACATTTGGTCCGGGAGAACTTCAGCAGATTGGAATGGGTGAGATCGACCTATGGGGAGACGATTTATGCAGTTCCCAAACGTCTCCGGGATAGCATGATCAAAGACACTTATCTATATGTGAATGATAGTTATATCGATGATTTTGCGGAGATATTCGACGGCACCTATCAATCCTTACAGAGAATAAGAGAAAAAAATGAAGGAGCCGATCTGATAATTGCATTTCCGCCATTTGCCGGGAATTCTTTATTGGCATGGATGGGCTGCTGTGATCTGTTTTATTCTTCCTATCAGACACAAACCGGTAGTGTTGTGGATCTGACTAAAATGAATGAAACGAAAGAACTACTTCATGCAATCTACACCGACTATTCGGAGGGGAAACTGGTCAATGTGAGTGATGCTGCTGAACTTTCGGAGAAAACCTTGGCATATACGCAAAGGGAAAGGGTCTTTGGTTTGGATGGGTATACGGAGTATGTTTTATCTTCGGATCCGCTTCGTTCAGATTTTGGCGGTTCCTATGGAATACTATCAACCACTTCGAAGAAGGATCTGGCATTGCAGGTTTACGGTATCTGCTTTTCAGACCCGAGGATAGCATCGCTGATTTATTGGCAGAGGGATGATGCGGAGCGGTGGAAAAAAACAACGGAGGAATTGAATTCCTGTGATCCCGGCCCTCTGACCGGGTTTGTCCCGAGGTTATCGGAGGAAGAAAAGGATTTGCTGAGGGAGTATAATGATGATGTGTATAACGTGGCTAGCATGCTCAAACTGAATTCACGAGGACAGATGGAACTTGATCCGGATTATTTGGAATTTTTGGATTCTTTTTTTGAAAATCCAAAAGATTACGGAACCGTCTTTGATACGATAAACGCCCAATTGGAGCAGTGGGCTGCAGATAAGAGCGAGTAAGCGGACGAAAACACATACATCGATCTGGAAGCAAGATAAGAAAAAGGGGCTGTCCTGCAGGGCAGCCTCTTTTTCGTTGTATTGATTCGGACAGGCGGTGAAAACGGTCCATTTTCCTCTATGAAGGCGCCGGCTTTTGTGTTATAATTTAGGGTAAGCCACAGATCCGGAAGAACGGACCGGCAACAGGGGGTAGAAGATGGAGCAGCAGAGGACCAAATTCAAAACGCCCGCGGACTCCCGCACGGAGTGGATGAAGGTCATACAATATGAGGACATCAACGGCAGCGGGAGGTTGTTCGGCGGCCGGCTGATGGAGTGGATGGACGAAGTCGCAGGTATCGCCGCGACACGGCATTGCAACGATTATGTAACTACGGCTGCGGTGGATAACCTGCAGTTTAAGAACGGAGCGTTTATCAACGATATGGTAGTGATCGTCGCGATCCCGACCTATGTCGGCCGGACGTCGATGGAGGTGCGCGTGGATGTGTACATCGAAAGCCGTGAAAACGGCACGCGCCGCGTCATTAACCGCGCGTACTTCACGGAGGTGTGCGTCAGCAAGGAGGGCTGCCCCAAGCCAGTGGAATACGGACTGGAGCTGGTCACGGAGAATGATCGCATCGAGTGGTATGGCGCGCAGAAGCGGATCGAGGTGCGCAAGCACCGCCGCAACGAGGGTTTTTAAGCCCTCTGAGGAACTATAAATAACATGGAACGCAGTAAGATAATCATACGTACCGGCATTTTGGGCATCGTGGTCAATGTCATCCTGGTCGCGTTTAAGACGGTCGTCGGCTGGCTGTCCGGTTCGATCGCGATCATTTTGGACGCGGTCAATAACTTGAGCGATGCATTGTCCTCGGCGATCACCATCATTGGGGCGCGCATCGCCATGAAGAAGCCGGATAAGGATCACCCCTTCGGACACGGGCGGTCGGAATATGTCGCCGCCAGTGTGATCGCTGTGATCATTTTGTACGCCGGCGTTACGGCGCTGATCGAGTCGGTGAAGAAGATCATTCACCCGAACACGCCGGATTACGGTGCGTCGACGCTCATCATCGTGTCGGCAGCGATCCTGGTGAAGATCTTCCTGGGACGCTACAACATCGTGGTCGGAAAGAAGGTCAAATCGGAAACCCTCATTGGCTCGGGTAAGGATGCCATGCTCGATGCGGTCGTTTCCTTTGCCACGCTGGTCGCGGCGCTGATCTTCATCTATTCGGGCGTCGGGATCGAGGCCTACCTGGCTGCGGTGATCTCCTTGCTCATGATCCGCACGGGCGTGGATCTTTTGCGGGATACCTTGTCGAAGATCCTCGGCGAGCGGCCCGACGCGGCAAAGGCAAAAGAGATCAAGAAGCTCGTCATAGAGTATCCGGATGTATTCGGCGTCTACGACCTGGTGCTGCATAATTACGGACCGGAGTTTCTGATCGGTTCGCTGCACGTGGAGGTTCCGGACGACATGACCGTGGCCCAGCTCGATCGGTTGGAGCGTGAGATCTCTGACCGGGTCTACGAGGAGTGCGGGGTCATTCTGACAGGTATCAGCGTCTACGGACGCAACATGCACGACGACGCGGTCGCGGACCTGCAGAACGAGATACGCCGTTTGGTGATGGCCCACGAGTACGTGCTGCAGATGCATGGCTTTTATGTAAATGCGGAAACTAAGGACATTCAATTCGACGTCGTCATCGATTTTGACGCGCCGGACCGAATGACCGTGTATGAGGGAGTGCTACAGGATGTGCGCGGGCATTTCCCCGATTATAAATTCAAGATCACGTCTGACGCAGATGTCAGCGATTAAGCTTCAGGAGGTTTTATCATGGATGAAGTATTGGAGTTTTTAAAGAAGGCGGAAACGTATTATCTGGCGACGGTAGAGGGCGACCAGCCCCGTGTGCGGCCGTTCGGCACGATCCATAAGTTTGAGAATCGTTTGTACATCCAGACCGGTAAGGTTAAGGATGTATCCCACCAGCTCGAGGCGAACCCGAAGTTCGAGCTTTGCGCGTTTTGCAACGGCACCTGGCTGCGCATCGCGGGCAAGTTGATCCCCGACGAGCGCATTGAGGCGAAGGAGAGCATGCTGGATGCATATCCGACGCTGAAGCACATGTATGCGGCGGACGACGACAACACGGAAGTTCTCTACATGCAGGACGTCGTAGCGACATTTTCCTCGTTCACGACATCTCCGAAGACGATCGAATTCTAAAAGGCGGACCGATACATGCAAAAATACAACAGTCCACTGCTAAATGCAGTGGACGATATCGTTGATTACATGCTTCTGAACTTGCTAACGCTGGTCTGCTGTCTGCCGGTGTTCACCATCGGCGCGGCCATGACCGCGCGGACCTATACCGCGATGAAGATGCTGCGCGGGCAGTCGGAAGGCATCAAAAAACCGTTCTTTCGGTCGTTTAAACAGAACTTCGTGCAGGCGACGATCCTGACGGTGATCATGTTCGCCATGTTGCTGTTCCTCTTCTGGGACTGGAACCTGGTGGGCCAGGAGCAGGCGGGGCTGGCGACGAAGGCGCTGCTCTTCGGAGCGACGATCTTCGTGCTCATGATCTCGTGGATGGTGTTCCCCTTCCTATCCCGTTACACGGTGACGATCGGGGAGGCACTGAAGGGAGCGTTCGTTATGTCGTTCACGCACCTGTTCCACTCGTTCTTCGGCCTGGTGATCATCATTGCCCCCATCCTGTTCGGGGTGTGGCACATGTACTGGGCGTGGCTCATCTGGCTGGCGCTCACCACGGCGACGCTGATCATCAACACGAACTTCTTCATCAAGGCGTTCGATAAGTTCGAAGTCGAGCAGCGCATCGGCGCGTACGAGAACGCGACGGATGAGGAGTTGGCGGCGCTGGGGAAGCTGAAGCAGCCGCGCGAGCCGAAGAAGCCGGAAGTGCAGCGACACACGCTGTCCGAGGCCGCGAACCTGGTACGGGGCGAAGACGATGCGGAGAAAGAAGACGAGAGTATGGAATCGACGGAAGAGTAGAAATCAAATCAAGATAAGAACAACCGGGAGTGACCGATACGGTCACTCCCGGTTTGCTTTATGTTTTACAAACTTCTCTTTTCGTACTCCACGGGTTCTTTGGAGATCTGCATCTGATAGTGGCTGGGGGAGACGCCGTATTCCTTCTTAAACGCGCGGTAGAAACTGGAATAGTCTGTGAAACCGCAGTTGGTAAAGGTGGAGAGGATCTCACCGTTTTCACGAAGCGCGTCGCGGAACAGGGCGAGGCGTTTTTTTTGTATGTATTTGTGGATCGAGATGCCCAGATGTTCTTTGAACACGTGGGAGATGTGGCACTTGCTGACGAAGAACTCACGGGCCAGATCGTCGAGGGAGATCTGCTCGGTGAGGTGGTTGTCGATGTAAGCGATCAGGCTCTGCGACAGGTGTGCCGTCTCTTTCAGTTTCGGCGGATTGTCACGCTCGTAGATGCTGCGGTTAATGTCCAGGATCAGGGCGGAGATCAGCAAGTCGACCTTCGCATCCTTACCGAAGCGGGTCTGGTGCGTCTCCTGGATGATCTCGAAGAGCTTCGATTGGAATGCATTGAACGAGATCGTATCATAATGGTGGATATAGCGCTGCTCCTCCTCCGCCAGCTGGAAGATATAAGCGAAGTCGGGGGAAATGCTGCGGAAGTGCTGGTAGTAGTCGCGGCTGACCCACAGAACGAAACGCTGGTAGCGCTTTCCGGGGTCGTGCGAGATCGCATAGTGCGAGACGCCCGGCGGCATCAGTACGATATCGCCCGGCACCAACTGATGCGGCTCGGTCCCGATGTTGAATTCGATGTTCCCGTTTACGAAGAAATAGATCTCGTAATAGGAATGGGAGTGCGGCTGCGTAGGTGTGAAATGCAAGTCGCTGTAATAGAAGATCTCGAAGTCTTCGGAGATCATATACTGCCGCGTCGTAAAGACGGTACGCAGGTCTTTTCTTAATTCATTCGGCATAGCATGTTTCCTTAGGTTTTTGTATATGTTTGTGCGATTTTTTCGGAAAATGAGGATGTAATCTGTGCTATTTGCCCCATTTCAAAACAATTATAACATAATAGTACAGGTTTTGCAATACAGTCGACAATGTTAGCAATGGCATGATTTTTATAAATCTTTTATAATCTTATCAAGTAGGAAAAGCGGGACGTGCATAGGAGAAGCAGACTCCTGTTCCGTTATTTTCGTACCAGACAAATCCCATCAAGAAAAGATCTCAGACTAATGAACTGAATGACGTGTGTAGCGCGACCCCGGATGGGTTCGCTTTCGTTTTTTGCATGGATGGAATCTGTCTGTGGTTAGGAGGAGTAGAGAAACGTGGACGCAGCAGAAGAATTAAAGCCGCAGGAGTCCGGAGCGGATTTCGGGTTGCCGACGGGTAAACTCAAAGGACGTAAAAGCAGTTACATGCGGCGATATTGGCAGTTGTATGCCATGCTATTATTGCCCATCGCGTACTTCATCATCTTTAAGTATATTCCGATGATCTACGTGCAGGCGGCATGGAAGGACTACAAACTGGATGGTACCAGCATCTGGAACATGCCGTGGACATCGAAGAACGGCTGGAAGCACTTCATCGATGTATTTAAGAATAAGCAGTTTAAGCAGGCGCTGATCAACACGGTCACCCTGAACTTGCTGGATCTGGTAGTCGGCTTCGCCGTACCGATCATTTTCGCATTGATCCTGAACGAACTTCGCATGAAGAAGTTTAAGAGAACGGTACAGACCGTTGCCTACATGCCGCACTTCCTGTCATGGGTCGTTATCTATGGACTGGCAGTACAGCTGTTCGCAACCAACACCGGTATCGTTAACAATGCACTCGAAGGTATGGGCATTCCCCGTATCGGTTTCCTGGATAAAGAGATCCCCTGGATCATCATGTATGTCCTGATCGGTATCTGGCAGAGTTTCGGTTGGAACTCGATCCTGTACCTGGCGGCGATCACATCCATTAACCCCGAACTGTATGAAGCAGCGGCGGTGGATGGCGCCGGAAGATTTAAAAAGATGTGGCACATTACCCTGCCGGGTATTCGTCCTACCATCGTTATCCTCTTGATCATGAGCATCGGTAATATCGTCGGTTCCGGTTTCGACCGCCCCTACGCATTGCAGAAACCGCTCGTGCTCAACGTATCGGAAGTCCTTTCCACCTACATTTATAAGATCGGTATCGTCGGAAGTAAGTGGGAGAGAGGTATCGCGATCGGCCTGTTCCAGTCCGTAGTTGGCGTATTCTTCCTGCTGACGGCGAACAAACTGGCCAGAAAATTAGGAGACAGAGGTATTTGGTAAGATGAAGATGATAGAAAACAACACGCCGGCGCTCGAGCTTCCGATCAATCCGAAACGGAAGAGCAAACTCAACCGGCTCCATGCCAGCGATTACGTATTCATCGTGATATGCGTGATCGTTATCGTGATCTGCCTGCTGCCTCTCGTGAACCTGTTGGCACGCTCGCTGTCCGGTTCGGAGTACCTGATCCGGAACAAAGTATCTTTGTGGCCGAAGGGCTTCAACCTTACAGCTTATGAGGCAGTATTCAAAGAGTCCGAATATCGCTGGGCATTTATTTGGACCGTATTCCTGACGGTCGTGGGAACCTTGCTTTCCCTGACCATGACGACGCTTTGTGCGTTCCCGTTGATCTTTGATAAGTTAAAAGGCCGCGGCGCCATCAACATCATGATCACCATCACGATGTTCTTCAACGCCGGCACCATGCCGAACTACCTGCTGTTTAAGCAGATGCATATGTTGGACACACCGTACGTGCTTTTGATCCCGTTCTGTCTGTCCGTATTCAATATGATCATCATGCGTAGTTTCTTCTACGGAATTCCGGACTCCCTGCGTGAGTCTGCAGAACTGGACGGCGCGAGCTTCTTCCAGATCCTCCTGAAGATCTATCTGCCGCTTTCGAAGCCGGTCATCGCGACATTGGCCCTGTATTATGCGGTAGGCCGTTGGAACGGTTATTCCGACGCGCTGATGTTCGCACACAACAACAAGAAGAACTGGCCGTTGCAACTGTACCTGTGGAACATGCTTCAGGGACAGAGCAACATCGATACCACCCTCGATAACAGTTCCGTCGGCTACGCCGAGCAGACGAAGGCGGCCGTCGTTATGTTCTCCACCATTCCGATCCTGTGCATCTATCCGTGGTTGCAGAAGTACTTCATCCACGGCGTAACCGTCGGAGCGGTTAAGGAATGATCTAACTAAGTTAGTAGCAGCAATGTTATTATATATATCAAGAAAGGAATTGTAACTATGAAAAAACAAGCTCTTGCATTGGCGCTTGCAGCGTCTATGGCAGCGACACTTGTTGGTTGCGGCGAGAAAGACAATAAAGAAACTACCGCAGCCAATGCGACCCAGGCACCGGGCAGCACAGACTCTACCAAGGCTCCGGATAATAATGCAACTAAAGCAGATCCCGGAACACAGGCAGATCCGAAGGCAGATACTCCTGAGTTTTCGAACGGTAAGTTCAAAGAGACTAAGAAGATCCGCGTAGAAGTTTATGATCGTTCTCCGGAAGGCGGCACAGAAGCAAACGACAACATGTACACCGACTACATCAAGAAGGGCATGTTGGAAGATCACAACGTAGAAGTTGAGTTCGTTAAGGTTCCTCGTTGGACCGAGGGTCAGGAACTGAACAACCTGCTTTCCGCAGGAACCGCTCCTGATATCTGCGTAACCTACGACTACCCGACCATTCAGAACTACGCAAACCGTGGCGGCGTTCTGGATATGGCTCCGTATCTGAACGACTACAAGGCTGACTGCCAGAACCTTTGGAACTGGCTCGGCGACACCAACATCAACTGGAATAAGGACCCGAAGACCGGAACCATCTGGGCGATCGAAGGTAAGAGAGCTACATCGAACCGTATCGTAACATTCATCCGTAAGGACTGGCTGGATAAGCTCGGTCTCAAGGAGCCGACCACGAAGGAAGAGTTCGAGAAGTGCCTCATCGCTTTCCGTGACAATGCTGAGAAGCTTCTCGGCGACGACGCTGATAAGATGATCCCTTACTCTGTATCCTACGATGTAGGTTGGAGAGCAGCAACTCTGATCGAGTCTTTCATTGACCCTAACATCTCTGACCGTGACTACTATGTAAACGGCTTCGATGACAGAAAGTTCACCATGCCGGGAACCAAGGATGCGATCAAGCTCCTCAACAAGTGGTACAACGAAGGCCTTATGTGGAAAGATTTCGCACTGTATGGCGCGGATGACGCTACTGAGGATAACAATATGAAAGCCGGATTTGTCGGCGCTATCACCCACAACTGGGATTACGTATTCCGTAATGGCGACAAGTCCATCAACTGTGAGCTTAAGAACCTTGTAGGCGAAGACGCTAAGTTCGTAGCGATCGATCCGTTCGAAGATAAGAATGGTACACACACAAAGTTCGTTACTTCTACAGCTGGCGACCGTAAGCTGTTCTTCCCTGCTACATGTAAGGAGCCGCTTGCTTGCCTAATGTACCTGGATTGGATCTCCGATCCTGAGCACATCCAGTTCCTGCAGCTCGGTGAAGAGGGCGTAGGCCATGAGAAGTCTGCTGATGGTAAGTACTACATCACAAAGAAGATCGAAGGCGGCAACAAGGCGTTCATGAACTCCGGCAGCAACATCGACCTCACCATCACCTGCAACGGTCTCCGTCTTGCAACCGAAGAGGCTACAACTCTTACGACCGCTAACAGCTATGCTGAGAACGATCCCGCTCTTGTAGCAGCAGCTGATAAGATCGCTAAGACCAACATGAGATACGACAAGAACGTAGCTGTTGGCGCGATCGAGTCCGAAGATGGCCAGGGCCAGATCCTCGGCGACAAGAGAAACGCTGCTTACCAGAAGGCTGTTGTATGTAAGCCGGATCAGTTCGAGAGCGTTTGGGCTGAGAACATGGCTGATTACATGACCTCCGGTGGTCAGGAGATCCACGACGAGCGTGACGAAGCATGGGTTAAGACCTACGGCGACGTTTCCTCTCTTCCGCAGTAATTGCTCATAATCATTTGACATATATCAAATAGTTACTCAACTTGGAACTCTAACAGGTTCCGGCGAAGCGCCCCGGCCATTTGGCCGGGGCGCTTCGCTTTTTGTAGATATTTGTGACATTTCATAGAATATTTATTTGCATTCCTTCGGGATTTTAAGTATAATATGAGTAATGATGATGCAATTCGTCAGATCGAGGGATGAAATACTGAAATAATGCGGAAATGGATGTATAATTCTCGCATTTCAGCGTGCATATCGACGGGCAGAGTCGGAAAGGCGCGATATGGAGAAGATAAAAACAATGGAAAAACGCCGCGGGTTGCGCTTTATCCAGATGATCATCATGTGTGTGATCGGCATTGGATTGAATGTGTTCTGCTCGTTTGTGGCGTCATCACTTTCGTGGAAGGTATATCTGGATTCGGTCGGCACCGTTTTGGTGGCGGTCTTCGGAGGTTATATTCCCGGTGTTATTACAGGTATCTCGACCAACCTGTTTACAGGTTTGTTGATCGATGATACCTCTTATTTCTATGGATCGCTGAACGTAATGATCGCGATCGTTTCTGCCTATTACGCGCGGAAACATATGCTTCGGAAACCGCTCGGCATCCTGGTGTTCATCTTATCGCTGGCGGCGATCGGCGGCATCCTCGGATCCGCGATCGGCTGGTGTATCAATGGAGCGGTTAAAGTAGAGATCGGCAACGGGGATCTTTTCTCGGCAGAGCATTGGGGCGAATTTTTCCATTCGATCGTTGCGGATTGTTACCGCGATCTGATCGATAAGACGATCACGGTCATCATTGCCGCGATCCCGTACAATCTGTTGCCTACGGAACTGCGGCGCCGGTTTCGATACCGCGGCTGGCAGCAGCGTGCCCTGTCCCGCGAGGAAAAGGACGAGATGCTGAAAGTCGAGACTCGTAAGACTTCGCTTCGCACGAAGATCGTCCTGCTTTTGGTCGTTACGTCGTTCCTGATCTCTGCAGTTGCCACTGCGATCAG
Organism: Lachnospiraceae bacterium; assembly: GCA_017543445.1. GTDB lineage: Bacteria > Bacillota > Clostridia > Lachnospirales > Lachnospiraceae > UBA1201. Next base: position 16,106 of record JAFYGB010000072.1, on the reverse strand, counting down.
CGTTTCGCTGTACCGCCGCAACTCGGTCAATGAAAAGAAGAGATTTGCCCAGGAAACTGCAGCGATCGCAGCGGCGGTCGTAGATCCGGATCTGGTCGACGATATCCTCATCCTGGGGCGCTGGTTGGATGACTATAAGCACATGGAGGGACTCCTCTATGACATAATGGATACATCCCCGGATATTGAGTACGTGTATGTGTATAAGATCGAGAAAGATGGTTGCCATGTTGTTTTTGATCTGGATACCGAATCCACGAAGGGAATGAACCCCGGTGAGGTGGTCGAATTCGAGGATGCGTTTGACGACGTGCTTCCGGCTCTTTTAGCCGGCGAGGAGATCGATCCCATCGTTTCGGATGATATGTTCGGCTGGCTGATGACCGTATATCATCCGATCAAGGATAAGTATGGGGATACCGTCGCTTATGCGTGCGTGGACATTTCCATGAAACAGCTGACGGCCAATAATATCATTTTCCTGACGAAGATGATCTCCCTCTATCTGGGCTTCTTGCTGTTCGTCTTGGTTTTGGGCTGGTGGTTCGCGGAATACAGCATCACCTTCCCGGTGAATTCCATGGCGCGCGCTGCGGGCTCCTTTGCATTCCGAAGCGGCGAGGGTGAGGAACTGGATGAGAGCGTGGAACACCTGAAAGCTTTGGATATCCACACAGGTGACGAAGTCGAGAACCTGTACCATACATTGCTCAAGATGAGCACGGACTCGGTACAGTATGTTGAGGAACTGGAAGTAAAAAACGATACGATCTTGAAGATGCAGATGGCGCTGATCATGGTGCTCGCGGACATGGTGGAAGGCCGTGACGAGGACACTGGCGATCACATCAAGAAGACCGCTGCATATACGAAGATCATCATGGAAGGCATGCGGAAGAAAGGCTATTACGCCGATCAGCTGACCGATGCGTTCATAAACGATGTATTCCACTCGGCGCCGCTGCATGATATCGGCAAGATCGGGATTTCCGATACGATCCTGAATAAGCCCGGCAAGCTGACCGATGAGGAATTCGCTGAGATGAAGAAGCATACCTTGATCGGCGAACAGATCATTAATAATGTTATGGCCAATGTCCCCGAGTCCGGTTATCTGACCGAGGCGAGGAACCTGGCAGCCTGCCACCACGAAAAATGGAACGGCAAGGGTTACCCGCGCGGCTTAAGCGGCGAGGATATCCCGCTGTCCGCCCGCATCATGGCGGTGGCCGATGTATTTGACGCATTGATTTCCAAACGTGTCTATAAGCCGCCGTTCTCCATCGATAAGGCGTTGAGCATCATTCAGGAAGACGCGGGATCGCACTTCGATCCGCTGGTAGCGGATGCTTTCCTGTCCGAGAAGGAAGAAGTACTAAAGGTAGCGGAGGCCTTCGGCGCCGACGTAGATAAACTGCTCAAGTAAAAAATTCGGACAGTTTTCGATTTACAAAAATGTAAAAATCAGGTACAATTGTATTGAGTTCGCATATGCTAACCGACGGCGGCGAACCTAGAAAGGAGCAGAAATGTTCAAACAGATTCAATTACCTTACGCGCTGGATGCGCTCGAGCCCTATGTGGACGCATTGACCATGGAAACACATTATGGCAAGCACCATGCAGCGTATACCAATACGTTCAATACACTTTGTGAGAAGGCCGGGATCACCGACTGGACCGTAGAGGAGATCTTCGCGAAGTTGAGCGAGCTTCCCGAGGACTTGCGCGGGCCGATCCGCAACAACGGCGGCGGTTACTACAACCACAATCTGTACTTCTCGATCCTGGCACCCGGTAAGGGCGGCCGGCCCACCGGCGCATTGGCCGCAAAGATCGACGAGACCTTCGGAAGCTTCGACGAGTTCGTTGCGAAGATCTCCGCGGCGGCGACCGGACGTTTCGGATCCGGCTGGGCGTGGCTTTCCGCCGATAAGGCAGGAAACCTCGAGATCAGCTCCACACCGAACCAGGACAACCCGTTGATGGAGGGCCGCGGTTTTACGCCGATCCTGCCCATCGACGTCTGGGAGCACGCATACTACTTAAAGTATAAGAACCTGCGTGCAGAATATGTGAAGCAGTTCTTCAATGTGATCAACTGGGACGCCGTTGCCGAAAACTACGCGAAGGCGATGGCATAGAGATAAACGGGGGCTTGATTTTTTCAAGCCCCCGTATTATAATGACCCTGTAATTGAATACAAGGGGAGCTTGCGTAGGCAGGCTGAGAGTAAGCGAATGCTTTGACCCTATAACCTGATTTGGATAATGCCAACGTAGGGAGATCTGTTTTACCGCGCGCAGTCCTTTTTGCGTGCTTTTTTTTCGCCGGAAAATGCATCCCGGCTGCAAGAAAAGCACCGGATCGTGCGAGGTACGACTGAAACCACGGCATCTTTCGGATCGCAAAAACGAGGCCCGAAAACGGGCCCGCAAGAAGAGAGGTATCGTATCATGTTTAAGGAACTCAACGAAAACGTGCGGAAGAACACGCCGCTCGTACACAACATCACCAACTATGTCACGGTCAATGATGTGGCAAATGTCCTTCTGGCCTGTGGCGGCAGCCCGATCATGTCCGACGAGATCGACGATGTTGTCGACATCACGTCCATCTGCGGCGGCCTGAACATCAACATCGGAACGCTGAATAAGAACACCATTCCGGCGATGTTCGCGGCAGGAAAACGTGCCAATGAACTTAAGCACAAGGTCCTGCTGGATCCGGTGGGCGCGGGCGCGAGCGCGCTTCGCACGAAGACCGCGGTCGACCTGATGGAGCAGGTGAAATTTGACGTGATCCGCGGAAACATTTCCGAGATCAAAACATTGGCCACGGGAGCGGGCACCACGAAGGGCGTAGACGCCGACGTTGCCGACGCCGTGACCGAGGAGAACTTAGACCGTTCGGTCGCATTTGCCAAATCCTTCGCGAAAGCGAGCGGATGTGTGGTGGCGATCACAGGCGCCATCGACCTGGTGGCAGACGCTGAGCGCTGCTTCGTGATCCGCAACGGCCGTCCCGAGATGGGCCGCATCACCGGCACGGGCTGCCAGCTGTCCGGCCTGACGACCGCGTTCATCGTGGCGAACCCTGACCGCGTCCTGGAGGCGACGGCGGCAGCGGTCTGCACCATGGGACTCGCGGGCGAGATCGGCTACGCGAACCTGCAGCCGGGCGAGGGTAATTCGACCTATCGCAACCGTATCATTGACGCCATCTACAACATGGACGGCAACACCCTGGAAAGAGGAGCAAAATATGAAATTCGATAAAAACGACCTGCTTCTGTACGCCATCACGGACCGGAGCTGGTTGAACGGGAAGACGCTCGTGAGCCAGGCGGAGCTCGCACTGCAGGGTGGGGCGACCATCCTCCAGCTGCGCGAGAAGCACCTCGACGACGCGACATTCCTCCAAGAAGCAAAAGAGATCCAAGAACTGTGCCGCAAGTACGGCGTGCCCTTCATCGTGAATGACAACGTGGAGGTGGTGCTGAAGGTCGGCGCGGACGGCATCCACGTGGGCCAGAAAGACATGGAAGCGGGGAATGTCCGCCGTCTCTTAGGTCCGGATAAGATCCTCGGCGTTTCGGCGCAGACCGTGGAGCAGGCCATCCTCGCGGAGAAAAACGGCGCGGACTACCTGGGCGTGGGAGCGGTATTTCCCACGGGCTCGAAGGACGACGCAGACGACGTCAGCCACGAGACATTGGCCGCAATCTGCAAGGCCGTAAAGATACCGGTCGTGGCCATCGGCGGCATTTCGAAGCACAACGTGCTCGAACTGAAAGGCACCGGCATCTGCGGTATCTCCGTGATCAGCGCGATCTTCGCGCAGCCGGACATCTGTGCTGCGACGCAGGAACTCCGCGGGCTGTGCGAGGAGATGGTGAGGTAAAAACCAAACTTCTCACGTAACATGTCCACACGTGGACATGTTACGGCGGTAGATCGGGGGCACCACTTTCTGCCGCTATAGAAAACGTATGCTGAATAATTGAAAGTGAGGAAAACTATGAGAACAGCATTAACGATCGCAGGAAGCGACTCCTGCGGAGGCGCCGGCATTCAGGCAGATATCAAAACGATGACGGCTCATGGCGTCTATGCCATGAGCGCAGTCACCGCATTGACCGCTCAAAATACGACCGGCGTTACAGACATATTAAATTCCACGCCCGAATTCATGGCAGCCCAGCTGGATGCGGTATTTACCGACATTTTCCCGGACGCCGTGAAGATCGGCATGGTCTCACAAACAGAACTGATCGAAGTGATCGCCGAGAAACTGCGTTTCTACAAAGCGCGTAATATCGTGCTCGATCCCGTCATGGTCGCGACCAGTGGGGCGAAACTGATCTCGGACGATGCGATCGACACCTTGTGTAAAAAACTCATCCCGCTGGCTCTGGTCATCACGCCGAACATCCCGGAGGCGGAGGTCCTGTTCGGACAGCCCATCCGCTCTGCCGAGGACATGGAGACGGCCGCGCGCGCGATCTACGAGAAGTTCGGCACCGCGGTGCTGCTGAAGGGCGGCCACCAACTCAACGACGCGAACGACCTGCTTTACGATGGAAAGGAGATGAAGTGGTTCCACGGGGAGCGTATCGACAACCCGAACACCCACGGCACCGGATGTACATTGTCCAGCGCCATTGCGTCGAACCTGGCGAAGGGTCGCGACCTCGCGACTTCGGTGGCGGCGGCGAAACGCTACATCACCGGCGCGCTGGCGGCGATGCTGGACCTGGGCCAGGGCAGCGGCCCGATGAATCACGCATTCGACATCAAGGGGGAGTATTGAGAATGGGTGAGAAGAAGCAGAAATTTGACGGTTATGCGAGCCACTATGACCAGTGGTTCATGGAAAATGATAATCTGTTCGCCAGTGAGTTGTTGCTTTTTAAGAAGGCGCTCGGCGACATCACGGGGAAGAAACTCCTGTCGGTCGGCTGCGGAAGCGGCCTTTTCGAGAGCTACATTGACCACAGCAACATCGAGGGCATCGAGCCGTCGGTGGACATGGGCGCCATCGCAGAGAAGCGCGGCCTGAAGATCCTGAAGTACGGCCTCATCGAGGATGTGGACCTGCCGGAGCAAGCCTACGACATCATTTATTTCAACGGCAGCTCCAGTTACATGGAGGACCTGAAGCCCGTGATGGAGAAGAGCCTGCGTGCCCTGAAGGACGGCGGCAAACTGATCTTCATCGACGTTCCGAAGGAGAGCGCGTTCGGTTTTATGTACATGCTTGGGACCTGCGCGCAGACCTATGACACGAAGTTCCTGGACGGCGTCATGCCGGCCTGCCCGTACCCGCTGGCGCTCGCCGCGTCGGGCGTATGGCACTCCACCGAAGAGAAGATCGGCCTGTTAAAAGAACTCGGCATCCGGAAGTTCGAGTTCTACCAGACATTGACCAAAAACCCGATGTACACCAACGAGGAGCCCGAGGAGGTTTCGGAGGGCTACAAGAGCGGCGGCTACGTAGCAATCGTCGCGCATAAAGAGGAGGACAGACACATGAAACTTTCAGAGAGATTATATGATGCGGCCAATGTAAGGTGGCAGCAGGCTGCAGCGCAGCCGTTCGTAGCCGAGATGGCTGACGGAACCTTAAGTTCCGACCGTTTCCGCTTCTACATGAAGCAAGACTATTTCTACCTTCAGGAGTACATTGAGATCCTGAACATCATCCGCTCCCACGCAGAGACCGACGAAGTGCGCGGCTTCATCGACATCACCATCCAGGTGACGAAGGACGAACTGGAGCATGTGCATACACCGAACATGAAGGAGATCGGCATCACGCCCGAGGAGATCGCAAACAGCGGCCTCACAGAAGCCGGAAAGGCGTACCTCGCTTACCTTCGTAAGGTATCGGACGCACCCGCGATCTTTGGCATGACGGCCCTGCTGCAATGCTGCTGGCTGTACGCGTACATTGCCCGCGGATGGCTGGATAAGAGCGCAGAGAGCATCGCTGCCTCCCCGTACCGCAGCTGGTTCGAGGCCTACACCAGCCCCGATTACACCGCGGCAAAAGACGCCTGGATCGACCTCGTGGACCGCATGAGCGCGGACGCCAGCGAGGAGGATCTCGCGAAACTGGTTGAGATCTTCACGACCTGCGCCGGCCACGAAAACCACTTCTGGGAAGCCGCCTACGCCTGCCACTGATATATTGTGCTTTTAATGTGCCAAAGGGGACCGTCCCCTTTGGCACATTTTTCTTTCGAATGTGACAATGGGGACGGTTCTATCTGACACATTTTCGCCCCGAATGTGTCAAAAGGGACTGATCTCTTCGACACATGCCCACTAGATAATAGAACCAGAAAGCTAGTTATAGCTGAGAGGGGGTGTATCACACCCCGATGTCTCTGTCCAGGCCGAGCCGCCTCCGGCGGTGCTGCGCAGCCTTGACAGGACCGACGGGGTGCGATTCGTGGTAATCAAGACCGATGTAAGCCGGCTTACGCCGAGACATCGGCCAAGGAATACAACCGGGCAGCAGGTCTAGCTAAATGTACCCCTAGGAGGCGAAATCCTGCTGCCAGGGTACAGGATGCAACTCTTCGCGGGAAGTCCTTGAAGCAAAACCGTACCCCAGGCTAGCCTCACGCTCCCACTAGGGTACATCTCGCACTAATCCCTCCCCTTTGAGTCACCGCTCCGCACCAGCCACAAGAAACTTCCTCAAACTTAGCGCCCCCAAAACTTTTGAACGATTTTTGTGTCAATAGGGACGGGTCTCTTTGGCACATCTCACAGTGTATATGGCCACGGGCCAGCCTCGTGGAACATTCGGCTTTTCATGCTTGATTGAAGTTCCCGTGCGATGCGTTCACGATCGGCATGTGATCGAGATGATGAAAAACGCCGCGGTGGAGCGGGCGGATGAGGGGCATAAATCCAGTCTCCGAGACTGGATTTTGCGCTCGCTGAGGTCGTTTTCATCAAGAAAACGGCCGAAGTCGAAGCGGGCCCCCTCAAATACGAACGCGACATCCGCGGCATTGTTTTTCACATCGCAGTGAACTGTCCGGGAGTGAACGCATCGCACGGGAACGATCTAACGAATGACCTGGCCGAATGTTGCGGGAGGCTGGACTGTGGCAAAGACAACTCAAAATGTGTCAATGGGACCCGTCCCCGTTGACACATAAATGTGTCAAATGGAACCGTCCCCATTGACACATTTTGGGGGGATGGAGTAAAATGGTAGGGTCGGCGCCGCACCTGGGCGGACTGACGAAGTGTGCTTTGGTTAGAAAGTGGTAGAGAAGAGGGTATTGGTTTGAGGATATTTGTAAAAGATCCCGCGTTTTATAAGAAGACGGCGCTGATCGCGCTGCCGATCGCGGGGCAGAGTATGATCACCATCGGTATCAATCTGGCGGATACGATCATGGTCGGGGCGCTGCCCGGCGATGCACCACTGACGGCGGTGGCGCAGTCCAACCAGTTTGTTAGCATATTCCAGATCTGTTGTATGGGCCTCGGCATGGGTGCGAGCGTCCTGACGTCCCGCTACTGGGGCATGAAAGATAACAAGTCGCTGAAGAAAGCAGTCACCATCATGCTGCGGCTGACCATCCTACTGGCCGGCCTCTTCACGCTGGCGTCGCTTTTGTTCCCTCGAGGGATCCTGCGGCTCTACATCAAAGAGCCCGAGATCATCGATGAGGCAACACGGTACTTTATCTACATGGTGCCCTGTTACATTTTGCTGGGCCTCTCGCTGACGAGCACCATCGTCCTGCGAACGACGGGGCAGACCCTCGTCCCGCTATTGGTGTCAATCGGCGCATTTTTCGTGAACGTGTTCTTCAACTACATGTTCATTTTCGGTAAATTCGGTGCTCCCGAAATGGGCGTGGCCGGCGCGGGCTTGGGTACATTGATCGCCCGTGTGTTCGAATTTACATTGATCTGCGGATACGTATTCTTTATCGATAAGCGCATCGGCTATCGCGTCAAGGATCTGTTCATGAAGTGCAGGAATATGGTGCCGGAATACATCCGCATCAGTATCCCTGTCCTGATCTCCGACACCCTCCTGGCGCTCGGAAACAGCATGGTCGCGATGATCATGGGCCAGATCGGCGGCAGTTTCGTTGCGGCCAATTCCATCACCGTCGTTACACAGCAACTCAGTACTGTCCTGATCCAAGGCATTTGCCAGGCAGGCTGCATCATGACCGGCCATACCCTGGGTGAGGGTAAGGTGAAAGAAGCCCAAGAACAGGCCGTCACGTTCTACGCGCTCGGTGCCATCGTCGGCCTGGTCGGCGCGGTGATCATACTCATCGCAAGCCCGTTTATCATTGGCATGTACAATGTCGAGGAGGAGACGAAGGTCCTGGCTGCGCAGCTGATGGACTCCATCGCGATCATCGTCGTGTTCCAGTCCATCAACAGCATCATGACGAAGGGCGTCCTCCGCGGCGGCGGCGACACCAAATTCCTGATGGTCGCCGATATCCTGTTTTTGTGGGTCGCTTCGGTACCGCTCGGCGCGGCCGCCGGACTGGTCTGGGAACTGGACGCTTTCTGGATCTATTTCCTCCTGAAGATCGATCAGGTGATCAAGGCTTTCTGGTGTATTTTACGTTTACGCAGCGGAAAATGGATCAAAAGAGTCAAATCTGCGTCGGATGAGGAGCGTTTTTCCGGCCGGAAACAGGCAACCGAGGGTTAAATCGGTGAAAAACGGTTAAAAATTCATAAAAATTCACATAATTTCGATATTATGGGTGGAAATCTCAAAAAAACCATGCTATAATGATTATACGACTGATTCTCTCCAATTGTAGGTATGCGGACCGCATGTTCCGAGGGAGAGGGAAGAGATATAAAAGGATGTTGTTTTGAGTAATAAACTCGAATGGAGGAAGAGTATTATGAAGAAGAGACTTCAGAGTATTAACCTAGTTCTCATGTTGATGCTGATCTTTGCATTTGCCTGTGCATCGATCGTTTCCGCAGCGGGTACTACTGCAGGTGGCGGAGTTCCTGCGCCTACGGTTACGGTAACGGATACGAATAATACAGTCAGCATCCGTAAGGATTTGATCTTCATCAATGATGCAGCTACCGCTGTGCGTGAGCCGAACACCACGTATACGTACACTCTGTCTGCAGTAGATATGTCGGCAGCGACAGCTACCGTTAAGGACTCCGACGGCATGTCCGGTCCGGTAAAGAGCGGCGTTGCAGATGCGATCACTACGAAGACTGCAACGATTACATTTGCCAGCACGGCTACATCTACGACTTCGGAAGCCGGTGTTACCCAGACCCGTTATGCGGATTTCACATTCGACCTCGCAGGAACCAAGTTCCCGGGCCCGGGCATCTATCGTTACAAGATCGTAGAGGCCAATGCTACCAAAGCAACTGTTGGCATCGATGCAATGGCTACTTACAACGATACTCGTTATCTGGACGTATACGTTAAGAAGACCTCGGAGACGGATGATACTCCTGTGATCTATGGCTACGTTTTGTTTGAGTCGGACGATGCTACGATCTCTTTTGACGGAACGACAAGTCAGACCAACATTGCGAAGAAGTCTTCCGGTTATGTAAATACGTCCAATACGGCGAACAAAGCATATACAAACGTTGATGTATATCGCACACAGAACGTGACGATCAACAAGACGACCACCGGTCTGATGGCAGATAAGAACAACGACTTCCCGTTGACGATTACATTTACTGCTCCCGCAGACGGCATGGCAGATATTCCCGTAGATGTTACGCTTGTGGATGATGCTACGCTGGCTGGTACATCGTCCGATACGATTGGTACCTATGTAACGCTTGCAGCTTGTGCAGGCGAATTGAGTGGTACCGTAGATAACGGAAGTTCCATTTCCTTCATCGGTGTTCCGGAGGGCGCGACCGTTTCCCTTGTTGAGACGAATAATACACCCGACTCCTACAAGGTGAAGGCTGAGGCTACCGTTGGTTCGACAGCTTCGACACCTCTCGCAGAGGCTATCGTTGCAGCGAGCGCCACAACCGGTACATTTACTGCTCTGACCATGTCTTCCAACACGACGATCGATCTGACGAATACGTTGGATACCATTTCCCCGACAGGATTTATCACACGGTTCGCTCCGTATGTTCTGCTCCTGGTAGGCGGTATCCTGTTGATCGTTCTCGGAAGAAAAGCAGTTAACAACACAAAGAAGAAAAACGCGTGATCTCACGCGAATGATAAACAGTCCCACGGATAGTCGGGGCACATAAAGATCCGACGGCTATATATCCCATACAGCTGTCGGGTCTTTTACCTTAGTAAGATGTGAGGGTCGACGATGGCCACGATACGTAAAAAAATAAAGCCTGCCTTGAAGGATAAGGCGGTCGATCCGAAGAAAACGAATGAGACCGAGCCGGACCAGGACGAACTGATAAAGGAACTCGAGCAGGATGAAAAAGGCCTGAAGAGTTATCATTGGTTTCTGATCTACCTCGGCGCGTTTCTTTTGCTGATCTGGATCTTGTTTTTCAAGATAATCGGGATCACGCACATGCCGAACGAAGACATGTCGCCTCGTGTGGACGCGGGAGATCTGTTGATCTTCTATCGACTGGACCGCAGCCCGAGTTTTCAGGAGCTAGTCGTTTTTGAAAAAGAGGTTGAAGAAGGCAAGAAGCAGATGTTTGTCGGACGCGTGATCGCGGTACCGGGAGACACGGTGGACATCAACATGGGTAATCGCCCCGTGGTAAATGGACGGGCGATCTCCGAGCCGATGATCTTCTACGATACGCCGAAGCGCGGCGAGAGAGTCAACTACCCCTTAACACTGGGGCATGATGAATACTTCATCCTCGTGGATGGTCGAAAGGACGGCATGGACAGCCGGTATTTCGGGCCGGTCACGAAGGATGAGATCCTCGGAACGGTCATTACCGTGATCCGAAGAAGTAACCTGTAGAATTCGAAAAAGAAAGGAGGACGACGGATGCGTTTCATGAGAAAAATCAAACTGATCGATATGCTGAGTGTTACCGGCATCCGTGTCCTCGTAGCAGCTTCCGTCATGCTGGGATCCGTGCTCGTGTTGTACAGCGGCTATTCCCTGTATGAGCAGCTCTATACACAAAACCGTGCATTTTCCTCGGGTGGATTGGATTACGGCGACGACGTGCTGAAGGACGAAGTCCAGGAAGAACTGTCTATGTCCCGTGAGGATTATCGTGCATGGCTCCGCGTAGACGATACACACATCGATTATCCGGTCATGCAGTCGGATAACGATCTTTACTATGCAAACCACGACATCGATGGAAACTCCAGCCTGACCGGCGCCATTTACATGGCGTACGATAACGCGCCGGACATGAGCGATCCGTACATCGTGATCTTCGGTCACCATATGGACAATGGTGCGATGTTCGGGGATCTGGATCGTTTCCTCGACGAGGAATATTTCTACAAGCATCAAAAGGGAACCTTAGTCTTCCCGGGCGGTATCAACGACATCACCTTCTTTGCGGTCCTGCATACGGACGCGTATGAACATGAGATCTACTCCGTCGGAAATCGGGATCTGGAAGAACTTATTCAATATGTAGCGGCGAATGCGGAGATCATGGATACGGGCGCGGTGAAAGACGCAAAGCAGATCATTTGCCTCTCGACCTGCTCGGATGTTGTGACGAACGGACGTCTGGTGCTCCTCGGAGTGATGGAACCGTCGATCACACCGATCGACCCGACTACAGAGGAAGAGTCCTCCACCCCGGAGGAGAGCTCCACGAATGAAGAGTCGACACCAGAGGAGTCTACCGAAGAAGAGTCGACACCGGAGGCATCGACCGAAGAGGAGTCCACACCGGAGGCATCGACCGAAGAGGCCACGACACCTGAGGCATCCACAGAAGAGATCACGACTTCCGAAGAGTCTACGACATCGGATTATACCGTCAGCCCGGAGAGCGCGGCGGGAACCGGCGTAAAGGAACGCTGGCCCATCTTCAGCGGTTTCTTCGATCTGTTCATGCCGGGCGGCAGTTCCTACGGACGCAACGCTTGGGCGTTCGTCAACCTGATCTGTCTGATCGTCACGGTCTACATCCTGGCGCCTGTAAACATGCTGAAACGCAAGTACGGCCGCATCCGCAAGATGCGTAAGGTAAACGAAGCGAAGAACGAGCAGATCTACGATGTCGAGCCGTTCGCTCGTAAGTTCCACACCGGCATTGCCATCGAGGCTGTGCTCACTGTATTAGCACTGCTTGCTTTCATCCTTACGGAGAATATGCGCCTGCCCATGATCCTGATCGATAAGTGGACACCGCTTATGCTGATCCTGATGATCGGCACCTGGGTAGCGGATGTTGCATTTACCCGTTATCATCGCGATGAGCGCGAAGCAGTAAAGCAGGAAACGGAAGAATAATCAACACATAACGATACGATCATCGTCGGTTCGCACCGAATGCGGACCGACGATTTTTTTACACAAACGATCCGAACCATGGTATAATGGGGCTAAGTTACACGTTTTCGGAACTATGGAAAAAGAATAGGGTCATGAAGGAGGAAAAGTTGTGAAAATTGGTATCATTGGATATGGAAGCATGGGGAAAATGTTTCTTTGGACGTTTTATGAAACGGGCGTTGTTGCGAAAGAGGATCTTTTCGTTTCCAACCGGACTATGGAGAAGCTGAAAGAGGCGGAAAGCATTGCCCACATCGGGACGAACCGTGAGGTCGCGAAAGCCTCCGATATCGTTTTTCTCTGCATTCGCCCCGGTGATATAAAGATGGTATTGGAAGAGATCCGAGATGACCTGGCAGAGGATACCTTAGTTGTTTCACTGAATGGCAGTGTTAAGTTTTCTTTGCTGGAGCAGGTGACGAAGCGTAAATTCGCGAAGGTCATTCCGAGTGTTACTGCGGAGATCCGTTGTGCTCAGACGCTCGTTTGCTTTAATGATCTGGTGCAGGAGGCAGACCGTGAGGCTCTCCGCCCGCTTCTGGCCACCATGGGCGATGTAGTCGAACTTCCTGAGCAGGAGATGGGCATGGGGTCGGAGCTCGCCAGCTGCATGCCGGGGTTCATCGCGTCCATATTTGACGTGATCTGCACGGAGGCACAGAAGCATACGACGATACCGCGGGAGCAGATCGTGGACCTCGTTCTGCGCACCATGTGTGGAACGGGAGAACTGATGCTTCAGAAGAACATGACCTTCGCTGATGTGGTGACCCGTGTGGCGACGCCCGGCGGCATTACACAGGAAGGCACGAAAGTGGTCTACGAGCATTTTCCGGAGACAATCGACGAACTCTTTGTGAAAACACTGGAGAAGAGACGACTGACCGCTGAGAAGGCAGAGCAGAACTTTCGGGGCTGATACGGAGGTGTATCATGAAGGATTTTACGAGATTAGACAATTTGCTTAAGAGATTCGTGGAGCAGGGGACGAACCCCGGCTGTGCGGTCGCGATCATGCAGGGTGACGAGATGATCTACCACGGCGAGGCAGGGTTTGCCGACATCGAGTCCGGCCGGAAGGTGGACGTTCACAGTATGTTCAGTCAGGCTTCCACGACGAAGCTGTTCACCTACGCCATCCTTGGGATGATCTTCGAGGAAGGGAAGTTCCTGTTCTCCGATCCGCTGTATTACTACCTGCCGGAGTGGAAGAATACGCAGAAATATGTGATGCGCCCGAACGGCGACATCGACACGGCGCCGCTGGATAAGCCCATTACCATTCGTGACGCAGTCGCCATGATGTGTGGCCTGCCGTACTGCATGGTCCCTTCGGCCAATGCAACGACGCCGACATTGGCTACGATGAGTAAGCAGATGGCGGAGCTTTTGAAGAAGGGTCCCACGACCATCGCCGAGGAGGTAAGCGCTATGGCGGAGGTGCCTGTCATGTTCGAACCGGGCTCGCACTGGCTGTACGGTTTCGGTTCCGAGATCACCGGCGTTCTGGTGGAGACCTTCGAGGGTAAGCCTTTACGTGAAGTGTTCCAGGATCGCCTGATCGAGCCGCTGGAACTGGCGGACGCCGATACATTTGCCCGTCCTACAAATCAGGAACGTCTGGTGACGAACTACGCGAAGAAGGCGCCCGGCGTCTTCGAACCGACGAAGTATTTCCTGAGTGCGACGCCGGACAGTGTGCCAGCCGGCGCGCGTCCGAACCTGCTCATCAGCGCCCACGATTTCGCAGTCTTCATGCAGATGCTTGCAAACGGCGGCACCTATAAGGGACGGAAGTTCCTGGGCAGCGGCACCGTTGCGATGCTGCACGAAAACCAGCTCGGCCCGGTACAATTGGCCGACTTTGAAAATGATTATCTGGCCGGCTACGGCTACGGCCTCGGTTTCCGGACGCTGCTCACGCAGAAGTACGGGCACAACGGCCACGTGGGGAACTTCGGCTGGACTGGCGGCACCGGCATCTGGGTCGAGGCGGACCCGATCGACAAATTCTCCGTTGCGTATATGCACAACATGAGCCCGAACGATGAACTCTATCATCATCACCGGGTACGTGCAGTCGTGAACGGGATCATGCTTGAGTAATTGAAGTTGAAAGGAACGAACGTATGAGGGTCGCTGCTTACCAATTTGGCGTGACCGGGGACATCCGGCGGAATAGAGAGGAGATGGAAAATGCGGTCCGGCAGGCTACGGCACAGCAGGCAGAACTGATCGTATTTCCCGAGTGCGCATTGACCGGCTACCCGCCGCGGGACTTGCCGGACAGCAAGGCGGTCGATGCAGAAGCGGTCACCTGATCACGCGTGCAGTGGAAAATGTGACGCCGTTTCTGACGGTGGACGCGACCGCGCCGTACCAGACCGCGCCGACGTGCGTGATCGACGCATCGGGGCGCGTGGTGTGCGAACGGGAGCGAAACACGGCGGGCCTGCTGCTTTTTGATTTTGAAAAGAAAGAGCTGAATTTCGGGGAGATCGGGCGGAAGGAACTGTCCGACCGGCTCCTGGGTATCGATCCGGACTGACGGCGTCAGACGGAACAAATGATTGATGGGTGGAGGTTATGACATGAAACGAAAGAGCATTATCAGCATATTGTTCATTTTCCTTATGGTCCTGGCGGGCTGCGGTTCGAGTAAGGTGAAACTGCCTGCGCAGAGCGAGGTCACGGATAAGGCGCTGAAGGATGTATTTGCCGAGCATGGCATGAAGGTCGGGACCTGCATTTCCGCGCAAGTGACGCAGAAGGAAGCGACGTCCAAACTGATGGCGGCGCAGTTTAACAGTTGCACCACGGAAAATGCCATGAAGCCGGATTACATCCTGGACCAGGGGCAGAGCAGGTCGTCCGGGAAGCTGGTCGTCAAATTCAACAGTGAGGCGCTGTCCCTCATGAGCTGGGCGAAGAAGAACGGCTTCTCCATGCGCGGACACACGATGATCTGGCACAGCCAGACGCCGGACTGGATCTTCCGGTCGAATTTCGACCCGAGTGGTTCATATGTCGACCGCGAGGAGATGCTCCTTCGCATGGAGTCGCTGATTCGCGGTGTGTTTGAAGAGCTGAAGGCTCAGGGCTACATTGACCTGTTTTACGCGTATGACGTGGTCAATGAAGCGTGGATGGAGGACGGCAGTATGCGTGACAGCAACTGGCGTAAGATCATCGGCGACGACTACCTCTGGTATGCATTCTACTATGCGGATAAATACGCGCCTGAAACGATCGATCTGTACTACAACGATTATAACGAGCAATATAAGGCGGACTGCATCGCGGAGTTCGTGGAGACCCTGAAGGACGATGACGGGCGATCTTTGATCGACGGCATCGGACTGCAGGCGCACTTGTTTACGGCGGACGATGTGGGCACCTACCTTAAGGGCGTGGATACATTGGCCGCGACCGGACTTAAGCTGGAGCTGACTGAAGTGGACGTGGGCCTCGGAAAATACGAGGGCGCGCTTACGAACACCGACGAAAACCTGAAGATGCAGGGGCGGTATTGCTACGAATTGTTCCAGGGCTTGTTTGAACGCGCGGACGCGGGCACGATCCGCATGGACGCGGTAACGTTCTGGGGCTTCTCCGACGGTTTTTCGT
>JAFYGB010000071.1 GCA_017543445.1 Lachnospiraceae bacterium | reverse complement strand
GTTCGGCGGATTGCCGATTTTGGAAAAGCTGGACCGGATCAAAGTGAAATATGCAATCATAGAGTAAAGTACAGAACTGCAAAAAACGGCTTCCCGATCGGGAAGCCGTTTCAGCGTTTTTGTAAAAACGCGCAGCCGCACACAGTGCGATCTTGAGGGTTTGGGATATCCCAACAAGTCCGCAAAGAGGGCAGACACTGACATCTTTGCCCTGCTTGCGGATAAGCAAAATAGCAGGTCACCTCAGGTTCAGTAGACCTACGAGGCTCACTACAAAAGTATCGTTTATCTTTACAATAGTATTTGTCAAGGCTGAGACAAATCACAAAAGGGGGAATGAAAAGTGACAGACGAGAAGATAAACGCTTTTTATTATTTGGTGGGAGAACAGGAAAATGGTAGGTCAAGAGAAAGCGGCAAATTGCCCATAGACAGAAAACTGCTTCTCAGCATACAAGAGGCTGCAGAATATTCAAATATTGGGATCAATAAAACCAATACGCTGCTTCGTGCGCCAAATTGTCCATTTGTGCTATTTGTTGGAAATAAGAAATTAGTAAAGCGTAAAGAATTCGAAGAGTTCATTGAAACAAAATTGGTGATATAGCGTGGATCGAAAAGTGAAATAACCCTTGGATTCATTGATATATCAACCGAACTTTGGTATAGTTTTAACAGTATTGAACTCTTTTCAAGCATTGCGCCTGGAAGGAGAATACAATGGGAAAAAACTTAAAAGGGAAAGAATTGGGTCCCGGTATCTCGCAAAGAAAGGATGGACGGTTTTCAGCGAGATATGTACAGCCATCCGGGAGGCGGATCGAGAAGTATTTCAATTCGCTGCCGGAAGCGAGGAACTGGCTCGACGATCAGAAATATGAGATCAGACATGAAACGTTTTCTCCAACTGCGGAGATGACTGTCGATGAGTGGTTTCAGTTTTGGTCAGATAACATTATCTGCGATCTGGCTCCGAACACGAGGCGCAATTATCGCGACCGGTATCAAAGAAACGTTCAGCCTGTCATGGGGAAAATTCTTTTAACGGAAGTAAAGCCGTTTCATTGCAAAGCGGTTTTCAACAGGATGTATGCTTCTTATGCAGGATCTACGATCAGGCAGACGTATATCGCGATGGGGACGATGTTCCGCAGTGCAGTGATGAACGATCTGATCCGCAAGCATCCAATGGATGGCGTATTGTATACGAAGCCTGTCCGAGCAAAAAGTGATATTCGTTTCCTGACTGTTGATGAACAGAAGAGATTCCTGGAGATGTCTCGCCGTTCTCACAATTATGATCAGTATGCGCTTCTTCTTGAAACCGGTTTGAGAACGGGCGAATTGATTGGATTGACATTCGATGCGATCGATTTTGAGAGACGGACTTTGACTGTGAACAAAACGCTCGAGTACCGTTACGGTCAAGGGCAATGGCGCGCAGGTCCACCTAAGACGGCAAGCAGTTATCGTACGATTCCCTTAACAAGCAAGGCATATGAGATCCTGAAAAAGCGATACGATGAGCGCGCTTTCAGAAAGGAATCGAAAGAACTGTCATCAACGAAGCTGGAATATATGGATCGGGTCACAGGGCAGAAAAAGACGCTTGTCATGAGTGACCTTGTCTTTATCAATTACCGGACAGGGGAGCCTGTCAAGAACAGCTCCTACGATACGCATTTGTACAAACTATGTGATGAGGCCGGGATCGAAAGATTCTGTATGCATGCTTTGAGGCATACTTATGCGACACGGGCGATAGAAAGCGGTATGCCGCCAAAGGTCTTGCAGAGTCTTCTGGGTAATGCTTCTCTGCAGACCACGATGGACCGATATGTCCATAACACAGAGGATTCTTTGCTCGCCGCGGTACACAGATTCGAAAATCATAATTCGAAGATGGTGTAAAATGGCGTAAAAATGGCGTTAAACCGCCGAACGGAGATCGTTAAGAAGCTTGAAAAGCGTTGAAATTTCAACGTTCTTTCAGAAAGGAATAGAGAAAAATGAAACTGGGTATCGTCGGACTACCGAACGTAGGAAAATCCACATTATTTAACGCCATCACGAAGGCGGGGGCGGAGGCGGCCAACTATCCGTTCTGCACCATCGAGCCGAACGTGGGCGTGGTCACCGTACCGGATCCGCGCATCACGAAGCTGCACGAGATCTATAATTCCAAGAAGACGGTCTACGCGACCATCGAGTTCTGCGACATCGCAGGCCTCGTGAAAGGCGCCAGCAAAGGCGAAGGTCTGGGCAATAAATTTCTGGGTCACATCCGGGAGGTCGAAGCCATCGTGCACGTCGTGCGCTGCTTCGCGGACGACAACGTCGTGCATGTGGAAGGCAGCATCAATCCCGTGCGGGACATCGAGACCATCGATACCGAGCTGATCCTTTCCGACATGGAGATCCTGGAACGCCGCATCGCGAAGACGAAGAGCGGCATGAAGGGCGGTGACAAGAGCGCGATGCCCCAGCTGAACATCATGGAGCGCATCTACGAGTGGCTGGGCGAAGGCAAGAATGCCCGCGGCATGGAATTCGACGAGGAGGAAGAACCCTTTGTCAAGAGCCTGGGACTGCTGTCGTACAAGCCTGTCATCTATGTGGCGAACGTGGCGGAAGACGAAGTCGCGTCCGCGGACGAAAATCCGTACGTCATGGCTGTGAAGGACATCGCGGAAAAAGAGGGCTCGCAGGTCGTGGCGATCTGCGCCGAGATCGAAGCGGAGATGGCGGAGCTGGACGACGAGGAGCGGGCCGAATTCCTCGCGGAACTGGGCATCGAGGAGAGCGGTCTGGACAAGTTGATCAAAGCGTCCTACGCGCTGCTCAACCTGATTTCGTTCCTGACGGCAGGTGAAGACGAGTGCCGCACCTGGACCATCAAGGAAGGTACGAAGGCGCCGCAGGCGGCGGGAAAGATCCACACGGACTTCGAGCGGGGCTTCATCCGCGCGGAGACCATCGCGTACGACAAATTCATCGAAGCGGGCGGCAGCATGGCCGCTTGCCGCGAAAAGGGCTATCTGCGCTCCGAAGGCAAGGAATACGTCGTAAAGGACGGCGATATCATCAC
>JAFYGB010000008.1 GCA_017543445.1 Lachnospiraceae bacterium | reverse complement strand
GCCTGGGTTCGGTCGACTCTACGCGCAAAAAGGAAGATTTTCGAGAAACTGCGCGTAGGAAAAGCGCAGCGGGCGTGGGATCTCTACGCGCAAAAGGAAGATTTTCGCAGAATTGCGCGTAAGAAAAGCGCCTGGGTTCGGTCGACTCTACGCGCAAAAGGAAGATTTTCGAGAAACTGCGCGTAGGAAAAGCGCATCGGGCGAGTGATCTCTACGCGCAAAAGGAAGATTTTCGCAGAACTGCGCGTAGGATAGGCGTCCGGGTTCGGTCGACTCTACGCGCAAAAGGAAGATTTCCGAGAAACTACGCGTAAGAAAAGCGCACCGGGCGAGTGCTCTGTACGCGCAAAATGAAGATTTCCGAAGAATTGCGCGTAGGAAAAGCGTACCAGGTGCCGAGAAATGATCCCCGCGGAATAATAAGTAAGAAAACCGCGAAAAAGTCCTAAAAGGGTATTGCATTTCAGGGGGTTCGGGTGTATAATTGGGCAATACGGCACTATTTATACATAAATTAATGCATAAAGCCGTATTTTATGCAAGAATATTTGCATAAATATAGTTTCATCCGGTATATTAGACCGACCGAAGGAGCAGTTATGGCAAATAGTTCGAAAGAAAATGCTTCAAAGAGTGCTGTGACAGCACAGAAAAAAACTTCTGGCGAGACAGCCGCAAAGACATCCGCGCAGATCCGCGTGATGACCCTGGATGATTACGAGGGAGTCTACAAACTGTGGATGAGTATCCACGGCTTCGCGATCCGAAGTGTGGACGACTCGCGTGAGGGTGTGGAAGTCTTCCTGAAGCGTAATCCGACCACCAGCGTGGTTGCTGTGCAGGACGGGAAGATCGTCGGAGCGATTCTGTGCGGGCACGACGGCCGACGGGGCTGCCTGTATCATGTATGTGTGCATGAGGACTATCGCATGCGAGGCATCGGTAAGGCCATGGTCGTATTTTGCATGAAGGCTCTGCGGGAAGAGAAGATCAATAAGGTCTCCCTGATCGCTTTTACCACGAATGATATCGGAAACAAGTTCTGGCATCAAATCGGTTGGACGAAGCGAGAGGACCTGAACTACTATGACTTTACGTTGAATGAGAAGAACATCATCGCGTATAATAAATGACGCGGACTTAAAGAATCAGCATGTCGCGTCATCATAAAACGGCGGAGAATAAATACCCGTCGCCCATAAGAAATGAGAGGTTTTACTATGAAGAAGATCGAAGGCGGAGTTACCGCGGCGCAAGGATTTGAGGCAGCCGGCGTGGCTGCGGGAATTAAATACAAGGATCGCAATGACATGGCGCTCGTTTATTCGACGAGCCCTTGTAAGGCGGCAGCGACCTTTACCACGAACGTAGTTAAGGCAGCGCCTGTGTTGTGGGATAAGAAGGTCGTTGAGAACAGCGACTTTTTGCAGGCAGTGATCATCAATGCCGGTATCGCGAATGCGTGCACAGGTAAGGAAGGTCTGGATTACTGCAAGCAGACTGCGGATGCAGCTGCGGAAGCTTTCGGCATCCCGGCGGATGCAGTAGCTGTAGCATCCACCGGCGTTATCGGCATGCAGCTGCCGATCGACCGCATCGTCAACGGGATCGGCCTGTTGAAGGATGCAAAGGGCGAGGATCTGGAGCACGGCCACATCGCGGCTCGCTCCATCATGACGACCGACACGAAGCCGAAGGAGATCGCATACGAGTTCACCGTAGGCGGTAAGAAGGCCGTGATCGGTGGTATGTGTAAGGGTTCGGGCATGATCCATCCGAATATGTGCACCATGCTTTGTTTTATCACCACCGACGTTGCCATCAGCAAGGAACTCTTGACTCTGGCTCTGAAGGAAGACGTTGTAGACACATTCAATATGATCTCCGTAGATGGAGATACTTCTACGAACGATACGGTGTTGCTTCTGGCAAATGGCCAGGCGGGCAATGCTAAGATCGACGCGCCCGGCGCGGACTACTATGCATTCTGCGAGGCACTGCACGGCGTTATGGTAGGCCTGTCGAAGATGATCGCCGGTGACGGCGAGGGCTGCACCTGTCTCTTTGAAGTGACCGTAAAGAACGCAGATACCAAAGAACACGCCAGAACATTGGCCAAAAGCGTTATCACATCCAGCCTGACGAAGGCGATGATCTTCGGCCACGACGCGAACAGCGGACGTATCATGTGCGCCATGGGCTACAGCGGGGTGGATTTCGATCCAGAGCGTGTAGATATCTATTTCGAGAGCAGCG
Source organism: Lachnospiraceae bacterium (assembly GCA_017543445.1). Classification (GTDB taxonomy): domain Bacteria; phylum Bacillota; class Clostridia; order Lachnospirales; family Lachnospiraceae; genus UBA1201. Next base: position 8,901 of record JAFYGB010000008.1, on the reverse strand, counting down.
CAGGCCATATTCAGGTCATCAAGGACGGCATGTATGCAGTTTACAGTGAGGAAGAGGCTACGAAGATCCTCTCCCAGGAATATGTGACTGCAGTCTGCGATATGAAAAATGGTTCGGAGACCGCGACTGCTTGGGGCTGCGACCTGACCTATGATTACGTAAAGATCAACGGAGACTATCGTTCCTGATCCTGCGAACGAATGACCGAAAACGTCGGAGAAAAGAGGAAACTATCATGGATGAAAAGATCATGCAGAAGGCAGAGGTGCTCATCGAGGCCCTGCCGTATATTCAGAGATTCAATCGTAAGGTGATCGTCGTAAAGTACGGCGGCAGTGCCATGGCGGATGAGGAGTTGCAGAAGAACGTTATTAAGGACGTCGTACTGCTGAAGTTGGTCGGTTTCAAGCCGATCATCGTACATGGCGGCGGTAAGGCCATCAGTAAATGGGTGGAGAAGGCAGGCATGGAGCCCCGCTTCGTCAACGGCCTGCGTGTAACCGACGCGCCGACCATGGAGATCGCCGAGATGGTGCTCAACCGTGTAAATAAGGACCTCGTAAAGATGGTGCAGGAGTTGGGCGTTTTGGGCGTCGGCATCAGCGGTAAGGACGGCGGCCTGCTGCACGTGCAGAAGAAACTCTCCGGCGGCCAGGATATCGGTTTCGTCGGCGACATCGATAAGGTGAACCCGAAGATCCTCTACGATCTTCTCGAGAAGGATTTCCTGCCGATCGTTTGCCCGATCGGTTACGACGACGAATACAACACATACAACATCAACGCGGATGATGCAGCCTGCGCGATCGCACGTGCGATGAAGGCGGAGAAGCTGGCGTTCCTGACGGATGTTCCGGGCGTGTACCGCGACCCGAAAGACCCGAGCAGTCTTATTAGCGAGCTGCCCATTGACCAGATGGAAGAGCTTCTGGCGAGCGGCAACGTCGGCGGCGGCATGCTTCCGAAACTGCAGAACTGCATGGACGCAGTACAGAACGGCGTTTCACGCGTCCACATCATGGACGGACGTATCCTGCATTGCCTGTTGTTGGAGATCTTCACGAATAAAGGGATCGGGACGGCGATCCTGAGTAAGGACAGCGAGCGGTACAATCCGCAGGATTGAGGAGGTTTTTATGAAGACTGAAGCAGTGATCAAACAGACCGAAGATTCGTTGTTGCAGGTCTACAGCCGGTTCCCGGTGGCGTTCGACCACGGCGAGGGCATGTACCTCTACGACCTGGAAGGTAAGGATTATCTGGATTTCGGTTCCGGTATCGGCGTTATGGCGCTCGGTTACGGAAACAAGGAGTATAATTCTGCGTTGAAGAACCAGGTGGATAAACTCATCCATGTTTCCAACCTGTTCTACCATGTTCCGCTGGCCAATGCAGCGCCGAAGCTCTGTAAGGCGGCCGGTATGGACCGTGTCTTCTTCACCAACAGTGGTGCGGAAGCGGTCGAGGGCGCGCTGAAGCTTGCGAAGAAATACGCGAATAATAAAAACAAGAAAAACTACAACATCATCGCGATGGAAGACAGCTTCCACGGTAGAACGACCGGCGCAGTTGCGGTCACCGGACATGAAGAGTACCGCACTCCCTTCGCTCCACTGTTCGACAACGTCGGATTCGCGAAATTCAACGATTTAAGCACGGTTTTGGCGCTCATTGATAAAAATACCGCTGCAGTCATTTTAGAGCCCGTACAGGGTGAAGGAGGCATTTTCCCGGCCACTCAGGAGTTCCTGGAAGGCGTGCGGAAGCTTTGCGACGAAAATGACGCGCTTTTGATCTTCGATGAGATCCAGTGCGGCATGGGCCGGACGGGCTACATGTTCGCGCACCAGGGCTACGGCGTGAAGCCCGACATCCTGCTTTGTGCGAAGGCGCTGGGCTGCGGCGTTCCCGTCGGTGCGTTCCTGTGCAACGAGAAGGCAGCGACCATGACACGCGGCGACCACGGAACCACCTACGGCTGCAATCCGCTTGTATGTACCGCGGTGGATACCGTCCTGGACATCTTCGAGCAGGAGAAGATCGTAGAAGGCGCGAAGAAGATGGGCGAGTACCTCTGGAAGAAACTGGATGAAGTGCAGGCGCAGTTCTCTTGCGTTTGCGACCACAGAGGCATGGGCCTGATGCAGGGCCTTCAGTTTGACGGCGTTGGCGCGATCGACGTGGTAAAGGCAGCGCTTTCGGGCGGCCTGATCACCATTGCCGCAGCGAACAATACCATACGTTTTCTGCCGCCGCTCATCGCTTCCAAAGAGGACGTTGACGAGATGATCGTTCGCCTCTCCAAAGCAATCGAGAGCGTTTCTGCGAAGTAAATCACAATTCTAAAAAAATCATAAAAAATAAGCAAAAACGGAGAAGTGTCTAGCATTTTTGATTGACATTTTCCCGTTTTTTTGCTATTCTAGCACTATACATAATGGGGGGAGAATCGGCAAACGTTTGGGTAGAAACATCAAACCGTCAGACCGAATGATCCTAAGGAAGGTGAGAGTTTGAAGAATGTACTTTGCTGTATCGGAGATATTACTTCCGAATTTCAGTCGAAAATAGCGAACGTCATATCGTCAGAGGCGCGCAGGATTGGCGCCGCTGTCATGTTTTGCTGTAATTCTTCCGCTCGTGATGTAAATGCTTTGTTTGGTGCGATCGAGATGCATGTGGTCGACATTCCGGATGCTACGCGTGTGGACGGCGTCATCGTCTGTCCGGATACGTTCGGAATCGACGGCATGGCTGAGTATATAACCGACTACTTCCAGAAAGAAGCGAGCTGCCCTATTGTCTCCATCCGCGCTTTCACCGAGGGCGTCTACAACGTGATCGGTGACGATTATAATTCGCAGACCGAGATGATCGAGCATTTCATCAACGAGCATCATTTTACGCGGATCGCGTATATGGCCGGACGTTTGGATCTGGAGGATGGCAGGCTGCGTTTGCAGGCCTACCTCGATACCATGAAGAAGTACGGCCTTGAAGTGACCGAGGGGATGATCTACTACGGCGATTACTGGCGCAACCGGGGCAATGAAGCGGCGGAGTGGTTCATTACGAAGAACCGCGACCTTCCGCAGGTCGTGGTCTGCGCGAATGACTATATGGCGGTATCGCTCTGTGATGCCTTTTTGCATCGCGGATATCGGATACCGCAGGATATTTGTGTTTCCGGTTACGACGATCTCGAGGAAGCACAATTCCAGATACCGCCGCTGACTACGATGCACGTGCCGCACAGCGACATGGGTAAGGCTGCGGTCCACATTTTGAAGAATATATGGGAGGGAAAACCGCAAAGCGAGACCGTCCGGATGCAGTTATCGGCACGTTTCCGCAACAGCTGTGGCTGTGAGCGAGACCTGAACATGGTTTCCTTCCAGCGGCTCTACCGAGACAAAGAAAACCTGCAGCGCGCGATGCATCACAGCACCTACATGAACCTCGAGTTCGAAGGAAGCGACACCCTCGCTGAGCTGATGTTCTCGGTCTATACGTACCTGAAGGGTAAGGGACTGGGCGAGATGTACTTCTGCTTCTGCGACGAAGAGGAGCGGCAGAACAACGTTGCCGAGATGGCCGGAAAATATACGGACCACATGATCCTCAAAGCCATCGTTAACGATGAAGGCGTGACCATGTTGGAGGAGCGGTTTGAGCGGAAGGATGTTCTGCCTGAGAGTTATTACGACTATTCCGTTCCGCTGTTCCTGGTGTCGTTGCATGAAAAAGATTATTGCTTCGGCTATATTGCTTTCCGCAACCTGGACCTTTCGGAGAGTAAGTACTACATGAAGAATATGATCTTCTCGCTGATCAGCTCGCTGGAGCGGATCCGCATTTTCGAGGAGGTCAAATCGGTCAGCGAGCTACGCGAGCAGTCCTACATCGATGCATTGACCTCGCTTCCGAACCGCAGAGCCATGGAACATACCATGAAGAAACTGTATGAGCGGTTGGAACGCACCGGACAGTGCTTCTGCATCGTCAGCATTGACCTCGACGGTCTGAAGTATATCAACGACACATTCGGCCATGTGGAGGGTGATACGGCACTGATCGCGTTTGGTGAAGTACTGTCACACCATTCGCACCCGTATGGCATCAACGCGCGTATCGGCGGTGACGAATTTCTGGCGCTGTTCCCTTCCGAGGATGAGTCGGAAGCGCTTCAGTGGGAGAAAGACGTTCAGGCTGAAATCGCTGAGTATAACGAGCGGTCGGACAAACCGTACAAACTGTCCGCCAGCATAGGATTTTATTATTGCCGCAAAGGCATGAACATGCTCGCTTGTATGCGAGAGGCAGATAAGCGCATGTATCAGCAGAAAAAGACGAAGAAGCATGCCCGCAAGTAAGACGTCACGTCCGCAGGTATGCATGGTTTAGCCTTAAGGAGGGCTCATGGAGGGCTTCGATTCACCGAAAAAAAGAATAATCGTGTTGATCCCCGCCTATGAGCCGGGAGAGCATTTCATCCCGCTGTTGCAGGAGATCCGCGAGCGGTCGAACATGTCGATCGTTGTGGTCAATGATGGATCCGAGATCCAGAAAGATCGGATCGAGCAGGCGGTCCGCTATGCGAAGGTCGTGCATCACAGCCGCAATCGTGGTAAGGGAGCCGCATTGAAGACGGGACTCCGCTACATCCAGGAGCACTACTCGGACGATGTCGACACGGCGGTGCTCACCATGGATGCGGATGGACAGCACAAATTTACCGATGCAGTCCGCCTGATCCACCAGTTGGACATGAACGAGATGATGATGGTGCTCGGCGTTCGGAATTTCGACCGCAAAGTGCCGTTCCGCAGTCGCTTCGGCAACAGCGTGACGAAGGGGGTCTTTCACCTGGTCACCGGTCAGCTGGTCGATGATACCCAGACGGGTATGCGTCTCTTCCCAATCTCGATGATCCCTGGTCTTCTGGAGATCGAAGGCGATCGCTTCGAGTACGAGATGAACGTATTGCTGGAGTTGACACGTAACAACATCCGGATCGCACAGGTACCCATCCGAACGATCTATGAAAACGATAACAGCGAGTCGCATTTCCACGCGCTGAAGGACAGCATGCGGATCTACGTCGGGATCTTTAAGTTCATAGCGGCGTCGTTCTTCTGTTTCCTGCTGGATCTGTTTTGTTTCTCGCTGCTTAACTATGTTTCCGCCGGCAATTACCTGACGCAATGTAATGTTGCGGCCCGCTTTATCAGCGCGTCTGTGAATTTCACGATCAATAAGCGTCTGGTATTCAAAGACGACCAGAGCGTTTTCAAGACGGCCGTGAAATATATCGTGGTGGCAGTTATTGTCCTGACATGTAACACGTTACTTCTGAACCTGTTGGTGAACGGCGTCAAGCTGAACGCCATCTTTGCGAAGATCCTCGTGGAATGCACCATGTTTTTCTTCAGCTGGGCGACCCAGCAATTCTTGATTTTTAATCGATCTTTTGTTGAAGGAAGAGCAGTAAGATGAGTCAAAATGAACGCTTATCCGCTCAAAAGAAAAAACAGGCCGGGGAGCCGAGACGGGGTCTCCGCCTGTTTCTTCATTTTTTTGCGGACCTATTGATCATCGGAGGCATCGCCCTGGTGTTCTGTTTATACTATTTCCTGTTGCCGCGGGAGCAAGAGAGCATAGGGATCAAAATCGAAAACCCCTATGCGAAGACGCAGACGACGGCGAGCGCCGAGCAGGATCCGCCGCAGGAGAGTTCCAAAGCCGCCGCAGATCCGACGCGATCCGGCGACGATATTTCGGATCCCGATCCTTCGAATGCGGGTAATGATATCTCCAAACCGGCTTCTTCGGAGACGGAGGACGGCTCGACCGCAGATCCATCCGAAACGGACGTGGAAACGACCGAAGAACCGACGGAGCCCCCGACCACCGCAAAGCCGCGGAAGAACATTCCCCAGCTCATGTGGACGGAGAAGTTCGAAGATCATTTTTCGGAAGAGGTGGTGATCACGGATCATTCCTATTCCGGACCGACCGTCGCGATCGACATTCAGACATACACCAAAGAAAATAAGGGTAAGACGACCCTGACCTATTACATCGCAGACATTTATGTGGCGGACATTTCCTGCTTCCGCACGGCGATGGCGGGCGACACCTACGGCATCGGCTTCCACGAGTCCGTGCTCGATATGACGATGCGGCACAATGGCATCCTCGGCATCAACGGCGACTTCTACGGGTATCAGAAGAGCGGCTTGGTCATCCGAAACGGCGAACTCTACCGCAACGACGAGACCGACAGCGACATCTGCGTGCTGTTCTACGACGGTACCATGGAGGTCTACGGACCGGATTACGACATACAGGAACTGATCGCGAAGGGCGCATACCAGGCGTGGACCTTCGGCCCGGCACTGCTGGATGCGGATGGTCACGCAGTGGATACGGTCAATGCGGGCGGCTACCTGCAGAAGAACCATCCTCGGACCGCGGTCGGTTACATCGAGCCGGGACACTACTGCTTCGCTGTGTTTGACGGACGCCAGTCCGGCTACTCCAACGGAATCAAATTTACCGAGATGGCCTACATCATGGAAAGTTTCGGCTGCACACAGGCCTACAATCTCGACGGCAGTAAGACGTCCGCCATGGTCTTCAACGGAGCGGTCTACGATCGACCTGCGGACGGCGGCAGAAACTTAAGCGATTGTCTGTTGATACGGGAGGCGGAATAAATGAAAAGACTGATACGTTATCTTCTGGCCCATATCTGCATCATCGGCGCGGTGATCTCCATCACGCTGCGGATCCTGGACGGCATCAATCCCCGCATGGAATTCAACGACAACCTCTTCGCGGAAGTCGTGAACTACGTTTTCGGCGGCGCAGCCTTGCTGCTCGGCATCCTCACCATCATCGACCTGACGATGTCAGCGACCGCAAAACCCGAGAAAAAGAAGATCAAGAAGATCCACGCGAAGAAGATCGAGAAAACAGAGTAGGGAGCATGCGATTGAGCCCCTGCTGAGAAATACATCAAAAAACAGCCCGACGAAGTGTTTCGTCGGGCTGTTGTATGTTTCGGCTGACGTTGCTTTTTGGAAAGCAACCGCGTTGATTAGTTGTGATACAGTTTTTTCGATTGGTAGACCGGCTCGCTGGTCAGGTTCACGCCGAGTTTGCGGAAGACATTTACGTCGACCTGGGACAGGATGACGCTGGTGTGTACCTCCGCACCCTTCAGGTTCTGCAACTGGTCCATGGCGCGGCGGGCGGTTTCGTCCGTTGCAGCGCAGATGGACAGTGCGATCAGAATCTCGTCGGTGTGCAGACGCGGGTTCCGGTTCCCGAGGTGGTTCACCTTCAGGTTCTGGATGGGCTCGATGATGGTCGGGGAGATGAGTTTGATCTCGTCATCGATGCCGGCCAATGTCTTCAGCGCGTTGAGCAACAGTGCGGAGGACGCGCCCAAAAGCTCGCTCGTGCGTCCGGTCAGGATGCGTCCGTCCGGAAGCTCCATCGCAGCTGCGGGAAGTCCGGTAGTTTCCGCCTTCATGAGGCACGCGCCTACGACCTTACGGTCTGCCGTCGTGATGCCCGCCTGCTTCATCAGCAGTTCGATCTTCATGACTTCTTCCTGATCCGCCAGACCTTTGCGCTTCTGGCACAGGGTCGCATAGTAGCGGCGAATGATCTCCTGGCAGGCTGCCTCGCGGGTGACTTCGTCATCGATGATGCCGTAGCCCGCCATGTTTACGCCCATGTCAGTCGGAGACTTATACGGTGACTGGCCCATGATCTGCTCGAACATGGCGTTCAGTACCGGGAAGATCTCCACGTCACGGTTGTAGTTGATGGTGGTCTCGCCGTACGCTTCCAGATGGAAGGGGTCGATCATATTGACATCGTTTAAGTCTGCGGTCGCTGCCTCGTACGCGAGGTTTACCGGATGCTTCAACGGGATGTTCCAGATCGGGAAGGTCTCGTACTTCGCATAGCCGGCGCGGATGCCGCGCTTGAAATCATGGTAGAGCTGGGACAGGCAGGTCGCCATCTTACCGCTGCCGGGGCCCGGTGCGGTCACTACGACGAGCGAACGAGTCGTCTCCACGTAATCGTTGCGTCCATAACCGTCATCGCTTACGATGAACGGAATGTTCGCAGGATAGCCCGGGATGGGGTAGTGCCGATAGACCTTCATGCCCAAAGCTTCCAGACGTTTCTGGTAAGCGATGGCCGAAGGCTGGCCCGCGAACTGCGTCAGAACGACGCTTCCCACATACAGGCCGTAGCCGCGGAAGGCATCGATCAGACGGAGTACGTCCATATCGTAGGTGATGCCTAAGTCCCCACGGACCTTATTCTTCTCGATGTCGCCTGCATTGATGACGATAACGATCTCTGCGTCGTCCTTCAGTTTGGCGAGCATGGAGATCTTACTGTCCGGACGGAAGCCGGGCAGAACGCGGGATGCATGGAAATCATCGAAAAGCTTACCGCCGAACTCCAGGTACAGCTTGCCGCCGAAAGCGGCAATACGCTCCTGGATCTTTTCGGACTGCAACGTTATATATTTTTGTTGGTCAAAACCGATCTTCTGCATGGAAAATGTCCTCGATCATTCGTCGATCTTCTGTGCGCCGAGCATAGCACGTACCTTCAGGGACAGGCCGAACAGGTTGATGAAACCTTCCGCGTCGTGGTGATCGTAGAGATCTCCAGTGGTGAAGGAAGCAAGAGACTCGCTGTACAGGCTGTACGGAGAAGTTGTGCCCTGCTTGATGATATTGCCCTTATAGAGTTTCACCTTAACTTCACCGGTCACATACTTCTGGGAAGTCTTGATGAATGCCTCGAGAGACTCACGAAGCGGTGTGAACCACTTTCCTTCGTAAACCAGGTCTGCGAAACGTGCAG
>JAFYGB010000070.1 GCA_017543445.1 Lachnospiraceae bacterium | reverse complement strand
GCGGTCGTGGAGATCGGGAGGACAAGAAGCTGGTTGGTCTCTTCATGTGCCATTACTGTTGCCGGGAAGTTGTCGCAGGTTACCTTATGGTAAACACCGCCGTTTTCCGCCTGCATCTTAAACATCCACTCGAGTTCATATCTTGCCTCGTCGAGGATATCCGGTACACCGTTGCCGCTCTCCGGGATACCCAGATCGTCAGCCTTGTAGCCGGTGTCCTGATAGGTCATAAAGAGGTCTGCGATGGTCTTCGCACCCGGTACTACATAACGGCCGTAGTCACCGGCATCGTGCCAGCCGCCGCTGACATCGATCTTCTTATCTGTTCCGTAGATGAGAGCCTCACCTGTATGGCAGATCGGGTGTGCGAAATCTGCGTACTCTTCGCCGATATCCGACTTCACTTCACATCCGCAGCGCTGTGTATAGAGCATCAGGATCGAAGCCTTGAGAGCATCGTCATAAACGTCTTCAGCAATCGTGAATGTGTAGGACTTACCGGACGAGTTCGTGCTTACGAAGTATGTGCCCGGCTTCTCGAAAGCGGTAAAATCACCCATGGTGATCTCGCTTCCCGTACCGATGCTGGCAAACGGAGCGGATACTTCGCCTTCGTATACGACCTCATAGGTCTTTGCGTCGTAGATCTTAAAGGATGTACTCATCGTGCCGTCGACGAAGAATACCTTCGGATCCTTCGGCTTGTAACCGGTCTGGTTCAGGGATACCGGGTTGGCAGCCGGACCGTTATCGAGCTTTACAGCCTGAGAACAGTCAACGATCTTCAGTGTTACGTTATCGATATAGATGGTATGAGCATCTGTGATCGATCCGTCGTTACCGAGGTTAAAGCAGAATCTCGGCGCGCGGTCGCCCTTCTCAGCCATAGTGAACTCTTCACTGACATGTGTCCAGGATGTGCCGAGTTCTACCTTCTGCTGGCCGGCATATGCGTGATAGTCACCGCCGTTGAGCTGGAATCTCCACTCAAAGGTTCTGGCTTTATCGCTCTTGATATCGAAGTCGAACTGGTATTTGCAGTTCTCAAGAAGCGAAATACCGTCAAAATACAGCTGGCAGGCATACTCCAGCGAACCTGTGGACTTGATCTTTACGACCATCTCGCCGTCCTCACAGGCAACCTCCCAGTCTCCGCCGGACTCTGTGTAGGTGTTCCACTTAAATTCATCCGGGTTCGTAAACGCCTCATCCATGACATAAGCACCATCGGTGACTTCTGTCGTTGCGCGGGTACCGGCATCCGGATCATCCGCGGGTTTAGTGCCCTCCGGTTCCTGTGAAGCTTCGGTCTGCGATTCTGTTTCTGAAGACGATGCATCAGAAGACTGCTCGACCGAGCTCTCTGTCGTGCTCTCTGTTGTGTCCTTCGATTTCTTACATCCCACCGCGATACCGGCGATCATGGAAATCGAAAGTAGCAATGCCACGATCTTTTTCATACATTTCCCTCCAAATGATATTTTTCTACCCCAGTGCAAACGTTTCGTTCGCACCTCCCATTATACGGACAAAAAAGTCAAATGAAAAGACGGAAAATGCTTCATGTCAAAAAACAGGAAATGACGGGACATCAGTGCTTTTCGAGCAACAAAAAACCCCGGAGCGGATAACCGTTCCGAGGTTTCATTTCTGGTGACCCGTAGGAGAATCGAACTCCTGTCTACGCCGTGAAAGGGCGTTGTCTTAGCCGCTTGACCAACGGGCCGAGAAATGGTAGCGGCAGTGGGATTTGAACCTACGACCTGCCGGGTATGAACCGGACGCTCTGGCCAACTGCGCTATGCCGCCATTTTCTCGCGTTTTTTGACGCCATTAAATAGTATCAGCAGAAAGGCCTTATGTCAAGCATAATTTCCGTAAGAGATACTGTTTTTCAGAGTAAAAAAGACTG
>JAFYGB010000007.1 GCA_017543445.1 Lachnospiraceae bacterium | reverse complement strand
TCTGCCGTTCTCCGTGTTCCAGGCGGACTTTAATGATACCAACGTGCTGGTCGACGAAGACGGCGCGTTCGTCGGTGTGCTGGACTTTAACTGCGCCGGCAGGGATAATTTCCTCAACTATCTCTTCCGCGAGATCAATGCACTTACGCTTGAACAAACGGCAGATGAGATCCTTCGGGCGCTTAAGATCGCATCGCAGTATTATACATTTTCCGAGGAGGAGATCGCGGCCGCGCCGAAGATCTTCCGCTGTGTAAAACCTCTGTGGTTCTGCAGCGTGAGTGACCTGGAAAACGCCGGAACAGATCTAGAGAAGATCCAAAAGATCCTGGATTCGATGGAATACGCGCAAACACGCGAGATCGATTTCCGGGGTGCCATGCAGGGGTAATGATGGAAGCATAAGACATGCAACAAGAAAGGTAAGTAACGGATAATGATTTCAAATCTACGGGATCTGGGCGGGCTTCGGACCGCCTCGGGAAAAACGATAAAGCACGGGTGCTTCGTGCGCTCGGCAAATCTATCACGGGCGGAGGAGGCCGATCTGGTCGGAATATCCGAGATCATTGACCTGCGGACCACGCGGGAGCGCATCGAAGTTCCCGACCAGCCGTGCGGCAGGACGAGCCATCCGATCCCGATATTTGATGAAGCGAAGTCCGGTATCAGCCATGAGAAGAAGGTCGAACGCAAAGGACCGCCCGATATGGGAGCTCTGTATAAGTGGATGATCCGGGAACATCGGGACTCCTTTGCGGAGGTTTTGACAGCCATCCTGCGGCACGATTACTCCACCGGGGCTGTGCTGTGGCACTGCACCGAGGGTAAGGACCGCTGCGGGCTGACGGCTGCGCTACTTTTGGAGATCCTGGGGGTGGACCGGGCGACCATCATGGAGGATTACCTGAAAACGAATGAGGTGAACATCCCGAAGGCGGAGGCCATCCGGGAGCGCCTTCGGGCGGAGCGCGGCGACGAGGTCGCGGAGAGCGTGTACCGCGCGTATATCGCGGACCGCGGGTATCTGGAAGGCGCCTGGGCGGAGATGGACGCACTTCCGGATTTCTTCGGATCGCTGGGCTTGCCGGAGGAGGAGCTCGCGCGGTTTAAGGAACTGGTTTTGAAATAGAGTGGGGGAAATGCGATGGCACTGGAGAAGAGTGTCTTGGCTGAGGCCGAACTACGCGACATCTTGGCGAATGCTTACGGCCTCCATCTGGTCGAGCCAAAGCGTCTGTCGCTGGGATCGGCGAACTGTTATAAAGCGCGCTGCGACGAGGGCGTCTTCTTCGTGAAGGAATATCAGAGTGAGTATGATATGGACCGCGTGAAGAAAGAGGCAGAACTGGTCGCGTATTTGCGTACGCAGGACTTCCCGGTCGCGAACTTTATCCTGACGACGGACGGAAGGTCGTGCATCAGCGTCCTCGGGCGCACATTGGCCGTACAGGAATTTGTGGACGGACAATGCTACTTAAACGACCTGCCGCGGCGCTATCGGAAGGATTGCGCAATATACCTCGGGATGCTGCACCGGATCCTGAAGGACTATCCGATGGAAACGAGCATGGACGAGAAGTGGGTGGAGATCGCCACATCGGCGAATGCTTCGGAGAAGATCGACGCCTTGCTGGCGGTTTTGGAAGAATACAAGGACGATCCGAATTACGAACGGATCCGCGAGGATCTACGGTTTAAGAAGGAATTGTCCGCGAAGATCGCAGATATGCGGTCGTACTATAAGGGCATCACTTACACACCGAGTCACGGCGATTACACGGCATGTCAATTGATCTGTGATGACGAGCGGGTGCGGGCGGTGATCGATTTCACGACGGCGACGAAGCTGCCGGCGGTCTGGGAACTCATGCGCTCGTACGTGCAGTCGTTTGGCGCCTGTCAAAACGGCGCGCCCTTCGATGTCGAGGACTTTTGCGACTACGTTAACGTGTATCGGAAGTATTTTGAATTGACCGAGCGGGACCTGGAAGCGATGCCGTACGTGTATCTCGTGCAACTGGCACGGAGCAGCTACGGCTATAAGGAGTACCTGGTGCAGAAGACGGAGAACCGTGATGCGTTGCTGGAATTTGCCACGTGGCGCACGGGCGTGTGCCGTGAGGTCTACACGCGCATCGAGGAGATCTCGGCGGCGCTGGTGCGTCTGGCGAAAGAAAGGACCGACCTATGAGGATCTTATTTATCCGGCACGGAGATCCGGACTACAAGAACGACTGTCTGACCGAGATCGGGAAGATACAGGCACAGCGGATGGCGCAGCGCCTGCGGGAAGAGGGAATCGAGGAGATCTATGCTTCGCCGCTGGGCCGGGCGCAGGAGACCGCGCAGGCTGCGGCGCAGGTGCTGGACTTACCCATCCAGACCTTGGATTTCATGCGGGAAGTCCGCTGGGGCAATGAAGAGAAGAACTTGTACCATGGCGGCCATCCCTGGGATATCGCAGATAAAATGGCCCAGGAAGGCATTGACCTAAACCGGACCGACTGGCGGGAGAGCCCGTACTTCAAGACGAACTTCGTGACGGAGTGCGTGGATGAAGTCGAGAAGGGCATCGACGCCTGGCTGGCCGACTTCGGCTATGAGCGGAGAGGATTCTATTACCTGCATAAGCGAGAGGAGGAGCAGCACAGGACCATCGCGCTGTTCAGCCATGGCGGATCGTCGGCCGCGGCGATCGGGCATATCCTGAACCTGCCATTCCCGTATGTTTGCGCTTTGTTTCACATGGAGTTTACCGGCATCACCACGCTGCGTTTCGACCGAAAGGCGGGCAGCGCGACCTTGCCGTGCATCGAACTGGGAAATGACGGGCGTCATATCCACGAGGGAAAATATCACCGATTGGAGGATATGTAGGATGGAATATTGGGATCTGTATGACGCAGAACGCAAGCCGCTGGGGCGGACGCATGCGCGCGGAACTGCATTTGAAGAGGGAGAGTACTATGTTTGCTGTGAAGTCTGGGTCATGAATTCGGCTGGAGCGTTCCTGACGACGAAGCGACATCCCGCCCTGAAGGCCGGAAACCAGTGGGAATTCGTCGGCGGCGGGACCGCGGCCGGAGAAACGACAAAACAGTCGGCGGTACGTGAATTACTCGAAGAGACCGCCATTAAAGCAGAAGAAAGCGAACTTACGTTTTTGGCGACCTATCAGAAGAAGAATTATTTCCTGGATATCTACATCCTGCACAGGGATGTGGCACTGGAAGACATCGTGCTTCAGGAAGAAGAAGCCGTGGACGTGAAGTGGGCGACAGACGCCGAGATACGCCGGATGATCGCAAACGGAGAGTTTGCGCACTCCGTCGGGAAGAGATATGAATTGTTTGCCGAGAAGATCGCGAAAGTGTGATAAGGCTAGCTGTTCTTTCGGCGATTCCACAATTTGTACGATTCGTACCCCGTGGAGAGGTGCAAGTACCGTTTAGGGTACGAAAAATGAACTTGATGAAGCTTGATCGAAGATAGAGTGTACCCTAAAGGAGGCTGAGAAGGCCGAAGGGGTACAAATAATTGAAACGAAGATGGAAAAACAAGAAAATCCTGTACCCTAGAGGGCTGGCTGAAGGCCGGATAGGGTACAGGATTAGTTATTTTTGTATTGAAGAGCAAGCTCCCACCCAGACTACGAGCGGTGCCCATTCGCCGGCCTTTGGCCGGCTCATGTCGCGCTGTCGCGCTATACAAGAATAGGCCCCCTCACTTATGAGAGCGAGCTCTCAAGTGAAGTGGGCCTATTCTTGTGCACCGCTTGTAGTTTCCCACACATTAGAACACACCCCACCATGTTTGGCGGAGTGTGTTCTAACGGGAAAACAACCACTGGTGTGCACAATGGCTGCATTATATTGAGAAAAGGATGAATGCTAAGTAATTAGAAGTGTGTCGTCAGCTTTCTAAATCGGAAGAAATGCAATCTCCCCCAGACTGCATCAAATAGAAAGCTGACAAGCAACCTTCCTCAGTTTGTATCAAACACTGCTTTCCGAGCGTCCCCCTAGACACCGAAGAACAGGCTTTAAACAGATACAAAGTTTGATTGACGAAAGATGTAGGAGTTCTTTCTCAACCGAGTACATTATATATAGATTTGGGGGGGATTTCAATCAATCACGATAACAGGGCGAAAATTTTTTCGAAAGGTCGTATGGCAGGATAAGATGCCGAAAATGCGAAATGAAATGCCACGTTTTAAAGCGTGGGAAGACGCTGTGGAAACTTGGAAACTTAGTATGCGCATTTGGCAAGTTATTCTGTGCGTTTACATGATTTTGCTTTGAAATTGCTTGACTTTGCGTAAGTTGCCATGGTATTATAGCGGCATGGTATGCAACGAAGATTAATATCGGTCGGAGGCAGCAGAAAGTGAAGGACAGAGGTAAGGTATGTATTTTGCTTTCCGGTTTTGTCGGAGAGTATAATGATGGCTTTTGTTATGGCATAGAGCGCCAGGCAGAGGTTCTGGGGTATGAGACTACGGTCTACTCCATGCTCAACTTTGAGCGATTGAATACGAATGATGAAGAGTGCATCTTTGAGAACATTCCGTTTGAGCATTACGACGGAGTGATGTTCATCGAGCGCTCTTTTTCCGCGCATAAAGGGGTCGGCAGGAAGATCGACGGCATTCTTAAGAAATATTGTAAGGTGCCGACGATGGTTTTGGGACAGTCGGATTATTTTCCGGATAAGCTGTCCATGAATAATGAGCCGGAATTCGAGATGATCACAGACCATCTGATCGAGGAGCACGGATGTAAGAACCTGTATTTCCTCGGAGGTTTGAAGGAGCACAACAGCAAGCGTATCGCCGGATTTCTGAATTCCCTGGCGAAGCATGGCATCGAGGCGGGAAATGATACCCTTCTGTATGGCGGATATTGGATCGATTGTGCCCAGCGTCTGGCGAAGAACCTGGCGTTCGGTAAGGTGAAGATGCCTGATGCGGTCGTATGTATCGATGACATCGTAGCTTATGCATTGATCTCGGAACTGTCCGAATACGGCGTCCGGGTACCGGAGGACGTTCTGGTTTCCGGATTTGACGGGCATTCGCAGGCGGATAACCCGGCCGTGTCCATCCTGACGATCAAGGCTGACTCTGCTTACTGGGGCGCGCGGGCATTTACCGCGTTATTTGAGATGATGACCGGCGAGACCGCCGAAGTTTATAAAGAATTGGAATTTGAACTGTGCCCAGGGCGCAGCTGCGGCTGCACGCGTCCGCCGCGCAGCGATGTTAAGGAGATGCTGCATCACCGAAAGACCGTCGACCGGCAGGAGATGTATTTTGCAAACAGTGAGATCGTGGAGCGCCTGTATACGGCGGCGGATCAGGATGAGTTTGTGCATCGATTCGAGAATTTGATCTACCTGATCCCTGAGCAGAATTACGTGGCGCTGTGCCGTTATACGCCGGATAACCGGATCGCCTGCATATTTGCGACGGAAGCGATTTCCGCCGGTAATCCGGAGATCATGCCGAAGGGGGTTTATTTCCCAGTCGACACGACCATCGATGAACAGGTGTTGAACTTCCATATGGTGCCGCTGAATTTTGCCGGACAGAAGCTCGGCTATCTGGTGGTCGGCTACCCGGAGGCGACGATCTACACCGACCTGCTGCGCCGCATTTGCCGCCACATCGCGGTCGGCCTGTATAACCTCAGAGAACGGGAACTCGTGTCCGTATCCGGCAGATGGGTCGAAAGTTCGCTGCCGTCGGAAGATACGATGCCGGGCGGAGGGGCTCCCGCACATTCCGCGGCTCGCACGAACCGCGCGTCGGAGGCGGAGAAACCGCAGGCAGACACGACGACGCAGTCGTCGACCATCTTCGTTTTGAAAGATGACATCATGTGTAAGGTCAATGTGGTCAATGTCTTCTATTTTGAGGCAGTCGATAAGAAAGTCTATGCCCACACGAAGGGTGGAAACTACGAGAGCCGGCAGAAATTATATGAGCTGGAACTGCAGCTTTCCGGACGCGGATTCGTCCGGATTTCCAAATCCGTCCTGCTTTCTGTAGATAAAGTGGCGAGAATCAAACCAGATGTCGATCGTACGCTTTTGGTCTATCTTACGGATAAAAGCACAGTTCGCGTCTCGCGTAAATATGTGAAGGACTTCAAGGATCACTTGAGCATTACGTGATGTGACGAAACACAAAAAAAGAGAATCCGTCAGTTAAAAGAGAAGATATATCATTGTTTTGGGAATTGAATAGCGGTATAATTCTAAAGAATTTATAAACTGCTTCGGAGGTTTACACGTATGAAGAAGATAAATGCGGTGATCAATACATACAACCGCAAGTCCCATATCAACCCCGAGATCTACGGACATTTTTCCGAGCACCTCGGACGTTGCATCTACAAAGGCATCTTCGTGGGAGAGGACTCACCGATCCCGAATATCGGCGGTGTTCGTAAGGACATCATTGAGGCGTTCCGTCAGATAAAGATGCCCGTCATCCGCTGGCCCGGCGGCTGTTTCGCGGATGAGTATCACTGGATGGACGGCATCGGCCCGAAGGAAAGCCGCAAGAAGATGGTAAATACCAACTGGGGCGGCGTTACCGAGGATAACTCCTTCGGTACCAACGAGTTCTTCAATTTCTGTGAAGCAGTAGGTTGTGAGCCTTACCTCTCGGTCAATGTCGGCAGCGGCACGGTCGAGGAGATGGCGAACTGGATCGAATACATCACCTTCGACGGTGTGTCCCCGATGGCGCAGCTGCGCCGGGATAACGGACGCGAGAAGCCGTGGAAGTTGAAATACCTGGGGATCGGAAACGAGAACTGGGGCTGCGGCGGCAACATGCGGCCGGAGTATTATGCGGACGTATATCGCCGCTTCCAGACATTTGCCAAAAACTTCAGCGGCAACCGTCTGTTTAAGGTAGCTTGCGGACCGAGCGACTCCCAGTACAACTGGACCGAAGGTCTGCTGCACAACATCAACGACATGCATGCGAATGCGATCTCGATGCACTACTACACATTGCCGACTGGCGACTGGCAGCATAAGGGCAGCTCGACCGAGTTCGACGACAAAGAGTACTATCAGACCATCGAGCACACGCTTTGCATCGAAGATATGATCAAAAAGCACGGTGCGTTGCTTTCCATCCACACGAAGCAGATGAAGCTGATCGTGGATGAGTGGGGATGCTGGTACGATGTCGAGCCCGGAACGAACCCCGGCTTCCTGTTCCAGCAGAACACGATGCGTGACGCGATCGTGGCTGCGATCAACCTGAATATCTTCAACCAGCATTCGGATATCGTTTGTATGGCAAACATTGCCCAGGCGGTCAATGTTCTCCAGTCCCTCATCCTCACCGAGGGCGAGAAGATGGTGAAAACACCGACCTACCACGTATTCGATATGTTTAAGGAGCACCAGGGCAATGATTTGGTGGACAGCTTTGTAGAGAACGAAGTTCGCGAAGGCGTTCCGGCGATCTCTTACTCGGCTTCCATGAACGAAGACCGCGATCTGGTCATCACGTTTGCCAACTGTATGCTCGACGAGACCTACGAGGTCTCCTGTGACCTTTGCGGCTACAACGCAAAGACGATCGATGCGCAGATCCTCACGAACGAGGTGCACGCGCACAACGATTTTACAGATCCGGAAAAAGTCTCTATCGTCCCCTACAAGGCTACAAAAGATGGAGATAAAATAATTGTTTCACTTCCTCCTTGCAGTGTCGTGACGGTAATCTGTCATGAGTAATGCAAAGTGCGGTAAATGTCTGCTGAGAGATTATGATGGAAGTGATTATAGGGAAAAGGTACAAGCTTTCTTGAATCAAATACCTGATGACGTTCGAACTCCTCCTTATGTTTATAATCGACGTCTTGCGGTATGCGAAGAGTGTAACATGCTTAGTGACGGCATGTGCATGGAATGCGGATGTTATGTGCAAGTGAGAGCGGCAAAATCCCCCTTGTATTGTCCAATCGGTCGTTGGGATACTGACGATACGAAGTGACAGAATGCCCCCTTTTTAAATCGCCGCGATCGCTTATGTTTCGCGAACAATGTAGAATGTGTGTTTAGGTTTTTTTGAGAAGATCGTCTTACGGGAAAACGATCCAAACTCAGCAGACGAAAACCGTAAATGGCCGGTGCGACCTGAGTAATTCAGGGGCATCGGCCGTTTTCTTGCGTTCATACCCAATATGTGGTAAAATGATAGGAGTGGAATAGGAGGCAATATGGACTCATTATTGCAATGGGACGGGGATTTCCTCCTGTGGGTGCAGGAGCACCTGCGGTTTGAAGCATTGACCCCGTTTATGAAAGCCGTCACGGTCCTGGGTATCGCCGGGTGTTTCTGGCTGGCTTTGACTTTGGTTTTGTCGTTTATCCCGAAGATGCGCCGGGCGGCTTTTGCATCGACGCTGGGGATGGTTTTTGTGGCGATCACGTGCAACCTGATCACGAAGAATCTGGTCGCGCGCACACGTCCGTACGAGGTGGTCGAAGGGTTGACGCGCCTGATCGGAGAACAGGTGGATTATTCGTTTCCGTCAGGGCATACCGCCATCAGTTTCGGTTCGGCAGTCGCTTTGTTTTTCTACCTGGACCGAAAGTTCGGCATCGGACTTCTGGCGCTGGCGACGCTGATCGCGTGGACGCGGTTGTATCTGGGCGTGCATTATCCGACGGATGTGCTCGGAGGCATGGCGTTCGGCATCGTTATGGGTATTCTTGGACATCTGGCTGCTGACCGGTTATGGCCGGTATTGGCACGGAAGATCGGAAAGCGATCCGAGGAAGAAGCCGATGAAACGTGCGAAGACGATCGAGGATAAAGGGACATATCGCCGGCTTATGTCCGGCAGGAGGGGAAGATGTTACACAAAGTACATTTGGATGAGGTTTCCGACGGAAAGATCTACGAACGCCGGGACATGGTACGCCTGGGGTGCGGAGACTGCGAAGGCTGCAGCGAGTGTTGCAAGACGGTCGGTGACAGCATCGTTCTGGACCCTTACGATTTCGCACTGTTGTCGGCAGAACTGGGACTGGACGCTGCCGGACTCGGGGCGAAATACACGTCGTTTGCGCCAGTGGGCGCGATGGTGCTGCCGCACCTGGTGATCGACGAGGGAAAGGGCTGCCGCCTGCTGAGTGCGGACGGACGCTGTACGATCCACAAGGCACGGCCTGGGATGTGCCGATTGTTTCCGCTGGCGCGGATCTATGAGGATGACCGCGTGACGTACATTCACCAGATCCACGAATGCCCGAAGAAACCGAATAAAAAGGTACGTGTGGAGGAATTCATCGGGATCCCGAATATGGCCGCTTACGAGCGTTATCTGCTGGTGTGGGACCAGTTCCGCAAGAATTATGAGCAGATCCTGACACCGGACATCTCGACCGAGGCTCTGGAGGAGCAGACGAAATTTATACTGACATTGTTTTATCTGACACCGTTCCCCGTGACGAAAGGGGAGAACGGTGTCGATATGGAGCCGTTCTATAATGCGTTCTATCGGCGCATGGATACGGCATATGAGGGCCTCGGTCTGATCCGTGTGCCCGATAAGGAAGTGGAAGATTGGAAAAACAAGCCGATCCGCAAGACCTGGCTGGAAGACTAAGGGGGAGCACCTATGACGCGATTGCAGGGAACCGGAGTCGTATCCGGAATTGCCATAGGGGAACTGTATTACTATGAAAAAGAGGCGGCCGGTGAGCATAAACGTGCATTTTCCGGCGCCGCAGAGGAAGAGCATCGTTTCAATGAAGCGGTCTCGCAACTGGACATCGAACTGATCGCACTGAAGGACGCAGCACTGGCGAGCGTCGGCAGTCAGGGCGTCAGCCTTTTTGAGGCCTATCGCATGATCTTGCAGGATCTTCTGTTTCTCGAGGAGGTCCATACGTTGATCTATCGCGACAGTATGTGCGCAGAGGATGCTGTGCTTGAGGCGGGACGCTCGCTCGCGGCCACGCTTCTGCCGATGGAGGATCCGTACCTCAAACAGCGTGCAGAGGACGTAAAGGCCGTTGCACAACGCCTGTTTGAGAAACTGGTGGGCGACCATGGGGTTGAGACCCTGGCGCAGGCACAGGGCATCCTGGCAGCGCAGAACCTGACGCCTGGAGAGATGATGCACATCACGAAGGAGAATATCAGCGCGATCGTTTTGGAAAATGCCGCTGAGAACTCGCATATCGCTATATTGGCCGGCCTGATGGACATTCCGATGATCGTCGGCGTGCGTCCGGAACTGGATCCGAAGATGAATGGTCTGACTGCGGTTGCGGATGCCGAGCGTGGCGCTTTGATCCTGTCGCCGACGGAAGAAATCCTGTCCCAGATGGAAATACGTCGCGAACAGCTGGCTGAAACGAAGAAACTGCTGCAGCAGTACACGGATCGTGAAACCATCACGCAGGATGGAAAGCGGGTCCGTATCGAGGCGAATATCAGCGGTCTGGTGGACTTGGACGGAGCACTGCAGTACAATGTCGATGGTGTAGGATTGTTCCGTACGGAATTCTTATTCCTGGGACGTAAAGAAGCACCGAGCGAGGAACAGCAATACCGGATCTACCGTAAGGTGGCGGAGCGGATGGGAAGCCGTCCGGTCGTCATCCGCGTCATGGATCTGGGGGCAGATAAAATGCCGGACTACCTAAAGACGGCAGAGGAAGAGAACCCGGCGATGGGACTTCGCGGGATCCGTTTTTGCCTGGAGCATAAGGGGCTGTTGCGCGCCCAGTTATCTGCGATCTTACGCGCAGCGGTATATGGCAGGATCTCGATCCTGCTGCCCATGGTGGTCTCCTTATCCGAGGTCCTGCAGGTGCGGGAACTTCTGGAGGATGTGAAACGACAGTTGACTGTGCAAGGTGAACCCTGTCGCATGGTACCGGTCGGTGTGATGATCGAGACACCGGCGGCGGCACTCATCAGTGACACGCTCGCACAGAATGTGGATTTCTTCAGCATCGGAACGAACGATCTGACGCAGTATACGACATCGATGGATCGTCAGAACGCGAAACTGAAAAAATATATGAATCCGTACCATCCGGCGGTATTCCGCCTGATCCGGATGACGGTCGACAACGCACGAAAGGAAAACATTCCCGTCAGCATCTGCGGAGAACTCGCCGCGGATACGACCTTGTGTCCGTACTTTTTGTCGATCGGCGTGACCGCGCTTTCGGTCTCCCCGACGCGCGTATTGCCCTTAAGAAAAACCATCTGTGAGTTGCGGGTGGATGATTTTACAGATCGAAATGATCAATGGAAGGAGTATTTCTCATGAAGAAGGTAAAGAAAGTAGAAGATTATGTGCTTACCATTCCGGATTTTCCGGAGCCAGGCATTATGTTCCGCGATGTGACATCCATCCTGGCGGATGCCGACGGCCTGGGATTGGCGATCGACGGGATCCTGGAGCGTTTGAAGGACGTTGATTTTGATGTGGTAGTGGGTCCGGAATCCCGCGGCTTTATCTTCGGCATGCCGGTCGCTTATGAGCTTCACAAACCGTTTATCCTGGTGCGTAAGCCCGGTAAGCTTCCGCGTAAGGTAGTATCGAAGGAATACGAACTGGAATACGGTAAGGGCACCATCGAGATGCACGCCGACTCCATCAAGCCCGGACAGAAAGTCGTTGTGATCGACGACCTCATCGCTACCGGCGGCACGACAAAGGCTATTATCGACCTCATTGAGGAAATGGGCGGTACCGTAGTGAAATGCGTCTTCTTGATGGAATTAGCGGGCTTAGAGGGCAGAAAGAAGCTCGAGGGCACCGCCGTCGACAGCGTGATCATTTACGAAGGAAAGTAATCATATTATTTGTATAAAGGGGGAGGCACCATGACACTTCAACAAATGAAATATCTGCTCGAGGTGGTTCGTTGCGGTTCCATTTCCGAAGCGGCAAAAGAGTTGTTTATCTCCCAACCGTCGCTTTCGGCGGCCGTCCGTGAAGTCGAGAAGGAGATGGGCATCGAGATCTTCCACCGCACGCCGAAGGGTATGCAGCTGACGACCGATGGAAGCGAGCTTCTGTCGTTTGTACGTCCGGTGGTGGAGCAGAGCAACCTCCTCGACCAGCGCTATAAGGACCGCGGCCCGGCGAAGATGCTGTGCTCAGTGTCGACCCAGCACTATTCCTTTGCCGTCGACGCTCTCGTTAGTCTGATCTCCCGCATGGACATTCCGGAGTACGAGTTTGCGCTTCGTGAAACGCAAACGTCGAAGATCATCGAGGATGTCGCAGAGTTTCGCAGCGAGATCGGCCTGCTGTATTTAAGCGCGTTTAACGAGAAGGTCATCCTGAAGCGCCTGCGTGAAGGACAGTTGGAATTCATCCCGCTGTTCACCGCGAAACCGCATGTTTTCATCGCAGCGAACCATCCACTGGCGGCAAAAGAGAGCGTGACCATGGACGACCTGGAACCGTACCCGATCTTGTCGTTTGAACAGGGCGAATGCAACTCCGTCTACTATTCGGAGGAGTTGATGAGCCAGGTGCCGCACAGCAAGCACATCCACGTCAGCGACCGTGCGACCCTCTTTAATCTGGTCATCGGCCTGGGCGGCTACACGATCTCCAGCGGCGTTCTTTCGAGCGACTTAAACGGCGAGAGGATCATTTCCCGCCCGCTCGAGTGCGACGAGGAGATGTGGATCGGCTATATCAAACATGAGAAGAGCCTGCTGGGCAGTTTTGCCACGGCTTATATCGAAGAACTTAAGGCAGTAATTTTGAGGGAAGGCCTGCGGTCGTAAAGAGCGGCGGGGGTGCCCTTCCCGAGAGGAGAGATCATGAAGAAATCGAATGTTATAAAGGTGATGGCTATCGCGGCCTCCGCTTTGTTTTTGACAGGATGCCCTATGGGTTTTGATTTTACGGAACCGCCACACCAAACCACAGCCGCGCATAAGTTGGCAGATATTGATGATACGGTTTTTCCGGATCCTGTATTTCGGGAGTATGTTTTGACGCATATCGATTTGAATAAAGACGGGATCCTCACCAGCGACGAATCTCATGGTCTGAAAGTGCTCGAAGTGAATGGTATGGGCATCGTTGACTTGACGGGAGTTGATTACTTTACGAGTCTGTTGAGTTTGAATTGCTCCGGGAATTCTTTGGTTAAATTGGATGTTTCCAGGTTGGATTCGCTGAACGAACTCAATTGCAACAACAATCCTTTGAAGGAACTGGATGTTTCAGGGAATAGATTTTTGTCGACCTTGCGTGTAGCGGACACGTTGTTAACGAGTTTGGACGTCAGCGGATCTTTTTATCTGAATAGCCTGAGCGTTGATAAGGAAGTGGAACTTATCGGTGCTGACCAAGAAGACTTGATAGTCATGCGTGTGACGCGTCCGTCGCATCCGGAGTGGGAGACTGATTCAAGGTAAATGCTATGGCGAAGGAAAAAGGTTTTTATCTGAGTATCAAAGATGGCGACCGAGGCGACGACACGGAGGCTTTTATCCGGGCTGCCTTGGAGCACGAGGGTATCCTGCTATGGGCCTATATCCTGCATGATAAGGAATACTATAACGAGCACGATATGAATATCCGCCGCTTTGGTCTGCAACACGACTGGGCGGACGGTTTTCCCGAGATGGAGAACTATGCTTCTGCCGAGGAATACATCGAAGAATACATGAATAAACCGCCGTATCTCGGCGATAAAAAGCCAAACCGGTGGTGTATGGTCTGCATCGTCGCGTCTACGGTCACGGGCGCAGATTTCGCGAAATGGTTCGGCGCACAGGAACATTTTCCGCGTCCGATCGACGGTCGCTACTGGATCTCCGAGGCCCTGAAGGACCTGACCGGGGAGAATAAGCACCAGCAGGCCCTGGACCGCCCCATTTACCCCGACGAGGAGGTACAGGCGAACTTCGACTTCAGGGACTACATAACGAATACAAAAGAGCCCGTGAGCAAACGCACCAGGGATGGTTTCTGGAAGCGCTGGGCGGACATCTTTTGGAAGAAGAAAGACTAGGGAGACAGGTCCCGGGCTTCGGTTTGAAGCCCGGGATCTTTTCGAGTTTATTACAAATTGTTACGTTTTATTTCCGACCTTGTTTCAAAACTATTAAACATTGTTACGAAGGATTTAAATCTGTCCCGAAGAGGTTGAAAAGTCAGGCAGGGTTTGCTATGGTAAGGGTGAAAGAAGTTATCTTACGAATCAGGAGGACCACTTATGAAAAAGAAAAACCGGATGTTGATATCGGCGTTATCCCTTATGCTTTGTGTTACGGGATGCGGCGAAAAGAATACGAACGAGAGTAGTGCGGAGCCGACTAAGGTCGCTGCATCTACGGGCGATGTAACGCAGGCGGTGACCAAGCAGGAACCCGTGACCGAGGAGCCGACCACGCAGGAGCCGACTACGCAGGAACCGACTACGCAGGAGCCTACCACGGAGGAACCTACTACGCAGGAGCCTACGACAGAGAAACCGGTCGAGTATCTGTTTACGAAGGATACCTATCCGCGCGTAGATGGTGCGACCGCACAGTATCCGATGTCGATCGAGATCGCGATGGCGACTATGGGCCTGACCCAAACGGAAGCAGAAGATTTTATCAAGCATAATAAGACCAGCCAGGCATATTACAACCTGATCCATGGGGATGCGGATGTGATCTTTGTCTCGGAACCGTCGGACGATATCATTCAGCAGGCGAAAGAAGCCGGAGTGACATTTGAAATGACAGGTATTGGCCGTGATGCTTTTGTGTTTGTGACGAATGAAGAGAACCCGGTAGACAGTCTTACGCTGGACCAGATCCGTGACATTTACTCCGGTAAGATCACAAACTGGAAAGACGTCGGCGGGGCGGATAAGAATATCATTCCCTATCAGCGACCGAAGAATTCGGGAAGCCAGAACCTGATGGAGAAGATGGTCATGAAGGATCGGCCTCTGATGGAAGCTCCTTCACACATGGTGCCCGTGGGAATGGATGCTGTCCTGGAATTACTTACCTATGAGAACGGACCGGAAGCCTTAGGCTATTCCGTTTACCTATACGCGAAAGAACTGTATGTCGTCGAGAATATCAAGTTCATGAAGATCGACGGGATAGCGCCGAATGATCGGACCATCGCGAGTGGAGAATATCCGTTATCGAAGGTCGTATATGCGGTATATCGTAGTGATGAGCCGCAGGACAGTCCGGTACGTAAACTCTGTGAGTGGCTTTTGACGGATGAAGGTCAGGAAGCAGTAGTCGCCGGCGGTTATACGAGCATACGGTAACGATTGGAAAATGAAACCGCTAAGGGGGTGTTGGAATTATGAAGAAGATCAGATCGGCCATGGTATTCCTCGGATTGACATTGTGTTTTGGAGCATGTAATCGGAAGAATGAAGAGGAGACCACTCCGGCGATATCACAGGAGATGACGAAGATCGCTTCGACGACAGCAGACATGGAAACAACTGCTATGACGGAGAAAATATCAACGGAGCCTGTGACAGAAGAAACGACGCTTGCCGAACCCGCAACGCAGGAATCTACAACGCAGGAGCCCACAACAGTGGAACCTGCGACGGAAGAAGTCCCGCGCCCGAGCACGGTTCCGATCACGGAGGAATTCTTTCCGGACGTTCGTTTTCGCAGGTATATCGCTATAAATTTCGATAAGGATGAGGACGGAATTCTTTCTGAGGAAGAACTTAAGTCTGTTAAAAGGATAGCAGTCTCTTCATTTTCGATCGCTCGACTGAATGGGATAGAGAACTTTGAAAATCTGGAGTATCTGGATTGCACACAGAATAACATAGAAGAACTGGATATATCGCGGAATCCTAAACTGAAAGGGCTCTTTTGTGAACGAAATGCTTTAGATTCACTTAATGTGAGGAATAATCCGTTGTTGGAAGAGCTGAATTGTGACTATAATAACATCAGGTTGTTGGATCTGAGTGGGAATCCTAAACTGAAGGCCCTTTTGTGTAGTGATAACATATTCACGCAATTGGATCTGACCGCTAATCCTGAATTGGTAACCCTTTCGTGTGACCATAATTACCTCACGGCCTTAGACCTGAGTAAGAATCCTAACCTGAAAACGCTGGATTGTAGTTGCTACTATAACTCATTGGTTTTGGATGTAAGCTCAAATACGAAACTGGAGGAATTGATCTGTCACGGTTGCATTTTTGCGGAAACGGTAACTTCGAAGAACCCCAAACTCAGGGTCCTCGGATGTTCGGATCCGAAACTGAAAGAACTCGACCTAAGCGCAAATCCTCTGTTGGAAGAATTATACTGCAGCAGTGATGCACTCTCGAAGCTGGATGTTAGCCGGAATGACGTACTTAAGATTCTGGATTGCGCTGGTTGTAACCTGTCCGTATTGGACCTGAGCGGGAATCCTTTGTTGGAGGAATTGAACTGTTATCAGAACAAATTATGGAGTTTGAATGTGAGTCGGTGCCGGGCACTTGAAACCATTCAATGCAGTGACAATATGCTGAGAAATCTGGACCTGAGTGGGAATCCCGCGCTTACCCAGATCTCCTGTAGTTCGAACTCTCTGCAAACCCTGACATTGGGTGATAAACCTGTTTTGAAAGACGTGTATTGCATGGATAACCAGCTGACGAGTCTCGATTTGGGACATTGTCCGGCGTTGGATGATCTGTTTTGTAGCAGAAATTTATTAACGAGCCTGAATGTGGAACCCCTCCCGCAACTTTCCAGTCTGTGTTGCGACGAAAATGCTCTTACGAGTCTGGACTTGGGTGCATGTTCCAATCTCGATTACCTGAGTTGTGAAGAGAACCAACTGACGAAGTTGAACATAAGCGGATGTAAAAATTTAGGTTCATTGGATTGTTCCGGTAATCAGCTGAAGAGCCTGGATCTAAACGGATGTTTTTACCTTGAGGATATAGATTGTTTCAATAATCAGCTGAAGAGCCTGGTTATGGGCGAGAAATCGTATATGTATAATTTGGATTGTTCCCATAATCAGCTGAAGAGCTTGGATGTGAGCGGATGCGGTGATATCGAGAATCTGGACTGTTCCGGAAACCTGATAAAAAAACTGGATGTGAGTTCTCTGGACTATAGTTATGTTATTGTTGATCAGCGTGTGGTCGTAACAGGAGCAGGGGAAGATGTGGAGATCTGCCGTGTGAACTGAAAATGTATAAAACGATCCCGAACTCCGATCGGAGTCCGGGATCGTTTTGTCTATGTTATGCCGTGATCAGATTATATACTGCTTCGTGGATGCGCTGGGCCACGAGCGGAGAGTTCATGGTGTAGAGGTGGATGCCGTCGACATCCTGGCTGATCAGATCGACGATCTGATCGATAGCGTAGGCGATGCCGGCGTCGCGGAGCGCCACGGGATTGTTTTCGTAGCGGTTGATCATCTTTACGAACTTCTCGGGAAGCTCGACGCCGCAGAGTTTTACCATGCGCTCGATCTGCTTTTTATTCGTTACGGGCATGATGCCGGCCTCGATGGGGACGTTGATGCCTGCGATGGCTGCACGCTCACGGAAGTTGAAGAAGTGGCGATTGTCCAGGAACAACTGGGTAATGAGGTGGTTCGCTCCGGCATCGACCTTATTCTTCAGGTGGTGAATATCATCCACCATGGTGGTTGCCTCGATGTGGCCTTCGGGATAGCAGGCAGCGATGATATCGAAGTCTCCGTGTTCGCGAATGAAGGTGATCAGCTCGTCAGCGTGTTTGAATTCGCCGCGGGGCGTTTCGCCCTCCGGAACGTCACCGCGCAGCGCCAGGATGTTTTCGATGCCCTGGGCCTTCAGACCTTCGAGAATCATGCGTGCGTCCTCACGGGTCAGGTTGATGCCGGGCAGGTGCGCTACGCTCTCAATGCCGTAGCGATGCTTGACATCCGAAGCGATCTGGATGGTCTTGCCGCAGTTATTGCCTCCGGCAGCGCCGTAGGTCACACTGATAAAATCGGGCTTTACGAAGGACAGTCCGTCGAGTGTTTTATATATGGTGTCCTCGGGAGCGTCCGGCTTCGGCGGGAAGATCTCGAGGGAAAATACTTTGCGTTCTTTGAACAATTCACTGCATTTCATGGTCATATCCTCTACAGCCGCGCAACACGCGGTTTATTTGGAGAAAGCCGGAAGGGCCTCTCTTTACGGTTTCCAGTATAGCAAAGGAGCGCATAAAAATCCAAAACATACTTCTTATTACCTGACATAGTTTCAAACTATGATGGCGGGGACAATAATTGCCCGAAACATGACAACCTTCGGATGGCGGTCGCGGATGTGGTGTAGTATGATAGAGGTATCGGTGAGGCAAAAGTGTCCCGGACACAGGAGCCGGCCGTATTTGAGGAGGTTTATCATGAAAGCATTTGAGACAGGTGAGTACAGAAATCTATTTGCCGAATGCGGCATTTTGCAGGAGGACATCGACCGGAAGTTGAAGCGGATCGTGGATACGTTCTTCTACGGGAACGAGCAGGAGCGGATCTTCCATCCTGTAGGTGAGGATATGGGCTATCTGGAGGATACCGGAAACCACGACGCGCGCACCGAAGGCATGAGCTATGGCATGATGTTCTGTGTGCAGCTCGACATGAAGGAAGAGTTCGACCGGATCTGGAAGTGGGCGAAGACCTACATGTACACAAAGCTCGGGGACAATGAAAACGAGGGCTATTTCGCATGGTCGTGTACGACGGACGGAGAGCATAACGCCGATGGCCCGGCGCCGGACGGCGAAGAGTTTTTCGCCATGAGTCTGTTTTTCGCGTCCCACCGCTGGGGCGACGGCGAGGGCATCTTCAACTACTCACATGAGGCGCAGGAGATTCTGCGCGCCATGGTGCATAAGGGAAGTAACGGCCGCGACGGCGCGCCAATGTTCAACAACGAGAACCACTACATTCTCTTCGTTCCGGGTAGCGATTACACGGACCCTTCGTATCATTTGCCGCATTTTTATGAGTTGTTTGCGCTTTGGGCATACAAAGAGGACCGCCCCTTTTTCAAGGAAGCGGCCCGTGCGAGTCGTGAGTATTTAGCGAAGGCGTGCCATCCCGTGACCGGCTTGAACCCGGAGTACGGGGAGTTCGACGGCAGTCCGATGTCCCGCCCGCTTCGTTGGACGAAGTTCCACCACGACTACTTCTACAGCGATTCTTACCGCACCGTTGCGAACATTGCCCTCGATTACGAGTGGTTCGGGATCGATGTCGGTCAGGTCGACGCTGTGCGCCGTCAGCAGGAATTCATTCTCGAAAAGGAGAAGGAAGACGCGATCGGCATCTACAAGATCGATGGGGAACTGGTCGAGAAGGGCGTGCTGCATCCGGTCGGCCTGATGGCTGCGACTGCGCAGGGTGCGTTAGCTACGACCGGAGCTCTTCAGGAGACCTGGGTCCGTAAGTTCTGGGAGATGGAACTGCGCGAAGGCGGCCGCCGCTACTACGATAACTGCCTCTTCCTGTTTGCCTTTCTGGCACTGAGCGGTAACTATCGTATTTTGTAAAACATGACTTCCGGATAGCATTCCGGATTTTCTTCCACCTGTTTGCAAAACAGGCGGACCATATCGATGAGCAGCAATTGATGCTGCTCGGAAAGAGAGCGAAAGAGCGCGAGGAACTGTTCCTCGGCTGAGTCTTTTTCGCTCTTTTTTTCGTATGGAGCAGGCGTTTCGCGTAGAAGATCCTGCCGTTTTTCTGCTTCGTTTGGACCGGATAAGCAGAGGATGAAGTCGGTGGTGGTACTTAGTTCCTTCGCGAACCGGATCAAAAGATCCGTCCGGAACGGACATTTTCCCGTCTCGTATTTGGACAGTGTCGATGTCGTGATCCCGACCGCTTCGGCCAATGCTTTCTGTGTGATTTTCTGCTGCTTTCGAAGAAGGACGATCCGTCGCCCGGGCGTATCCGGTACCGGAGTTTCGGCCTGGCTCTGGCCGGTATTCCGTTTGCCTTTTCGAACGCGTTGTTTCATCCGGCTTTGTTGGAGTTGCGCTAAGAGTTCCTGCAAAACTTGTTCTGATGCGCCTACATTTGTAGGTTCATAATTCATGATAAATCCCCCCTTATTCAATTATAATAGCGCAAAAACGAATGATGTGCTTATTGTAATTGAGAATAAGGGGGGATGTACAGTTTCGGGCGGTGCAGATTTTTGCATCGATGGGGAGGTTAACTGTGCGGACTGACCGCCCGAAATTGATACTTAAGTTGTGGTCGGTCACACGGTCTGTGTTACACCGACGAAGATTGGAAGCCCGTATTGGGTATCCAGGATCATAAATACGAAGGGGCGATCCAAAACGACTTTATGCTCCGACATTGCGAATGCTAATTTGCGCATTTCGATCGCGGTTACGGCAGCGGCACGTGTGCCTTGTTCCGAAAGCTCGATGTGTGTCTTATGGATCACCTTGCTGATGTACAGGGACTTATCACCGGTCATGCCGGAGAAATCCGCCAGACCTGAAACGAATGCGTCCTTAATACTGAGTTGCTGTAGTGAATTGTTCAGCAGGTAGTCGGCGTCGAACTTGAATTTCGGGATGACTACGTACACGTCCTCGGCTTGCCGGTCTGTAAGAAGAGAAGCGTAGTCGGAGCCGCTGAAGCTCTTCAGCAGATCCTCAGCGGTCTCGCCTTCCTTCGGAAGAAGAGCGGCAAATGCAAAGGGAACATCCCGGTAGGATTTCATGAAACCGGTATAATCGTCGCCTTCCAGGTAGTAATCCGCGCTTCCGGACATCCGGTCTACGAGGAGTTCCTTACCGTTCGCATCGGTAAAGGTACCCTGTTTGGTGTCGTTTGCTTCAAACGGTTTCTGCCAGTATGACTCGAAGCAAAGGGCATTGATCAGGATCATGGCACTCTGCGGAGACAGTTCATCCATGAGCTTCGGGATCATGTTGTTTGTCTTCTGACTGCACCAGTTGTTGATATCGGAAAGAGCGGCAGTGTCGAATACCGTCCGATAGACCGCGGCGTCAAAGTAGCTGATATTCTTCTTCAGGAAATCCTCGCGGATCTGGTCGGCGGTGCTGTTCTGCTCATTGATCCAGATCGAGTTTGCGGTGGAAAAAACCTCCGGGGCTTTCTCTGCGAGAAAAGCGTAGTAGGAATACAGGCTCGGGGCAATGTCGACCATCGAGAGGTTGCCTCCCATGACCTTTTCGATCTGGGCGAGGGTTTCATTGTCCGCACCGTTTGCTGCCATGGACATGCAGGTCATGACGGAGAGCGGGGAAACCAGGAAGTTTTCCCCGGGCTTCGCGTTTTCAAAAACGGTTTTTGAGAGTGCGGACGTGAAGTTCTGAAAACTCTCGGTAAATGCTTCGGCGATGGGAACGGTCGTGATCGAGTCGTCCTTATGGCCTGCGGTCAGTTCTGAAGCGTTGATCGTAGTGTTTTCGTTGACCTGAACGCGGATCGAATTCAGGAAGAGATCCATTTCCTCTGCCGTGGGGGTCGTGGCCGGAGCATGCGTGTTGAGCGGGATCGCGCCTAAGTATTTGTTGCTACAGTAGACACGATATTCGCTTGCGTCCCGAACGATGATGTAGTTTAAGGAATTCACCGAATAGTAGTGGATGTAGCAGGCTTTGTTTTCCGCTAATTCCGGGATCTTGTATTTCGAGATCGCGGTGTCATAGTCGACGGGGGTCTCGCTGTACAACTTTTCGATCACAGGTTCGTGTTCGTAACCGACGATGCCACCTGACATGTATTTGATGTCGGCGTGGATCTCCAGAAACATACCATCGGTAACCGCAGTTGTCGTTTCAATGCGTTCGCTGAAGCGCACCCATTTATCCGAGCCGATAAAACCGGTCCCGACGCAGAAGACCGGCATGTGCTCGTCTTTTGCGGTTTCATAGAAGAGTTCATCGTTGATGACCGGTCGCTCGGTTTCGGGCGTAGCCGTGGTTGCAGGCTCGGTCGACTGTGTCGCAGGCACGCTCGCAGGGGTGGTTGCAGGTTGCGTGGCCCCCGTGGTCTCTGGTTTGGCAGCCGTCGTGGTTTCCGGGGCAGCTGTCGTACTTCCCGTCTGTGACGGATTGCTGCATCCTGTCGCCAGCAATGCTGTCGACAGGGCCAGCGTATAGAGTTTCAAGCCTTTTCGTTTCATAGATATCATCCCTCCTTCGAATTCAGGAAATCTTCGATCGGGTAAGCTTTGTTATCGTCGTCATAGGTCATGCATTGGTCGGCACCGTGGGCCTTCGCTCTGCGGAGGATCTCTTCTTTAGAGTCGGTAAAACCATAGTCGTTGACTTTATGTGTCCACTCGGTGGCGCCCCAGGATACTGTGGTGGATGTTACGTTGTAGAACATGTAACCGTCACCGGCCTTATATACGTAGGTTTCGTAGGTCCGTTCACCGGCGCCGCCGTGCAGCACCGCGATATAGTCTTCTGAGATATCGGCGAGAACGGGTACGTACGGCATGAGCTCACAGATATTTGCAAAGCGGGCCGATTTTCCGACCTTGTAGGTGGCTTCTCCGATGTACATATACTCGAGACCGTCGAAGCTTACCGTGGCCTTACGACCATCGGAAGTGTGGAAGATAATATCGCAGCCGTAGTCCGCATAAAAGGAGACGCGCTCGGTTTTGGAGATGCATTCCTCGATGTTCAGTTCACGGATCGCTTCGATAAACTCTGCGATGATCGCCTCTTCATCCGTGGAGCAGAGGGAATAACCTGCTTCTCCGCTGAAGCCGTATTCAACCAGGACCGGAGTCACCTTCTCCTTAAAAATGTCGAGCAGCAGAGGATCGGTGCAGATCTGGGCGAGTTCGTCGGAAATGTCTACTTCCTTGGCATGGCTAATCGGCTTATCGTTTTCCGGTGTATCATTATCCGGAGCGATGGCACCCTTCGATGCGATCGGAGTACCTTCGAGATCGTTCACACGGCCGATAAAGATCGGCAGGTACTGATCGGTATCGACGATCATGAAAACGAACGGACGATCCAGGTAAACGGACGGGGTCTCTTCGGGTATCACACAATTCTCAGTCATAGTGACTACGGTCACAGCGGCTGCGCGGGTACCTTTTTCCGTCACTTCCACGCGCGTTTTGTGAAGCACGTCGGAAATGTAGAGCGGTATATTGGAAAGATTTGAGAAATCGGCCTTCGTATCGTCAAAAGCATCCTTCATGCCCATGGAAATAAGAATCTCGTTCATGGACTTGCTGTAGTCGAAGGTGAACTTCGGGATAAGAGTGTGTACTTCTCGCTTCTCTTGATCGTTAAACAGATCCTGCAGATCTTTTGCGGTCATTTCCGAGATCAGTTGATCCGGTGTACCCTGCTTCGGGAGCAGACCAACAAACGCATAACGGCTGCCCTTGTAATACTTCATGAAACCGACGCACTTATCGTTGGAAAGATAAACACCTTCGGAGGAACTCATCATTTCGACTTCTTTCTTCTCGCCGTCAGCGTTCGTGAACGGGAGTTTCTGAATCGCGTCTTCGTAGTATTCCTCTGCCCACTTTCCGTCGAAGAGGATCGCATTGATCAGGAGCATGCGAACGTTCGGGGCCATTTGATCCAGAACTTTGCTGATCATACCGTCGGTCTTGTCACTGACCCATTTGTTGATCTGCGTCACGGCCGCTTTATCGAATGCGGAGGGGAAGATATCGGCGCTGTAGTATTTCTGTGTCGCATTACGGAAATCCTCACGGAGGGAGAATTCCGGGGTATCTTTGTACCAAATGGAATTTGCAACGGAGAGCAATGCATCTTCCGACGACGGAAGAGAGTTCGTATACTTATTCAGCACGTAATTTAGCTGCTCCATCGTCATGCCGCCGCCGAGAACGGACAGCATCTCCTGTGCGGTGTTGCCGGCGGCACCATTGGCCGTCATGGACAGGGCCTGCATCATGGACAGCGGCGAGATCATGACGTTGTTTTTTTCTTCCGCAAGTGCACGCTTCAGGAGTTCCAGAGTGAATTGATCATACTGAACATTCAGGGAGACCTCGGATAGATTTCCGGGATCGGAAGGAGCGACCGTGGTCGGGTCGGTCGGTGTCGGCGCAGTCTTCGTCGGCTCGACTTCGGTCGGCCCTGCTGTCACAGGCTCGGTCGTCGCCGGCTCGGTCTTCTTAGGCTCGGCCGTTGTGGTCGGGGCGGTCGTTTCCTTCGGTGCGGATGCATTGGGGTTGCTACAGCCCGCCAAAAGGGCTGCAGACAATGCGAGTGAACATATACTTAATGATTTGCGTTTCATCGTAACATCTCCTTCCTGTAGCGTAGATTACTGCTTCTCGATGGTATTTACCCGTCCGATGAAGATCGGCAGGTTCATTTCGGTATCTATGATCATGAATACGAACGGACGGTTCAGATATACTTCAGGAACCTCCTCCGGCTCCGGCATCGCGCAGGTATCGACCATAACGCCGGTCACAGCTGCTGCGCGGGTGCCTTTTTCGGTCACTTCCACGCGGGTCTTGTGCAGGACCTTGCTGATTACGAAGCGGTCATTATCGGTCATACCGGAGAAATCCGCAAGTTCGGGATCGAACGCCTGCTTCATGCCCATGGACTTCAAAATATCGTTCATGGTAACCGAATAGTCGAAGGTGAACTTCGGGATGCGAACGTATACTTTACGATCCTGAGCGTTCTTAAAGAGGTTCTGGAGCTGCTCCTCAGTCATCTTCGAGAGAAGATCATCTGGGGTCAGTCCTTCCCTTCCGAGGAGACCGACGAAGGCGTATTTTCCACCCTTATAAGACTTCATAAAGCCCATGCAGTCCTCATCGGACAGGTAAGTGTACTCTGTGGATACCATTTGCTTCACGTTTTTCGTGTTTCCTTTGGCATCTGTAAACGGAAATTCCCAAACATCATCTTCATAATACTGCTGTTCCCATTTTCCGTCGAACAGGATGGCATTGATCAGGATCATGCGGTTTTCCGGGCTGAGTTCGTCGAGCAGCTTTTTGATCATGCCGTCGGTGTTTTTATCGACCCAGTTATTGATATCGGTAACGGTTTGATTATCGAAGGCTGCCGGGAAGATGCCAGCGCTATAATACTTCTGGTTTGCTTTCAGGAAGTCCTCACGGATGGAAACTCCGGGGGCATCCTTATACCAAATGGAGTTCGCAATGGCCAGCTTCGCTTCTTCAGAAGAGGGCAATGCATCGCTGTAAGCCTTGATGAGCTCGTTGAGCTGCGAAATGTTCAGTTCGCCGCCGAGAACCTGCTCCATCTCACGGAGGGTTTCCCCACTCGCGCCGTTGGCTGTCATGCTGAGTGCGGTCAGGATCGAGAGAGGGGAGATCATGACGTTATCGGTGGTGTCCTTGATCGCGTGGGTCATGAGATCCAGCGTCAGGTGGTCGTACTGCCCTGCGAGAGAAGATTTTGCTTCGCCGGTCAACACGCTCTTTTCGCGAGGTGTTTCTTTGGTGGGTTCGATCTCTTCTCCGGTCTCTTTCGGATCGCCCGCTGCGCCTGTTTCGGTCGGCTCCGCCTCTGTGGGCATCGGCTCTGTAGTCTCACGCGGGTTCGTTGTTTCCTCCGGCTTCGTGGATACTATACCTTTGGTATCGGCCTCGGTCGTGTTACCGCCGGGGTTATTCGGGTTGCTGCAGCCGGCGAGCGGGAGTGTACACGTCATAACGCCTGCCATGAGCAGGGACGCGATTCGATTGTGGTTTGAAATAAAATGCTTTTTCATAAACATCCTCCTTGTGTGTTTTGGTCGTTTTCCTTTGAAACGAGCGCTTTTTTGATTTTCCTACCGAAATGTAAGAGATTTTTAAAAAACTCTTTTGGGGACCGTGCTATACTCTAGAAAGATTTGAGGGAAAACTCAAACATAGGTAATTGAGAAAGAGGAAACAAACCATGAGTGAACAGGATTTTAAAACGATCTTATCAGTGGAAAATGTAACGAAGAAGTATAAGAATGAATTGGCATGCGATGATGTGTCATTTGCATTGCCCGCGGGATCCGTGACGGTATTGTTGGGACCGAACGGCGCCGGTAAGAGTACCATTATGAAGAGCATCATCGGATTCCTTCGTTATTCGGGAAACATCACCGTAGCGGGCCATCCGAACAAAAGCATCGAAGCGAAGCGCGTTCTGGGCTACATGCCGGAGATCCCGTCCCTGTACCCGAACCTGACCGTTGAGGAGCATATGGAGTTCGTGGCGCGGGCTTATCGCCTGGAGAATTACCGCCCCTTCATGAATGAATTACTGGAGCGCTTTGAACTGCAGGATAAGACGAATAAGTTCGGCGATGAGTTGTCGAAAGGTATGTCACAGAAACTTTCGCTGTGCTGCGCATTGCTCCCTCAGCCGAAACTGATGCTCATGGATGAACCGATGATCGGTCTGGATCCCCACGCCATTAAGGAACTTAAGGTCCTGATGGGAGAGATGAAGAAGAACGGTCAGACATTGCTGGTGTCCACGCACATCATTGACAGCATGGACCGTCTTTGGGATCACGCCGTGATCATGCAGAAGGGTCACATTCTGGGCAATGTTACCCGCGCCGACCTGGAAGCACAGGGACGCACGCTCGAAGACGAGTTCTTCGCGCTCACGGAAGGCATTTCCGAGTCGGATATGTATAGCCTGACCGAGGAGAAGGAGGCATAAATCATGACACTGGTTCCTTTATCCTTTTGGTACATGAAGCATAGCATCGGCAATACCTTCAAGCGCCATAAGATCATGTTTATCTTTCTGGTCCTGTTTGTTGTAGGACTGATCGTTCTGAGTAATATCGCAAACGAAAAAGAGAAACAGAAGGCGCAGGAGGCTTCCGAGAGCGGTGTTGTGGATGAGAAAAAGTACGATGTGATCCCGGAATTCGCTACGCTGGATAAACTCTATGATACGGAGGACGGACTGTTCATCGGCGACGCCAACGGAAAGGTCCATGAAATGGGCCCCATCATCATCGAGGGCGTTGTGTTCATGATCGTGATCCTCGTCGTTGGAATATCCTTTGCGACCGGTGCGAAGAGTGGTGCGAACTTCTTCTCGATGGCGGATGTGAACTTCCTGTTCCCGTCCCCGCATAAACCACAGTCGGTCCTGGCGTTTAAGATGATCGCGCAGGTCGGAATGGCCTTGTTGGGTTCACTCTTCCTGCTGTATCAATATCCGAATCTGGTGGGAAACGGCCTGTTTACGCCAGTGGCGTTTATCGCCTGCTTCTTCGCCTATGTCGGCCTGTCCATCATGAACAATGTCATCAGCCTCGCGTCGTATCTTTTGTTTTATAACCATCCGAAGATCCGTCCGATGGTATCGAAGATCGTCCTGGTCATCGGCGCTCTGCCGATCCTGATCTTCCTGTTCCTGGCCTTCGTTTTGAAGATCGGACTCTATAAATCATTGACTTTGGTATGTACGAGCATCGGGACACGTTTGATCCCGTTCATCGGCTGGATGAAGACTTGCTTCACCATGTTGATCCAGGAGGAATACCTGCTGGCACTGGCATTCTTTGCGGTATCTGTAATCTTCTGCGTACTGCTCCTGAAATGGATCTTCAGTAAGGAAGTGGATTTCTATGAGGATTCCTTGGACTTCGCGATGGTTCAGCAGCAGACCCTGGAGCGCATGAAGGATAAGAAGAAGGGCCTGACGAACACCAGCCTGCGCAGCAAGGAAAGCATCGAGAAGAAGAGTAATAAGATCCGTAATAAGATGATCTCGTTCGACCGGGCGCCCGGCGCGAAGGCTTTCTTTAAGAAGAATCTTGGAAACCGTGTGCGTCAGAGCCGTTTGAAGGGACTGCTGGCCGGCTCCTTCCTGTTTAACCTGCTCACCTCGGGTATCCTGTTCTATACGTATTGGAAAGTGCTATCCCAAATGAAAGAGGAAACGGAAAGGATACCGGAGCAGTTTTATCAGGTATTCGTTCTGGTCGTAGCACTGGTATTTGCATTCATCCTGTACTTCCGGGCACGTACGAACCCGCTGCAGCTGGATATGAATGTCAACTTCATCTATATGGTACCGGAGACCATGTCATCCATTCTGCTTTGGAGTTATGCCGAGTATATTCTGGAAGGTCTGGTGGATCTGCTTCCGGTCGCAGTGCTTTTGTATCTGGTATCCGATTTTAACATCGGTCTGGCGCTGCTGTTCTTTGTATTACTCTTGATCTACTATGTATATACCAGCCTGTGCGGTTTCGCACTGAACTGCATTTTCCGCGTATACATCGCGAAACTGATGATGCAGATCCTTTCGTTCATCCTGGCAGGAGCGCCGCTGTTTATCCTGTATCAGCTGCGTGGTAAAATGAACCTTTCGAAGATCTACCTCTTCGCGGGTTTCACGATCTGGATGCTGCTGGCTCTGTCCATCGTATTCTTCATCGTGTGCGCGAAGCTTTTACGCAGAGGAAAGCAGTAAAATATGGGTTGACATTTTCCGGAAACGTGCTAAACTGAAACGTAAGGAATAAAATAAATCGTTGATGGGGACAGTATCCGGTCCGAAACTCAAGTCCAGAGAGAGGCGCATAAGCTGGGAGCGCATCCTGAGCCGATCGGAGAAGACCACCCCTGAGAGCTCTTAATACGAGCCGGTGACACCGTTACTGTCAAACAAAGTTGTCTTTGCGCATGCTACGTGTGCGCAGGGAAAGCAGGGTGGAACCGCGCGGAAGCGTCCCTTTTGAACTCGCCGAGAGGCAGAGCGTCAAAAGGGACGTTTTCATGTTATAGGAGCTAAAACGAACAGAAATCAGAGAAAAGACTTAAACACTGTGAAAGGAGCAACTTATGAAGATTACATTGAAAGACGGCTCGGTGCGTGAATACGCGCAGCCGATGTCGATCATCGACATCGCGAAGGACATCAGCGAAGGCCTGGCGCGCAATACCTGCGCAGGTGAGGTGGACGGTAAGATCGTGGACCTGCGTACGATCCTGTCGGAGGATTGCACACTGAACATCGTGACATCGTCCGATCCGAGAGCACTCGCCGTACTGCGTCACACCACATCCCACATCATGGCGGAGGCAGTTCTGCGCCTGTATCCGAACGCGAAGGTTACTATCGGCCCTTCCATCGAGGATGGTTTCTACTATGACTTCGAGTCCGATCCGTTCTCTCGTGAGGACCTGGACCGCATCGAAGACGAGATGAAGAAGATCATCAAGGAAGGTCATGAATTGACCCGTTTCACGAAGCCCAGAGCCGAGGCAATCCAATATTTCGAGGAGAAGGGCCAGCCGTTTAAGGTAGAGCTCATCCAGGATCTGCCGGAGGACGCCGAGATCAGTTTCTACGATCAGGGAGGCTTCGTCGATCTCTGCGCAGGCCCGCACCTGCAGAGCACGAAGGGCATCAAGGCCTTCAAGCTGCTGAGTTCCTCCATGGCTTACTGGCGCGGCGATTCGAACCGCGCGCGTCTGCAGCGTATCTATGGTACGGCGTTCTTCAACAAAGAGGAGCTGGCTGCGCACCTGGCGAAACTCGAAGACGCGAAGATGCGTGACCACAACCGTCTGGGCCGTGAGATGAAGCTCTTCCTGACGGTCGACGTGATCGGCCAGGGCCTGCCGCTCTTCACACCAAAGGGCACGAAGATGCTCATGAAGCTGCAGCGTTGGATCGAGGATATGGAGGACAATGAATGGGGCTATGTACGTACACGTACACCGCTCATGGCGAAGTCCGACCTCTATAAGATCTCCGGTCACTGGGATCACTACATGGACGGTATGTTCATCCTGAATAAGGACGACGAAAGCAAGGAACTGATGGCGCTGCGTCCCATGACTTGCCCGTTCCAGTACAATGTTTTCATGAATGAGCAGCATTCCTACCGTGACATGCCCGTGCGTATGGCGGAGACATCGACCCTGTTCCGTAACGAGGATTCCGGTGAGATGCACGGCCTGACACGTGTACGTCAGTTCACGATCACCGAGGCACACCTGATCATTCGCCCCGACCAGGCAGAAGTCGAGCTCAACAACGTTGTCGACCGTATCGATTACGTGCTTAAGACCTTGGGCCTGGAAGGCGACGTAAGCTACCGCCTGTCCAAGTGGGATCCGGTGAACCGCGAGAAGTACCTGGGCGACGACGCGTACTGGGAGAATACGCAGAAGTACCTGCGTGACGTTATGATCAAGAAGGGTATCCAGTTCACTGAGGCAGAGGGCGAGGCAGCCTTCTATGGTCCGAAGATCGATATCCAGGCGAAGAACGTTTACGGTAAGGAAGATACCATGATCACCGTTCAGCTCGACTGCGCTGCTGCCGAGAAGTTCGGTATGTACTACATCGACGAGAAGGGCGAGAAGGTACGTCCTTGGGTCGTTCACAGAACCTCCCTGGGCTGCTACGAGAGAACGCTGGCATGGCTCATCGAGCACTATGCAGGTAAGTTCCCGACCTGGATGTGCGCGGAGCAGGTTCGTGTACTGCCCATCTCCGATAAATTCGAGGATTACGCTTTCGAGGTAGCTGCGAAGCTGAAGAAGGCACACATTGACTGCACCGTAGACCATCGTTCCGAGAAGATCGGCTATAAGATCCGCGAGGCTCGTCTCGATAAGATCCCTTACATGCTCGTTGTGGGCCAGAAGGAATCCGAGGACGGTACCGTTGCCGTTCGCAGCCGTTTTGCCGGTGACGAGGGCGTGAAGCCGCTGGATGAGTTCATCGCAGCGATCACAAAGGAGATCGAGACGAAGGAGATCCGTCAGGAGATCCCGCAGGACAATGCGCAGTAAAAATACGCACTTGCATAAGGAGTGAATGAGAATGTTGGATGAATTGAAGCGCCGCGTTTACGAGGCGAATATGGAACTGTTTAACCGCAAGCTGGCGATCTACACCTGGGGCAATGTGAGCGGCATTGACCGCGAAAAGGGTCTCGTTGTGATCAAGCCGAGCGGTGTGCCGTATGAGACGATGAAGGCAGAAGACATGGTCGTTCTGGATCTCATGACCGGTAAGACGGTGGAGGGCGATCTGCGCCCTTCATCGGACACACCGACCCATCTGGAACTGTATAAGGCATGGCCGCAGATCGGCGGCGTTGTGCACACGCATTCGCCGTGGGCGGTATCGTGGGCGCAGGCAGGCCGCGGCATCCCGGCGTACGGGACCACGCATGCCGATTACTTCTACGGAGAGATCCCGTGCACACGTGATCTGACCGAAGAGGAGATCAATGAAGCGTACGAATTCCACACCGCGACCGTGATCAAAGAAGCATTTGCCGAGAAGAACCCGATCCACACGCCGGGCGTGCTGTGCAAAAGCCACGGTCCGTTCACCTGGGGTAAAACGCCCGAAGAGGCAGTCTACAATTCCGCAGTGCTGGAGCAGGTGGCAATGATGGCGGCGCAGGCACTTATGATCAACCCGGATATGCAGCCGGCGGGGCAGTACATTATCGCGAAGCATTTCCTGCGTAAGCACGGCCCGAATGCATACTATGGTCAGGAGAAAAAGAATTGACCGAAAATGCACCATTTTTGACTTGCAAGAATGGCAAAAAAAAGATACAATAGTAGTAATGTCGCTCGGAGGTCCGGGGCGGTTCCATGCCCACTTAAGCTCCGATCGGAAATCCAATAATTTAATATTTTACCGGAGGTAATTTTATGAAGTTTTTTATCGACACAGCGGACGTTGAAGCGATTCGCAAGGCCAATGACATGGGCATCATCTGTGGTGTTACCACGAACCCCTCTCTGATCGCAAAGGAAGGCAGAGATTTCAACGAGGTAATTAAGGAGATCACCACCATCGTTGACGGCCCCATCAGCGGCGAAGTTAAGGCTACCACCGTTGACGCTGAGACCATGATCGAGGAAGCTAAGGCGATCGCAGCCATCCACCCGAATATGGTCGTTAAGATCCCGATGACCGCAGAAGGTCTGAAGGCTACAAAGGCTTGTAAGAAGATGGGCATCAAGACGAACGTTACCCTGATCTTCTCCGCAGCACAGGCACTTCTTGCTGCAAGAGCAGGCGCTACCTACGTTTCCCCGTTTCTGGGCCGTCTGGACGACATCTCCATGCCTGGTATCGATCTGATCCAGTCCATCGCTGACATCTTTGCATTGCACGGCATCGAGACCGAGATCATCGCTGCAAGCGTACGTAACCCGATCCACGTTATCGACTGCGCAGCTGCAGGCGCTGACATCGCAACCGTACCTTACAACGTTCTGATGCAGATGATCAACCACCCGCTGACCACACAGGGCATCGAGAAGTTCAAGAAGGACTACATTGCCGTATTCGGTGAATAATCGACCGATCAATAACCAGGAGGATACAGACATGAGCAATATCGAAATGCAGTCGGTAAACGCCATTCGTGTGCTTGCCGCTGATGCGGTCCAGAAGGCTAATTCCGGTCACCCGGGACTTCCCCTCGGCTCCGCTGCCATGGCTTACGAGCTTTGGGCAAATCATATGAACCACAACCCGGCTGACACCGAGTGGGCTAACCGCGACCGTTTCATCCTGTCCGGCGGACATGGTTCGACCCTTTTGTATTCACTTCTTCATCTGTTCGGCTACGGCCTGACCGTTGAGGATCTCAAGCAGTTCCGTCAGGATGGCTCTCTGACCCCGGGACATCCGGAGTATAAGCATACCCGCGGCGTTGAAGCAACCACCGGTCCCTTAGGCGCTGGTATGGGTATGGCAGTTGGTATGGCGATCGCTGAGGCACACCTTGCTGCAACTTTCAACAAAGAGAACTTCCCGGTAGTAGATCACTACACCTTCGTTCTCGGCGGCGACGGCTGCATGATGGAGGGTATCTCCTCCGAAGCATTCTCCCTTGCGGGAACCTTAGGCCTCTCGAAGCTGATCGTTCTTTACGATTCCAACAAGATCTCCATCGAAGGTAGCACCGACATCGCATTTACCGAGAACGTTGAGATGCGTATGCAGGCATTCGGTTTCCAGACCCTCACAGTTGAGGACGGAAACAACCTCGAAGAGATCGGTAAGGCGATCGAAGCTGCAAAGGCTGAGAAGACAAAGCCTTCCTTCATCATCGTAAAGACTCAGATCGGTTATGGCTGCCCGGCTAAGCAGGGTAAGGCCAGCGCACACGGCGAGCCTCTCGGCGTGGACAATGTAGCTGCTCTGAAGGAGAACCTGGGATGGCCGTCTCAGGAGCCGTTCTTCGTTCCCGAGGAAGTTTATGCAAACTACAAAGAAAAGGCACAGAAGGGCGCTAAGGCGCAGGCAGCATGGGAAGCTATGTTCGCTGAGTACTGTGCAAAATATCCGGAAATG
>JAFYGB010000069.1 GCA_017543445.1 Lachnospiraceae bacterium | reverse complement strand
TGAACCGGCTGATGGGAAGCGTGCTGTTGGAGGAGAACGCGAAATATCTTACGATAAGTCGTTTACACTTCAAGAAAGCGGAGTACGCTGAACTTGAAAACCTGGAATTTCGACTTAGAAACACAGCCAGAGAACAGCAGAAGGTCTTGGCAGCATAACAACAGCATTGAAACTGATTATTCCTCTTGCAATCTACCAATCACCTGGAAACTATTTTACACACTATTTAGGACTTGACTGATTTTTACTTCTTTCGCTCCTTCATTTGACCCTTTTTGTAACAAAAACAGGGTGTTGACCCCTCTTGTAACACGGTTTTTTTGATCAAAACCCGTCAAAAGCCTTCAAAACCCCTCAAAAAGATTCGACATAAAAAACCCCCGGAAAGCTTTGATTTTCCAGGGGTTTGAGTATATTCAAGGATGAAATTATCTCTTGCTGAACTGTCGTAGCGTTAAGAAAACGTGCCGGTGGCACGTTTTTAGCGGAGACCTTCGAGGCTATGCTGAGGAGGCCTCCGCTTCTCACGATAGTGAGATTGCAATCAAAAAACCTCCCCACGTGTGGGGAGGCTTCTATTGATTGCAATATAATTATCTCTTAGAGAACTGAGGCGCGCGTCTCGCTGCCTTGAGTCCGTATTTCTTTCTTTCCTTCATACGAGGATCACGGGTCAGGAAACCTGCCTTCTTAAGAACGGGACGG
This sequence comes from Lachnospiraceae bacterium, assembly GCA_017543445.1. Taxonomy (GTDB): domain Bacteria; phylum Bacillota; class Clostridia; order Lachnospirales; family Lachnospiraceae; genus UBA1201. The sequence continues at coordinate 173,248 of JAFYGB010000069.1, read as the reverse complement.
AATTCAGCGTCTGCCTTGCAGAGTGCTCTTGCGATGCCGTGACGGATCGCACCAGCCTGGCCGGATATACCACCGCCGCGTACGTTTACGAGTACGTCGAACTTCTCGGTGTTCTCGGTTGCTGCCAGGGGCTGACGAACGATAACCTTCAAGGTCTCAAGGCCGAAGTACTCGTCCATAGGACGCTTGTTGATCGTTACAACACCTGTACCGGGCGTAATATATACACGGGCAATGCTCTTCTTTCTTCTGCCTGTGCCGTAAAACTTATCTGCCATCTTATTACTCTCCTTTCAACCTCAATTAGAATGTCAAAACTTCGGGCTTCTGTGCTGCGTAAGGATGCTCAGCACCAGCTACAACGTGAAGCTTCTTGATCATCTGTCTGCCCAAAGGTCCCTTCGGAAGCATACCGTGTACGGCAAGCTCGATCACCTTCTCAGGCTTCTTTGCCAACATTTCTCTTAAGGTTGTTTCTCTCATACCACCCGGATAATCGGAGTGGTTGTAATAGATCTTCTGATCCAGTTTCTTACCGGTAACCTTGATCTTATCAGCGTTGATAACGATCACGTAGTCACCTGTATCGATGTGAGGTGTAAAAGTAGGCTTATTCTTTCCTCTTAAAACAGCGGCAACACCGGATGTCAAACGTCCCAGTGTACAACCGGCTGCATCAACTACATACCATTTTCTTTCAATCGTAGCCGGACTGGCCATGAAACTCTTCATTGGTTAACCTCCATTATGGTAGCACGGGATGAACCGTGTTCTTGTCAGTCATTTTCTTCGTTTCGTGATCTGCAGATGCTGGCCTGATATTCCGGGGCATGGTATATCGGGCGGCTTCTTCGCAGAAGACGTCACATTAAAGGATTATATAACAGCCGCAAGCAGATGTCAAGCACATGTTTGCAACTTTTTTACATTTTTTCACAGTCGGAGCTTAGTCGTCTTCACGCAGCAGTTCGGCAACTTCTTCCATCGACATGGTCGTCGAATCGTGGATAACTTCCTCGTAGATGACCTCGCCCTCTTCTTCGAAAACCTTCCATTCCTTCACCGGTTCGTCCAGTTCCTGATTGAGGATCTCCACATCGATCTTCTCGCCATTCTCGTTCAGCGCTTCCGAAGAAACCTTTTTGCCTTCTGCCAGATCCAGGATCATCTGCTGTCTCTTGATCTTCTCGTCATACTTCTTTATAACATGCTCATACCGAAGCCACTGGTTGTTGTACGGATCGTAAACAACGAAGATACGGCGAACGGTCATGATGATCAGCACAACGAGGGCGATCAACAGAAGAATGATCAGTGTACCGAACATATTCGCCACAATTGCCATGTCATTCTGCCGATATTCGTCCATGAAGTCCGAAACTGCCCATGAGAAGAATAAGGCAAATACGAGCACAACATAGAAAACAACGCGTAAGATCTCCCGAACGCGGTTCTTTTTGATCTCTACACGCGCGATCTCCAGATTTGAAACCATCTTTTTGATCCGCTGCAGATCAACATCTTTCAGATTATTCTTGTTTATTTTCATATTCATCCTCCTCTTGGATGCTGTCCCATGCATCTTCTATGGATAGCACCAGATCTCCGTCTGTATTGCTGACTCCGTCCATCACGCCGGTATCGGAGAACACGTTCTCTTCCGGTCGCTCACCGAACGTCTGTCTGTCGTCGGCCAATGCCGCCTGCTTCGCGGCCTGCTCCATGGCCCTCGCCTCTTCTTCGAGTTTCTTCTCTTCCACCCGAAGTTTTCGGATCGCTTCTTCCTGAAGGATCACGAACTGCGCATAACTTTGATTATCCCGGCTGACCGGGTCAATGTAATAAAATCGCCTGCGCAGATTCAGGATAATAATGACGCCCAGAGCTACGATACCGGCGTACATCAGGTATTTCGCGACGGATGTAAGTCCGTAACCCACCAGGGTCATCTCCCCGATGCCTCCGCCTTGTTTTTTCGCCAGATCCACGTCGACGTTGTCATCCATCATACGAAACAATGCGGTCACAGCCACCAGTGCCACGATCACGATCGTACACACCAAAATGTTATGGCCTTGTTTTTCGTGCGTTTTTACTGCGTTCGCATATTCCTCTTCATGATCCACCAGTTTCCTGTGCACTTCCTGAAGCTGTTGTTGATGCTTAGCAAAATCCAAATTCATGATTCGTTACTCAATTCCCGTTTTTCCTATTCTTCATCGTCCGTATACGACTCAAGATCCTTCAGCGCATCTTCCAGCGAGATGGTGAGGCCCTGTTCGCGGTCCATGCGAACGTGGGAACCCTGGCCTGTCGATGCCCTTCCTACTTCGCGTGCAGAAACATCCTGCTTGCCGTAATCCTCCTGAAGGGAGCGCATATGCTCAGTCATGGAAGCTTCGAATTCGTCGCTGGTACGCAAGGTGGTTTTCTTCTCCTCCACCTTAGGCTCTTCGTGTGCGGGACGGATCGGAGTCTCTTCCTTCGGAAAATCGGAAGTATCTACCGGATCCTGATCGGTGGACATCGCCGCACGCCGAAGTACAGTAGCCTTCTTCGGTCGGCCGTCATAGTTGTATTTATCCTTCTCACCACCGGTTCGATGCCGGAATGCCGCATGCTCATCATCCGCCAATGCTTCAGCCGCGTGGGCAGAATGGTTGATGTAACTGTTTCCTTCATCATTCTGATCCTCAAACGGTGTCTGCTCGCGCGTGGTCGCCGTCGGATAATAGAACAGATTACTGCTGGCCGGATGCTGGGGAGCTACCTCTTTTTCTTCGACGATCTCCTCCTGTGGCATCTGACGGATCCTCTCCATCTCGTTTTCCAATTCGGCGGAAAAATCCGCCTCTTCCTGTGCTTTTCTCTTCAAATCCCGCATATATTCCTCCAGTTTTTTCTGCTCATCTGCAGCAGCTTTTTCGCTCTTTTCGTCAGGCGCAGCCTCGGTCGCCGGCTCCGCTGCATCGGCCGCGTTTGCTTCCTCGGTCAATGTCTCAGCCGCCTTCGCATCGTCCGCCGCAATTGGCTCCGTAGCTTCGGCATTTCCCTCCATCTGCACACCGGAAGGTTTAGCCTCTGGCTCCACCGGACTTTTGATGTTCGGCATTAGATCGATCGGCTCTACCTCGGACGAGGTAAATGAACCGACGAGATCATAATCGGTCCCGACGCTTCCATAGGAAAGATCGTAAGGATTCTCCTTCTGGGACGTCTTCGGATCTGTCTGCCCGGACCGAACCTCCATATTCGGTTCCTGCTGTGCATCCTTCGTACGCTCCGCTTCCGCGACCGCCTCGGTCAGTTCCGCCATGGAGATTGTCTTCGTCTCGGTCATATCGATCACCGGCTTATTCCAAGTCGGGTCTTTACGACGCTGTGCACAGACGAGCATAAATTCAATATCGGTCAGAAGGTAGTTATAGTTTTCGATCGAGTTCTCATACTGGTCGATCAATGCGATCGACGGAACCAATCGGTTCTCCCTCTTTTCGTAGAGATAACGGATGCCGTAGAATATCGCAACGATGATACCGCCATAAAACATCAGATACGAAAGTACCATCCAAACCTTCCAAACATACGTCGGAAAATAGTTTGCGATCGGTCCATCCAGGATTCGGGAAACCACCGCGATCACGATCGCAATGACCATCAACTGCCAGTTCGTCTTCCGATGGACCTGGATCTCTTCCAGATCCCGGACCACGATCGAACGTTTCTCGTTGATCTCTTCTTTGTTCTTCTCGATCTGGGGGACCGTCAGCCGTACGGCATCCCCGTAATATCCCGTATTTACCGTGTCGAAACGATACGGTTCCATACGTGTGGCATCCATCTCCGCGGGTGTCATACCCTGGCGGATCTCGATGAGTTTGCGGAAGTTCCGCTTCGTCATACTGTCGATCGCGGCCGCCGCCTCCCTAAAAGGAAGCTCGGTGCCGTCCTTCATGCGGATCGGACTCGAATACTTCGAAAATGCGACCGCACACTTATATATGAAAGCCAGCGCTATGAGCCCGAGGATCAGATAGAAAATGTCCAGCAAGCCACCGAAGGTAAATCCGGCCACCACTTGCGAGGCATCTCCACTCTTAATCCCGTGGGCGATCAAAGCATCCCGGAGAATGCTCACCAAACTGATGCTTACGAGAAACGCGAGCAGGATACCATAACGTAGCATCTCTTCCTGCGCTTCCCGATGTTTGAAAACGATCTCCCGTTTCTGCCGGACTCCCTCTTCGATCAGCCCCTTTAACAGGGTGACCTGTTCGGCTTTGCTGATTCCGGTTTCATCCATATCTACACACAACCCCTTACTCTGTATCTTCGTCTTCGCCATAGATGGAACGGATCGCATCCTCGATCGGAATGACCAGGTTTCCGCTGGCATCCCGGGCGATACCATCCGCCTTCGGCTTCAAGTCATCCGTCGCCATCTGGCCGTCATTGCGGTTCTTCATCGCAATGAAACTGTCCATCTGCAGTTTCTCCGCCATCTCGATGCGTTCTCGCTCCTCACGGGCGCGGCTCTTCTGTTCAACCATCGCCTCGCGTGCCTGCAGGATCCGTTGCTTCTGGAGTTTGACATAGGAAACGTAAAACATCCGGCGTCCGGTCTCTCCGTCCCGCACGACCATCGTACGGTACAGTCCGACACAAGCGATCACACCGAAGAACACGATCACGGCATAGGTAACATAGACCCAGACCATGACCATAGAGAAACTCCCCATAAACAGGGCGTATTCCATGGAATTATCCTTCTTGATCTTATCGATCTCGAAGACATCCTGTATGTTCGTCAGATAATACAGGCCCAACATGATGACCAGACTGGCGATAAACCACAAACGATAACGCCCGTGGTCCCGCTCGGCGTCCTTCAGAGCATATTCCTGTTTATCCAGTGCCTCCTTACGTATCAAATACTGTTGCTGTGCAACACGATCCCCTAAAATAGCCATTTTACTTCCCCTGATGACTCTTAGCTTTGTGTTTCTTCTTCCTCGTCCTTAAAGTTCTCGATCTCGGACAATGCATCCTCCAGCGAGAGGGTCGGTCCCAGATCGTCATCCATCGAGATCCCGCTTTCGTCGCCTAGCCGGATGTTCTCTCCGACTCCGAACTGCACCTCCATCACCTGGCGTTCCGCTTCGAACTCAAGCTTACGTGCTTCGGCATCCAGCTCCATCCGCTCCTCTGCCGCGCGTGCCTGCGCCAGGAGCTTCTCCTTATCGTCGATGATGCGCTTATACTCAAAGATCAATCTGGCGGGCGGCATCATCACGCCGGTATCCACGTGGCGCTGGGATACGATCATCGGAACACGCTGGATCAGCATCAGCAGACCGAAGCCTACCGCTGCGATGCAGAACACGATGAGAATGATCCCGAATATATGGAGCGCCTCTTTCTTCATCAAGACTGTGTCAGCGAAGATCGAAAGGGCTGCTGCCACGATGATCAGAAGCACCATCTTCAATGAAAACGTGATCGCTTCGGCTTTTTTCAGCTGTACGACTTCTAATTCGACCCTGTAATAGTTCAGGTCTTTCTCCAGGTCCGCGATGGACGGTGCCTGGCGCGTTACTGTTCCTTTTTCGTATGCCATATCCCTGTTTCCTTACTTCCCGGGTTTTTCGACACTTACCCGTATACATTATAGAATTTTGAGGCGAAAAAGTCAAGAAAAAGCAGAAACGCTTGCATACGGAAACAACCGTACGCAAGCGTTATGCATTTATAGTTCGATCCTATCTTTTTTAACTCTCGTTTGGGATCACTGGATCTGATAAGTCAGAAGTATATCATTGTTCCCGTAGAACACGATCAACAGGATATTTCGGTTCGCGCCCGGCTCCGCTTCAACAGCGAGATCGGTGGACAATTCCAGTACGACCCGCGCGCCGTCTTCTAACTCTTCTCTCGATATCTCGGAATAGGATATCCGGTCCTTCTCAATGTAAGCCGATCGGATCGCTCCGGGAAGGATCCCCCCCTGCTTCGGGAGGAATACCTCGACCTGGGACAATGCTACGCTGTTTTCATTCTCCCTCTTTTCTTCGGCAAGCGGGTCTCCCTCATCCTTACCTTTGCGGGTCGGGATCGTCAGGTTATGCTCGGTCGTGGCCCCGGGGATCGAGTCGATCCCGTTCATTTCTATGCCGGCTCGAGCGGTTAAAAAGTTCGCCCTATAGATTTTTATCTCCCCAGTCGGGCTGGCGGAATCTTCAACCGAGGCGGCGACGACTTCGGGCGGCAGGCCGATCTGCAGAGTGGAAGTGGTGACCTCATTCTTATTGTCTTCGATCATAGCTGACGTAGCCAGCGGCGCCGCGGTTTTCGTATCTCCGCCCGCACCGATCACACTTTGTTCATCCGTCATGTTCTGCGCGATCTCACGGTAAGTACCATCGACCTGATCGTTGGCTTTGTTGGATGCATCGTTTTTATTCATGATCATGTTCACGCCGAGCACACATACCAAGAGCACAGCAGCTGCGGCCGCCAGACCGGAAGCGATCTTCGCATACAGATAGATCTTCTTCTTCGCGATCGGCCGGATCGGAACGACCTTTGTATCCAGATGTTCTGACTCGCGGCACAGTTCCTCCATATTATGCCGATATTCGGAGCTCGTCTGCATCAGGTCCTGCGTCTCGCCCTTTAGCGCATGCGTCAGGTATTCCTGATAAGAATCTTCCAGTTCGTCTTCCAACGCCTGTTTCATCAATTCGTCTTCGTTCATCATGACTTACTCCTCCTTTCCGGTCAGCATGGTCCGAAGTTTCTCACGCGCCCGCAGGATCCGCATCCCGGCCGTCTTCGTCGGTATGCCCAAAAGGTCTGCGATCTCACGTTCCTTCAGCCCGTGCACATATTTTAATTCCAAAACCGTCTGGTGCTCCGGCGTCAGTTTTTTGATGCACGCACGCAACTGTGCGTGTTCCGACTCCCGGATCAGCTGCTCCAGCGGCTGTTCGTCCTTACTCTCGATCCGATATCCTTCCTCGTCGATGTCCGCCGCTTCCATGTACCGTTTCTCCTTACGCAGCAGGTCGACGGCGCGACTCTTCGTGATCGTCGCCAGGAAGTTGCGCGTCTTCGGGGACTCCACGTCCTCCACGCGGTCCATGTATCGGGTTAATGTAAGAAAAGCATCTTGGACTGCATCCTCCGCCAATGAGTGATTCTGCAGGATACCATTGGCTAGATAGAGCATGTAGTACTGATACCGTTCGTAGAGTTTGGTAAATAAATTCTTCTCTACCGGCGTATCAAACGCCATCAAACAAAGCGTCAATTTGGGTTCCTCCCATAGGGGTAAAAAGATATCTTCAATTAGGGAACGGAAGGGCCCCTCCCATTCCTACAACAAAAATCAAAAAAGCAGGGAAAATGTATCACATCTCCCCTGCCCGCCTCGACTACAGGTGCAGTTCGATGAACCGCCCGCCGGCTTCGTACTGGCGATATTTCACGCCCGCAGCGTCCAGCATGCGCTTGCTAGCGCGAATGGACGGCGTGTCGGCGTATTTATCGCAATTGTAGATGATCTCCTTGATACCGGACTGGATGATCGCCTTCGTGCACTCATTGCACGGGAAGAGCGTAACGTATACGCGCGCGTCATCCAGGCGGCCGCCGCGGAAATTCAAGATCGCGTTCATCTCCGCATGGGTCACATACTGATACTTCGTGTCGTACGGATCCTCCGCCTCGCGATCCCACGGGAACTCATCGTCCGAGCAGCCGATGGGGAAACCGTTGTATCCGACGGTCAGGATCTTATTTTCCGGGCTGACGATGCAGGCGCCGACCTGCGTCCCCGGATCCTTCGAGCGCATGGCGGCCAGCATGGCCACGCCCATGAAATACTCGTCCCAGGATATGTAATCTTGCCGTTTCATAGGACCTCCTAGTCGTTCTCGATCATCTGGATGCGCTGGATGTGGCGCTCTCCGTTGGAAAACTCGGTGGTGAGGAAGGTGTCGACGATATCCATCGCCAGACCTTTTCCTACGACCAGGCCGCCCAGGCACAGAACGTTTGCATTATTGTGCAGGCGCGTCATCTTCGCACAGAATGTGTCGGTGCAGACTGCCGCGCGGATGCCTGCGAAACGGTTCGCCGCCATCGAGATACCCAGACCCGTCGAACATACGAGGATGCCCTTCTCACATTCGCCGGCCAGGATAGCCTTCGCTACTTCCTTTGCGTAGATGGGATAATGTACCGATGACTCGTCATAGCAGCCGAAATCGCGGTATGCGATCCCCTGCTCCTCTAAGTGTTTGATGATCTCCTGCTTCAGGGCGAAACCGCCGTGATCACTGCCTAATGCTATCATTGCTTATTTCCACCTTTCCTTCGGTCTTACCGAATATGAATTCTTTATCTGTTTCGTCTGTCTCTTCGCTACGCCCCGTGCCTACCAGACGCTGAACGGTCAGTTTTACCAGCATGTCCATACGCTCGAACGCCTCGCCGTAGGCTTCCATGTCGTTGCCGAACGGCATCCGCATCTCGCCCTGCTCGCCGGCAAATTCACTCAATGTGTAGAGGTTCAGCACGGTCGGGAAACGCTCTTTCGTCATCTTCTTTTCGCGGTCGGTCATGCACAGCAGCAAGGTCTCGCCGCCCGCGACGTCGCGCGCCGCGATCTCCTCGGAATGCTCCTTCGAGATCTTCAGATGGTTCTCCGTAAGCACTTGCTCCACGCCGGGATTTAAGGGCTCGGGAAACAGGACCACCAGGCCGCGGGAGCAAACGCCGATCCGCTGCGATGGATCCAACTGTTCCATAACACTGTTGAAAATCGATTCGGCCATGATGCTTCCGGAAGTATTATCCATGCATATGAACACGATCCGTTGAAAATCCAGCATAATTCTATCCTACCGTTACGATATGTCCTCCGGCGGCCTTCATCATACGATTCTCCAAGGCCTCCTTCAGGTTCGCATCCTCCGCGATACCAAAGTCTTCCGCGTAGATGCGGTCAATGTCCACCTCATCGAAGTCACGCAGGTCTGCGTACAGATTGTGCGCCAACGCCGGCAGATCGCCGAACGCGCCTGCAACGACCACTCGCCGCGCATCCTTATACACATGCGCTGTCTGAGCCGAGCAGAGCACCCCGATGGGCTTATTTTTTTCTTCTTCGATCTGCTTCAGAATATAGGCCGTCACCGCCTCCGCGGGACCCTGCACCAGGATCAGCGGCGCCTTCGGCGCGTAATGTCGGTAACGCATCCCCGGCGCACGCGGCCGCAAATGCTGCGCCTCGGCTTCCGGTTCCTTCGTTGCGGCTGCACCACTCGGCTTCTGCGGATCGGGTTCGCCGTTCAAATTCTTCGTCTCGGCGGCTCCGTTCGGCCCCTTCGTTTCGGCTGCTTCGTTCGTCACCTTCGTCTCGGGCTCGCAGGCCTTCACCGTCTTCACCACGATCGCGGGATCCAGCTCCACCTCTGTCTCGAGCACTTCCTGCAACATCTTGCGAGAAATGTACCCCGGGCGCAGTACCATGGGCTTCTCTCCGGTCAGGTCCACAATGGTCGACTCGACGCCGATCTCAACCTCCCCGCCATCCAGGATGATAGGGATCTTCCCGTTCATGTCCTCGAAAACATGGGCCGCCGTCGTTGGGCTGGGCCGTCCCGAGCGGTTTGCCGAGGGCGCCGCAATAGGCACACCCGCCTGCTCGATCAGTCCCAAAGCCGCCGGATGGTTCGGCATCCGAAGGGCCACGGTCTGTAGCCCGCCCGTCGTCGTTTCCGGAACCAGTTCCGACTTCGGCAGGATCATGGTCAGCGGTCCCGGCCAGAAGGCATCCGCCAGTTTCCGCGCCGTCTCCGGCACATCCTCCGCCAGCATATATACTTGTGAAAAATCCGAAATATGGACGATCAGCGGGTTGTCGGAAGGGCGTCCCTTCGCCGCGTAGATACGGCGGGAAGCATCGGCATCGAGCGCATTGCCCCCAAGCCCGTACACGGTCTCCGTGGGAAATGCGACCAAACCACCGGCACGGATCACCGCCCCGGCACGCTTTAACTCTTCATCATCCTTCGATGTGATCGCGATCACTTCCGTCTGCATGCTGCGTCGCCTCATTTCAAAAACAATTCTGTCGGTTTACGGCTTCACCCGCCCCGCGGACAGATCGCCATAACCCCAGAATCATTTTATCCCAAACCGCCGCTTCTGTCAATGAAATTACGGACTGCTCCGCTACAGCAAGTAATGTTCGATCATCCCTTTGATAAGCTTGGAACCGATCTGGTTTTGTGATGTTTCAAATGTCGTTATCAGGTTCTCTCCGACATAAAAGCCATTCTGGTGGTAACAGGCCAGTTTAGTCACGTTTTTGTTTACATACGACACATTGTCCATCATTCCAAAATGTTCCCAGATCACCTCTTTTCTCGATCTCATGTTCAAGCAACTGAAATCCGGCCGAACGTCCCCCACACCCCTTAAATACAGCGGTTTTTCATACTTATATGGAATGCCATATTGTTCTAGCATATTTGCTATGATCAGTTCAGATTTGGAACGTACACGTACCCCGTTACACGTGAATAGCTCGGATTCATCGAAAAACTTCAGATCATCATATACAACGCTTTGCCAACGATCTACAAACATGTCATCGGTTTCGATCAGAGGATCAATCAACGCTTTTCTTCCATTCGCCATACACTCATAAACCTCATTCAGTTTTCGAACATCGTAATTCTGTAAAAACGATTCTAAGCCTTGCTTCATCGCCATTAATTCCTTGCTTATCTTCTTTTCATACTCCTTCTGGGCTATGCCACGCAACGACTGGACGTCGGCCGCCTTCACATAACGTTTCTCGCCTGTCGTTTTGTTGATCAACTCATACTGATCACGTCCGTTACTCTTATGGATTCTTATTCCATGATCTGGCACCGATCGCAACTCCTCCAATTTCCTGTTTGATTTCTCTAGCAAAGCCTCGATTTCCTTTAACTGCTCCTCTAACTTGCTTCTGTAATCCTCCATGATGATCACTCCCTTCTTACTGAATTTGATTATTGTCCCCCGGCCCCGGTTCGTTGTTACGCGTGGGGGCTTCCTTACGCGCAGGCCAGCCATTTCCTCCAGGTTGCGCGTAAAAGCGACCTGACCTAGCTCGCTTTTCTACGCGCAAGCTAGCTATTTTCTCCAGGTTGCGCGTAAGATTGACCCACTCAAGCTTGCTTCCTTACGCGCAGGTTTGCTGTTCCCCCCACTTTGCGCGTAAGATTGAACCCCCTCTACTTGCCTCCCTACGCGCAAGCCAGCCGTTTCCTCCAGGTTGCGCGTAAAAGCAACCTGACCAAGCTTGCTTCCTTACGCGCAGGCCAGCCATTTCCTCCAGGTTGCGCGTAAAAGCAACCTGACCAAGCTTGCTTCCTTACGCGCAGGCCAGCCATTTCCTCCAGGTTGCGCGTAAGATCGACCTGTCCAAGCTTGCTTTCTTACGCGCAGGGTCGCCATTTTCCTCCGATTTGCGCGTAACACCACCCCGCCCCAGCTTGCTTCCTTACGCGCATATCTTCCATTTTCCCCAGGTTGCGCGTAAAAAAGCCGCGCAGAGACCGCGCAGAGACCGCGTAGAAGCTGCGTAGAAGCCACGCAGAGACCGCCTGGGGCCCCGAGGACCCCAGCCTAAGTCCCATGGTCGAATGGTCGAATAGACCTACTCATACAAAAAGTGCAGTCGAATAATCGACTGCACTTCCTTACTATTCAGTTATGAGTATGCCGCGCGCTCCGCGGTGCCTTGCAGCGAGGCATTCTTTGCATCGTTTTTCTTGATTTCCTCGTTGAGGAGGAACATACGATTATCCAGCATGTTGATCATCGTCGCGCACTCAAAGAGTTCGTTCTGGATATGATCGGGTGCATTGCCCTCGTACTTGTAGTAGATCTTGTGTTCGAGGCTGGCCCAGAAGTCCATCGCGATGGTACGGATCTGGATCTCGACCTTCGTTTCTACGGGGCCGTCCGACAGATAGATCGGAACGGACACCACCATGTGGTAGCTCTTATAGCCGTTCGGTTTCGGGTTATCGATGTAATTCTTTATGATCAATACCCGCACATCGTTCTGATTGCTGATCATGTCCGCGATCTTGTAAATGTCCGATGTGAAGGAACAGATGATTCGAATGCCTGCGATGTCATGCACGTAACGCACCATGTTTTCGATGGTCACGTCATGGCCCTGCTTTTTCAGTTTTTTTACGATACTTTCCGCAGATTTGATACGCGTCTTTACATGTTCGATCGGGTTGTAGTTATGTACATTGATGAACTCCTCGTTGAGGATCTCGATCTTCGCGTTAACCTGCTTCAGCGCGGAATTATAGAGAAACATGATGGTCTTCCACTCATCCGCTTCATTATGGGGTTCCGCCATTGATTACCTCCTTGTACGGGGTCCGCTACACGGACCTATCCTAGTTTTTTCTTCTGCTGGCGCGCGGTCATGGGGATGACCAGGCTCTGCGGCAGAAGCCGTCCGGCAGTCACTGCAACTTTCATGCGCAGCGACGGGACGATGACTGTTTTCTTCTGAAACATCTTTTTGATCGCATAGGAAACGCACGCCTCGGCAGAGATGCCTGGAAGCGTGAAGGAGACATTGGCCACGTCGTTGAATTCCGTATTCACCGGTCCGGGACACAGACACCCGACGTAGACCGGACTTTTTTCCTGCTTCATCTCATAGCTGACCGCGCGGGTCAGGCTGGTCACATATGCCTTCGTCGCGTAGTAGGTCGCCATGTAGGGGCCCGCCGGCAGCAGTCCCGCCGATGAAGCCACATTCAAAAGATATCCCTTACCCTGTCGTTCTTCCCTAAAATATTTCAGCACACGTTTTGTGAAAAAATGAACGGCTTTGATATTCACATCCACCATGGAGGATTCTTTCTCCTCGTCAGTCTCGATAAACTTGCCGCAATCCCCGAATCCGGCACAGTTGATGAATACCTCAACGTTTTGATCTTCCAAAGCGTCCATCACGCGCATACATCCCGAGCGCACGGACAGATCCGCCTCGACGACCTTCGAAGGAGCGGTCAATTCATCCTGCAGACTGCGTAAACGGTCTGCGCGGCGAGCGACCAGTATCGTCTCATATCCCAACGCCGACAACTGTCGGGCAAATTCGGCACCGATCCCGCTCGATGCTCCTGTGATCACGGCATATTTCGACATACTTTCTCTCCTCTCCGATCATTCTCACAAGACTATTATAGCATATTTATTTTGCTTTGTCTTTGACTTTACGAAATAGTAAGAAAAAGTTCAAATTCTATACATCATTCCACGCTCTGTAAGGATTCGACCATGTCGATCTTCCGCAGTTTGCGGTACATGATCAACTGGACGATCACGGAGAATACGATCGTCAGCAGGATGCTGAAGACCACGCTCATAAAGGATATGTGGCGGCCGAACATCATCAGGTCGATCTCCACCGTCTCGATGACGAAACGGTGCAGGACGTAGCCGCAAAAGACACCGAAGATGCAGCCGAACAGGGTCAGCAGGACGCTATCCCGGTAAACATAGGCCGCCACCTCGCCGTCGAAGAAGCCGAGCACTTTGATCGTCGCCATCTCGCGGCGGCGCTCCGTGATATTGATATTATTCAAGTTGTACAGCACAACGAACGCCAGCAGGCCGGCGGACACGATCAGCACGACAACGACCAGGTTCAGGCTCTTCAGCATGCGGTCGATCTTATCCTGCAGGGCTGTCGTCATCTGCACGCCCATGCAGGCCGAATGCTCCAGCAGCCCCGCCGCCAGCGCGTTCTCGAACTCGGTGCTCTGATCGCTTGTGTTCATCCACAATGTCGCATAATCGGGTGTTTCTCCGAACAGCGACTTATAGGTCTCGCTGCTCATGCACACATAGTGCAGGATATAGTTTTCGTAGATGCTGTCAATAATGACCTCTTTATAGTTTACTTCATCTGTGTAGATGCGCAGGCTATCCCCCGCCTTCAGCTCCAACATCCGCGCCAGTTTTTCATTGACCGCCACATGACCGGTCTCCGTCGGGAATTCCACGGGATCCTTCGTCTTACGGTCGCGCATATCGAAGAATTCGCGGAGCTGCTCTGCGTTTTCGGGTACCAAAAGCGTGGCTTCGCGGCGCACCTGCTCGGAAGCTACGTCCTTATATTCCGAATGTATAAATTTATAGCCGGTGATACCTTCTGTGGTATCCAAATGATCGGTAAATTCCTTCCATTCCGCCTCGGTCGAATTCTTTCGGTCCGTCAGGGCCAATGCGTCGTAGCGGAAGATCTCGCGGTACTGGTACTTCGCGATATCCAGGATCGAGTCGCGCAGGCCGAAGCCGACCAGTAACAGGCCCATGCAGGCACCGATGCCGAAGACGGTCATGAACATGCGCTTCTTATAACGGAACACATTGCGGGCGCTGGCCTTCTGGGCGAAGCTCAGGCGCGACCAGAGCGGCGTGATGCGCTCTAAGAGGATGCGTTTGCCGGGCTTCGGCGCCGGCGGGCGCATGAGCCGTGCGGGCATAGAAAGCGTATTTCGCAGGCAGACGGCAAATAATCCGATGAAGATGCAAAAAACGGCCATAGCGGTCGCTGAGAGCGCGTAGGAGGCATGGTACGGCATCGCAAGCACCGGAATTCCGGTGTAGAGCATGCAGTAGGCCTTGATGATGACGTACGGGAAGATCTTCTCCCCGACAAAAAAGCCGACCACGCTGCCGCCGAGCGTCGCGAACATCGCGTAGAGAATGAATTTCCCGGCGATGGCACGTCCGGTGTAGCCCAGAGATTTCTCCGTGCCGATCATCAGGCGGGACTCCTCGATCATACGCGTCATGGTCGTCATGGAAACGAGGGCTGCCACAAAGAAAAACAACAGCGGGAACACGAGGCCGATCTTACCGATCCGCTTCGCATCCTGTAAAAACGAAGCATGCGCAGCTACGGAAGAACGATCGAGGACGTACCAGGACGGCTTTTGCACCTCTTTGTCGATCTTCTCCTTCGCGATCTTCGTAAAATATTCATCAAACTGCTCCCGGAAGGTCTCGTCGAAGATGGGCTCGTATTCTTCCTTCCAGACCTTTTCAAATTCTTCTTTAAACCGGCTGGCGAAATCCGCGTCGTATTGCTCACTGAAGCGTTCAAACAGCTGGCTCTCCATGCCCGCAAACCACGTAGAAAATTCACTTTCGAAAGCGATCAGCCCGGCCGGGTTCCACTGCTCCGGATCCATGCTCGCGCGCTGCTCTTCCAGCATCTGGTCATGCAGCTGCTTGCGGTACTCGGTCTTCCACGTCTCGTAAACGGAACTGAAGGTCTCCTCCCGCGTCTTCGCGTATTCGGCTTCATATCCGGCCTCGTACGCCTTCTGTTTCGCATCCGCGAGCGCCACTGACCGCTGTGCTTCGTAAGCCAGTTCATAATCCTCGCCGGCAAATGCATCCTTCAGCGCCTGGTCTTTCAACCGTGTAACGCGGCGCTCACATGCCCCATCAGCCAGAGCCATCACCTGCTCCATGCATTCGTCCACGTAAGCCTCGTACTCTTCGCTTCCGGTCTGCATCGCCTTCGCCTCGGTCAGCGTCAACGCCACCTCACAGAATGCCTTTGCGGAAAATGTATCCCGGTGCGGAAGCACGACAAAATCGATCTGGCCGTCGCCAAGCTTGCCGCTGCCGCGCTCCAGATCCAGGTACGCCGGCACCTTACAGATACCGCATACAGTAAGTTCATCCGTCGTGAGTGAGCCGTCGGTCAGGCTCTGATCCCGCTGCCCAGAAGTCAGTTTCAACGTATCGCCGATCTGCACGCCGCGGTTTTCGGCCATAGCGAAATCGATCAGACATTCGCCGGACTTCTCCGGCAGGCGTCCCTCCGTCAGATAAGGCTTATTCACCCGATTCGTACAACTGATCAGGAGGATGGATGCCTCGCTCTGCTCGTCAGATTTCGTTTTTCCATCCTTCATAAGCTGCGGAAGCAGGCTCAGTACTTCTAAGTTATAGATCCCCTCGGCGTCCTCGACGCACCCCAGGGCTTTCAAGTCTTCGATATCCTCATCCGTGATTCCGAGGTCGCCGAGAACACGCACATCCATAAAGGACTGCGTGTCGTAGTATTCATCCAGCGAGATCCTCATATCGGGCTCGCTCGCCCGAACGCCGGAGAAAAAAGCCACCCCCAGCGCCACGATCGCAAACAGCGACCAGAAGCGCGCACGACTTCGTTTTATTTCACGGAACAGGTCCGTCCACATTGCTTTCGTCATGTTGATCCTTTCCCCGATACCAAGCATTTTCATGGCCGGGACTCTATTATTATACACGATGAAAGGATATGCCGCAAGGGACAATACGCCTTGACTTACTGCGGTTTCCATGCTATAGTATACGCAACATCTTCTTTTCTGAGAAATGAGGATCGTGCACCAAAAACAGAAAAACAGGGAGGCTTAAATTATGGCTAAATTTGTATGTGAGATCTGCGGATATGTTTATGAAGGCGACACCCCGCCCGAGAAGTGCCCCATCTGTATGGCACCCGCATCAAAGTTCAAAGAACTGGTCGAAGAAATGTCCTGGGCTTGCGAGCACGAGATCGGCATCGGTAAGGTGAACACCCCCGAAGACATCATTAAGGATCTTCGTGATAACTTCACCGGCGAATGCACCGAGGTTGGTATGTACCTGGCTATGGCGAGAGCTGCATTCCGCGAAGGCTATGCAGAGATCGGTATGTACTGGGAGAAGGCTGCTTACGAAGAGGCTGAGCACGCTGCGAAGTTCGCAGAGCTCCTCGGCGAAGTTGTAAGCTCCAGCACGAAGGAGAACCTGCAGAAGCGTGTAGCTGCCGAGAACGGCGCTACCGCTGGTAAGCTCGATCTGGCTATGCGCGCGAAGAAGCTGAACCTCGACGCGATTCATGACACCGTTCATGAGATGGCGAAGGACGAAGCGCGTCACGGCAAGGCATTCCAGGGATTCTTGGATCGCTACTTCAGCTAATCGATCAAATAGAAATTTCAGAGTATACACAAGAAGCCGTCGGTGGCCTACCACCGACGGCTTTTTGATTATGAAGCAATGTCCTATCCTGCTGCTCTGATAGGCTCATTTTTCCACCTTATAGTCCGAGATCCATTTGTATGAAAAAAACTCTTGTGCATCTTCTGCTTGGGGGACAAATACAGTAATTGAAACGACCTTTCCGGAAAAAGTGTCATCCTCTATCCAGTATCCCTCTTTGGATACGTAGTCTTCATCCTCGTCATTGAATGATATTGATGGATCCTTATTAAGTGCCTCCTCCATGCTCAATCCTATACCAATGCCATTGGGAAGCGTGCCCTCGTAACAGTTTTCAAATACGATTTCAAAGAGAGTATCTTCTACAAAGCAAAAGGTGATACTATTATCTACCTCAACATATTTCCAAGGTATCTCTGGTGTACAGCCTTTATGAGGATCCGTCCACTCACGATAGCTCATCCGTTCAGCTTTTATCACCTCTATCACTTCTTGCTCACTCATTCCAAACTTAAAAGATTCATTTCCGACATATGGAATGATCTGTTCGTTAAATATCGAATTCATTCTTCCTTCCTCCTTGCAAATAGTATTGTTGAAGTCTCATGGCCATCCGATTTATACTTACTCTTATCAGATACGATTTTATACCTTCCTATATCGTTTGTGCTTATCACAGTATACGGAGTTTCTCCATGCCTTCGTGATCCTCGGGAAACCCGTATTGTGGTGATATTCTTCGTTTTATCGTTGTTTTCCACAACAATCTTTCTTGATTTCGATTTCGCATGAATAGAGTGTTCGATATGTGTTTTATATCCCATCTGCTGAAGAGCCTTCGCAATACGTTTTGCAGATTTCCCAAGGAAATACTCCGCATGATCTGTAAGACTCTTTACAGAAATATGCCCACCTTTCTCAAATGCTTTCGAAGCAAACAGTTGTAGATTTAATGACGAATTGCTAATACCTTTTTTAACCTCGTCCGAAGCAAACAACTGTAGATTTAATGGCAAATTGTGTTGTTCTCGCTTTCCACGCGTCTCTCCAAATCCACCATGATAGCCCGATCCCATTATACCACCTCCTTATGAGATGTGGTACGCTGAGCCTCAAATACGACAGTTTGAATGCCCGCGGTCCGGAATTTTGCAATTGTTTCTTTATGTTCGGCCCCATATATAACAATAGCCGAGGGTTCAAGTCTACTAACGACTGATACTAAACCTTCAAGAAAAATCTTACGATCCATCGGGTCATGCATATTACCATGCGATCCCACCGCTATTACACAGTGCTTTTCAATACCATCACAGCAGACTTTGTAAGTTCTACGATCGCCATAACGTATATTGGGGATTACTTTGACTCCGTTTTTTTGCAGCCAATGGCCGATAGCCCTACTTCGATATATATTCCATAACTGCATTACTAATGGCATATCCCGGTATAAACTGAAATCGGGTAATATTACGCCATTGAAGCGTTTAAGAAGCTCCAAATATCTCTTTGGGTTTCTCCACAGTCTTTCAAACAGGTAGTCATTTTCGTAGAAATGAACCCATTGATCATAATCTTTACTCGAAAGCGCTTTAGAAAATGTGATCAATCGGTTAGGTAGCTCATACGTAGCAAGGATACATGGAAATTCAAATAATCCAGCATAACGAGCTAAGGTAACTAAAAATGCATTAAAGACATCTCTGCACCCTTTTCGGGTGCTTTTCACTCTAGACATAGTCATGTCCTCCCTTTTGAATTGATTATCCTAAGATCAACTCCTTCAGACATGACTCTATATGTTTACGCGAATAAACGGGGGCTCATATCCGAAGAACGTTGATTTAAGTTACTGATAAAAAGAATCATAAAGGTACAAAACATACCCAAAATGCAAACAATGCACTTTAGGGTTGACTTTCATCTTCGAATGTGGCATAATGTTTGTTGCGAATAAACGGGTGCTCGCATCCGAAGAATTACACTCCGATTGATTGTACATACAATCATCGGGGTGTTTTTCTTTATTCATTTTTCCAGATTTGAATCCTCTCCTCCTTACATGTTATTCTAGTGATGGAAATAATCATAATCTTATCTCTTGGATAATTACTTCCTTTTCTTATAAATGTTGATATCTAACCTGTATTATACTTTATGTGGGTATATTTGTCAACACTTTGTTGGATGTTTTTAACATTTTATAAGAAATCTTCGAATTTATCCACATCCATCAGAGTTATTACTTCTAATTTCACTTCATTGTCCACTACAAAACCTAAGCTGCCGCACAGTGATTATTCACTGTGCGGCAGCTTAGGTTACGATGACTTATAATCTTTCCCTTGAGAACGATTGAAAAAACAGTAGCAAACGTGTTAGTACATCCTGTACCATGTGATCAATCCATTCACTCCATCGCTTCTATACGTGTCTTGATATACGCTTCCAGTACATCCACGGTCGTATCGATGCCGAGCCGCGAACTATTGATTGACAGGTCGTAGAAGCGGGAGTCGCCCCATTTGCCTTCGCAATGATCGTCGTGGTAGCGCTTTCTCTTTTTGTCCTTCTTCAGGATCAGTTTTTTCGCCTCGTCCTGGTCTAAGTTGTAGACCCGCATGACACGGTCGATCTTCACGTCCATGTCGCCGTGGATAAACAGCGAGATCAGCGCCGGATACTTCTTCAACTTCATCTCGGAGCATCTTCCGACCACAACGAAGGACTCTCCGCTCTTCGCCTTCTCCTCCAGGATCTCAAACTGCATGTCGGCGATGTGATCTTCGATCGAATTGCTGTATCCATTGACCGTACGGGAGAGAAATTTGAGTTTCGGAACTTCGTTGTATTTC
This sequence comes from Lachnospiraceae bacterium, assembly GCA_017543445.1. Classification (GTDB taxonomy): domain Bacteria; phylum Bacillota; class Clostridia; order Lachnospirales; family Lachnospiraceae; genus UBA1201. The sequence goes on along the minus strand of JAFYGB010000069.1, from coordinate 153,305 downwards.
TCCACCTGCTCCTCTGTCATGCCCATCTCTTCCGCGATCTTTGTGATCAGATGGCGGTCATACACCGGCACATGAAACCGCGCGGCCAATGCTTCCGCGATGACACGGCCGCCGCTTCCGAACTCACGGCCGACCGAAATAATGAACTGAGACATAAAACCTCCTTTTCATCAAGTGAACCGAATGAATAGGTATCCTGTCGAAATGATCAAAACAATGATCGTTGCGGGAACCAGTTTCCTGCAATACCGCCCCCAGCTGATCGGGTAGCCGTTCTTCACCGAAACGGCGGTACCGACCACGTTTGCGGAGGCTCCGATCGGCGTCGCGCTTCCGCCTATGTCCGTTCCGATGGCCAATGTCCAGGCCAGCGTGGCGACCGGTATCCCGGCAGCCTCGGACAGATTTTTGATGACCGGCACCATCGTCGCCGCAAACGGGATATTGTCCACGAAAGCACTGGCGAGGGCGGATACCCACATGATGATGACGATCATGATCCTAACGTTGCCGCCGCTGATGTTTTCGATCAGCTGCGCAATCCTCTCGAGGATCTTCGTCTCTTCGAGTCCGCTGACGACAACAAACAAACCGATGAAGAACAGCAACGTCTTGTAATCGAGCTTCTTAAGCAGTCGAACTGCATGTTTTCCCGACACCAGAAGTGTGACGCCGCCGACCAACAGACCGATGGTCGCGACGGTAAGATGTGTCATGGAATGCGTGATCAAAAGAAGGATCGCACATGCGAAAATGATGCTGCTGATCACAAATCCTTTTTTATCCCGGATCGCTTCCGAAGGCTTCGGGAGGTCCGCCCGGTCGACTTTCGCACCCTGCCCCGCGTTCAATTCCTTGCGGAAAGCAAAGTACAGAAAGATCACGGATACGACGAGGCTAATGCCCGCCACCAGGCCGGTGTTCGTCAAAAAGTCAAAGAACGAGAAGCCCAGCGATGTACCAATGATGATGTTCGGCGGGTCTCCGCACATCGTGGCGCTGCCGCCTAAGTTCGCGCAGAAGATCTCTGCCAGTATCATCGGGACCGGATGGAATTTCAAGAGTTTCGCCAGTTCGACCGTCACCGCCGCAAGGAACAGGATGACCGTTATACTGTCGATGAACATGGACAGCACGGCCGCCATGATCGTAAAGGTGAAGAAGATCGGGACCGTCCGGCATTTCACCAGGAAGGCGATCTTCATGCACAGCCAGCGGAAGAAGCCGGATCTGGCCATTCCTTCGACCATCAGCATCATGCCGGCGATGAACAGGATCGTGGCCCAGTTGATGCCCGCGCTCTCGCTCTCTCCGACCTGATACCAGAATTCCCGTATAAAAAAGTCGCCGAAAGCCAGCGTTTTCAGTATGGCCGCGCCGTCCTGCAAACATAGGCCGAAGGTCAAAACGAGTGTCAGCAAGGCACTGCCGAGCGCGACATAGTGCCTCTCGATCTTATCCATAATGATCAGGACGAACATTCCAAGAAATATAAGAACCGCAAAAACCTGCGCCAGGAGCATAGAATAACCTCTTATCTTGTTTATTAAAAAACAGAGGTGATTATAGCACAACCCCGAAAATGTGTCAAACAGAACCGTCCCTGTTGACACATTTTTACGCCAGCCAATAGTTTCCGTCCGGCGTGGGCAATAAAAATCCGACCTCTTCAGACAATGTATTGCCCTCAAAATCTTTCACGATGACCTTAGTGTAATACTTGTAGTCCTCCGAGGCACAGTCTTGCTCCTCGTCCCAGCCTTCTTCGATCCACTCCTCGAGGTAGACCTTTCCGTCCTCGACGAAGGCCACAGTCTGGTGCGGCTCCAGGGCGAAGGAGAACTTCTCCGGGTAAATGCAGTTGAATGTGCTCCCGTCCTGGTTGAAGACGTAGACCGGCTTTCCGGTAACGCGCAGGTTATACAGGCTCACCTCGCCAATGTCGAAGCTTGCGACCTCCTCCGTGACCGGCTCCGCGTCGTCTGGCAGCATGAAGCGGTACAGCGTGATATTCTGCGCAGCGTAGTCTCCCTGCAGGAAGTAATACCCGCCGTCAGCGTAGACCGGCTCGCTGTAGATCGTGTCACGCCGCTTCGCAAACGGGGTATATACCTTTCCATTCGTACAGTCGTAAAACGAGATCTCGCTCCCCGGGTAGCCCCCGCGCTCTGCCCACTCAGCCAAGTCGTAAAGGTCATCATTTGCCGAGCGGGAGTAGGCGAGCCTCTCCTGCCCATAGATCATCTCAACGTAGCGTCCTTCAATTCGTTCAAATCGTTTGATCATAGTATTCCTTTCCTTTTGATGCCCCCTGTAAATGTGTCAATGGGGACGGTTCTTTTTTATACTGTCCCTACCGAAAAATGTCAACCCTTTTTCACAGTCGTTGTAATCGTTCTTCGATCAAGCTACGCAATCGTGTTTTCCCATCCTGCGACATCAAGGACTCTTCACACAACTCCATATATCTGGTCTTCATAGAAACTATCTTCGCGATCATTTTCCTTGCAGATGCCTCATTGATCCCACATGTCTGGGCGAATATATAAAAATCCTTTTTTCTCAGATTGGTTTTCTTACCATTCATGGTCAATGCAAACTCCTCCGGATCCTCCGGCATGATCACATTGACCGGAAGCAAGTCATAGGCAGGCGCCAAAACATACTGGTTGCTTGCTTCCTTTGTTTCGATCAGAGAAAAGTTTTTCAAATGCATATCGGAGTTTCCGACGACAAAAGAGAACACAAGACGCATAAACAGTTCCGTCATATCCAGCATCGGTCTGGAAGAGTATCTCTCGATCACCTTCGCGCACCGTTCATAGGAGCCACGGTATTTGTCCTGCGTCAGTCTCAGATCCAACTGGCAAAAGTCCTCCATAGCCAATTTTTTGGCTCCCGACTTATCAAATACGCGATCGACTCTTTTCGATATGTAAGCGATCTTTTCTCCGTTCCTGATCAGCGCATGTGGAACGGTCGATATGCCTGTCATCTCTGCCATCGACATCACAAGTTGCTCTGCCTCCGGCATACATTCAAACTCGTCCACCTGTGGTTTCAAAATATATCCGGCGGGATAATTGACCAGTGTCAGTCTCGTGGTTCTTCCATCCGAATACAGACTGAGTGACAGTTTTTTCTGCACTCCCGGTACGCTTATCCTGCTGTTCGTGTTTTCGTTCACCGTTCGCTCCAGTGAAGCTTCATCAAGTTCGATCTTCGGGATGACCATAGTACCGAAAAAACGTTTGATACATGCGGGATGCCAACCATTTTCATCTCCAGCCCGAAGCATTTTCCCACAGCAATAGCAATTCATATTTTTTCCTCCGAAATGCTCACATTGCCGATCGCATCCTTGCACGAAACCAGCAATAATCCGAAACGATCTCTCGTATCAATCTTCCAATTCCGACTGACCACTTCCAAGAGCCATCCTTCGGGAATAAGTCCATCAAAATACGGAAATAACGTTTCCGACGTATACGGAGTTCTCGAAAGGGGCAATGTCAATGAAACTGCCGATGCTCCCGGCGAATCCAAATAATCATCATCATATGAAAACATATATCCGGCATCTGTCTCTGAAAGGATCCCTGAAAAACGATCTCTCACGTAGACATAAGCCTTTCTGAACACTTCCATTATTCACGTTCCTTTCTTCCAGGCACGGCGATCGCTCCAAACATTTCCAATGCAACGTTCACCTTATCCATCCTCACGGTTTCCTTTCCCTGTTCCAGATCTCTTACGAAACGAAGCCCCAACCCGGAACGCATAGCAAATTCCTCCTGGGTCAGCCCCGCATTCTTTCGACTTTTCTTAACAAATTCAGCGATCGGGTTCATATACTATCCTCCCATTCGAAGTGTTTCCGTGAATATTATATACCCTTTCAGGTATAATGTCAACTATTATTGTCGAAAATATACCTTTTCGGGTATATTCGCTCTCGATACATACTACATTATACCTCTTCGGGTATAATAAGTACAAAAAAAGCCGCCGTCCAGTGACTGGCACTGATACGGCAACTTCGCTAAAAGGTTTCCTCGTTGAACTATCATATCGCACGTCCCGTTTCCGTGCGTATAATACATATTACTCAGTGGGCGCGCTTTCGGTCGGCGGTTCCACCCACTCTTTTTCTTTTCCTTCGCGGATGATCACTTCGTCTTCGTAAACGAGACCGAACTTCTCACGCGCCTTATCCTCTACAAACTGCGGAGAATTCACATAGTTCTCATAATCCAGGATCTCCGCCCGACGGATCTCCTCTTTCTGGATCTGCAACTCCAACTCCCGGATGCGCTCGTCCTGCAACGAAGACTTATGCAGCAGGTTCTCCCTCTGTGAGTAGAGTGCCACACTGAGGATCACAGCAACCATGGCAACGATGAGTAGCGGCAGTTTGCGAATTCCGGTTCTCTTGCGACGCTTGCGGCGTTTATTGCTCGCCATGGCCCATGCCCTCCTTTCTATCGTATAGCAGTTTCCCTGCCGATCAACGAAAATTACAAAACTCCACATTCAGTATATATCAATGCAACTACAATTTCAAGAGGTTTTTACGAATTTACCACTACATATTGTATATTCCCACCAAACCACTCCCAAATACATCCCAACACACTAACTATCCCCACCTCAAGACCAGATTTTTGCCAAAATGCGAAAGCTTCTCCCCTTTTACTCCTCCAGAAAATTATCTCTCCCTCTTCTCCCAGGAATAAAGGGAGTGCCCCTGAGGCAATATAAAAGGGAGTGCCCCAGGGGCACTCCCTTTATTCCATCTAGTTTTGCTTGTCGGAAATCAGTCGGAACATTTCCTTTGCTTCGTCCTTTCGGATGACTTCCGCGACCTCCAAAACCTCGACTTCTACGGTTTTCTGTCCGAAACCGATGGAGATGATGTCGCCGGCCTTCACTTCCTGTGAAGCTTTCGCGACCTTACCGTTGATGCTCACACGGCCCGCATCGCAGGCCTCATTCGCAACGGTCCTCCGTTTGATCAGACGGGAAACCTTTAAATATTTGTCTAATCTCATTAAGCGTTAAGAGAATCCTTCAAAGCCTTAGCTGCCTTGAACTTAGCTGCGTTGGATGCAGCGATCTTGATGGTTTCCTTAGTCTTAGGATTGCGACCGGTTCTAGCTTCCTTATGAGCTACTTCGAATGTACCGAAACCGGGAACAGCTACCTTCTGGCCTGCAACAAGCTCTGCGGTAACAACATCAAATACAGCCTTTAATGCCTTCTCAGCATCCTTCTGAGACAATTCGCTCTTTGCTGCGATAGCAGCTACTAACTCTTTCTTATTCATGGATCATTCCTCCAATTGTATTTTTTGTACGTGAAAGCACTTTCACGCCCATACGCCCCGTATTATATCACACATTCCCCGGTCATTCAAGTATTTCCGTCAAGTTTTACCACGGAAAATCGCGAAAAAGCCTTGAAAATCGGACATTTTACGGGGATAGTATCACTCCTGTGCCGCTACTGTATCCTCAACGGTAGCTTCCTCTTCCGAAGGAGCCTCTTCGGTCGTAGCCTCTTCCGCGTTCGTTTCCTCAACGGAAGCATCCTCGGTCACTTCCTCTGCGGTCGTAACCTCTTCGGTCGTTACTTCTTCAGTCGTTGCCTCTTCGGTCGTTACCTCAGCGGTCGTAGCCTCAGCGGTCGTTACTTCCTCGGTGCCTTCCTCCGTCGTAGGCTCTTCGGACTCAGGTTCTGCGGTCGTGGTCTCCGGATACTGGATCTCCGTGAAAACGAGATTCAGATCCAAAACGGCATCCTTGACCTTGAGTTCCGGTGCATTCTTCAGTACTTCGGCGTAGTTCTCTTTAAACTTTTCTTCCTTACGGTCGCTGATTGCCTGATCGATCTTCGACTGTGTGGACTTCTCATCGGTCGGCTCGCTCACGTACACGATGTAATAATACTGATCATCATCGGCCTTTGCAAATGTGCCCACAGGGAGGTAACTAGCCACCGATGCCAGTTTCGAATCACTGCCGCCGATCGTTATGGCCTCGTCCTTATAACCATAAACTTTGATCAGATGCTGTTCCTCTTTTGCTTCCTGCGTCGCTGCCTCGGTCGCCTCGACCGTCTCGCCGGCTTCGTTCGTCGGCGTTTCAGCCGTCTTTTCTTTATCAGTGAATTGATCTGCGATCGCATTGAAATCTACGTCTTCGATCTTCTTTTCCTTCTCCGCATAGGCTGCCTTTACCGCCGCGAGAACGTCGTTTGCACGCTGCTCTTCGTCCGTGTCATCGTACTTATCCTTCGGGATCAGGAAATAGTATCCACGAGCCACACGGTAATCGGCTTTATTGATGGTCGGATCGTAGCCCTCGCACAGTTTTTCATGCGCGCGGTTCGCGAGCGCATTGTCCGTAAGGATCTGCTTGATGAGTTCCTCGGTAACACACGTATCCGCGAACAGATAAGCCTCTTCACCGGTCGTGAAGCAACCGACTTCCTCTTCGACCTTCTTGATATCCTCCTCGGAAAGCGTAATGTCGTGCTCCTTCGCATAATCTCTCAGGACACGTGTCTGCTGAGCCAGACGTACGGCACTCTGTCGAACCACATTCCACGTCGTAAGGTTGTTATCCTCATCGTAGATTTTCTTGTAGTACTCGTCCAGTGAATAAGTGATAAAACCATATCCAGCCAGCCAATCATACGTAGCGTCATAGGATGACTGCTCTAAACGTGCATAGAAGAACAGTTCATCCAGATAGATCTTCTCATCTCCATAGGTCGCGCCGACGGTCGTCGGAAACTTTGATTCGCTTACCTTTCTGGCTCCTGCACAGCCGGTCACCGCGGTCAATGCCATCGCGGAAGCGGCAGCAAGTGTCAATCCCTTTTTAAACCTCATATTCTCCTCCTAAAGCTCCAAAATCGCCGGAGCCTGTTTTCATTCGCCATATATGCGCAGGGATATCTTCCCTCGCATGGGCTCATAACTTGTATCATTATATATCATTTCTCGCTTACTAGCAAGCAATTTATTGCTCCGATGAAGTTTTTCGCCTCTTCCAGTATCTCTTCGGGCGACATTTTCACCTTTTTTTGCGGTTCCCACACGAAAAACGGATTCTTTCCGCCGACATATTTCATGACTTTGCGGTTTTCCGACAGGACTTCCGTCGCCTTCATGCCGTCGATCTCGGGGCCTTCAGAGAACAGTTTCGCCTTCAGTTGCAACGCATTGCCCGAGAGTTCCTCGATGTAGGCGGCGTGGGCCAGAGCCTTCACCTTCGCGATCTCCAGCAGCAACAACACTGGCTGCGGAATGTCGCCGAATCGGTCGGTCAGTTCGTCCTGCATGTCCATGCAGTCCTCGTCGCCCTCGATGGTCGCGATCTTCTTATAGACCTCCAGGCGCGTACTCTCGTTGTGGATGTACTCCTCCGGGATGTAGGCCTCGATCATGAAGTTCACCGTGGTCTCGAAGGAAGGCAGGCGAGGCGCTGCAACGACCTCTCCGTTCTCCGTGGCCAATGCTTCGACCGCCTCGGAGAGCATCTTACAATACAGGTCATAACCGACCTCCTGCATGTGGCCGGACTGCTCCGCGCCGAGCAGGTTGCCGGCGCCGCGTATCTCCAGATCCCGCAGTGCGATCTTCACGCCGGAGCCCAGTTCCGTGAACTCGCGGATGGCTTGCAGACGCTTCTGCGCCTCCTCTTTCAGGATCTTATCTCGCCGGTACATGATGAACGCGTACGCCATGCGGTTCGAACGTCCCACACGTCCGCGCAGCTGGTAGAGCTGCGACAGACCGAAGCGATCCGAATCGTGGATAATGATCGTATTGACATTCGAGATGTCCAGCCCCGTCTCGATGATGGTCGTCGAAACGAGGACCTTGATGTCGCCATTGATGAAGTCCATCATGATCCGCTCTAAGTCTGCCTTCGGCATCTGTCCGTGGGCATAGGCGACGGTGGTGTCCGGCACCAGTTTCCGGATACCATCGGTGAAATCCGCGATGTCCTGCACGCGGTTATACACATAGTAGACCTGGCCGTCGCGCGCCAGCTCACGATTGATCGCCTCACGCACCAGCTCGTCCTGGTATTCGCAGACATAAGTCTGGATGGGCACGCGGTCGCTGGGTGCCTGGGTCAGCACCGACATATCGCGCACACCGATGAGGCTCATGTGTAACGTTCGCGGAATGGGCGTCGCGGTCAATGTCAGCACGTCCACCTGCTGTTTCATCTGCTTTATACGCTCTTTATGCGCCACGCCGAAGCGCTGCTCCTCGTCGATGACGAGCAGGCCCAGGTCCTTAAACGCCACATCCGACGAAAGGATGCGGTGGGTGCCGATGACGATATCGACCAGACCCTTCTTCAAGTTGGCCAATGTATCCTTCACCTGCAGCGGCGTGCAGAAACGCGACAGCAGGTCCACGCGCACCGGATAGTCCTTCAGGCGCTGTTTAAACGTATTGAAATGCTGGGAAGCCAGAATAGTCGTCGGCACCAGGTACGCCACCTGTTTGCCGTCCTGCACCGCCTTAAACGCGGCGCGCAGCGCCACCTCCGTCTTTCCGTAGCCGACATCGCCGCAGATCAGTCGATCCATGATCTTCGGGCTCTCCATGTCGGCCTTCGTCTGCTCGATTGCCTCGAGTTGGTCCGGCGTCTCCTCGTAGGGGAACATCTCCTCGAATTCCTTCTGCCAGACCGTGTCGGGTCCGTACGCGTACCCGCTTCCATTGTCGCGGGCATGGTACAGGAGCACCAGTTCCCGCGCCAGGTTCTCAACGTGGGTCTGCACCTTCTGACGCGTCTTCTTCCAGGCCGTGACATTGCCCAGTTTATTCAGTTTGGGCTTATGCTCACCATCGCCGCCCGAGTACTTCATGATCTGGTCCAGATTCTGCATGAGCACGTAGAGCTGGCCGCCCTGGTCGTATGTGATCTGGATGTAGTCACGCTGGATGCCCTGGTCTTCCTGGCGGGAAATGCCGCGGTAGATGCCCAGACCATACTTCTCGTGCACCACGTAGTCGCCGATGGACAGCTGCGACAGGTCGCTGATCTTCTTTCCTTTATACTGCGTCTGCCGGTGCTTCACGCGGCGCTGTTCGCGCACCATGTCGCTTTCGGTGATCAGCACGAACTGCACCTGCGGGTAGGCGAAGCCACCGTGCAGGCTGCCCACGGTCACACAGATCTCGCCGGGGTAGACCTGCTCGGTCGGCGCCTCCTTAAAGTACGCCAGCAGATCCTCCTGCGACAGTTGGTCCGCCAGACGCATGGCACGCGTCTTCGAGCCGCACAGCAGCACGACGCGGAATTTGTCTTTATGGTATTTCTGCAGATCCTTAAACAGGATCTCTTGTCCGTTTTTATAGGTGTGGATGGTCTGGACGTGGAACGAGACCACGTGGTGAATGATGCCCCGCGGCGCCGAATCCAGCGTGCTCACGCAGACCGTCGTCGGCCCGTACAACCGACGCAGCACCGATTTTTTCTCATGCAAAAGCCCCGTCTGTCCCGGAAGGAGGTACCCCTTCTCCAGACGGTTCTTCACGCTCTCCAGATATTCTGTTTCTATGCCTGTGGCGCTCTCATTGAGCAGCTGCGCTTCGTCGATGATCCATTGCACATTCTTTCCGGCAAAGAAGTCCGCGAAGTGCAGCTTCTTCGACAAAAAGTACGGGATGTAGGCATCCATCTGGGCGAATGCGGGGAGGTACTCCATCTGCTCGATGAAGCGGAGGGCGTCGTCGCGGGACGTCGAGCCGGGCGCCGCCGCGTCGGCCTCCTTCTGCACCGCTGAAAGCCCCTTCTTCACCTGCTTTTCGGTCAGTACGAATTCCGTCGCAGGGAAGATCCGCACCTCCTCTAACGTCAGCACCGCGCGCTGGCTCTCGACATCGAAGCTGCGCAGCGAGTCGATCTCATCGCCCCAGAGCTCCATTCGGATCGGATATTCCGCGGTCAATGAAAACACATCCATGATGCCGCCGCGCACTGCGAACTGGCCCGGACTCTCGACCTGACCGACCTTCTCGTACCCCAGCAGCACCAGTTTCTCCGCCAGTTCAGGATAAGAGATCTCATCTCCCACCTGAACCGTAACAGCCGCCTCAAAGAGTGCCGTCGGATCGCCCATGACGTTCATCATGGCGCGCGTGGTCGTGACGATCACGCCACCCTTTCGTGTCGGATCGCCGACCGCCTCCAGCACGGAGAGCCGGTTTCGCAGGATCTGCTTACTCTGCAGGTCCGACTGAAAAAAGATGACATCCTTACCCGGAAAGAGGTAGACATCATCCGTGAATAAACGATAATCCTCGAAGATCTCCTTCGCACGAAGCTCGTTGTACGTGACCACGACCTGCCAGGAGTCCTCGTGCGCTTTCTGTGCCTCGCGCCCTAACATCTGCATCAGGTCGACTTTTTGCGACTCGACACAACCGCCCGCCAGGACCGGTCCGCCCTCTTTCTTCAGCGTCTCGAGCAACTCCTCGAAAGCCGCCGTCTCCGGAAGCGGACTGAAATAGGTTTGTTTAAATTGCATGTTCCCCCCTACCCGTTGAAACGGTTCATGGCCGCCGGCGCGCCCTGCTCCAGGATGAGCTCGATCGCGTCCGCCGCGGCTACCACGCCCTCGCGCACCAAAGGCATCTCCTCTGCTTTATAGCGGGACAGGACATAATCCGCCAGATCCATGCGCGGCGGCTTCTCACCGACGCCGACACGGACGCGGACGAACTCCTGCGTCCCCAGGTGCAGAATGATATTCTTCATGCCGTTGTGGCCACCCGCGCTGCCTTTTTCGCGCACGCGGATACGCCCCAGATCCAGAGCGATATCATCATAGACCACGATAATATCCGCCGGAGTCACCTTATAGAAATCAACCAGCGCACGTACGCTCTCGCCGCTTAAGTTCATGTAGGTCAGAGGCTTTGCGAGCAGGACCTTCTGTCCGCCGATCACACCCTTACCGAGAAGCGCCTTATGCTTCACCGTATCCATGGTGATATTGTGCTGATACGCCAGGCGGTCCACCACATCAAATCCCATGTTATGACGTGTTCCCACGTATTTGTTCTCCGGGTTACCCAGTCCGATGATAATGTACATATTACTCCTTGTTATAAACGCACGAGGGAGGCTGCAAGAAAAAGCAGCCTCCGTGCGCCGAGGTTTGCCTACGCAAACCATCCTGTTCTTTTTTCTGCCCGCAGGCCTTATAAACTAAGGCTACAGCGAGTATCTTTCGTTCTTCTCAACGACGATCTTGATATCATTCGGATCGCCGATGTAGGTCGTGTTCGCGCGGATCGTATCGCGACTCTCCACGATGCAGTTCTCGATGACTGTATTGTCCCCGATGTAAACATCGTTCAGGATGATCGAGTTTTTGATCACGCAGTTATTGCCCACGAAAACCTTCTTAAACAGTACGCTGTTCTCCACCACACCATTGATGATGCAGCCGCTGGAAACCAGGCTGTTGTGAACCGCCGAACCGGGGTTGTACTTCGCCGGCGGGTTATCGTCTACCTTCGAGTAGACATCGGGGTACTCACGGAAGAAATACTTCCGGATCTCCGGCTTCAGGAAGTCCATGTTCGTGTTGTAGTACGAACGGACGCTGGAAATGCTGCTCCAGTAGGTATCGATCTTATACGCGTAGATGCGCTTCAGGTTCTTATACCGGATGAGGATGTCGTTTACAAAATCGTAACGATCCTCTGCCGCACAGCGCTCCAGAAGCTCGATGAGCTGACGTCTGCGGACGATATAGATGCCGCAGGAAGCGGTGTTGTAACTCGGCACCATGGGCTTCTCCTCGAAGTCCAGGATGCGGTTGTCATCTGCCAGACGGACCAGACCGAAACGGGTCAGGTCTTCCTTCTGCGGATCGAGATCCTTACAAACGACGGTGATGTCCGCTTTCTTCTGGATATGATATTCCAAAACCGCGTTGTAGTCAAGTTTATAAATTCCGTCGCCGGATGCGATGACTGCGTACGGCTCGTGGCTGTTCTTCAGATAGTTCAGATTCTGGTACATACTGTCCGCGGTTCCGCGATACCAGTTTCCGTTATCCATGGTGATCATGGGGTTGTAGATGAACAGTCCGCCCTGCTTACGTCCGAAGTTCCACCATTTGGAGGAATTCAAATGCTCGTTCAGGGAACGGGAGTTGTACTGGGTGATGACGGCCACCTTGTTGATGTGGGAGTTCGTCATGTTACTCAGTGCAAAATCGATGCTTCTGTAACTGCCGGCGATGGGCATGGCCGCAACGGCACGCTTCTGCGACAGTTCATTCATGCGTTTGTTATTTCCGCCTGCTAAAATAATACCGATCGCTCTCATACCTTACCACCTGCCTTTATGATGTAACCGCCGCTCTCCAGAGCGCCGTCCGGGTAATACTCGGCAGTCGTAACGCCGGAGATCGCAGTGTTTTTGCCAACGCGAACGCCGTCCGGTACGACGGAATTCTCACCGATGGTCACGAGGTCGAAAACATAGACTTTCTTATCCAGTTTGCTTTCGGCGTACTCGCCAACGCCGAGATCACAGTTCTTACCGATCACGGTACCCTCAGCGATGATGCACTTCTCGAGGTGCGTTCCTGCGCCGATCACCGCGCCCTGCATGATGATGGAGTCGCGCACCACGGCGCCCTCCTCGACCACGACATCCGCGCCGATAACGCTGCTGTAGACCTCGCCGTAGATCTCGCTGCCCTCACCGAGAAGCGACCGCTCCACGTGCGCATTGCCCGCGATGTACTGCGGGGGCAATGAATCCGTACGGGTGTAGATCTTCCAGAACTCTTCGTAGAGGTTGAATACCGGTACGATATCGATGAGCTCCATGTTAGCTTCCCAGTAGGATCCGAGCGTTCCGACATCCTTCCAATAGCCATTATATTCGTATGCGAAGATACGCTCTCCGCGCTCGTGGCAGTACGGAATGACATGCTTACCGAAGTCGCAGTTCGGCACATCCTTCTGTGCGAGCAATGCCTCACGAAGCACCGACCATGTGAAGATGTAGATACCCATGGATGCCAGGTTGCTGCGCGGGTTCGCCGGTTTCTCCTCGAATTCACGGATCCGTCCGTTCTCATCGGTAATGACGATACCGAAGCGGCTCGCCTCCGAAAGCGGAACGGGCATGGTCGCGATCGTAAGCGCGGCATTATTCGATTTATGATAATCGAGCATGACCTCATAATCCATCTTATAAATGTGGTCACCCGAAAGGATCAGCACATAATCCGGATTATAGCTGTCAATGTAATCAATATTCTGATAGATGGCATTTGCCGTACCGGTATACCACTCACTGTTGGTGCTCTTCTCGTACGGAGGCAGGATGGATACACCGCCCACGTTGCGGTCCAAGTCCCACGGAATACCGATGCCGATATGGGTGTTCAGACGAAGCGGCTGATACTGTGTCAGCACGCCGACCGTATCAATACCCGAATTGATACAGTTACTCAACGGAAAATCGATGATACGATACTTTCCGCCGAATGCCACCGCCGGTTTAGCTACCTTGGAAGTAAGAACTCCAAGGCGGCTTCCCTGTCCGCCCGCGAGCAGCATCGCGATCATTTCTTTTTTAATCACAAAATCACTCCTTTTATCCTTATTCTTAGAGGCCATGCCTCTTAAATAATTCCATTCCTTTTACAAAGTTTCCAGGATCCGCTTCCACAGATAACCAACGCCCAAAAATACGCCGACCCATACAGGCAGTTCCGGCTGTATCCAGACCAGAAGCGCTACGATCAGGATAACGGTGATCGCGACCGCCGCGACGATCAGGTGCCAGCGTTTATTGCTGATGTGCTTAAGTTCCTTGCGGACAGCTTTCTTACGGCAAACGGAAGCCTGCAGCACGCTGTCACGGTAATCTCCGAGTTCCTCGAACAAAGCCGCCGCCTCTTCGAACTGCTCCGGCTCATAGGCCCACTTCATGGCCTGCTCTGCACGCTCGTACATCGCTGCCATCGACTTCTTCTGCGCTTCATCCATGCGCTTGGAAGCATCACGGAACTTACCGAGGTTCTGGAATGTCTCCGCCGCCGTCCGTAAGATCTCGGGATCCTTTGAATTCTCCATGTCGATGAGAGCGATCAGGTAATCACACTCATTGGCCCGGATGGTAAACTCACGCTTACGGCTGTTCAACGACTTCCGGATCTCATCCGGAACGCTCATGGGGATCTCTTCATCCGTCAATTCTTTGTATCGCATGGACAGATCCGCCAAAAGTCTTCGGTCAGACACCGAAGCGGACGCCAGGCGATCCTGCACCTTACGCGTCTTATCCAAAGCACGGTCCATACAATTGAGCATCAGGTCTTTGGAGTCTTTGTAGTACTCCAACTGTGCGAACGTGTTGGATGCATTCATCATGCTCTCCGCGTTTCCGTTCGCTTCCAGGATCATATTCGCCGAGCGATAACGGCACTCTTTCGCCTTCTCAAGGCATTCCACGCGCCGCTCCTCCAGCGCCGCACGGACCTCCTTACTGTCCCCCGGTTTCGCACGAACAGCCGCCAGTTTCTCATAGCGGTTCGCCAGATTATTCAGGGAACGCGTATCCAGGATACCGCGGGCGAAGATACGGTCCGCCTCTGCCATCTCCGGATCGACAAGTTTCTGCCTTCCGAGAACGGCCGGCAACAACGAAACCGACGCTTCATCGCCGGAGGCCCCGTCACCGGGCTCCTCTCCCGGGAAACGGTCGGAACCGTCGGAAAGCATACGAGACTCGGCGGCTTCTTTTGCATTTACTTCCTGCAGGTGGCGCTTCTGGATGGCTGCGATGATGCGAGCCTCCTCCGAGAACAGTTCATACTGCTCCGGTGTGGCCAGTTCGCACGCGCGCAGATAGTTGTCGTCCGCCAAGACGCTCTGGTACTGCGGGTTATCACATGCCGGGATCTTACGTCCGCTGCTCGCGTCGTCAACGTAATGTACGCCATAACGACACAGGACCAGGCCCCAAAACAGGTCTGCATCCTGCTCCCGGGCCACCAGGTCTTTATAGATCTTCGTCGCTTTATCGTAGTCGCCGCTCTGGCGAAATGCGGTCGCGCGGTTGATCATGTCGAGGTTCTCGTTGCTTATATTCTTCGGAACCGTCTGCACGGTCTTACACGTCGTGCATTCGCGGGTCGTCATCCCGTCCATCACGAACAACGGGTTCCCGCACATTTTACAATTCATTACAGCCAAGGTATATTTTCTCCTTTACATATCGACTCGATTCTTCTCGTTTTCGCACATATTGGATTCCGATAGTATATCTGTCTGTTATTATAACACATTTCGAGTGATTTGAAAAGGCTTTAAAGAAGAATTACAACCACTTTTTCATCATGAATCCGCCGCCCTTGCTGTCTACACTTTCTTCGTTGATCTTACCGACCATTTTCTTCAGTTTCTTCTCAGCCTCCAGAGCCCGTTCCTCGGAATCCGAATAGCTGCCCAGCGACCGGAAAATGTTTACTGCCCGCTCGAGATCCTCCGGTGTCTTGCCGCAAACCAAAGTGTTATCTGCCACGGAATAGAGCTGTTTCTGCCACTTATCTTTCGCGAGCTGCGCCTTTTCGGGCGCGTCGGCATAATCACCGAGGGAATTGAATATCCGCATGGCATTGGCCAGATCGGATGCTGAGTTCCCGAGCGATGCCGCACACCCCTCTTCATAAAGGACTTTTTGGCAACATTCCTTCATCTGTGCCGGTGAATCCTGATAATCCGTCAAATAAGCAAACATCCGCGCCGCCTGGAGGTATTCCGAAACATGCCGCCCGGGAAGCATCATCCCGATCGCCTTTTCATAAAGGGTCGCGTCGTCCGGATAATCGAAAGTTCTCTGAAATTCAGCGGTATCCCGCTGATCTTTCATGCCCCGGATCAGATCCGCCACCGCGCTAAGCTCCGCCAGCGTCTTCGCCTGTCTCAGCTGGTCTGCGACCTCCGCCATGTAATTTGTGGTGAATTTTCTCTCCAGCAATTCTATGTACATGGCGCTGTCCTTATATTCGTTCATATTCGAGAACCGTGCGATCAGATCACGGACCCGCTCCGCCGGGAGTTTTCCGTCCCGCAGTTCTTCTTCCAAGAATGCGTCATACAGGGACACGGCCGCCACGTACTCACTCTCGCGGACCATATCTTTAAAATTCTTCGTGAAGGTTTCATCGCCGAAGCGAAGGACCTTCTGAAAATCATGATCTTCCAGAAGGCTTTGGGCCGTTCCGACCGTCAGTGCCTGTTCCACCGTTTTGCATCCCCGCTTTGCAAGGGAGAGATACAGGTAGGCCTGTGCGCATTCGGGGTAAATGTCCAACGCTTTTTCACAATACTCCATGGCGCTGGTGAAATCGCCATCCTCCATGAACATACCGATACGCCGCAGGAGCGGATCGACATTGGAATTTGCGGTGATCACAACGGTCTCACGGGCACGACTTCGGTTTTGGATCTCCTCTTCCTTATGCGTCAGTTTGCGGATACCGCGGGTCAGTTCCTGCAAGAATCCCAGTTCACTCATATCCTGTGCCGGATACATGGACAATGCATCCGGGATGTCGTACGGGTTCATGTCCTTATACGCCACGATCAGCGTACGGAAGCCCTCCTCCTGCATGATCGACAGGTAACGCGCCCATTCATTCTTCACCCAGGGCGCACTGAAGTAAGCCGGATCGGTGCCGATCACGACCATGGTGCGCGCCGAATGCAGCGCCGCGAAAATATAAGGCTCATATTCGGTTCCGAGTTTTCCTTCCAGAGTGATCCGGGCGAAGAATACCTTAAATCCGTCCTTCATCAACTGGTAGTACATCTCCTGCGCCAGGACGCTGTCCTTCGTACGCTTGCCATCCGCGTCCGTCTCTTTGTAACACAAAAAGACATCGAACGGCTCTTCCCGTTCCGATATCTCCAGGATGCCCTTCTGGATCGTCGCAATATACTGCGCCTCCTGCTCGTAATACATACGGCGCATCGCATCCGCCGTCTTCACCGCCTGCAGATAATCCGCGTCATCCAGGATGCTCTTATACTGCATGCGATGGCAGGTCGCGATCCACGTATGCGTCACCGGATCGTTGACATATTCGATGCCGTAACGGCACAGCACCAGCGACCAGAACAGATCCGGGTCCGCCCCCGGTCTTCCTTCCGAACCTGCGCCCCCTTCTGTGGCGATCAGTTTCGTATAAGCATCCGCCGCCTTATCAAACTCTCCGAGCTGGCGGAAATGATGCGCGCGGTTGATCATATTGGCCGCCTGTTCGTCATTGATCAGGGGCAATGTCTGCCGCGTTCCGCAATATTCACAGGTGCAGATGGATGTCCCCTCTTCGGTCTTCAACTTACCTCCGCACATTTTACAAGTATATACTGCCATAGTCCCTCCTACATATCCGAGAATTGTTCAAGCCAGATCGCCAAACGTATCGCAACCACAATGCCCCCGATCAAGAGCGGTATGGCAAATATACTGGCGAGAACTGTATATAGCGTATTATTCTCCGGCTGGCCGTGCAAGTACACATAGCTAAGGATCTCGCCGAGGCCGGCGATAATGATCAGAACAAACGGATAAAACGTATGCACAAACTCCTTTGTAACCGCCTTGTTTCGGCATTTCTCGACCATTCTCCGGGAATCCGCATACCCCATGATCTCTTCAAACAGTTTCGCTACGCCATAATAATCCTCCGGTCTGCGGGCTTTTTTCATGGCGTTCTTCGCATGGTCGTAGAGTTCTTCATGTGCGATCTTCTCACAGGCAGCCGCCCGTTCTGCAGCGTCGCGATAATCTCCGAATTTTCTCATTTCTTTCGCTGCTTGAAGCCGGTCATACGGCGTTTGGGATTTCTGCGTTTCCGCTTCACTGACCTTTATAACGGCAGCCTGGAACCGGCAGGCTTTTGCATCCTCTTCACACAGGAACGCGCGTTTCATGAATTCTTCCTTCTCAGCCGCTCCCATTTCATCCAAAACGCGGACCTTCTGAAATTTCACGAAACGTTCGGCCAGTTGCGAATACCGTTCCATCGCCGAATGATCCGTTTTTCCTTCCAGGTCCTCCATCTCCCGGTTCAAGGTATGGAACAGTTTCTCGGAGGTTTGGGTAAATATATCGATCGCTTCGGAATGCTTTTGATCCGCATCCTTAAACCCCGCTATGACGCCGAGCTCATGGATCGCTTCACGGATGGCCTCCAGATCATCTTCCTTTTGCATCTTCGTGATCGCATCGTTGTAGATCATCTGCTGGTCGAGCCGTTTGAGCGTTTCCTTCAACTCCGGATCCGCAAACCGGACCGCCTTCTTGTAGCTGTCATCGGCGGTGATGCCATCATGATCGAGCACCTGCCCCAGCTCTTCGAGCGTATGCGCTTTCTTCTCGATCATCAGTTTATATGCATAGGCTTGCGCGCATTCGGGTTCTATGTTCAGCACGCGGTCGCAGTACTGGGCCGCCCGGTCGAACTCCCCGTCCTCGAGGAAGTAGCCGATACGACGCAACAGCGGCGCCGTCTCGGTCATATCCGCAACCACCAGAGTCTCTCGCTTCGCGGCCGTCTTATCCCGTTCCTTCTGGTCCCTCCGGCCAATGTTCGTCAGCATATCCTGCATGAAACCGAGCTTCGACATATCCTGCGCCTGAAACGTCGCGAGCGCATCCGGCAGGTCATAAGGATCCATTCCCAGATAGGCAGGGATCAGGCGACGGCTGCGGTCTTCCTTCATGATGGCCAGGTACCGCATCCATTCATTCTTCACCCAAGGAGCCTCAAAGAATTCCTTCTTCGTGCCGACCACGATCATGGTCTTCGCCGAATGCAAGGCCGCAAATATATAAGGCTCGTATTCGGCCCCCAGTTTTCCCTCCAACGTCACTCGGGCAAAGAAAACCTTGAAACCCTCACGAAGCAATTGATAGTACATATCCTGCGCCAGTACGCTGTCCTTCGTGCGCGCGCCCTGCTCGTTATTCTCCTTATAACAAATGAACACATCGTACGGATCTTCCTGCTTCGAGATCTCGAGGATGCGCTTCTGCACGTCTGAAATATAGCAGGCCTCAGACAAGAGCACTCTCTTCTGGCTGAGATCCGCACAGGAAACCGCACGGCGGTAATCATCATCGTCCAGGATGTTCTTATATTGCAGGCGATGGCAGGTCGGGACCTTCCGCCCGGTCGTGGGATCGGTCACATATTCGATGCCATATCGGCACAGAGTCAAGGACCAGTACAGATCCGCATCGTCCACATTGCCGTCCGATCCCCCCTGTGTGATCAATTCTTCATAGGCCTGCTCCGCCCGGTCGAAATCCCCGCTTTGGCGAAAATGATTTGCGCGGTTGACCGCTGCGATACGTTTCTCATCGCCGATCTTCGCCAGCGTCTGGGAAGTACCGCAATACTCACATTCGCAAACCGTCATCCCCTCCGTGATGTTTAACGGCGCACCGCACATTTTACATGTATAAACGATCATATTTCCTTCTCCATATTCCCCCGCGAGAGTATCAGTCATCTATCTCAAGAAGTGCTTTGAACAGCTCCCCTAATGTGAGTTTTCCCGTCAGGAACCCATAGAGAATCACTATCACAAAAGCTGCTATGCCCAGAGCAATAATGACTTGAAGCGGTGCCGGAAGATCTCGGAAGCCCCTTTCAGATCCGCCCACGGACCTCTCTCTTTCCGCGGTTTCCTGTGCCACCCGCTCCGCCGTCCTGGCTGCGCTGGTCAACCTCCACATTTCCCGATTTTTAATGTTGCTTCGACATGCACTCGCTAATTTCCGTGCATCCTTATAGTCACCCAATTCCTCCAGATGCCTGCACGCCGTCTTCACATCGTTCGGAAGCGTCGCCCGGTCTAATTCTGCGACCGCACCGAGGTATTTGCACTCCCGTGTCTTATCCGCACTGATCTGGATGCAAATGCGGATCTGGTCTCGCTCCAGTCCACTCAGTTCCTCGTCCGGCTGCATATGTGCGATCGTATCAAACTGCTGGGCCAATTTGAAAAACGGTGAGGCATATCGCGGCGTCGCCGGGTCCAGTAATCTCGCCATATCCTGGGTTGCCTCGTTATACTGTTTCTCCAACAGTTCTTTCTTCAGCACAATGCATTCCAAAAGTTTCTCATCCGCATCCTTAAACCCGGGAATGGTCCGAAACTCCGAAACCGCCTCTGCCATAAGGACCAGATCCTCGGTCTTCTGCATTTTGGAAACCGCATCGTTGTAGATCATCTGCTGGTCGAGCCGCTTGAGTTTTTCCTTCAACTCCGGATCCGCAAAACGGATCGCTTTTTTATAACTGTCGTCGTAGGTGATTCCGTCCTCATCGAGCGTCCACTCCAGTTCCTCGAGCGTGTGTGCTTTCTTCTCGACCATCAGTTTATACACATAGGCCTGTGCACATTCGGGTTCTATATTCAGCACGCGATCGCAATACTGCGCCGCCCGGTCGAACTCCCCGTCCTCGAGGAAGTAGCCGATACGACGTAATAACGGCGCCGTCTCGGTCATGTCCGCGACTACCAGTGTCTCTCGGATCGCAGAGTTCTTCCCGCTCTCTTCTTGAGCCATTCGGCCAATGTTTGCCAGGATGTCCTGCATGAAACCGAGTTTCGACATATCCTGTGCTTGGAACGTTGCAAGCGCATCCGGCAGGTCATACGGGTCCATTCCCTGATACGCCGGAATCAGACGACGGCTGCGGTCCTCCTTCATGATGGCCAGGTACCGCATCCATTCATTCTTCACCCAGGGCGCCTCAAAATATTCCTTCTTCGTGCCGATCACGATCATGGTCTTCGCTGAATGCAAGGCCGCAAATATGTAAGGCTCATATTCGGTTCCCAATTTCCCCTCCAGAGTCACACGGGCGAAGAAGACCTTAAAACCTTCACGAACCAATAGATAATACATATCCTGGGCCAGCACACTGTCCTTCGTGCGAGTGCCCTGCTCATCGCTTTCTTTATAGCAGATGAACACATCGTACGGATCTTCCTGCTTCGAGATCTCGAGGATGCGTTTCTGCACGTTCGAAATATAACGGGCCTCGGACAGGATCAATTCCTTCTGCTCGAAATCCGCATAGGAAACCGCACGACGATAATCATCGTCGTCCAGAATGTTCTTATATTGCAGGCGGTGACAGGTCGGGATCTTCCGTCCGGTCGTAGGATCAGTCACATACTCGATGCCGTAACGGCACAGTGTCAATGACCAAAACAGATCCGCATCCATCTGCCGGATCGCAGCGAGCTCTTCGGCCCGGCTTACATCCCCCGCGCCGTCAACATTCCCGTACAGTTCGCCGGACTCCTCCTGTGCGATCAGATCCTCATACACCTGCTCCGCGCGGTCGAAATCCCCGCTCTGGCGCAGATGGTTCGCACGGTTGATCGCCGCGATACGCTTCTCATCGCCGATCTTCGGCAGAGTCTGAGAGGTACCGCAGTACTCACATTCGCAAACCGTCATGCCCTCGGTGATCTTCAACGGGGCACCACACATTTTACATGTATATACAGTCATTTTGGGTCCTCCTCCGATTCCCGGTCTTCCTCAGATTCCTCATTTCTTCCAAAAAAATCTCTCTTCCATTTCGCGATTCGGTCGTTAAATAGATACAGTGCGACCGGAATACCGAGAACGATCATCATAAGGATCGTCACTTCCAACACGGCCGTAAGGAAACTGCCCTCATAGGAGTCGCTCTTAGTTGCCTGACTGCCCAAGGCGATCCCGACGATCAGGCTGATCCCCGCAAGCGCCAAAAGCACGTACCGCAGCCCCTTTTTATCCTCTTGACTCAGCCACTCATCATTCTTTTTTTTCGGGAGTTGTTCATATCGATACTCATCTAAGATCAAATTCGCGTCTTCATAATCCCCCAGCGATACCAAATAGTGATATGCGTCCTCCTTCTCCAACCAGTTCCATTCATCATCGACTTCTTGGAGCGCAAGTCGCGTATTCCGAACCTCCCGTGAATCGCGCTCTGTCTGCGTTTGAACCGCTTCTTGAGATACCATCGAAACGGCTTCCGCTGTCACGGTATCGGACGCTTTTTCCTCACGAGCTACTTCCGGTGCATCGTATTCATTCTCTCCGCGGATCGCTTCCAGGATATCGTCGACATCTTCCTTGCTAAATGTTTTCGGAGCGTCCTGAACCTCTTCCGGTTTCGGACATTCCAACGTGATGTTTCCTGTATTTGAGATCCGACGCGCCGCATCCATGATCGCAACCTTCTGCTCGAAATCCGCACAGGATAGAGCGCGCTGATAATCCTCGTCTTCTGTAATATTCTTATCCTGCGGCCGGCGGCAGACCGGAACTGGCTTTTGGGTCGTAGGATCGACCTCATAGCGGATGCCATAGCGGCACAAAACCAGCGACCAGATCAGATCGGCATCCTCGTTATCATAAAGATCGTACGGATCCTTCTGTGCGACCAATTCCTCGAACATCTGCAAAGCACGATCAAAATTCCCGTTTCGACGGAGCTGGTTCGCCCGGTTGATCGCCGCGATACGCTCCTCGTTGCCGAGTTTCGGTAATGTCTGGGAACTGCCGCAATGTTCACACGTACAGACATGCATTCCCTCAAGAATGTCCAACGGCATACCGCAGATCTTACAATTATAAGCGTGCATATCGGACCTCCTCTCCGGCTCACCTATGTCTATTCTTTACGTGCTGCCTATAATACTCTATTATACCGCATGCGCGCGCGCACGTAAAGGAAAAACCGATGGTTTCCCACCGTACTACCGACATTATACAAGATGTATTTTTCTCGTACAATCACCCGCGAAAATCCTTAAGGAAAGCGTAATCGCTTCGTAAGGAATCCCCCCTCGTTTTTATGCGGAAAATGCCCCCTCATCTTGAACTTTGACGCGGATTGCGCTATACTTGATTTATTATTTATCACATACTGTGGGGCGCATGTCCTTACAGTTTCAGGAAAGGCTTACTACTATGTCATTTCAGATCGATTCGGAGAAGCCCTGCCACGTTCATTTCATCGGCATCGGCGGAATGAGCATGAGCGGACTCGCATTTATACTCAGAGAGAAGGGCTTTCACGTCACCGGTTCCGACCGTGCGGAAAGCATCGAGACCAACTATTTGAAGAACTTAGGCTTTCAGGTGTGGATCGGCCACGATGCCTCCCACATTACCGAGGATGTCGGCCTGCTGGTCTATAACGCAGCCATCCATCCGGATAACCCGGAATTCGCGAAAGCGGCGGCCATGAACATCCCGATGCTCACCCGCGGCGAGCTGCTGGGCCAGATCATGCGCGAATACCCGATCTCCGTCGGCGTCGCCGGCACCCACGGTAAGACCACGACCACCTCGATCATGTCCCACATCCTCCTGGCGGCCGGTCTGGACCCGACCATCACCGTCGGCAGCGAGCTTCCGAAGATCGGCGGCACCGTGCGCTGCGGCAAGAGCCCCGTCTTCCTGGCGGAGGCCTGCGAATACACCAACAGTTTCCACTACCTCTACCCCCTGTATGAGATCGTTCTCAACATCGAGGCGGAGCACATGGATTTCTTTAAAGACATGGACGATGTCCGCCATTCCTTCCGTGTTTACATGGAAAATGTTCCCGCCGAGGGCGCGGTCGTGATCGACTACGCGATCAAAAACCTCGACGAGCTGACGGCCGGTCTGGCTTGCCGCGTCGTTACTTATAATATGACCGACGTGAACGCGGATTATCACGCGGAGAATATCGCCCTGATCCCGGGCACGCCCTACTACGAATTCGACGTATGTAAGAAGGGCTGCGCGATGCGTCTGATGCATGTTCAGCTCTCCGTGCCGGGCATCCACAACGTGGGCAATTGCCTCTCCGCCATCGTAACAGCGCTACTGATGGGCATCCGCCCCGAGACGATCGTTCCCGCGATCGCGGAGTACACCGGCGCAGGCGCGCGCTTCGAGAAAAAGGGTCCGTGGGGCGGCGGCATGCTCTACGACGATTACGCCCACCACCCGCAGGAGATCGAGGCGACCCTTAAGGCCGCGGTGAACTTCCCGCACCGTCAGATCTGGGCGCTCTTCCAGCCCCACACCTACTCCCGCACGAAGCAATTCTTCAACGAATTCGTGCAGGCACTGTCTCTGGCGGACCACGTCGTACTCATGAAACTCTACCCTGCACGCGAGACCGACACCCTCGGCGTAAGCTCCGAACTTTTGTGCGAAGCGCTGCAAAAAAACGGGGTCGACGCGCACTATTGTCCGACATTTGACGATATGAAGAATTTCCTTCTCAAGCAGGATATCAACGGCGATTTGTTGATAACCATGAGCGGCAGCGGAAACATCCACGAGTTCGGTGATTACTTACTTTCAAACGAATAACCCATCTTTGGTGTATCTTTTATCCACATTTTCCACAAGCTACGGTTCCTCCGGCGGCTTCGGAAAATGTGGATTATTTGTGGATTGAACACGGCGGAGCCCTCCCCTCTTCAAACCACCGAACGGCCTGGGAAAACGCCACATTTGCCCGATTTGGAAAACCGATTTATCCACTTTTTCAACACTTTCCACAGAGCAAAACGAACTCAAGAAAAGCCCTCCCAACGGGCGGAAAAAGTGCCGTTTTTGCCTTAACAAAGTCGCCTTTCTGTGTTAGAATTCTTCGTAGAGTGTAACCGGTGCGATCGGCGCCGGTCACAGGAAAATGGGGACTTAGAAACTATGGCACAGATACCTGTCAACAACCGCATGCAGCCGGACACGATCCAGCTGCCGCGCATTTTTATCACGGATTACATGATGACGGCGGATGCAATCTGCCTGAAGACCTACCTTTATCTTCTGAACGCGCTCACCGCTTCGGACGGCGCTTCGATCGGCCTAAAAGACATGGAGCAGGCGCTCGGCGTAAGCCGCACTTCGCTTTGTTATGCCCTGCACTACTGGGCAGATAACGGCCTGATCGCGCTGGAACAGAAGGGGGCACGTTTATCTTCGATCACGCTTCTTCCGGTCACGCCGCGTCGTGAGAAGATGCTGATCTTCGAAGATGATGAGGACGGTCAGATGCAGATGGCACTTCGGGACGTTGAGACTACCGTTGTTGCTTCCGAGCCTGTACAGGAGGTGGAGCCCGCCCAGGCGAGTGAGCCTGTGCAGGAGCGTAAGCCCATGCGCTACGGCCTGGAGGATGCAGCAGCAGCCCGTGTTCCCGCACAGCAGTCGGATGAACTTCTGAAACTGGAGTCGGATCCTCGTTTCATGATCCTGATGCAGACGTTGCAGGCGCCTTCCCTGATGAACCGTGAACTGAAGCGTGTACAGGTCGACATTCTTCTGGAGATCTTCCGCCGCTTCGAGCAGGATGAGGAAGCCATACTCGCGATCGCGGATTATTGCCAGAAGTATAAGTCCAAAAAGAGCCTGAAGACCGGAGAACCCGTTCTGAAGTTCGACACCTTTAAGGAAACCGCGGACGACGTTTACGAAAGCCTGAAGGATGTTATCCCGATGCAGAAGAACGACGTGCGGAAACTGGTCTCGGATTTCCTGAACCTCACCTATGCGCATCGTTTTGAGACGGACCCGTTCTACACCGAGGAGGACTCCACGTTTACGAAGATCGTCTTTTCGAAACTCGGACTGGATACCATGAAGCCGACCATCGGCGAGATGAATTCCATCCACAGTTGGCGTGAGACCTTCGGATCCTCCTCCGACGAGATCCTCCTGGAAGCTTGCGATCGCACACGCACACGCCAGCTCCAGGCCGTTTCGAGCGGAGACTCTCTCTCGATCCTGCACTACTACAATGTGCTCCTGTCGAACTGGAATAAGGCAGGACTGCGCACTCTGGATGAGATCCGGGCAGCCAGCGAAGCCCATCGCAACGAACAGAAGGCGGCCGCCGCGGCCCGCAAAGCCGCAGCACCCCAGAAAGACTTCAACGATTTCCCGCAGCATGATTACGACTACAATCGTCATGCGAACGAGGCGATCTATAAGAAGCTGAAAGAGAAGGTGAATGCATGAGTTATCCGAACGAGATCAAAAACCTGATCAATCGTCACTACTCGCTTCTCCGTAATGAAAACGTACGGATCGATAACGAGCGGCGTACCCATGTATTCGAGAACGTCGCGGGCTATCGTGAACTGGCCGCCGAGCAGGCGCGGATCTCGGCCCAGGCAGCACGTGCGGCACTGTCCGGTGAGCCGGCTGATTCCGGCAAACGGGCAGCGCTCGCCGAGGAACTTAAGGAACTGGGACGCAAACAGAAGCAACTGCTTGCGGCGAATAGCATTCCCGAGGATTACCTGGAGCCGTACTATCATTGCCCGCTGTGTAAGGATACCGGTTTCGTCGCCGGGAAGCCCTGCACCTGCAGCCGGCAGCTGATCATCTCGCAACTCTACCGCTACTCGAACCTCACCTCCCTGGAGGAGCAGAATTTCGACAAACTCGATATGAGCCTGTATCCGGAGAATGTGAAGAACGAAGCCGGCGGATGGAGCGTTCGCGACATCATGGAGCAGATCGTGGATTTCTGCAAGAACTACGCCGAGAACTTCTCGGCGGAGGATGCAGAAAGCCTTCTGATCACCGGAAACACCGGCACCAGTAAGACCTTCCTCTCCGGCTGCATTGCCCACAGGGTCATGGATCGCGGTTACTCCGTGCTCTATCTTTCGGCAACGGACGCCTTCTCTACCCTTCGGCAGAGCACCTGGTCCTTTAAGGATGAGGATGCCGAGGATGAGGATGCTGACCGCACGGGAATGCTCTTCGACTGTGACCTTCTGATCATCGACGATCTGGGAACGGAACCGGCCACGGCGCACACTGCGTCGTACTTCTTCCGCCTGATCAATGATCGCCTGGTCGCGAAGAAAAGCACCATCCTGACGTCGAATTACACGCCGGATCTGCTTCGGCGGACCTACACCGAGCGTGTGGTCGACCGCATCACTTCCGCCCCGTATACGCACCTGTGTACGACGGACGGCGTGGACTTTAATGTGCGTCACGTGCTCAAAAACCGTTCGTGAGTCTTGACATGGGCTTGGGTAAGTGCTAATATGTTTACGCCGAAGCGGCACGATCCGTACATCCGGTCACCCGATCTTCGGTCGCATATCAGACATTTCCCACATTTCGGGCTAGCGCCCGTCTTCAAAAAACATCCGGGAGGATTATTATGGCAGCCGAACTTTTGTCCAATGCAATTCCCATCGGACCTTTGGGTCTCATTCCGCTGAAGAGCTGCGAAGCACTCGGTAAGCAGGTCGATGCACACCTGGCGCGTCAGCGTCGCGAGCGTGAGCATGAGCAGGCCCACACGATTTCGTTTGCAGGCTATGAAAAGCCCTCGTTCATCATCGAGGCCTCGGCGCCCCGTTTCGGCACCGGCGAGGCAAAGGGCGTGATCAATGCGTCCGTCCGCGGTGACGACATCTACCTCATGGTCGATGTCTGCAACTACAGTCTGACGTATTCGCTCTGCGGACATGTCAACCACATGTCGCCGGATGATCATTTCCAGGATCTGAAGCGCATGATCGCTGCCATTGGCGGTAAGGCGCGCCGTATTTCGGTCATCATGCCTTTCCTGTACGAAAGCCGTCAGGATAAGCGCAGCGGCCGCGAGTCTCTCGACTGCGCCATCGCACTGAAGGAACTGGTCAATATGGGCGTATCCAACATCATCACGTTTGATGCCCATGACTCCCGTGTACAGAACGCCATCCCCCTCGTTTCGTTCGAGGATGTGCCCTGTATCTACCAGTTCATCAAAGCACTCTTAAAAACCGAGAAGGATCTCACCATCGATCCCGAACACCTGATGGTCATCAGCCCGGATGAGGGCGGCACCCGCCGCGCCATCCACTACGCGAACCGTCTGGGTGTCGACATGGGTATGTTTTACAAGCGCCGCGACTATTCGAAGGTCGTGGACGGACGCAACCCCATCGTAGCGCACGAATTCCTCGGAGCGGACGTTGCCGGCCAGGACGTGATCATCGTCGACGACATGATCTCCTCCGGTGACAGCATCCTCGATGTAGCGCGCGAACTGAAGCGCCGTAAGGCACGCCGTGTATTCGGCGTCGTAACCTTCGGTCTCTTCACCAACGGCCTAGCGAAGTTCGATAACGCCTACGAGGCGGGCATCATTGACCGTCTCTACACGACGAACCTGATCTACCAGACCCCGGAGCTGCTCTCCCGCCCGTACTACGTATCCGTTGACTTAAGCAAATACATCGCGATGCTGATCGATCACCTGAATCACAACGCCAGCATTCACGATCTGCTGAACCCGACCGAACGCATCAATCGCCTGCTCGCCCGGTATAAGGAAGATCCGAATCTGGCATAAAACACTTTGAATAAACTCGACCGTCTTATCGTCCGTGCATGCCCGATCCTTCGGCGCACATCCGGCGTAAGGCGGTCTTTTTTTTGCGTGTATATTACACGTGTATTACAAATTATTTTCATCCTGTTTCGGATATATTAAAGTTTGTTATAGTTGTTTTAAACTTCGCCCGGAACCATTGATTTCACATTTTTCTTCTGCTAGATTGTAGGTGGATCAAGCAAAACACGATCCCAGGAGGTAGATATTATGAGAAGAAGAATGATCACAGTTTCCACAGCCCTCGCACTGATGCTCAGCACCACAAACTACAAAGAGTAACCTCCCTACAAAAAACGTCCTAAGCACTCTCGTGCTTAGGACGTTTTACTATATCTTCTATTCCTTTCGCCCCCCACTGTGACAAGGGGGCCGGTTCCATTTGAGCCATTCACTGTCTGCGGCTGGCTTCTGACTAAGGGATTGCGTTATATCCACCTGCGACCGGGCATTGGAGCGAGCAGATGAAAAACGCCGTGAGGCCCGAGTCGGATGAGGGGAGAAAAGCGATTTCCGAGATCGCTTTTCGCGCGAGCTGAGGTCGTTTTCATCAAGAAAACGGCCTCTGTCGAAGCGGGCCCCCTCAAATCCGACCTTGGTCAACACGGCAATGTTTTTCACCGCGAAGTGACCTGACCGGGAACAGGCGGATATAACGCACAATTCCCGGTCAGAAGCCTTGCACAATATGGCGATGTGTCAATTAGAACCGTCCCCCTTGACACATGATCTCTCTATCTTATGCAAGCCATGCACAGCCAGGCCGGCGTAGAGAACAAAAAGTACAGTCACGATGACCAGGTAACCCAGGGATCCGCCCATCAGGACGGACATCTTCGTAACGAATAACGGCATCGTGAAGAAGGCGACCGCCCCGCAAATGAGGGTGCAGACGAGTGTCGGTAACTGCCTGCGCATGATGATCAGCACATTCAGAAGCAGAGAATTCACTGCGTTGATGCCGCCGGCCAGGAAGATCAGCCCCATCTCCCAATGGTAGTTCGAAAGATCCATGCCATAGAAGGCTCCCAGGATCGGCAGACCGATGAGTTCCGCCAGACACAGGCCGCCCAGCGTCAACGCCAGGATGATGCCGATGAGAATGCGGATGATCTTCAACATCCCTTTGCGATCCTTCTGATTATATCGGTCCGCGATGTCCTTCAGCATCGTTTTCAGGAAGAAACTCGAGAACAGATTGATCACGAAGACACACAGGAACAGCGCGGTGAATTCCATGAGAACACCCTCGCCGCCAGTCTTCTCCACCTCAAACTTCGCACAGTTGTCGAGGTAAACCAACAGGAACGCATTCATAAATGCCGGCAGGCACACGAGAAACATGCGGCTCATGTCCTTCGAAAACAGCACGGGCCGGTAGGCTGCCGGCGGTTTCTTCAGACACATCGGGTGGATCACGAAAACGACTGTCGCATACAAAATGTCCGTGATCAGCAGGGAAATGACCGAGTCATGCGTGATCGCCAGGGTTGCGACATAGCCCGCGATCGCGAGGAAATTCTGCACCGCCAGGATGCGGCCAGCTATGTAAAACCGGTTCTCCTGCTGGAAGGTTCCCTCGAACAGATCGGAAAATGCTTCCGTCATCTTAAACACGATCATCAGGATCAAAAGTTGCAGTTTTTCGGTCGTATAACCGCCGGTGATGATCCAGACGGCCGATGCGATCGACATGAGCAGGACCGTCCACAACCGGAAGGAAAATGCCTTCGTGAAGGAAAACAGTCCCTTATCGTCCGAAACCTGAAACGTTCGTACCGAAAACAGACCGACCGTGATCAGTAACTGACTGATATTGATCGTGTCGGCCACGGCACCGCCCGCCGCTTTACCTGCCGCTTCGCCGGCATCCGCGCCGATCAGGCGCGTCGTGACCATGGGCAGGATCAGGGCAATGCACGCATATAAAAATCCGGAGATCGTTATCCAGATCAATGTTTTTTTGGTTTTTGAAGGATCCATGGCCACCTCACTAACGCACGATCACGCCATTGACCACATGATAACCCAGGCGAACGACAATGGTCTCGATCACCGTCGTCAGTGTTAGGATATGTACCATGCAGAGCGCCAGGCACATGCCGTCGCGTGGATCCTTATGGATCTCCAGGAAGCGGTTGCGCGCGCACAGAACTGCGATCGGTAGGATCGGCAGATAGTAACGCCCCTGTACGCCTTCGGCTACGCTGCTGCCCGTCGGTGTCCATGCTGCCAGCATGGAGAAGATCGCCAACAGAATCACGCCGGCAGTCACCAGGATGCCGATCACGCGGTTCTTCTTCTCGATCCGTACATTCGGTTCAGACGGCGTAACGGCCGTCGTCAGCGCCAGCATCAAAATGCAAGGAATGATCGCAAGTAACGGGATCCGGATCTCCAGCCAGCCGAGCCATTCGCCGAACATGCGGGTGAAATGCTCGCCGCCGTAAACGCGGATCGTATTAAACAAAATGTAGACCGTCTTGACCGGATTTTTGATCAGTTCGGCCAGTGTATAACACTCCGCTCCGCCCGCGTATTCGAGGGTCAGGTTCGACTCGTTCAGATACGGAAGGAGGCGCGGGATATTGACCAAAAGGAAGATGAGAGCCACGATGCCGGCCATAACGGCGGCGCTGAGTTTGAAGCTCTTCGGACTCTTGAATTTCTGCTTAGGGATCAGGAAGCACAGGAAGGCCATCAGTACGTAGATCACCTTGATCGGTGCGAGGAGCGCCATCGATGCTGTCAGGATCGCCATATCACGGCGTGTGACGTGCTCCGCCTGGTACGCCAGCTGCAGGACCTTCGCGATGAAGAAGAACGACAGGCCCAGGATGACCGCGTCGTAGCTGAGCGATGCGACCAGATGCAAGGTCATGGGGAGCAATGCGATCACGCCGAGGGTGTTCTTACCAAACGGGATCCACTTCAGAGCAAACCAAAGCAGGGTCATGTAGACGGCGAAGTTAAAGAGGCGGGCCAGATAAAACGTCCACAGGCCGCCCAGGTGGATCACTCGGCCAATGAGGATCGCCACCGTCTGGGGCAGGTACGCCCAGAAGACGCCGCCCAGGGCCTCCGTACGATCCGAGATACCGTATACATTCTGTTGATCACCGGACACAAACAGCGGAGCGCCGGAAAACAGTTTCTGGTAGTCCTCCACACCGGGACGGGTGTAGAATTCCGCTACTTCCAGATCCGTCAGACGCATGCCGGGATAATCCCCGTCCGGAAAGGAGACATTTTCCGAGGAAGAAAGAACGATATTTGCATTGTAATACGCTTGCGCGTAGTGATTATTCTCGTCGGGCGAGGATAATGGGGGAAATACGAACATATATAAGAAGCCCCAGCACAGCGCCAGGAGCCAGAAACGCTTCGCGGTGATGTCACGTTTTGCGGCCGGGCGGTCCTCCCGGGAAGCCTGACCTGCTTCGTCTTTGCTACATTTCGCCTCGAACACGCGCCATGCCAAAAAGCCGGTTATGGCAACACCCAAAAGAACGATCAAAACGTAGAATGCCTTGATCTTCGTCATATCATTTAATGTAAGGACGCTGTTCTTCATGCCGCACGCCACGAGGACGATCACAAACAGAAACGACAGGCAGAATGCAGCAAAGCTTTTATTCTTTATCATAGCAACCTCCGGATCACGGTCTGCCGCGCAAACCATGATTAAATTATAGCAAATCATAGGAAAGCTTACAAGTAAAAAACGCAGAATGATTATTGAAAACATACCACGTCTGTGCTATAATACGTCCATCGGTAAAGATATCGAAATATTTTTTGGAGGTTAGAAAAATGAAGAAATTTACCGCAGTCGTTTTGATGTTAGCGATGGTTGTGTGCATGTCTTGCGTGGCATTTGCAAGTTCTTTTGACGGAACAACCCTTACCGTTGATCCGAGCAACGCTAACTTTGTTGAGTTTGGCAAGGCCGTTTTCGACGGACACGAAGATAGCGAGCCGGTCGTTATTACACTCACAGTTGTGGACCACTTCAGCGCAGATCCCGGTTTCTGCTGGTGCTACAATGAGTCTACTACCGAGGGTTACCAGTGGTGGACCAACTCTGTAGCAGGAACTCAGAGCCCTTATCCGGGCGACTTCGCTGCTGACGGCGAGACCACAGAGATCACATTCACCGTTGGTGAGCTTAAAGCTATGATCGCTCAGAGCGCTACATGTGATGGTCTTGTACTGAACTGCTGGAACGGCATCAACCCTACAAAGATCGTTATGGGTTCCGGTGCTCCTACAGGTGACGCTACTCCTGTTACCGCACTTGCGATCGTTGCTCTTGCATCTCTCGCAGGCGTAGTTGTACTTCGTAAGAAGGAAGCTTAATAGCGAACGAAATCATACGTTATACAAAGGACCCACACCTTTTCGGTGCGGGTCTTTTTTTTGTGAAAATGCTCGCCATATCTCTCGAATGTGTCAAAAAGAACCATCCCCATTGACACATTTTTCTCGACTATCTCGTCCGAGCCGATATATGCCCATCCATAACAGTATTAAACAACAAATTTTCTAAAAAAAGCATTGCATTTCTTCACGTTGTGTGATACAATGATGCCATGTGATTAGGGCGTCACAAATATTAAAAAGGGGGAATCTCTCATGAAGAAATTCTTATCACTTTTGTTGGCAGCCATCTTAGTTATGGCTATGAGCACCGTAGTATTCGCAGACGAAGTTGATCTGGGTATGACGGGCAATGGTACAGTTGATCTGAGTTCCTACACCGCAGGAACGATCAAGGTCAAAGCTTATCGTTACCAGTACGTTAACGCCGATGTTGACGCTAACTGGGGCGTTGGTGGGCTTTGCGCTACCGGCGAATGGGAAGTTAAGAAGATCGAGTACACCGCTACATTGCCTTCCAAGCCCGCTGAGGGTGACGAGTTCGAGTTTACATGGGATATCGCGGCAGTTAAAGCTGACCTCGGTGACCAGCCGAACGTAAACTTCTACAACGATATGAAGGTTAAGAGTGTTGTCATCGTTACAGAGGCAGGTGCTGCAGCTGCTGGCGACGCTACACCGATCACCGCTATCGCTATTATCGCTCTCGCTTCCTGCGCAGCTATGGTTGTTCTTCGTAAGAGAGAAGCTTAATTCCTACAATTGAATATGTGACGAAAACCCCGGTACCGACTCGTCGGCACCGGGGTTTTTCAATTCTATTAACCAAAGTACTTATTCAGCGTCTTACGAACGGAACCGGGACCCTGCAACATCTCCCACAGGTAGCCTTCGATCTTCTCGCCCAGGCCGATTTTATACAGGTCGACAGCGAAGATCGACGTGTCACTGTACAGCGCTTTGCAGACCTCTTTCGGCATCACGGCCGGAGTATCCGACGTTGCGAGTTTCAGCGGCGCTACGAGGCTCTGAAGGCGCTCTAAGAGCGGATCCGGGCTCGGGATGAACGCCTGGCATCCATCGTCCACGCCCATCAGGTAGCGGGCATACGCGGCCAATGTCAGCGGCAGCGCCACAAGCTTCCCTATGCTCTCGGTATCATTCTTCTTATCGTAGGCTTTCAGTGTCTCGCCAAAACGGATCGGGATCTTCTGCGAGGTATCCGTCGCGATACGCTGCGGCGTATCCGGCATGAACGGGTTCGGCAGACGCTGTCCGATAACTGCGTCGATGAAATCCTTCGGGCGGATGATACCCGGATCCACAACGACGGGCATACCCTCTTTGTAGCCGAGCTGCTTCACCAGAGACACCAGGGCCTCGTCCTTCATCTCCGCATGGATGCTGGTGTAAGAAAGCAAACATCCAAAGATCGCCAACGATGTATGCAGCGGGTTCAGGCAGGTGCAGACTTTCATCTTCTCCACGCGGTCGACGGTATTGCGGTCCGTGAACAACACGCCCGCCTTCTCAAACGCCGCACGTCCCGCGGGAAATGTATCTTCGATGACCAGATACTGCGTTTCTTCCGCATTCACGAAAGGCGCGGTATAGGTCTTCTTATCGGTAATGATGATGTCGGTATCCTCAAAGCCATCCTCATCCAGCATGCGAACGACCTGTGCGTCCGGCCGAGGTGTGATCTTATCGATCATGCTCCAAGGGAAGGAAACCTGCGCCGGATCCTCGACATAGGCCAGGAACTCCGCCGGCACGATCTTCGCTTCCACCCAGCGCTTTGCATATGCCACGATCGCGGCCTTCAGCTTATCACCGTTGTGCGAGCAGTTATCCATGCTCACCATTGCGACCGGCAGTTTTCCCGCCTGGAAACGATGATACAGCAGGTAAGTCAGCAGACCCATCAAATGCTTCGGAACGCTCAGCTGCCCCGCGTCTGCGGCTGCAAAATCCGCCTCTACCACGGGAAGCAAACTTCCGTCGCCCCGTGTGATCGCATAGCCCTTCTCGGTGATCGTAAAGCTCACCATCTGCAGGGAAGGCGCCGCGAAGATCTCAAACAGGCGCGCCATGTCCTCGGCGCACGCAGGGTTCGCGGTCAATGACTCTACGACCGAGTCGATCACACGTTTCTCTATGGAACCGGTACTCTTCAGCGTTACCAGCAGACTGCGGTTATCATACGGAGCGTACGCCTTGCCGATGATATCGTAGTCAAAGCCCTCGCAGGCGATGATACCAGTGTCCATCTGTCCCGCTTCCAGCAAATCCTGCGCAAACGCCGCCGGGAATGCACGGAAAATATTACCCGCGCCGAAATGCAGCCACGTAGGCGCCTCTTTCGTACGCTTTGTGACCGCCGCGCGATCAAACGTGGAAAGCTTATACCCCTTACTCTCCCACTGCTTTCGGACCTCGTCCGTTACTTCGTTCAAATCTGAAAGTCTCATGATCTCTCCTTATTTACCACTCTTTTTGATCGCTTCCCAAAGGCCGTTCATGTATGCAACGCCCAGCGCACGGTCGTACAGACCATAGCCCGGGCGTGCCTGCTCGTCCCAGATCATACGTCCATGATCCGGGCGGACCACACCGTCGAAGCCCATGTCTGACAGTGCCTTCATGATCTCGTACATATCAAAAGAACCGTCCGTGGACAGATGCGAGCTCTCGTGGAACACGCCCTCGTCCTCAAACTTAATGTTGCGGATGTGTGCGAAATGAATACGCTCTGCGATCTTCGGGTTGCGGATGATCTTCGGCAGATCATTCTCACGATTGCTGCCTAGGCTGCCCGTACAGAATGTGAAACCGTTGTAAATGCTCGGGTTCAGCGACGCGATCTCCAAGAGTCTCGCTTCGCTCGTCACAATGCGCGGCAAACCGAAAACGCTCCACGCCGGATCATCCGGGTGTACAGCCATCTTGATCTGATATTTCTCACAGGTCGGCATGATGCCGTCCAGGAAATACTTGAAATTCTGCATGAGACGCTCCGCGGTCATGCCCTGATAACGCATAAATAACTCCTTGATCTCATCCTTACGGTTCGGCTCCCAGCCGGGCAGCACGAAACCGCCGCTCTCCTTCTCCATGCGCTCGAACATGTCGTTCGGGTCGATACCGGCGATCACGTTCTCATCATATGCCAGCGCGTTGGAACCATCCGGAAGCGGCATCGCCAGATCCGTACGTGTCCAGTCGAAGATCGGCATGAAATTATAGCATACGAGGTGAATGCCGTTCTTGCCGACTGCCTCAAGGGACTTGCAATAGTTCTCAATGTACATGTCCCGCGTCGTCACATCGCCGAGTTTAATGTCCTCGTGCACGTTGATGCTCTCGATGCCGACGAGTTTCAGGCCGGCTGCCTCTACTTCGTCCTTAAGCGCCTTGACCTCCTCATAAGTCCATGCAACACCGACCGGAATGTCGTGAAGCGCCGAAATAACGCCTACCACACCCGGGATCTGCCGGATCTGCTTGAGGGTCACACTGTCATTTTTGCTGCCATACCAGCGAAGTGTCATTTCCATAGTAATTCTATCCTTTCATATCCCTACACTATTCGTAGATCTTCCGTCCGTGTTCATCCTCCGTACCGCAGTGGCGGTAGAAGTATGTATTGATCCGGTCGCGCCATTCGACCGCACTCTCCGCCTGGATCTTCAGGCGCTCGAGCACGCGCTCGTACGCTTCCTTATCACTGATCTGCCCGTCTAAATTCTTCCATGTGTCTAAGAAATCCGCCGCATCCTGCGCACCCTCGAAATGAGTATCGTAGATATGCTGGATCAGCGTCTTTCCGGTCTTCAGCCTGTAATCGTACGGGATGAAATGGAAGAACAGCAACAGCTCTTCGGGGCAAGTCTCAACATGCTCATACATCGATGCGTTCGGCTCGCGGTACTGCATCGTGTAGCCAGTGCCCTTCGTCGTACGGTCCACACCGATGCCGCGCCAGTTCGCGCGGTGGTACGTGCCCCAACGGTCGAACTCGTAACCCTCTACGTTTGGTCCATAGTGATGGTTCGGGTTCACCATCCAGCCGATACCCAGCGGGGATGTGTATTTTTCATACGCTGGCCAGGAACGCATCAGGATATTGACGATCGCATCGATCGCCGCCTTCGTGCTGCCCGCAAACGTCAGCTCCGCCCACTCGCGGGCAATGCTTTCCGGATCCAGCGTCGTATCGAACGCGAGGCGTCCGAAGCCGAACAAGTTCGCCGCCGCGAAATCGTGGCCGGTCCAGTTTTCGTCGTTACCCGTGTTTGCGACTGCGACGATACCGCCGTTCGCGTTCTTCAGCGTTCGGGTGCTGATGATGTCCGCGACCGTCGCGTCCTCGTGGCCGGGCATGTATGTCTTAAAATCCAGGATCTCTTTAAACATCGGCATCAGGTAGCAGACGTGCTTCTGCTGGCCGGTGTACTCCTGCGCGATCTGCACTTCCAGCATCTGGTTCGTCTTCATCAGACCGCCGAACAGCGGATGCACAGGCTCTCGCACCTGGAAATCCATGGGGCCGTTCTTGATCTGGAGGATGACATTGTCCAGGAAACGACCGTCGAGGGGCATGAAATTATCGTAGCCGGAACGTGCGCGGTCCGTCTTCGTGTCGCGCCAGTCCTGACGGCAGTTGTAAACAAAGCAGCGCCAGATGATGCGGCCGCCGTACGGCGCCACCGCACGCGCGAGCATATTCGCGCCGTCCGCGTGGTCGCGTCCGTAGGTGAACGGACCGGGGCGCCCCTCGCTGTCAGCCTTCACTAAGAAGCCACCCAGTTTCGGCACCGCGATAAAAACCTCCGCCATCTTCTTCTGCCACCATTCGATCACGCCCGGATCCAGCGGGTCAGACTTATCCAGGCCGCCCAGCTCCATCGGAGCCGCGAAATTCAAACTCAAATAGAGGGCAATGCCGTACTCGTCGAAGATCTCGGACAGAGCACGCACTTTATCGAAATACCGGTCCGTGATCAGATACGTCGCGGCATTCTTAACGTTTACATTGTTGATCACGACGGCGTTGATGCCGACGGATGCAACGAGGCGCGCATAGGCGCGCGTGCGATCATTTACCAGGACCTGGTCATCGGCAAAGAAGAACGACCGCCCCGAATAACCACGTTCGATCGAACCGTCCATGTTATCCCAGTGATTCAGCATACGCAAAGGATTGGACGGAACGCAGGTCTGCGAAAAGTCCGCGAGCGACTTCCCGGTCGCCACCAGCCGAAGCAGGTGGAACACGCCGTATAACAGGCCGCGCACGTCAGAAGCCGTGATCGCCCCGTTTTTGCCATTTTGTGTAAAATCGATCGAATATGCATCCTCGCTCCCAAAAGCCGGATCTACGGCAAATCGCAGCGTTTCAGAGCCATCTGTGACTCTCTGCGGACGCATGCCCAGCAACGCTTCCACACCATTCTCAAATTCAGAAATAAGCGCACCAAAACAAGGGGACTCTTTCAACCCCTCTTCGAATGGAATCGCATATGAAATTAAGCTGTCGTATAGTCTCTCTTCGCACTGCTGCCTGCTCAGAGAAAGACGCCGATACTTCAGCCAAGCTTCGGTATACTCCATGAAGACCTCCCGGTGGCGGTTTGGCGATCTGCGAAGGCTCTCACAGGTCGAAAGCGCCACTTACCTATTCACTTTGGCTCTATTATACATCGGTTTTTCACGGATTGCTTTTCATTTCTCCGCTTGTATTTCCCAATTATTGCGGTTTTTTTCGCGGAATCTATCGCGTCTTTCGGAAAATGACAACAAATGATACTCAAATCTTGTCTTTATTTCCGCAAATCCGATTATTGTTTCCCTGATTCTTGCTTTACAAACTGCAGAAAATGGTGTAAAATCAAGGATAAGCGAGACATTTCCCGCTTCGTACAGAACGAAGGGAAATACTCCCGTTCGATATTCAATAATTGCTTTTCTCGGTTCTATGCCACCATCGCCCTTCGGAAGAGGGCGGGCAGAGCCTTCAGGGAGGTTTACAATGATTCAAAATTTAAATGGTATCTTCGAGACCATCAAATACAACAATTCCAACTCGATCCTGCTGTACCGAAACGACATATCGGAGAATTATCCGGTCCACTGGCACACCGGTTTCGAGTACATCATGCCCATCGAAAACGACTATACGGTCATCATTGACCGCGTGGAATACCACCTGAAGCCGTTCGACATGATCTGCATCCCTCCGGGGGAACTGCACCAGCTCATCGCGCCGAAGACCGGCGTGCGCCTGATCCTGCAGTTCGACTTTGCGATCATCAACAATCTGTGGGATTTCGAGAAGATCATCCGCATCACCAACCGTACGCGCCTGCTCACGCCCGAGACGGCGCCGGACATCCACGAGTCCTTGAAGCGCATCATGCTCGAGATCGAGTCGGAATATTTCTCCGACCCGCCCGTACCGCTGAAGGCCGCTTCGATCTACGCAAAGATCCTGGAAATGAATGTCATCATCGGCCGCAAGTTCATCTACTCGAACACCGGAGATTTTCCGGAAGCCCGCGGCCATAAGCAGATGGAGTACATCTACAAATTCAACATCATTTTCGATTACATCGATAAGAATTTCACTGAGGACATCTCCCTCGAGGATATCGCCCGCGTCGCCGGCTTCAGCAAGTTCCATTTCTCGCGTCTGTTTAAGCAGTACACGAACCAGTCGTTCTACGACTACCTGAACCAGCGCAAAGTAAAAGAGGCCGAGCGCCTGCTTCTGGATCCGTCCATGACCATCACCGATGTCGCGATCCAGTCGGGCTTCTCAAGCATCTCGACCTTCAACCGCGTCTTCAAGAGCACGAAGAACTGCACCCCCACCGAATTCAAAAACATGTACAACCGCCCCGACGGCGAAAGCTACATCGTGTGAATGTGCCAAGGGGGACGGTTCCATTTGACACATTTCTTTGTGTTAGACCACGCCCCAGTTTTTTGAGGGGCGTGGTCTGCGAAATACTGTGAATGTGTCAAATGGAACCGTCCTTGTTGCAGGTCACGGACCTGCAACGATGACACAGTCCGAGAGGTTGCACGAGCGAGTGGGAGGGGTATCACAGCAGGTGAGCCCTGTCAAGGCCGAGCCGCCTACGGTGGTGCTACGCAGCCTTGACAGGGCTCCCTTGCTGTGGTACGTGGTGGCCAAGGTTGATGTAAGGCGGCTTACGCCGCTTACATCGGCCTTGGGTTACTTCTTTTTTCCCTATACGACGTCGACACTCTATAGGATGCTTTTTTCTTCGACCCCATCTCACTGAAACCTCCTATACGACATCGACTCCCTATAGGATGCTTTTTTCTTCGACCCCATCTCACTGAAACCTCCTATACAACGTCGACTCCCTATAGGATGCTTTTTTCTTCGACCCCGTCTCGCCGGAACCTCCTATACAACGTCGGCTCTCTATAGGATGCTTTTTTCTTCGACCCCATCTCACTGAAACCTCCTATACGACGTCGACTCTCTATAGGATGCTTTTTTCTTCGCCCCCATCTCGCTCGAACCTCCTATACGACGTCGACTCTCTATAGGATGCTTTTTTCTTCGACCCTGTCTCGCTCGAACCTCCTATACGACGTCGATTTGCTATAGGAGGTGATTTCCCCTCCTTGGCCGTTGGGACGGCGTAAGCCGGCTTACAACGGCCTTGATCACCCTGTATCACAGTAAAAAACCCATGTCAAGGCTGCGAAGCACCGCCGCAGGCGGCTCGGCCTTGACATGGGCTTTTTACTGTGATACCCCTCTTATTCCATCGCTCTCTCACCTTCTCGCTCTGCTCCTTTGCCGAGAAGCCTTCATCATCCGACATGCTTGCTTTTTGGCGCATTGCTTTTTTCACACGAGCCGGGCAATGTGTCAGTGGGGACGGTTCCTTTTGACACATTCAAAGCCGATCACATAGCTACGAACGGTTCTTCCGCGAGATACGATCTCGACCGAGCATGTGAACGAGCTGTAGAAAAACACCGAGAGTGAGGTGACGGATGAGGGGAGAAAAGCGATTTCCGAGATCGCTTTTCGCGTGAGCTGAGGACGTTTTCATCAAGAAAACGGCCTCTGTCGAAGCGGGCCCCCTCAAATCCGGCATCAAACGAACGGCATGTTTTTCACAGTGAGTGAACTGACCGGGAGAAATCGTATCTCGCGGAAGTAAAAACCGTTCGTGGCTTGGAATAGGCCCCAAAATGTGTCAAATGGAACCGTCCTTGTTGCAGGTCACAGACCTGCAACGGTGACACATTTAAGGTTGAAGCAGGCGGGAGTTTGTCCGGTGAGCTGCGCACTGCGGCTGTCGGGCTGGCTGTCGCCGATGAAGAGCTGGTACGCGCCTTTGTTGAGGACCAGCTGGCCGGCCTTGTCGTACAAGGCGAATGCTTCCGCAGGAAGCTCGAGCGTTACGGTCTTCGTTTCGCCGGCTGCGATCGGCACCTTCTTAATGCCTTTCAGCTGGCAGTTCGGCGTGCTCTCGTCGCCGTCCAGATATTTCACGTATGCCTGCAGCGTATAATTGGTGTCATAGTTGCCTGTGTTTTCGATCACCGCTGTAACCAGGACAGAGTCTCCGGGAACGATCTCGTCCGTGGAGACCATCGCGGAACACTTCAGCGTGGTGTAGGACAGACCATAGCCGAACGGGTACAGCGCCTCGTTCTTCATATAGCGGTAGGTACGTCCCTTCATGTTGTAATCGGTAAATGCGGGCAATTCTTCCGTGGACCGGTAGAATGTGATGGGCAGTTTTCCTTCCGGACATGCTTCGCCGAAGAGGATCTTCGCGATCGCCTTACCGCCCTGCGCACCGGGATACCAGCCCTGCAGGATCGCAGGAATGTTTTCGTCCGCATAGGTCACTGCAAGTGCACTTCCGGACAGAAGCACCAGAACGACCGGCTTACCGGACGCTACGATGAGCTTCAGGACATCTTCCTGGATGCCGGGCAGGTTGAGGTTCGGCTTATCACCGCTGGCGAACTGATTGCCCTGGTCGCCCTCCTCTCCTTCGAGGCCTGCGTCGAGTCCCATGCACGCGATGATCACATCGCTCTCTTCACACACGGCCTGCACTTCTGCCATGCGGTCCGGACCTGCAGCCAGATCCTGCACCTTCTCCTTACACAGATGGCAGCCTTCGGAAAAACGCACGCGAACATCATCGCCCACATAATCCTGAATGCC
Organism: Lachnospiraceae bacterium; assembly: GCA_017543445.1. Lineage (GTDB taxonomy): Bacteria > Bacillota > Clostridia > Lachnospirales > Lachnospiraceae > UBA1201. Next base: position 111,190 of record JAFYGB010000069.1, on the reverse strand, counting down.
TTCCAGGATCGTGATGTAGCGGGACGCGGTGCCTTCATAGTTTCCGACCAATGCCTTCCGGTTGTTGGCATTCGGGCCGATCACACCGATGGTGCGGATCGCGTCCTTCTTAAGCGGAAGGAGGTTGTTTTCATTCTTCAACAGGACGACGATTTTCTCCGCCGCCTTCTGGTTCAGTTCGCGGTTCGCCTTCGAGTCGACCTGATCGTAACCGATGGACGCGTAAGGAACCTTCTCATCGGGATCGAACAGTCCGAGTTTCATACGCGTGGTCAGGAGTCGGGTGACCGCTGTGCTTAAGGTCTCCTCAGTCACAAGGCCCTCTTTCACCGCTTCGAGCAGGTTCACGTAAATATGCCCGCAGTTCAAGTCACAACCGCGGTTCATGGCCAATGCAACGGATTCGACTGCATTGGCCGTTACTTTATGGTTCTCGTGGAAGTCACGGATGGCCCAGCAGTCACTGGTCACGTGGCCTTCGAACTTCCACTCGCCACGCAAGATGTCGACCAGCAAACGCTCGCTGCCGCAGCACGGCTCTCCATTGGTCCGGTTATAAGCGCCCATAACGACCTCGACGTCCGCCTCCTCGACGAGCGTCTTAAACGCAGGCAGGTAGGTCTCGCGCAGATCCTGCTCACTGCACTCTGCGTTGAAACTGTGGCGAATGTCCTCCGGGCCGGAGTGTACAGCGAAATGCTTCGCGCAGGCTGCCGCCTTCAGATATTTGTCATCGCGCCCCTGGATACCATGGACGAAACCGGTTCCGAGACGGGAGGACAGGTACGGGTCCTCACCCAAGGTCTCGTGACCGCGCCCCCACCTGGGATCGCGGAAAATGTTTACATTCGGCGACCAGAACGTAAGGCCTTTGTAGATATCACGATCTCCGTGTTCACTTTGCATCTTGTATTTACCACGACCTTCAGTCGAAATCGTGTCTGCGACTTTCTCCAGGAAATCCTCATCAAAAGTTGCCGCCAGACCGATCGCCTGCGGGAACACTGTAGCGACGCCGGCTCTGGCTACGCCGTGCAATGCTTCATTCCAGTAATTATACGCAGGGATACCGAGGCGGTCGATCGCCGCCGCCCAGTGAAGGGTCTGGAACACCTTCTCCTCCAGCGTCATCTTGGATACCAGTTCACGTGCCCGCTTTTCGAACACTTCATTTGCCACCTTATTCTTCATTTGTAAAACCTCCTCTTCTCTAAGATCCTGTGCGATCGTTTCTGTCGATCTCGCACATTTTCCCGGTCTTATGCTCTATATCTTCCGTTGCTATGCAATGGTTGTATTCAAATTCAAATCAAAATCAATCTTTTAAAAAAGAGGCCTTCTCTCTTTATTGGAGAGAAGGCCTCCACATTAATGCTTTATAGCATTATAGTGTCCTGTTATACACAGGATGTAATTCCATTACTGAGCCTTGAGAGCGTCAAGAGCAGCATTCTGATCAGCGATAACCTGATCCCATGCACCCTTCTTCGCTTCAACAGCTTCTGCAGGTGTAAGTGCACCACCAGCGATATCCCAAATGAAACCGGAACCAAGGGTATCACCAAGACCGGATACGAAGGAATCCATACGGTTCTTGATGTTCTTACCTCTCTTCATCATCTGAAGAGTTTCGTCAACAGCTCTCTTGTCTACATATGCGCTGTAGTAAGCTTCTTTCCAAGCATCGCCATCTTCATAACCCGGAACCGGATCAGTGAACAGGTCGTATGCAAGTGCGATTTCGTTAGCTTCGTCATTGCTGTAAGAAGAAGGAATAAACAGAACGTTTTCCTTATCGTAGCAAAGGATCTCCTGTCCATCCGGGCAAGGGAAGCATACGAAGCCCCAGTCGTCGGTCAGAGTCTCTCTGAACTCGGACTTAGCATATTCCTCAGTTACACGCATAGCAGCTTCACCCTTTGCGAAGCAAGCCTTGAAGTAATCCCAATCGGAATCAGCAGGCTGAGGCTCTGCGTAGTTCTGCCACATGTTGTTAGCCCATGTAAGAGCATCCAGGAACTTCTGGGTGGTCATCTCGTTTACGAAATGTCCGTCCTTATCCTTAGATACGAACTGTGCGCCTGAAGAGTAGATAGCGATTGCGAAGTAGTCACTGTTGAAGTTAACCATACCCCAAGTATCGATCTCACCGTCGCCGTCCTTATCTCTTGTACAAGCCTTCAGAACTTCTTCGAACTTAGACCAAGTCCAAGTACCGTTCTTCTGGAAATCGTACAGATCATCAGCGCCATAACCAGCTTCCTGAAGGAGTCTCTTGTTGAAGAAGATACCGCCACGAGGCTCGTGGTCTACTGCCATACCATAAATGTGACCAGCAAAGGTAACTGCTTCGAGAACACCCTGATTCCACTTCTCAGCCTTGAAATCAAGTGCGCTAAGAGTATCAAGAGGAGCAAACATCTTATTGTTCATAAGACCTGCAACCCAACCTGCATCCAATACGCAGATCTGGCCGATCGGCTCGCCTGCTGTGATGGAAGAAGAAAGCTGAGTGGTGTAGCTCTCACCCCAACCACCGATGTTATCGGTGTGGATCTTGAAGTTGAATGTCTCCTGGATCATATCACGATAAGCGTAAAGATCTTCCTCGTAGGTGTTCTGAGGCTCCTTGGGCTCGCCTTCCCACCAGTTAACGATTCTTACATCGCGACCCTTAAGGTTAACACCCTGCTCCTGATACTTCTCGATCTTGGTCTTTTCGGGAGCCTTTGTGGTCTCGACAGGCTTTGCTGTGGTCTCGGCAGGCTTTGCTGCAGTTGTGTCCTTAGTAGACGCTGTGGTCTCCTTAGGAGCTGCAGTGGTGTCCTTTGCTGCTGCTGTGGTCTCTTTGTTATCAGAAGAACATCCTGCAAGTGCAGTTAATGCCATAGCTGAAGACAAAGCGATCGCTGTTGCTTTTTGAAACTTTCTCATAGTTTACCTCCTATTATTTATTGCTTAACCCCTTATGGGATGTTGCACAAAATAAAGTGTGTTACCTCTTACATCTTAATTCCTGTCTGGCTCAAGCTTTCTACGAAACCCTTCTGAGCGAACATGTACAGGATAAGAAGAGGTGCAATGGTGATCAACATACCGGTGGCCGTCATCATCTGGCCATAAGCCGTAGCCGGCGGTGTGTTGGTTCCGCTACGCTGCAACAGTTTCTCCGGAATGGTTCCGAGGTTATCTGTAAGCAGTGTGATCTTACGGAAGAACAATGTGCTGTAGAAGTTATCCGTCCACTGCCATACGAGTGAGAACAGGAAAACGGATGTGAGCATCGGTCTTGCATCCGGAAGCATGATCTGGATGAATGTACGGATCTTACCGCAACCATCAACATATGCAGCTTCCTCAAGTTCCTTCGGAACTCCACGGAAGTACTGACGCAACATGAAGATGTACAAGCCGCTTCGAAGAGCCATACCGGTTGCCGCAAGCATGAAGTAAGCGACACCGTTACCGATCAGGCTGACCTGAGTGATGCTCTTACCGGTGATCATCTTGAAGATGCCGAAGAAGTCAACGAAATCAAAGAACTGGAAGTGCAGATACAATGAGCTCATGATGGTCTGCGGCGGGATGATGATCGTAAGCATTACGCACGCGAACAAGAAATTCTTAAACGGGAACTTGTAACGTGCGAAGCCATAACCGATCATGGTACAGGAAACGATCTGCAGGAACGACGACAGCAAGGATACCCATGCGGTATTGATCAGCGCCGTCTTATACTGGATCAGTTCTGCGACCAATTTGTAGTTCTCCGTAGTGAAGTGACGCGGGATCGAAATGATGGTTGAGTCATACAGATCGCGCTCTTCCATGAAACTTACGGAAAGCTTGTTTAACAGTGGCTGAACGATGAGGAAACACAGGCCGAACAACAGCACAGCTCGGAATATGCTGATGGACCATTTACGGATGCTCTTGCGGAGCAGATAACCATGTGATAACCGGTTTCTCTCCCAGTAGGACATCTGTGTCCCCAATTTGATTTGTTTCGCCTTACTCATAATAGTATACCCACTTTGAAATGATAAATGTTACCAGGCCAACGATGACACCGATACATGCGAAATACATCCATGCCATTGCAGATGTCAGACCATAGTCCATTTTCTGAAGCATCTGTGCCTTAACCTGACTCATGACGACGTTGTCCGAGCGCGTACAGAAGTCGATGATCGAGTAAACAACATTTACAATGATCAATGAGCTTGTCATAGGGAAGGTGATCTTCCAAAAGCTCTCCCATCCGGTACAACCTTCCATCTTGGAAGCTTCGTACATGCTGGCCGGAATGGTCTGCAAACCGGAGAGGAAAATGATGATCTGGATACCGGATGCGATCGCGATGTCGTAAACACTGTTTACGAGATCGAAGATGGTCTGCATCAGGTCACTCATCTGGCTGTTACCGGATGCCAGGATATCTTCCAAAACACCGGTTACACGCGAAGCAGCATTGTTGGACTCCTTAATGAGAGTCGAAATACTGTTTACCAGAGAGTTGTTCGTATCCAGGTTCAACAGAATACCGGAAGAAAGAATAACCGGTAAGAAGAACATGGCTCTTACAAAAGCTCTGCCTTTAAATTCCTGGTTCAACAGGAATGCTACGAAGTAACTGAAGATCAAGACCGCAACGATCTGCAATCCCATGTTACCAAGTGACTCTAACAGCTGGCGCTTATACATCGGATCAACATTCAGGATGTAATCGAAGTTCTTTAATCCTGCCCACTCTTTTACATAACTGTGGTTCTGGATATCGATCGTTACGTTACTGAATGCCATCTGTGCCGACTCAAACATCGGTACCAGCATGAAAGCGATAAATCCAATCGTAAATGGAAGCGTCCAGAGGATACCCGCGATCGCGTTACGCTTTGCCATGGAACTTCCGCGCCGTTTTGACTTCGGTGCGTTCACAGCCCGAGTGATCTCAGGCGTAGCATTGTTTTCCGCCATCCTTAGTTACCTCCTTTCGTTACTTTGAAGCTGTTCGCCGGAACCATGATACCGTCTGCCGTCTCGTCATACGAATTGTAGTTTAAGTAAACACGGGTTCCATCTTCATACTCGATGTATTTTACGCCTTCCTTCACGATCTTATGGTCTACGATATACTGGTTATAGGTAGAACCGAGATCGATCTGGATCTTACGATACAGCTCAGATGCTTCCTTCTTCCACTTGCTGTAATCCGCTCCATAATACTGCGTAAAGTAGGTTTCCTGAAGCGTTACTGTGGACTCATCCATGAATACGAAGTAAAGACCGCATCCATTTTCGATGGAAGCAAGGAGATTGTTGGAATAATCCGAAGCAAGGTTGATAGCCTTACCCATAATTTGTTTGCTGCCATGGAATACCATTCCATAGAAAGGTACCTGTGCATCCAGAATGCTCATCTTCTGGCTCTGAACGGGAACATTCACAAGAACATTCGCGTAAATGGAAGGCATGAAGTTACCGCCGTCTACCAGAACCTTCGAACCGCCGTCTACGAGTTCTTTGACCTTAGCGGCCTCCATGTTCAGTGTCTCATTACGAGATACCGGATGCTTAACGTTGTAGTCTGCGCCCAACTTGTTACCGATGCTTCCGAAGGAATAATTGTTGGTTCCAAGTTTGCTTGCATACTCACTGATGTTATCCATCATCTTAACGGTAACGGTAGGTCTTGCAAGCCAGTAGTAATCTCTGTCTTTCAACTGACCGAACCAAACCGGTGAGAAATCGTAAAGCTTAACATACTCACGGTTTACAAGTTTCGCGGTATCACTGTTACGGCTGTAACCATCGAACAACTTGTTTCCGTAAACGAACTGAACTTCACCATCCAGGTAGATGTCAAAGCCCTTTTCCTGAGCTGTAGAGACAACCTTCTTCAGGCTGCTCTTACCACCCAGTGCGCCGATCAACCGGATATCGGTTGCTGCGGCATTCAGAACGCCACCGTTGAACCATCCGAGGTAACGCACGTTAATGTCTTTCCACTTATTCTCATCTGCCATATCTGCGATGAGTGCAGCAGCTTCTTTATACGTGGTCAATGCCTGCGGTGTATTTGTAGGAATACCAGCGATCTGCTTCAGGATCTCGATGGAGCCGAGGATGTCGACTGTCATCGGAACCGTCGAAGTTTCCATCTTCTTCATGTACTCGGGGTACTTATCCTGAAGATATTCACGATAGTTCTTCGCCATCTCTACGTATCCATCGTCATCACAGAAGATGTAACGCTGGCGGATCACTTCGTCCTGAGGAAGCGAGTCCTCATACATGTACATGTTACCGCTGACCTTACCCTGTACATCCAGTTTCTCACTGTGACAGATCTGGTAGTTCGCACATACATAGTTTCTTGTGTTAGTAACACGTCCTGCGATATCGGCCTCGATCGCTGCATAAGGAACGCCGTCCTCTAATGCGCAGATAAACGAGCTGCCGTTATTGCTGATACCGAACACCGGCATATGACACTGGTTATCATTTACGACGGAGGTACGAGTCTGTGCGACATCCCAACCGTACATATAAGAGTAATACAGGATCTGCTGGGTCTTATTGTTGTTGAAGTTAATCAAAGAACCGGGACCATCCGGAACGAACAGATAACCTTCGTCCTTCGAAGAACCACATCCGAAATAAGGCAGGATCTTCAAACGTGTGATCGGGTTATCGCTCGAATAACGAAGTCCGCTCATCGGTACTTCAGCCAAAAGTGTGTCACCATCGAGTGTGTACTTAATGGTCACGTTGAAAGTGGGCTTATCGCCGCTGTCAACGGAGATATTATACTCCGCAGCCTGCTCTCTGTATTTCTCCTCGGTGAAGCCGAGTTCCTTAAGCAGGTCTTCTACTTCCTGGAGCAAGTAGTTCGGCTGGCCATCACGAAGGATGTAAAGTTTCTCTTCTGCCAGTTTCGGATACTTCTCCAAAAGTTCTTCTTTGTTGTCTTTTTTCTGCAGTTTGTTGATATCGTAAAGGCGATATACGTTCTTAACAGTACGCTGATCCTTTGAAGAGAGCTGGTCGAAAAATTCCTGCATCTCCTCCTCGTTTGCTACGAGAGGAATAAAGAATGTCTTCGAAAGTTCACCGATCGTATAGTGAACGGTGATCGAATTACTGTCGTATTCGAAATCGTAATAGCCGTTATCAACACTATGCTTCTGTGTGTTATAGGGCTTTGTATCACCCTGGATGGAACTGAATTCAATTACGACCTGGGATGCCATGGTCTTCTTGAAATCCGCAGTAGCTACAGTATCACTGTCCGGATCAACGGCACATGAGTGCCATTTTTTACCTGTGCTTTTATCTAAGATATCAAACGCAGTTGTGGCCGGATCGAATGTTAATTCCAGATATTCATTGGAGATCACGATCGGCTCTTCGGTTTCGCCTTCGCCCGGGCCAATATGTTCATACATAACACGCTCGAGTTCTTCTTTACCCTTCTCACATGCCGTGACTCCAAACATCATCGTCGCGGAAAGTAATAACACGCCCGCGCGCTTGATGAGTTTTTTCATTGGATCAAGTCCTCCTTTCTCACAATCTACGTTTTAATAGAACCGGAACTGAATTTCCTGATAAATGGAAACAAAGTATGCGATACCATCACTGATCAAGCTGAAGAATACAACCAGAATGAATACGATAACTGCCATTCCGACGATCGTCAGGATACTGGAGAAAACCGTCTTGGTCAATGAGTAATCGTGGATCATCATCATCGCTGCCAATACCAAAGCAACGAACCAGATCATTCCCAGTGTATCGAAGAAAGTGTAGAAGGTGATTTCCTCGATCGTAAGGAAGTTACTGAGGATCATGTTCGGATATCCGATGATGATCATAGGAGTCAGCGCATATGCCGTTCCCATGTAAACTTCCTTCAGTCGTCCTTTACCATCCATGAGAGTGGTGAAACTCCAGTTGGAAACACACCACAGCAGGATAGGCGCGATTACGGACGCGATCTCGACCCACATGTTGATTCGGTTCAGGTTGATGTTACGAACCAGGAAACTGGTGAACTGCAGCTTCAGAATGTTGAGCATCAGGAACAGGAAAACCAGGAAGTTTGCCGCTCCGACGGATCCTCTCTTTTCATGCGTCAGATCCCAGAACCCATCAAAAGGATGAAAGATAACATATAAGGAATACTTAAGCGTTTTGCCGAAGTGACTCAGCCATTCTTTGCTGATAAACGACGAAAGCTTGATTTTCTTTAATCGCATTCTCTAACCTCCTTTTGAATTTTACGTACTTTCTTGATCAACCAAATACCGACGAGAATAACGATCAATGCTTTTACGAAATCGCCGATATGATCTTCGATCTGCTCTTTACGATACTGCTCAAATGCCTTTGAGTAGTTTCTGCGATCACGCTTAGCCTTGAAATATTCCATGGCCTCTGCGAACTTATCCTGACGGAGAAGTGCACGTCCAACACCGATGTAAGCCAGGTCGTAGTTACCATTCAGACGAAGAACATCGTTCCAATACTCAGCGGACTTATCGTAATCCGCATTCTGGTACTCACGAAGAGCTTTGTTGATCAAGGTACCGAACTCAGTGAGCTCGAATACAGTGATGTTGGAATACTGGCCATCCAGTACAAATAAGCTGTCACCCATACGGTCGATCGCTACCGGCTTACGGAAGTAACCGAGACGGTTACCGATACCGCCGAACGCATACAACAGGTTACCCTGGAAGTCGTATGCAAAGATACGTCCACGCGTCTGGTCGATCGTGCAATATGAGTTGTTGTCAAAAGTTACTACATCGTAGAAACGGGAAGGTCCGTTATAACCACCGGCATTATCCCACTTCAGGTCGCCGCAAGGCGGATCGTTACCATTACGAACCAAGATATCCGAACCTGTGCTGTTCAAACGACGAACAGGATTTGCAGTAAGGAAATCGTTATCATCGTAAACGGACATCGTTACATACATGAAGCCTTCGCTATCGATCGCTACGTTGTTATACTCGGTAGGTACGAATCTGGGCTGTGCTTCGATCTGCTTCTCTGTCATGAAGAAACGCCAGATGTAATCGACCATATTGAATTTTACAGGGCTTGCACCAACGTACTGTGTGAACTCACCGCGCGTATCAAATTCCAGAAGACCTTTGTTGATCTTCTCCGCCTGTACATAGATACGTCCTGCCGTATCCATGATCAGCTTCTGGGGCTGGAACACTCTGGCATCTACAGGATCATTAAACGGTGTAACTGCCGGTGTTGTCATGATCTTGATCACGTTACAATCCTTATCAACGTGAAGAACACGTTCGTTGCCGTAATCCGAGATGATCATTTCGTAGTTTTCCGTAACGTAGATATCGTACGGTTTGTTCAACGTCAGGGCCTCACCATTCTTATCCGTAAACTCTGTGATCTGGCGAACACCCTTGTATTCCTTACCATCGTAAGCGATCTCAACGATACGGTTGTTGCCGGTGTCACATACAAAGATGTGATTTCCGCGAATGAACTGGCCCTGAGGCTCTACGAAGTTCTTCGCAACCGTCTTGCCTTCTGCGTCTTCAAATTCGAACATATCACCACTGATATGTTTGGTTGCACGATATGCATCCGGAGAACTCTGAACATCACCCCAGATATCATATGTGTAACTGTAAGTCGTGGATGCATCATCTGCATATACTGCAGCGGACGGGAACGAGAAGATACCGCTCACCGCGATCGCAGTAGCTGCGAGAAGAGAACCAAATTTCTTTATTTTTCTCATTCTCTGCACCCCCTTTAGTCTTTAATACCGGAACTTGCCATCGTTTCGATGATGTTACTCTGTGTCAAAATGAAGGCAAAGATCGGAACGAGCATCATGATAACCGTTGCTGCATTACCTGCACCCTGTCTGGCAACACCGCCGGCCGTGATCTGGCCGAGTGCGGCAGGAAGACCTTTCAGTTCCTCGGCGTAGATGAATGCGCCGCCGCCGTTGTTCCAGAGCGCCTGAATGGAGAAGATCATAGCGGTGAGCCATGCCGGACGAATGATCGGCATAACGATACGCCAGTAGATACGCCATTCTTTTGCACCGTCGATCTTCGCTGCTTCGATCAAGGTATCCGGAACGGTATCCATGAACTGCTTAATAAGGAAGAAGCCGATGGAAGAACCCCAAGCCGGGATGATGATCGCGAACGGAGTATCGATCATGTGTAATTTACTGAGGATAATGAAATTCGGGATGGCAGTTACGTATGTCGAGAACATAAGGGTCGTAACAACCAAGTTGAACAGAAATCTGCTTCCGGGGAAGCGATACTTGGACAATGCATATGCACCCATGGATGCGAAAAGGATATGTCCGACGGTACCTAAGAGTGTCATGAATACCGTATTGAAGATATATCTGGAAAACGGTACCCAAGACTGCCCCATCAAGAGGAACAGGTCTGAGAAGTTATCCATCGTAGGGTTCTGTACGAACAACTTCGGCGGATACATGAAGATCTCATTTAACGGTTTCAACGAGTTGTTGATCGCATAGATCAACGGGAATACGAAGAATGCACCGAAGAGGATCAGGACGAAGTATACGAAAATATCGCCACCGATGGAACGGTTGGGCTTACGCCCTTCACGAATACGTCCCTTTCTGACTTTTGTTTTAGCAGTAGCCATGATTTACGATCCTCCTTCCTACTGTCCGACTCTGCGGAGCAGAGACTGTACAGCTTTATTACATAAGAACATCGACAGGAACAGGATCGTAGCGATCGCGGATGCATAACCCATCTCAAATCGAAGTGTACCATAGTCGACCAGGTGGTTTACGGCCGTATGTACGGCGTAGTCGGTACTAGGCATACCACAGAGCTGCTGGGTAACATCGCCGACACCGAAGGACTGAGTGATCGCCATAACGGCACCGAACATCAACATGCCCTTCATGTTCGGGAGAGTGATGAACCAAAGCTCCTGCCAACGGTTTTTGATACCGTCAACGTATCCAGCTTCGTACTGAGCTGCATCGACTGTCTGAAGACCGGCAACGAATGAAAGGAAGCCGGCACCCAGGGACATCCAAAGTACTACGATGATGACTACAGGCATCATGTACCGAGTATCGGTAAGCCACAGGACCGGGCCGCTCATGATGCCGGTTTCGACGAGCATGGCGTTTAGGTAACCCTTACTATCACCGCTGAAGATGAGGGACCAAATAATGAATGCGCCACCTGCGATCGAAGGTGCGTAGAATACCAAAACGGCAACTGCGCGGACATATCTGGGAAGCTCGTGGATGAACCATGCAAACATGAAGGATGCAAGGTATCCGATCGGGCCCGTGATAACTGCGAGCAAGAATGTATTTTTAACTGCAGTCAGGAAAATATCATCTGCAAGCAGCAAGTTGATGTAGTTGGTCAATCCGTGGAAACGAGGAGATTCGAATACGTTGTAGTATGTGAAACTCAGGATCAGGGATACAACGACCGGTGCAACGGTAAATAAAGTGAATACCGTGAAATACGGAAGCAGGAAGAGATACAATGTCTTGTGTTTCTTGGCATCTTTTACTGTCCATTTCAACTGGTTGATTTTCTTTTTCTTATAGCCGGCGAAACTCATTTATTTACCTCCTTCCTTTCCGGTATCAAGGCCGAATTCTTTACGTTTCTTCGCGATCTCATCGTTGATGTCACGCGTATAGTCAAGCAATGTCTCTCGTGCATCATCATTTCTGTTTACAACCGCACGAACGGCATTGGTGATGTGACGGGATGTGTAGTAACCACCGGGAACTTCCGGATTACACTTAACCCATTCCCACTGAGCCATGAGGGTATCACGCTCTTCGCTCTTCCAACCGAGTTTCGGGAATGCGGTCTTATTCGCTGTCGCATAACGAGCAGCATCACCCATAACTGCCTCGAGTTCACGCCCGAAGCGTACCTGTGTATCAGGATCTGCCCACCACTTCAGGAACTCCCAAGCCTTATCAGGATCCTTAACGCTGGAAAGCATCATGGAGCACTGGCCCCAGCAACCGGTCGAGTGATCGACGGTTCCGTTCTCCTGAACGGTTCCGGGTACCAGACCGAATTTCCACAAACCACGGATCTCAGGTGCAAATACAGCCAGAGTGTTGTATGTGTTGTAGTCTGCCATACCGATCGGGATCTCACCGGAACGGAAACGGTTCGAGAAGTCGTAGCTTCTAGGTGTCTTATAGTGGGTGAAGAACTTGGTGTACATTTCAAATGCTTCAACCGCTGTCTGCTCATCCAAGAGAACCTTGGTGTGTTTTTCATCGTACAGAACGCCGCCGTGCTGATAAAGCATAGCGAAGAAGGAAGAAAGGTCGGGGTTCATAACACCGCCGATCATACGCTCAACGGACGGGATAGCTACGTTCAGGTTCTTACTCTGGATCGCAGGGAGCATCGCGATGAGCTCGTCCCACGTCTCCGGAGCCTTCAGACCCAGCTCTTCCATAACGTCGGTACGGTAGAACATTACGTTGTAGTACTGCGTCTCGGGGATCGCGTACAATCCGGGGTGAATGGTTCCGTCTTCATCTTCTGTGTCATATCTATACGGAAGTAATGCGCTCTCGTAATAGTGCTGTGTTACTTCTTCCAGATCGTCGAAGTTCGCAAGGTTGTATGCCGCACCACGGATCGCGTAGTTGACGGGGTCGCCCTGGGCGGTGGTAAGAACGATATCCGGACCGTTACCTGCTACTACCGCGGGCATCAGCGCCGCAGATGTAACGAGCTTAAGGTTAACGTTGATATTGTGGTTCGGTGTGAAGTCATCATCGATGAGGCTCTTCAGCACCTGGCTCTGGTCACGACCAGTCAGGATCCATACATTGACCGGATCGTCATTCGAGCTGTAAGTATCACCAAGTGAATTGTAATCGATGGTAAAGGAAGCTGCGAAGCTGCGAAGCTCGTGCATAGCACTTGCAAGGAAGTTGGTCTTAACCTTCGGCAGTTCAGCATTTACCGGAGTGATGTAGATCGCATCGATATCGAGCTGCTGCTCAGAAAGAGTCAGGATATCGGTGCCGAGCTGAGCTACGCTCTCCTTAAATCCAGCCAGACCCTTTGTAATACGGGAAGGCTTCTTCGCGAAACGCTCAAGCGTGATCGCAAGGTTCTCGGTGGAGGCAACCTGTGTTCCCTTCTCACCGGAGTATTTAACCAGATCATCAACGGTCTTATAGAGGATCTTGTACTCAAGCTTCATGTCCGCGATAACTTCCGGGAACTCTGTCGCGATACCGTAGTCACGATATACATCAGGCTCCGTACCGGTAAGTACGATGATCTTACGATAGTCATTGTTCATACGGTCAACCGTTGCAGACATGCTCTGGAGGATCTCACCGAGTTCACCAAGAGTAACCTCAAGGCGGATGGTGTGCTTACCCTTCGCAAGAGCGAACTTGTAAGGATTGCCGTCTGCATCAGCGATCGTGTTCATGGTCCAATCAGAGGAGTACGGGAAGGAAATAACGGATGCTTCCTCAAAAGGTACCTCTCCATCGATCATGACCTTACGGTTGGATACGTAACCACGGTTGTAGTACTGGCGGCCTTTGATGGTGATCTCATAATAGCCGTCCTGAGGAGCTTCGAACTCCCATTCGATCCAGTCGCCTGCCACACGCCACTGCGTGCCGCCGATCATGTTGAAGACTGTCTTCGTGATGCTATAAGGCTCCGTGTTCGGAGATGCATGGTCATATGTACGATACAGAGAAGGAGTAGAACGATATTGAGCATCCTCACCCTGGATCACAGGGATCTCACCAGAAGGGTTATCCGTGAACTTAGAGGAAGGATTCTCAGCGAGGTATTCCTGATAAGTAGGGGCCTTCTCAAGCGGACGAAGTTCGATCTTGCGGATAGCCATCGTCTCGTTCGTGGCCTTCATGCGGATCTTGTTTTCGCCCTTTGTGAAATAGAACTCATAAGGCTCTGTTACATATCCCTGATAATCGTGAAGGCTGATGCTTTCCCAGCGAGGTGCTTCCACCTGAACCGGACGGATCTCATTTCCACGGTTATCGCTCTTCACTGCGTCACGGTCTGTCCAGATGCGTGTGAATGTGAATGCGTCACATCCGCGGAAAGGAAGTTCGAACTCGCCTTTCTCTGCGTTATAGATATACAGTGCACGTTCAGGATCGACACCGCGGGTTTCGTAGGTATCGTTCTCGCGTGCGCCGAGAGGGAAGTACTCCACATAGATGGTGTAAAAACCTTCCTCAGGCACGTCAAAGGCCAAATCAAATGTACCACCGTCTTTTGAAACGAGGGATTTGTAACCTTCGATCGTATCGATCAAGGTGTCCTTTGCGTTCGTGAATGACGTTACGTCAACATCGATCACGGAAGTGCCGGCTTTCTTATCTGACAACTTGTTTTTGTATGTCGAGTAAGTATCCGGGCGCTTAGACTCAGTTTCCGCTGCCTTATCAGCAGCTTCTTTACTCAGTCTCGCAATTTCGGCCTCAATGTCCACATCCGCGTACTTCTTTTCGTAGTTGGGAATGCTCTTCGGCCATGCCAAATAGACGATAACGGCTACGATCACCACGCCGATGATCGCCCATTTGATCAACTGCTTTTGCTTTCTGTTTCTCATAAAAAGCTCCTCTCTGTATATCATTTCAATGGAAAAGCGTACTTCTGGCTTTTGTAAACATCCCGTGCAAAGAACCCGGCGCGAGACAGCGCCGTCACGTAGATTCCGTCAGATAACGTCATGCATACAAAAACCCGCCTACTGGCTTTGTGCTAACCGCACAAAAAACAGGCGATACTCTCCACATATTTATGTAATAATATTACAACAAACCCATTTTATCCGCATTACTATTATTGCGTGCTTCTGCCCAATTATTGCTTTGCAACTCCTTTTGAATTGATAGGTTATTCCTATTTTCATGAAGAAAACTCATATTTTCGATTTGGTTTCCCCCCGGCAGCCCGATTTTTCCCGTTCTTGTTGGGCAATATACACAAAAAGAGAGGCTTTATTTTCGTCCTTTTTTGTAATAATCCTATGGATTTTGGGGGAAATCCACTTCGCTAGTTCCTAGTATAGCATTTCTTACACCTAAAATCAAGTGTTTCTAACAACTTTACTGAAATAATCGGCCGCAATTTGTGTAAATTGCCGAATATACTCGTGTTCGTTTTCTCATTTTATCCTCTTTTTTCACCCTATTTTCGATCAAACGTTAAAAAGCCGGCACCGGGAACATCCCGGTGCCGGTCTTTCGGCTGTATTTCGAAGTTCAAAAGCTTCGATCTACCGTATTATCACTTGCGAGAACTTGCGCTCATCTCAAGCAGTTTTTCTTTCATCTGGTTCTCGATCTTACGAAGCTCGATCTCCGCTGCGGCACGCTTCTCACGGCCTTCGTTCTGGATACGCATAACTTCGTCAAGCGTATCGATCAGAGACTGGTTCGTATGCTGCAAGGTCTCGATCTCAACGATACCACGCTCGGACTCCTTAGCGGTCTCGATGGAGGACATTTTCAACATGTCTGCGTTCTTCTTAAGCAACGCATTGGTCATATCCGTAACTTCGCCCTGCGCCTTTGCAGCTTCCATAGAATGGCTCATGCCGAGGGCCAGGACCATCTGGCTCTTCCAAAGCGGGATCGTATTTACCAGTGTAGACTGGATCTTCTCGCTCATTACGGTATCGTTGCTCTGCACGAGACGGATCTGCGGTCCCATCTGAATGGAGATCACACGGGTCAGTTCCAGATCGTAGAGTTTCTTCTCGAAACGGTTGATCAGGGCTGCGTAGTCATTCGCCGCCTGCGCGTCTTCCGGAAGCCCGGTCTTCTTCGCCTTCTCGTTGAGTTCAACGAGTTCTTCGTTCTTCGCACGCTCCAGACGCTTCTTACCTGCCAGGATGTACATGGTCAGTTCCTTGTAGTAGGTCTGGTTCGTTGCGTACATGTTATCCAGCATCGCTACGTCGCGAAGCAAGGTGACCTGATGCTTCTCGAGGGAGTCAGCAACCTTATTAACATTCGTCTCGGCCTTCGCGTATTTCGCCTTCATAGCCTCGATCTTATTTGCGCTCTTCTTAAACCACGCACGGATACCCTTTTCGTTCTCCTTTACGTCGAACGACTTCAGCTCAGTAACCAGGTTCGACAGCATTCCGCCAACCTCGCCGAGATCCTTCGTACGTACATTATCCAATGCTGCCTCGGAGAAATCCGCAACCTTCTTCTGCGCACCTGCACCGTACTGCATGATGGAGTTCGTGTCCTTCAGATCGATCTGTTTCGAGAACTGCTCTACCTGCTTAAGTTCCTGCTCAGACAGGATGGAAGCGGTCATATCTTCGACTTCTTCCTCCTTCTTCTGTGCATCCGTTACCAGTACCGGCTTTGTTTCCGGCTGATCGAACGGGGTCAATGTAAGGCTGGGAGCTTCGGGCGCATCCGCCACGATCGTCTCGATCACCTGCTCTGTTGCTTCCTTAACCTGCTCCTGAGGCATCATGTTTTCATCCATATCTTCTCCTATCCGCACGGCGCCGCCATGCATTTTCAAATTTCTATTTTCTCGGAATTACTTCGAATTCCTTCTCCTTCAGTCCTTCCTGCGCGAACAGTGCGTTCAGCACCGAAATGTCGGCCGATGCTTCCACCGCCGCATCCTTAAACAGGTCGTTCAAAAGGTTCTCGAACGCGACATTGATCATGTCGAGCGTATCTTCGATATCTTTCTTCGTGCGGGAGATGTTGTCTCCCTCCAGCTTCTGATCCTCGAACTCGCGGTACGTATGCACCAGTTTCAAGGTCGTCGGCATGTAATACTCCATGAACTTCCGGATCTCCGGGAGCTTCTCGGGGTGATCCTCGACCACGCGGAAGATACGTTTGCACACATCCTCCAGGCTGTCCAGCTTCTTCGTAACGACCTCACCCGGGATCGCATCGTTCTCATTACGCAGCTGCAACATGTAACTGCGTCCCTGCTCCAAGGCCTTTTCGACCTCTGGTGAACGTGCCGGTTTCGCCTCCGCTCCGTTCGGCGCGGGCAATGCGCCGGCCGACTGCGTCTGCTGCTGCGGGCTCATGAGGCCATACGTCTGCATGTATTTCTCGTATCCCTCGTCCGAAAGGAAGATCACCTGGTCGCCCGGTGCGAAATGTCCCTGCGGGAACACGCCGAGTTCGATCATCTGCTTCCAGTCGTCGCGGATCACGGAAGGCTCGATGCCCATCGCCGCCGACATCTCGAGGACCGAGACCTGCGGCTGTGTCGCATAGCGTTTTATATACTCGCGGAAACGCGCGTATTGCCTTTTCTTCTTTTTGGAACGTGTAAACAAATACAGGAATACGCCAAACAATCCGGCGGAAAACAGGAAACCTACGATCGCTCCTGCGATGCTCATCTCCGAGTCGCCCATCTCCCCGATCATGCCGAACGTGAAGAGTGCGGTGATGATGGTGAATACCAGGAACGTAACGCCCCGGGTGTTGTTTTCTTCCTCTCCGGGAAATGCATCCGCCTTGCGAGTCACGCGGATCTGCGTCGTCTGATTCGGCGTTCGTACCGGTGCGGGCCGGCTGGTCCGCATGTAAGCAGGATAGCGTGGATCATTGATGTGTGTATTCGTCTCCACCAGCGGATACTGGTTCTGGTTCGCATTCCGTCCGCCGCCCGCTCCGCCTGCACCGCCGAACGCCCCGCGTCCGCGCTGTCCGGGCTGGCCTGCCTGACCGCCCTGTTGGTAGTTCGGGTTTTGCTGTGCCGGCGGCAAGTAATTCGGCTGCACCGTCTGCACCGTCTGTCCGCCCATCGGCTGAACATTCTGCGCTCTCTGCACCGGCTGGCCGTTCGCATAAACGCCCGGCGCACTATTTACATATGGCTGCCCCTGTTGCTGAGGCATCTGCGAATACGCAACCTGCGTTCCCTGCTGATGATAAACCTCCGGATACTTCGGCGCTGCATCAAACTGTGTTCGCACCTGCTGTGCCGCCTGCGCGACCGTACCCTGCTGCCCCTGCGAAGCCCGTCGGTTCTGCATGTTTTGTTGTACGTTTTGTTGTGTATTCTGCCTCGGAGGCTGCTGCGGGTTTCCGGTCGAACCGTTCCCGATTATCTGGCCGACCATATTATTAATGCTGGAAACCGCTTGCTCTACAGAACGACGTATCGTGTCGCCCAGATCATTCGGATTGTAATTGTCAGCCATGATAAACTCACCACCTTTGGTTTCAAACAAACATTCTTAAGGCCGCCTCAAAGGGATTCGACCACACAATGTGATTTTACCATATTTCCAAGTCCATTTCAACGGATAATTTGCTCGATTTCCTTACGGAATTCTTTCAATATCTTCCTTCGTTACCGGTCCGTTGTTTTTTATGTACGTCTCGAGCATATCGTAGGAAAATTTCTTTCCCCAGGAGATCAGGCCATGCTTCGTGGCCCGGCTGCGTGTGTACTGATCCCACGGAACCGCTGTCATTCCGGAAAACAGTTCGATCTCGGGATCGTAGGTGAAATGCGTCACGACGTAGTCCATGCGGTAGTCGTCCAGTGTAAGTGCTCCCGTCTCCGGATCGATCCGAAGGCGCAGCTTTGCAACGCCGCCGAGCATCTTTGCCGCCGTGTCCTGGAGGGAAATGAAATTCCCCAGCGAGTAGAAAACCAGCGTTTGATGCCCGCTCGCGCCCGTCACCCATTGCACTTTCTGTACGACGTGCGGGTGCGTTCCGATCACCACGTCCGCTCCTGCGTCCGCCAGGATCAGCGCCATATTGTACTGCTCTTCGGTCGGCTCCATGCGGCCCTCGACGCCCCAGTGCGGCAGTACGATCACGTAGTCGCACACCTCTTTTGCGCGGGCAATGTCCGCCCGCACGGTCGCCTCATCGAAGAAATTCAGCAGATACGGCTGCCGGCCCAGATTCCCCGAGTTTACGCCGTATGTGTAATTCAAAAACGCGATCTTCTTCCCTTTGCATTCGACATAAGGTACGGCATCCCGCTCTTCCTGACTGAGGGCTATCCCCGTCACGAGCACGTCCGGATGCTTATCTTTCCAATACTGCGCCGTGTCGATCAGCCCCTGCCGCCCCATGTCCAGCATGTGGTTCGTCGCAAAAGAAACAACGTCGAAGCCCGCCCAGACCATCGCATTGCTGATCTGCTGCGGAACGTTGAACTTCGGATAGGTCTGGATACCGTAGGCATCGCCCGCCATCGGCGTCTCCTGGTTGATCACGGCAATATCCGCACGTGAGATCTCGTTGCGCATCGCCCGGTAGACAGGTGTATAATCGTAGCTTCCATCCTCCTGGATCCCGCTTTGGGACAGGGATTTGTGGTAGAGATTATCTCCGACGGCAAGGATCGTGATGTATTCTTCTTCCGGCTCGGTCGGCGCTTCGGATGTATCGGTCTCGTCGGAGGTTTCGTCGGCGCCCGATGTGCCGTCTGCCTCGGAGGTTTCGTCGGCGTCGGATGCATCGGACAACGCTTCTGACTCGGAAGCGTCCATAGTGTTTTCCACATCGGATGCCTCCTCCGAAGACGAAGCATTTGCCACGTCGTCGGTCACACTTTCCGCCGTTGAAACTTCGGCCGATGTGGTCTCGTTCTCGTCCCCCGGGCCGCCTGTAAATCGAGGCAGGATCACAAAGACGAACAGACACACAAAAAGAAGGACCACGATCACACCCGCCGCGATGTGGATGCCGATGCGGCCCTTCCCGGAGCCTTCCTTTCGATCTTTATTCCAGCTCGATATCGTTCCCATTATACTCTATTGACCAAATATTCCACAAAACGTGAACAACGCACGGCCGCCTGGGCCTCAAACACCGGATAGTCCACCGTCGCGCCGCCGTTCGCGCGATCGGAGATCGCACGCAGGATCACGTAGGGCATGTTGTTCGCATACGCCGCCTGCGCGATCGCAGCACCTTCCATCTCGCAGCAGTCGCCGCGGAACATCTCGATCAGACGCTTCTTCAGGTCGGTGTCCGAAACAAAAACATCGCCGCTCACCACGCGTCCGCGCAGGAAGGAAACATCCGAAAATCCGGGCTCGTTCTTCAGTGCCTCGGCGGTCCGTTCTGCCTGTGCGATCAATGTCTTATCCGCGGGAAATGCCAGAACGGGCATGCCCGGGATCTGTCCCGGCGCGTACTTCAGCGCCGTCACATCCACGTCGTGCTGGAGCGCATCTACGGAGATCAGGATGTCCCCGATATCCAGTTTCTCATTCAGCGCACCTGCGACGCCCGTGTTGATAATATGTGTAACGTCAAAATAATCCGCTAAGATCTGGACGCACATGGCTGCATTGACCTTACCGATGCCGCACTTCACGACGACGACGTCCGCCTGTCCCAGCTTACCACAGGCAAAGTCCATGCCCGCATAGCGCTTCGACGTGTAACCGCCTGCCTGCGCCATATGTTTCTTCAGCGTTGCGACCTCAGCTTCCATCGCGCCGATGATTCCGTATTTCATCTCAATAAACTCCCTTCCGAGTGCATCCGCCAACGTGGAAAATGCACATTGATCCTATGAGAAAATTATAGCAAATGTATGCTAAATGTCAAGCCATGCGTGGTGTTGAGGCCCACCCTTGTGCACTCCAAAACTCACACCACCGGCGCATCTTCCTTCGGCATCTTTCGAAGTTCATGCCACAGCAACGTGATCGCCAGCAAAAACGACAGAAGGTCCGTGATCGGCTGCGCGAATTTGATACCTTCAAGTCCGAAGAAATACGGCAGGATCAAAAGCAGCGGGATCAGGAAAACGATCTGTTTCGAGAAGGAAAGGATGGCTCCCTTCGTCGCCTTGCCGATGGCCGGGAAGAAGGTCGCGCAACAGATCTGCACGCCGTTTAAGAAGACGCAGAACAGGAACGCGCGCATGAAGCGCACGCCGTATTCAATGTATAGCGGGTCGTCACCGCCGTTGCCAAAAAGGGAAAGGAGCGGCTGCGGGAAGATCTCGAACACGAGCCAAAGTGTTGTCGAAATGATAACTGCCGCGGTGATGAACAGTTTCACCGTATGTCGCACGCGGCCGTACTTCTTCGCGCCGTAGTTGTAACTGCAGATCGGCTGTGCGCCATTGATCAGACCGATGATGAGGGCAATAAAGATGACGTTGATCTTCGTGACGATGCCCGCCACCGCGATCGGCGTGTCTGCGCCGTAGATCGACTGCTCACCGTATTTTCGAAGCACATTGTTCAGTGTGATCTGCACCAGCAGGTTCGAGGACTGAAAGATAAAGGAATTCAGGCCGAGCCTGCAGATCTCGAATACCTCCCTGAAATGCGGGATGAAATCCTTCATAGCAAATTTGACCGACTTAAATCGCGGGAAATATCCGACCAGGATCGAGGCCGACAGAATCTGGCTGATGACCGTCGCCCAGGCCGCCCCGCGGATACCCCAGCCACATACAAAAATGAAGATCGGATCCAGAATGGTATTCAGCACAGCGCCGATGACGATCGCCGCCATGGAGTACCGCGGACTTCGGTCCGCACGCACGAGCGGGTTCGTTCCCGTCGAAAAGAGGACGAACGGAATACCGAAGGACGTGATGCCCGCATACTGCTCCGCGTACGGCAGGATGTTCTCCGTTGCGCCGAAGGCGATGAGCATGGGTTTCAAGAAAATGCGGACCAAAACGCAAATGGTCACGCCGCAGATCACCAGCATGCCTGCCGCCGAACCTGCGATCTTCTTCGCCTTGGCTTCGTTCTTGCGACCCAACTCTAAGTTGAAGCCCGAAGCCGCGCCAAGCCCCGTCATCAGGCCGATCGCCATACAGATGGTCGTCAGCGGAAACGATACGCTGGTCGCGGCGTTTCCGAGTCTTCCGGTATCCTGGCCGATGAAGATCTGGTCCACGATATTGTAGAGCGCATTGACCACGTTCGCAATGATCGCCGGGATCGCCAGCGACAGAAGCAGCTTACCCAGCGGCTTCGTCCCCAACGGATTCTCTTTCGGTTGTATGTTTGCTTGCTGTGTATTCATAACAGAGTGGGTACTCCTCAGTTTCTTCTGATCGGTTTACCGGCAGACTGTGCCATCAAAGTCGATCCGCCTTCGAACACTATACCACAAAATCGCAACCACGTCCACGCACACAATGCTTGTTTTTCCTCTTGCTTCATGCTAGTATAACCATAAAGCAAGCATTTTTTGCTTTTGCGCCCGTCGGTGCACGTAGTCTTGGTTTTCCAGGACTGAAAAGCAACCAAAAGCTGGTTTCCTGACCATTTTGGTGGTCTTCAAGCCGAAGTAACAAGCTTCACAAACCTCCGCGGCTAACAACCTCGGCCTTTCCGCCTCTTTTGTTAGCTCGCCAGATCATAATAGCAAGGAGTACCCCTATGAAGAAAACGATCCTTATCACAGGTGCGTCCCGCGGCATCGGCGCCGCGATCGCCCGCCGTCTGGCGGTCTTCGACGGCTCGCCGTCCCGCCTGATCTTGAATTGTAATACAGACACTGAGGGTCTCGCGACGGTCATCGACGAGATCAACCGCGCGGTGCCGGACTGCCAGATCGTCCCGATGATCTGCGATCTCTCCGACGCCGAAGCGCGCAGCGCGGCCTTCGCCCGCGCAGTCGAGGCCTCCGGCGGCCACACGCCGCACATCCTCATCAACAACGCCGGCATCGCCGACATCGGTCTGCTCCAGGACCTGGCTCCCGACCGCCTCATGGCGATCCTCTCGACGAACCTCGCTGCAGCCCTGGACCTCTCACGCCTGTGCATCCCCGGCATGGTCCGTCGGATCCACGATCTGGAGGCACCCCAGAGCACTGCCGCCCAGCCCACCTGTGCGATCCTAAACATTTCTTCCGTCTGGGGTCAGGTCGGTGCTTCCTGTGAAGTCGCTTACTCCGCGGCAAAAGGCGGCCTGAACGCCATGACCCGCGCCCTCGCTAAGGAGCTCGCGCCCTCTTCCATCCCGGTCAATGCGATCGCCTGCGGTCTGATCGACACGCAGATGAACCGCCTGCTCTCCTCCGAAGAGCTGCAGGATGTCATCGACCAGATCCCGGCCGGACGCATGGCGACCGCGGACGAAGTCGCAGAACTCGCCGCGCTCATCCTGTCCGCCCCGGCCTACCTCACCGGCCAGGTCATCGGATTTGACGGCGGCTGGATCTAAAGTTTACAAGATAAAAAATGAGCAGGATGCGTTCAAAGCATCCTGCTTTTTTCTTTCAGTCACCGGTCACCACCAGATATTCATGTTCTTCGCTTTTAAACTGCGAAAGTCGGGGCGCCGGCATCACGCCGCCCCCGACTTTGTAGGGATAGTTCATAGCTACCTCGCAAACTATTATTACTTCTTCCACTGCTTCGGGAAGTACATTTTGGGCAATGTCTTGAAGGACCGGTTGAACGTCTCCGTCTCCTCTGCGGACAGATCGGAATACACCTCCGGCCAAACCATGCGGCCCGGCAGCATCTCCAGCGCGTGCGGCTTCAACTCGTAGCCCATCAGCGCCTCCGAGAACGAACCGTCCTCCATGGTGATCATGAAATTATCCGTGGTCTTAAAGCCCAGACGCGGATAATACGTCGGCTCGCCGAGGATGATCACGCCCGGATATTTGCCGTCCTTACGCACCATCTCCATGGTCTCCTTAAGCAGGATCTCGCCGACGCCGCAGCCCTGCCACTCTGCCTTTACGCACAGCGGTCCGAACGTCGCCACCGAATGCTTCACGCCGAACGCATCCTCCACCGCAGCCTCACCGTACATGATCATGCCGATGATCTCGCCGTCCTTGACCGCGACGCGCGAATAATGCGGCAGATATGCCTCGCTCGTACGCAGCTTATGCACCAGCAAATGCTCGTCGCAGCCCGGCATATATTTATTCCAGAACGCCTCCTGCACCATCCGCTCGACCTCGTGATACTCTTCCTCACGCTCCGGGCGGATCTCGATCTCGTCACGCGTTACCTTTTTCGCCTTACGCAGGAAGTACGCCATCTCGATGCGGACATTTTTCTTCTTCAGGTCATCGTTGCGATAACGACAGCTGTCGAAACCACAAAGTGTGAAGCCCTCGTGCAGATAGAAACCGAGTGCCTTCATGTTACTCGAACGGAAACCCAGCACGACCGCGCGGCGCGACTCCAGACGCGCCTGCTCCTTCGCAACTTCCAGGAGCGCATGGCCGATGCCCTGGCCGCGGTACTTCTCGTCGATCCAGATCTCCCAGATACGCAGGCGGTTGCTCCGTGCCTCCGAGCCCGTCTCGATCGCAGCGACCAGACGGCCATCCTTCACCACGCCCCAAGCGCACGCATCCGGCACAAACGGCGCATACAGGCAGTTCTCCATCGCGATCGGCGCCTTCGTCTTCACGATCGGCTCCTCGCTCTTCTCCATGCGGAACGAAACGTCGAAACCACCCTCCACCGGCGTGATCGCAACGTCCATAAAATCGTTCGATGTATAATCCATCGGCAGCTGATACCCTGCCCAATGTTCCTTCGGCAAATGTATAATATCAAATCCCATAACTGTACCTCACTTTACGATACGTTCTCTATACAGTTTACTCGCATTCACCCGATTTTTCAAGAGCAGGATGGCGAAACCTTACGTCCGAACCAAAGTCAGTGTTGCTTCCGTCGAGGTCGACGTCAAATTGTTTGCGTCCGTCACCACACAGCGATACTTGTAGTTCGCCTTATCCTCACTTACAAATACCACTATGGATTTTTTATCTGTAGACGCGCTGCCTAGGAGTCTCCATTCTCCGATCGCCGGGGAATAATAATACCACTGGTAGGTCAGAGGGCCTTCACCGCCAGCTTCTGCGGAAAATGTGACCGATTGGCCGACCGTCGCTTTTACACTCTCAGGATTTTTTATAAATCTCGGAAGGATCTTATATTTTACATTTTTCGAATACATGGTGCGTCCGGTTGCATCACGGACAGCGCAACGGAAGGATCTTCCGATATCATCAAAACTTATCACGTGAAGATAGGAGTCGGTCTTCGCACTATCTTCCTCGAAAGCGATCCAAGTTTCCGATCCGGCATCCTGATACTCCCATTGATACTGGAATGGGCCGAAACCGTCTGCTTTCACAGTTAACTCGCACTTCATATTCACCACAGCGACCGCCATTTCTTTCGGCTGTGTGATGATTCCGGAAAGCACGGTCAATGTCGCGGGCTCGGAAGTATTACTCTGACCATTTCCATCCGTCACGATACAGCGGTACTGCCAGTTGTGGCGTTCGACCCTCGTCTTGACCCGCACGACACGCGTATCCGCATCCATCTCGTCGCAATCTTCCCACGGCGAAGAGGCATCCTTACGCTCCTGCCACCGATAGGTCAAGGTCTCACTTCCCTGCACGTAAACGCCGAAATTCGCATACCCTCCCACTTCCGCGCTTTTGCTTTTCGGATGGTCGATGAACCTCGGGTACAAAGACAACGTTGCGACATTTGAGTAGAGTTTTTTACCGCTCGCATCGGTGGCAACGCAACGGAACTGCCAGCCGTGCATATTGCTACGCGTAGTGAACGAAAGAGTCGACGAAGTATAATAGTCCGCCCACGTACCCGAGGCACTCTCACGAGCTTGCCACTGATAACAGATCGGCGAAGCTCCCGTCGCCACAGCTTGGAAACGGGCCACATCACCTGCCGCGGCCCTCGTATTCACCGGCTGCGTCGCGAATTTATATACGGATTTTAAAACTGCATAGTTTGAATACGCTTTGTTACCGTTTCGATCGGTCACGATACAACGGAACTGCCAGCCATCCAGGCCCGTTTGGGATGCCACCGAAAGTCGATTCGACTTCGCACCACTCTGGCCGGAATTCGTCCATGCACAGGTGATATCCTTACGTGACTGCCACTGGTACGTAAGCGGGCCTGCGGCGTCGGCCGTTATCGAAAAAACGCCCGTCGATCCGGCTTCGGAAAATATTTCATGGGGCTCGATCGTGATCGCCGGCAACACCGTCAATGTCACGGTAACCGATGCAGCGGTCTGGCCATTCTTATCGGTCACGAGGCAGCGGAACTGCCAGCCATCTAAGCCGCCCAGCGAAGCTACTGAGAGCGTCTGCGTTTTCGCGCCGCTCTGCCCGGAATTCGTCCATTCACTCGATGCATTCTTTCGCGACTGCCACTGGTACTTAAGCGGTGCCGCCCCTGTCGCTTCCACGGTAAATGTCGCGGTATTTCCTGCCTTGACCGTCTTATCCTTCGGTTGCACCGTGATCGTAGGAATGATATTCAAGGTACTGACATTCGAGTACTTCTTCTTTCCACTTCCATCGGTCACCACACAACGGAACTGCCAGCCGTGCAGGCCGGTGCTTGTTGCCACCGCCAGCGTCGCCGTCTTCGCTCCCTGCTGTCCGGAGTTCGTCCACGCACTCGATGCATTCTTGCGTGACTGCCACTGGTACGTAAGCGGAGCTTTTCCAGTCGCTTTGATCTGGAAATACGCCGTTGTACCCGCCGTGGCCTTCTTCTCCGAAGGCAGCGAGGTGATCGCAAACTGCGTGGTCAATGTCGCATAATTCGAATAGGCTTTCAGCCCGTTTTTATCCGTCACTACGCAACGGAACTGCCAGCCATTGAGACCTGCTAAAGACGAAACCGACAGTGTAGCCGTTTTCGCCCCCGCCTGGCCGGAATTCGCCCATGCGCAGGTAAAATCCTTGCGTGACTGCCACTGATATGTGAGCGGACCCGCTCCTGCCGCCGTCACGGAAAACTTCGCTACATTTCCAGGCTCGACATACGCATCCTGCGGCGCCTTCTGAATGACAGGCCACACGGTCAATCTATCTGTCTCCGAATACTCCTTATGTCCATACTCATCCGTTATGACACAACGAAAGTCCCAGCCCGAAAGGCCGCCGATCGCAGTCATCGTAAGCGTCGGTGTCTTCGCCCCGGTCAGTGCGGAATTCGACCATGCAGCATCCGAGCCCTTGCGCGACTGCCACTGGTAGTTCAACGTCCCGGTTCCGGTCGCCACCACCTTAAACTCGACGGTATCGCCACACAAAGCACTGATGTCCGCCGTCTGGTACGTGATCTTTATCTCCCCGTCCGCCCACACATTTGCCGCGAACACGTTCACCATCACGACCAGCATAACCATCACCGCCGCCAACGAAAGCGCCCATGATCGTTTCTTTTCTTCTCTTCCTCTTCTCATTTCATCCTCCGTTTTTCTCCCCACATCGCAGGGAATTCATTATTTGCACACGTATTCCATCATACCATTTCCCAACCAAATGTGTCAATGGGGACGGTTCCGTTAGACACATTCACTATTTGTGCAACTCTCCAGTGGGAGGGGGTATCACGCCCCGAGGAAAGCCGGCCTCCGCCGACTCCATCGGGCTGAAGACAAAGCCAGTCCTCCACCACAAAGTCAATTTGTACCTAAACGAGACTTAACTTCTCTTCTTAGGTACGAAAGTTTGTCCCCGAATACTGTGTCAAAACCCATCCTGTACCTAAACGAACCTAACCTCCCCTCCTTAGGTACGAAAGTTTGTTCCCGAATACTGTGTCAAAATCCATCTTGTACATAAGCAGACCAAAACTCCTCCCCTTAGGTACAGCAGCTTGCATCCAAATGCAGTGCCAAAGTCCAACTCGTACCTAAGTCAGGCGTAACTCCCCCTTTTAGGTACAAAACTCTTATTCTCTTATCCTCCGGCCGATGTGAGCGGCGCAAGCCGGCTTACATCAGCCTTGATCACCCTGTATCACAACAAAAAAGGCCCCGTCAAGGCTACGAAGCACCGCCGCAGGCAGCCCGGCCTTGACAGGACCTTTTTGTTGTGATACCTTCCTCTAAACGCTCGCGCAACCTTCAATGTGTCAAATGGAACCGTCCCCATTGACACAAAAAATGGAGGCAGGGTCGAGCCCTGCCTCTGCATTTATTTATCTTCTTCCACGAGTCGTTTTCCGGTCCACTTGCGGCTGTGCCAGCGGGCCATGGTGATGAGGCCGCGGATGCACTCGTCAAACGCGGTGCCCATGAAGACGCCCGCGAGGCCGAAGCCGATCACATTGCCACAGATGTAACCCATCGGAACGCCGATCAGCCACATCGTAAGCAGGCCCACGAACAGCGGGAACATATAGTCGCCGGCGGCCTTCAGACTGCTGACGAAGGTCATGTTCAGGCAGCGCCCGATCTCGATGAATATGTCGACGAACATGACCCAGAACGCGAGATGGATCACCGTCTCGTTCGAGTCAAAGATCTGCATGGTCCACGGGCTGATGAGCCAGTTGACCGTGGCCAGGCCGACCGTTATGGGCAACGTCAGCCGAAGCGTCGCGAACACGCGCCGATAGGCGGCGCCCTCCTTACCGGCGCCGACCAGATGGCCGGTGATGATCTGCGTCGCCATCGCTGCCGAGTTGGAAAATACCATGGCAAATGCGATCAATGTGTTGCACAGGGCTCGCGTGTTGCTGGCGTCGTCGCCCATCTGGTTGATGAACGAAAGCAGGACCATCTGGTAAATGGTATAGGACATGTTCTCGCCTGCGGAAGGCAGACCCACGCGGATCATACGCAGTAAAAGGCTTCCCGGGAAGGGACGCAGCTTCGACAGCTGGATCTTACCGACTTTCTTGCAGTAGAAGTAGATGACCGCCGACGTGAGCGCTACCAAACGAGCCACAGCGGTCGAGATCGCAACGCCGGCAACACCCAGGTTCAGAAAAGCCAGCGGTCCATACAGGAAGAGGTAATTGCCCACGATGTTGATCACGTTGATCGCCACCGAAATATACATGCCGACTTTGGAGTAGCCGTTGCAGCGCAGGATCTGAAGCATAACGTTGTAGCACGCTTGCAAAAACAGGCTGCCGCCGACGATGTTGATGTAGATGCATGCGTTCTCGCGCATGTTTTCCGGTACCTTCAAAAGCGTCAGCATCGGGTTTTTCGCAGCCACGATGAGGACACTGCAGAACACGCCGAAGGCCAGGTTCACCACGAAGGCCAGCGAATAGATCGTATTCATCTTGTCATACTGTTTTGCGCCCAGGTACTGCGCCACCACGACCGACGTTGCCGTCGCGATGATGTTGAACATCAGGATCATGAGCATCAGGACCTGGTTCGCATTGCCCACCGCGCCCGGCGCGTTTTCCGAATAACGGCTGAGCATGATGGTGTCGATGTTGTTGACCAGGATGTTCAGGAACATCTCCAAAAACATCGGCCCCGCCAGCAGCATCAGCGGCGTCTTCTCATTTATCAAAAAGGATTTCTTAGTTTTTTTCTGTGATACTTCCATAATCTCTCTTTTCCTTGTCAGAAGCACACTCCCTATGCTTCGTTCCTACATTGTACTTAGCGTCTGCGTCGCACAATGAACGTATTATACTCACACACCCCAGAAAATACAATGGAGTTTTCTATTTAAAAATCGGTACTTTCTATTCTACCTACACGTAAAGCAAAACCCGTTTCCTTTGTTTTCAACACATTTGGAACGGGCAATGCACACTTTTTCAATTGTATAAATCTATGATTATCCCTCGACTTCCCGCAGGAGTGTCAATCTGCGGAAAAACATATCCCTGACATCTGCATCTTCAAACCAACTCGGATCAACTTCAGCGATCTGATTGAGTCCTCGTAACTTATTGGTCCGATTGTCAACCAAAAAGCCCCAGTTTCCCCAATGGCGGTCCGTATTTCCCACGAGATAATCCACTAAATTCATCATGTGGTAAGAATATGCATCTTTACGCAAAACGAACGCATCTCGATCCAATCCATGATTAACGCAGTATATATCTATATATTCCATAGAAACTAGGCTTTCATCTTCGGAAGTAATGATTCGGCTCTTCGACACCTCCACTCCGTCATAGGTCGACGGCTCATACTTTACACACCTAACGTCAAAACAGCAAACGATACGTGAAGCCAACAATTCCGCTTGAACATCTCTCGCATCACCATCTTTTAACAAATAAAACGCTTCATTGTCCCGAATCCACGCCTTAGGAGCTACTCCGGACGTACTGACATCTCCGGACACATCCTCTGGTTTCAATAGTTGTGTATTCTGAATAGTGAGTTGTTTCCCGCGAAGACTTACATCTGCAAACGCTCCGGACAAAGAATTACGAAAAAGGCTGAGTTTATCGAAAGAAATATCTTCCCGATCCAGTTTCACCCAATAAACATCCGTCAGGCTAAGGCAGTGATATGAAATCGCTATCATTGCGCGATCTCGATCTGTCACGGCTAGTTTGGCGCCGATACTGTTCAATATCTCTTTTTCATATTTCCTCGTTTTGGGGATACTACTCTCTGATCAAAAAATCATTCCCCAGACCGATGATCGTGATCGGACAGCCGACCGGGTGGGAAAGCTCCGAAACCGAAGACGGAGCATTTATCAAAATGCAAGTCTCTCTTCCATCGATATCGGCCAGGACCTTGACGCGGGTCTTCAAGAGACTGTGGACCGAATGCATTTCCCCAGAGGTAAATGTGACCGGCCGCATCTCATAACCGAGAACGATCGCGGAATACTCGCGTCCCTGGCTGAACACCCTATTATATGCTCCTGCAGGTTTCAGGAAGCTCGTAAACACAATGATGATGCCGACAACGCCCACCCCGAAGGGCATGATCGCAAAGAACGGGCCGGCTCCCATAGAAAGAGCAAAAATGCCCATACCAAAAGCCGCCATGCACCAAACGACGAGAAACGCGAATGCCACGACGTTGCTACCGCCTGCCTCCTTAGGCTCCACATCCGAGATGATGTCTACGCGCCGATCATCCTTTTTTGCCGGAGACGCAGGCTCCGGATCCTCAACTTCCTCGATGATCCGCTTCGTCTGTATCATGGAAGACCCGCAATAATGACAAGTCGCTTCCTGACCCACGCGGGCTGCGCCGCAACTCGGACATTTTTCAAGTAACACTTCCACTGTCGTCTGCTTTCTCATTTCGAACCTCCTTCTGGGCATCCTTTTTCCCTTAGTAGAAGTATACCCGCGGGAGCGTTTCCTGTCAATGTAATTCGGAAACCCAAGCGAAAGGCCGCAGGGCGTACCCTGCGGCCTTTCGGTCAGAAACATATTATAACTTTGAGGATTCTCCAAATGGCGAAAAGAGAATTACTTTGCTACAACTGCATCAAATCCGGCCTGCAGATCGGCGAGGATGTCGTCGATGTGCTCAGTACCGATGGAGAGGCGGATCGTGCTCTGGCTGATGCCCGCCTTTGCCAACTGCTCCGGAGTCATCTCTGCATGTGTTGTATCGTAAGGATGGATCACGAGGCTCTTCACGTCCGCAACGTTTGCCAGAAGTGAGAACAGTTTCAGACCATCGATGAACTTATAAGCTTCATCCTTGCCGCCCTTGATGTCGAAGGTGAAGATCGATGCGCCGCCGTTCGGGAAATACTTCTGATACAGCGCGTGATCGGGATGGTCTGCGAGTGAAGGATGATTTACCTTCTCTACGAGCGGGTGAACTGCCAGGAATTCGATAACTTTCTTGGTGTTCTCGGCATGGCGCTCTAAGCGCAGGGACAGTGTTTCCAGACCCTGGAGCAGGATCCATGCATTGAACGGGGAGATCGCTGCGCCGGTATCGCGAAGCAGGATCGCGCGGATATAGGTCACATAGGCAGCCGGGCCTACAGCGTCTACAAAGGAAACGCCGTGGTAGCTGGGGTTCGGCTCCGTGAACTGCGGGAATTTGCCGGAAGCCTTCCAGTCGAACTTACCGCCGTCAACGATGATGCCGCCGAGTGTGGTTCCGTGTCCGCCGATGAACTTCGTTGCGGAGTGAACGACGATGTCTGCGCCGTGCTCTAACGGGCGGATCAGGAACGGAGTACCGAATGTATTATCGATCACGAGCGGGATCTTATGCTTGTGCGCGATCGCGGCCAATGCGTCGATATCCGGAATGTCGGAGTTCGGGTTGCCGAGTGTCTCGATGAAGATCGCCTTAGTATTCTCGTCGATCGCTGCCTCGACCTGTGCCAGGTCGTGGATGTTTACGAAATTGGTCTTGATGCCGTAAGCAGGAAGTGTGTTATCCAACAGGTTGAAGCTGCCGCCGTAGATGGTCTCCTGTGCTACGATGTTGTCGCCTGCATGTGCCAGTGCCAGTACCGCATAGGTAACGGCTGCTGCGCCGGCAGATACAGCCAGGGCTGCAACGCCGCCCTCGAGTGCTGCGACACGCTCTTCCAACACGCCCTGTGTGGAATTCGTAAGTCTTCCGTAGATATTGCCCGCGTCACGAAGATTGAAACGGTCTGCAGCGTGCTGTGCGCTGTGGAATACATAGGAAGTGGTCTGGTAGATCGGAACGGCTCTGGAGTCCGATGCCGGATCTGCTGTTTCCTGTCCTACATGTAACTGTAATGTTTCAAAACGATAATTGCTCATATTTGTGTCCTCCTTTTGGATCTGTTTTCTTGGATTTTATTTGCCTTGTAGGTCAATAGGTTTTTCAACCTGACATTAGGATAACACAAGATCTACGTCTTGAAAATTACATAAAAATTCGACCTGGTTATAAGTTCTACCTATAGCAATTCAAAAAGCAGGCCGCCCCGACGGGGCAGCCTGCTGCGCACTATATTTCCTTTCAAGGAATCGAAAGTAATGTAAGATCTATTACTTTCTTCTATAGGATCGACTTCTCATATTTCTTCATTTCTTCGACAAATGCCTTACCGATGGGCGACAGCTGGCGGTCGTCACGCACCACATAGCCGATGTTCATGACTTCGTCGCTTTCGAGCGGCACGGCCACGTAGCCGTTTCCGTTCAAGCTTTCACAGATAATGCCGCTGCACAACGTAAACGCGTCAAGCAGGGTCATCATGTTCAGCGCGGACGCGCGGTCATTGACATGGATGACCTTGTGGTACGGGTAGGTGCTCAACACCTCCTCCGAAAAATAGAAGGAATTCTTCGCGCCCTGATCAAACGAGATGCAGGGATAGTCGTCCAGATCCCGCAGCGACACCGTCTCCTTCTGCGCCAACGGGTTGGTCGCGCTCATGTAGACGAACGTCTTGCAGGAAAACAGTTTGTGGAACACGAGGTTATTCTCCGCAAACTCCGCGCGCATGACGCGCTCGTTAAAGTCGTTCAGATACAGGATTCCGATCTCGCTTCGCAGGTTCTTCACGTCCTCGATGACCTCGTGGGTACGCGTTTCGTAGATCGCGGAGTCGTATTCCTCCATTCCCGCCTTCTTTAACGTCTTGGAAAATGCTTCGACGGCAAATGTATAATGCTGGGTCGAAACGAAGAACTTCTTCCGCGTCTCCTTCCGCGCCAGATAGCGGTCCTCCATGAAGCGGTACTGTTCCAGCGTCTGCCGCGCATAGCCCAGGAACTCACTCCCCTCCGTGGTCACCTTGATGCCGCGGTTGCTGCGCGTGAAGATCGTGATCCCGATCTCCTTTTCTAGCTCCCGGATGGTCCCGGACAGCGAGGGTTGCGAGATATAGAGTGCTTTTGCCGCCTCATTCATGGAGCCGCGGTCCGCGATCTCCACCACATATTTCATCTGCTGTAATGTCATTACCTGCTCCTTAATCCCGTGTATCGCATCACAAAGGGCCTTTTTCCGATGCATCGGCCCTCTGTTTTTATGTGTCAGACCCATTATACACAAAGATGCCAAAACTGTCCATATAACCCGCCCCCTTGTTTTTTATTCCTTTGATACCAATACGGTATGTAAGGATTTTTTTTCAAACTCAGGCAATACAGAACCGTAAAAATCGCAAACATGGCATATACAGTTAGTGAAACACAAACGGCCGTCAAGGCCATACGTCCCGGGAGAATATAAAGCTGTATACCGTCGCTCTTTTTCAGGGCACTCGCCAGAACGGCAAGTGATCCGACGGAAAGCGTCATCCCAATAAGCATCGCTATGCCTGCTGTGATCAAAAGCTCCCAAAGCGATATCTTTATTATATCTGAAACTCGCATTCCGCATATAAGATACATTCCGGAGATTCTTTTTCTCTCCGTCAAATCCGTCCGGATCATCAGCAGTAGATGGAACAGCATCGCCAACAATACCGGTGTACCGAACATGGAGAACACGATTCGAACCAGAGCCGAGGCCTGCGACAGCGTTAATGCCTGTGTAAAATAATCATTTCTGTATCTCAGCTGAATACCTTCGATCGAATCCGCAGCCCGCCCTGCCTTAGCCAGCGTTTTATATTCCGGAATCCCGAACCGATAACACAGAGTTTCGACGTTGTATTGTCGGAACATAGTCGGTCCGCCGAAGACCAGGACCTGCGGAACTTCCCGCAGGCTTTCGCAGTAAAACAGATTTCCATCCACTATTCCGGTAAGAGTATACCCGCTCAGTATTTCCCTTTCTTCACAAAAAAACACAAGTCTCTGTCCGAGCAAGCCTTCAAAATCCTCCGGCGCGTAGCCAAACGCGCGAAGGTAGTGGTCCGAGATCAGCATTTCCCCTTCCGATACAGGTTCCCGTCCACACACCAAGCCTCCCACGGAGGAACTTCCCGGAAAATGATAACGGTACTCATCCAGCTCATTTTCTCCGATCAACCCCGGATATCTCAGTATTCCGGTTCGAAACGGTATCGCCTTACTTTTTAAGGAGTTGTCAAACGGATCCGACAGCCCATAACGCCAAGAATGATCATCCATTCCCTGACGGATATCATCACCGACCTTAAGGTATATGTGTGAGATGTTTACAAAGCTCCAATCATCCTCTTTTTCCAGATACCTTACCCAGTCGATCCTTCCAAATGCAGTTCGTGTAACCTTCTCCTCAATCTTCTCAGACACCATCTGGTATGCACGCTCCGCAAGCGCCTCCTGCTGCAGTTTGATCTCTGCCTCCAACATACACATGGAACGACGTCCCAACAGAATATCATCCTGCGATGAGGCAAGCGCCAGTCCCAGTTGAGTCCATGATAAAAGGACAGCAAAAACGACCCCGAAACCCAACAGCATGTGCAGTGCATGTCTCTTTTTTCGCGTCAGATTTTGTACAGCCAGTTTCAGACACATAATCAACCCTCATCCTCATTCAGTCTGCGTCCGAGTCTCTTCTCATCGTACTGCCTCGCGGACGGGAGACAGGATACAGCGATCAAAAGCACTACTGCTCCGAAAAACAGAAGTGAACGAGTGGACCACACGGAAAATGTCAGATCCAAATACGGAATCTGTTCCTCGATCTGCCTCTCCAATTTTTCCAGAAATGCCGGGGAAAGCAGTATTGTCGGCAGAGCCGCTACGGCATAAACACAGAGAAACAATAAAAACAGCAGCCCATAATAACACCGCCAGTTTAACCCTTGCGCCTTCAGGACAGCAAAAAAATACAAACGTTTCTGATGATAAAAACGCATCATGTCATAGGTAAGACCAAACAAAAGCAGGAAAACCAGAAAAGCGACCGCAAATACGGCGTACCGGATGATCCGGATGCTCTTCATAAAATCCTCCTGCACAGACAGGATATAGATTCGCTCTGCCCGTATCTTACTTAGAACTCGAAAGAACTGCCGGCTGTTTTCGGTATGAATCGTATAACAGACACCCGCGATCGATTCATATTCTGTGCCTGCAAACATCGACCAAACAGTTTCTCCCGGCAGCCAGGCATCGAACTCGTCAAATGAATCATCCAGAATCCCGGTCAGTATAAAGGGTTTTCTGCAGTCCGGATATCCCGCATATACCATACTTCCGATCGAAGCCCCCAGCTCTGTAGCGGTCTGTTTTTTCAGCCAGATGCAATCACTTAATGCATCGGCCTGGTCCGGCGCTCTTCCTTCCAGTATATATCGCTTCATCGTATCCATCCATATATTTATCCGATTATCAGGATAGAAGATCAAGCCGAATTCTGCGTCTATTCCTTCTGATACACCATCAAGTCGGATCTCCTGTAGTCTGCCGTCCAGAAAATATCCGCCTCCGCCGTTTATCGGAAGAGATGCGATTCGTTCCCATTCTTCTTTTGTTCTTACCTCGACTGAGAAGTTCAACAACCTCCGTTTTTCAGCATAATCCTCCAAATCTTTCGGTAGTTTCGATACGGTGAGGAAAACACAAAAGGATGAAAGCAACAGAAAAAAGGCCACCACGGCAAACAAGGTAAGCATCCGCCACTGTGTCCTAAGTTCATATATCGCCAGTTTCATAAAACGGAGATGTTTCATTTCTCCATCCGCCTTCCATCCTTTAGCTGAAGAATGCGATCCGCGCGTTTTGCCTCCTCTTCGCTGTGTGTAACCAGTATGATCGTGATTCCTTTGCGGTGAAGATCGTCCAACAGATCCATGACCATCGCCGTGTTTTCCGAATCCAAATTTCCGCAAGGTTCATCCGCCAGAATGAGTTCCGGACAGTTAACGAGTGCTCGGGCCAGGCAGACACGCTGCTTTTCACCTCCGGACAGTTGGGAAGCCTTGTGTTTCATACGCTCTTCCAGGCCAACCTGTTTGAGGACCTCCAAAACCCGTTCTTCCCGTTCCGATTTTTTAACACCAGCCACCAAAAGCGGTACTTCCACATTCATAAAGACCGAATATACCGGCTCCAGATAAAAGTTCTGATAAATGTAGCCGATATGTTTATTCCGGATCCTCGCTTTTTCCTTTTCGGAGAGTTCTTTCGTATTCCTCCCGAAGAGCTCCACATCACCCGATGACGGTATGTCTGTCAGGCCGATCATGTTTAACAGAGTGGATTTTCCACTTCCGGATTTGCCGATAACGGCCAAATATTCCCCCTGCTTTACAGACAGCGAAACATGATCCAGTGCACAAATATCCTTATCTCCGGATCGGTACATCCGGGTCACTTCTTTGCAGATCACCATATCCTTCATCCTTCATAATGTGCGGTGTATTCATTCCTGAAGACAAAACTTAATATCCGAACCGACCGCATCAAAGAAAATATAACCTTCTTCTGTGTAATAATGGAAGTAAAAAGCCTGTGTTTCATCTTCCTGCCAGACCAGATAATCGTATACCCTCGAAAGCTCGTCATACTCGATCTCAACATGTTTAAAGTCCGCATTTATATAAGACGAAACATCTAATTCCTCTATATACTCTTTACGGATCCGTTCAAACTCCTCATTTGACATGATCTCGCCTTCATCCCGTTTTCTAAAGTACTCAAGCCCAGCCAGTTCCAAAGCCAGATACTCTTTCAGATAGTCCTGACTCATGTCCGAAAACGTGACTTCTTCATCATCCAATATAATACAGCCTGTTTTCTCCGCTTCAAACCGGCCTGACGGGAAAGAATCTTTTTTGGCACACCCGATGAACAAGCACATAAGGATGAGCACTAATCCCTTAAATCTATATCTCATCATCTAACCGAACCCCAGTTTGCCAAATTGTTTATAAGAAATATCTGAGAGTCGTTTTTGATATATACTCAAACAACATAGATATACATCTCTTCTCCAATCCCGTGTACATCATTTCGGAGCAATAGCTTAAGTCGGAGCATATACTCCGACTTAAGCTATACACAAGCGAATACAGTCTGCAATACTCACAAAATCCTTCAGCTTACTTTGCCAGATAGAACTGTTCTCCATCAAAGTCTATGTAACCTTTGCCTACATAATAAATGAAATCAAAGCCGAAAATATCCTCTTCTGAATTGCCACCCGAAAAGGCATAGAGATCATTACTTTCCTGTTCACATTCGTACGCCCACGAAGAATTGACAAAATCCATAACATCAAACGTATTCCGATACTCTTTTCGGTATGTTTCCATCTCCTCGGCTGTCATCTTCTGGCCTTCATGGATGCGCCGGATGCTTTCGAGTGCAGTCTGACATGTGCAGATGTAATTCTCTAAAAAATCCGGATCCATATTTTCAAAATGAACTTTCTCATCATCGATGACGATAGTTCCTACGGTATCAGATACAAACGTCCCGGTCGGATATGGAGAAGCCTTCCGGCAGGAAGTAAGCATCATAACCCCTGCAAGTAAGCCGCATATTAATGCATAAGAAATCCTGGATCTCATTGCAAATTCACATCCTCTCAACTACAGGATAGTGTAAGTGTATGTGGCCTTGTACTCCGAGTAGAACCTAAAGCACATATTTATTCTCTGACGGGAGCCTGCGACTTTTATATATGCCCCACTCAGATAAACGGTACCCTTCCCGTTATTGTAAGTTCCCGAATAAACTGTCTGTCCATCGGTTCCAAGTACATTATCTCCGAAATAACTTACATGCATATCCTGAAACTCTACCTTTATCACGTCATCTTTAGCTTTTGATATAGTTATTTTCATGGTGTTACCGTACTTTTCTATAAGGTCATCACCCTTGCAGGTAATCCAGATTGACCTCGTGGTCGCAGTCTCGGTCTCTGCGGCAGTAGTCGTTTCTGCGGTTCCATCGCCTCAGCAAGCAGTCAAACATGACAAACACATTGTCATAACCATCATCAGACTCGTTATCTTCCTTAAAAGCGCAGAACGTTTCTTGTTTCGTTTCATCCTATATTACCTCCTGTTTTCTACACGAATCCATATCTGAGAGCCTCTCTCAGATACATTCATTTGTATTGCTGTCTTGTAAAAAAGCCTGCGCAATACTATTTCCGAAAGAATATAGTCTGTCTATTGTCACCGCCCTTCTGCGCTTTTATCAGTCAATTAACACAAAAGTATTATAACATTCACTATTCTATATGTCAACAATGATATTAACACGGTGAATTCTCTCCGCCTTACATCGGATACTCATATCCGCGGTCCGGCGTAAAGTTGCGCTTGCGGATCTCGAAGTAGATCACGCCGTTTTCCTTTACGGTCAGGTCGAACTTGAGGCCCTCCTGCGCCGTCAGGACCTGTGAGGAAAATGCGGGTACGGCAGCCGCCTTCAGCATCTTCACCTGCTCCTCATTAAGGCTCGACGGTTCGCCCAGGTCGTGCCACAGCTTCAGCGGGTTGCAGGTAGTCTCATCCACGGTCTGGCAAACCAGGCTGTACTCGCCGTCCGCAGCATCGATGTTCACGGACAGATCCTTTACCTTGCGGTCCTCTGCCTTCTCGCAGAAATTCCAGGCAATGCCGCGAAGCACATCGTCGTCGCCCTTTACCAGAATCATGTCGTCGTCGCGGAAGACGCAGCGGCCGCCCTTTAACTTCTTGTAAAATGCAAATGTGTAGAAGGCCGGCTTCGGGATGCAACGGTTTGCGACCATACCAAAACCGCCGTGGAACGGGGTGAAAGGCACGCCCTTCTCCTCGAAGATGTCGCCGAAGGTCCAGTACGAATAGGACGCGTTGTCATCGCCCAGGCGGGACAGATGGTGCGCCAAGTACGCCGCGTTCAGGTTCGTGTCGTGGATGACACAATCCGGCGAATAGGACGTGTTGAACTCGGTGATGTGGATAGGCAGGCCGCGGTACGCCTCGTAACGGTCCACGATCTCGCGGGTCGAGTGCAGGTTGTTGAAACGGAACTCCGGATCCTCCAGTTCTGCGTAGGTGTAGTGGCCCTTCCAGTCATGCTGCTTCGTTGTATAGTGATGGCGGGTAATGAAATCCACCTTCAGGCCTTCGCTCGAGATAAACTTCATGAATTCGTCGATCCAGAGCTCGTCCTTCACGCCGCAGATCGCAGGGCCGCCGACCTTGAAACGCTCGTCGAGTGCCTTGATCGCGGTAAATGTCTCCTTAAAGAGCTTGAAGTATTCCTGCATGTCCGCGCCCTTCCAGAAGCCCGGCAGGTTCGGCTCGTTCCAGACCTCGATGGGCCAGGTAACGACTTCCTCGGTGCCGTAACGCTCGCACAGGTGCTTCAGGGTCGCAACGACCAGATCGCACCATGCTTCGTAGGACTTCGGCGGGGTAACATTGCCCCTCCAGTAGAAGATCGTCTGATCTCCGCTGGCCAGCTTCTTCGGCATAAAGCCCAGCTCCAAGAACGGCTTTAAGCCAACTTCTTTATATGCGTCCATAACGAGATCCAGATATGTGAAATTATACTCGGTCTTCGTCTCAGTGTCTTCCCAATGCTCTTTGTATTCCTGGAAGATCGCCATGTCGTCCGAGAACAGACCGTGGCCGCGGATGTGCGAAAAACCGATCTCATCCTGGACCAGTTTCAGCTGCTCCTGGTACTCCTTCTGGAGCGCCAGACCCATGCGGCCCGTGCCGACACAGTAATCGACCTGATTGTTAAATGCTACATTTGCCGATAATGATACCTTTTTCTCCATAGTTTTCCCTAGCGGTAAACCCGCCCCTTTCTCACAAAAAAATAGTGCGTTCATTATACCACAGAACGCACTATTATACAATCTTTACTTTATCTTCCAGACGGCTTCTGCCGGGCAATGCGCGCGTATATAATCGCACAGCCAGTCCATGTCCTCCGTCACTGCATAGGCTTCATTATGGCCGCCGCCGACCAGTTTAATCACGTGACGTCTGCGCAGGACGATGACCTTCTTCAGACGGTGAAACTCCGTCGTGGAGGACATCTTCGTACCGGAAGTCATGCCGATACTGACCGTCGTCGGGTTCTTCGCCAGAGCGCCCACGACTGCGGTCACTGCCGAAACTTTTCTGGCCTTCTCTTGCTGGCGTGGCACCTGCGTGTGCACCAGTTCCTTATCGTCCATCGTGAAATCCACGATGTAGAAACCTCCCATGATCATCGCATAGACCAGATAGCCGATGAGCGTCAGCCCGAATATGATCGCAAAAACGATCCCGATCGTCTTCCAACTATTGACCAGCGGATCCCAGGATTCATCCACGATGCACAGGATCGGTGTCATGACCACCCAAATTCCCACACACGTTCCCAGAAGGACCTTCAAAACCAGCAGAAAGATGCTGGGATTTTTGATCAGGTTCATGTGATAGGTCCAGCGATAAATTCCGTCCTCACCGAGTGTAATACGAGTATTCTCCATAAAGGTCCTCCTTTCCGGAAAATCGGGTCCTAAGCCTCTTTATTTCTCGTTGTAATTGTAGTTATTCCAGGAGATCTGGGAGATCTTGCCGCCGTCATCGACGATGAACTCATAGCCTCTGTAACCGGAAGAATACTTATAAGTCATATATTCCGGCAGCAGATCGGACTTTTCATTCTTATGCGAGAATTCCGGCTCTCCGAATGCCTTTACGATGTCCTCGTAGGTACCGCCCAGTTTAATACCTCCGTAAACCTCGATGTTCAACGCGAGGGTCTCTGCCTCGATCTTAGAGGTGTTGTATGAACCGACCGTAAAGCCGCCGAGTTCAGCCTCCGCGTACTTCACCTTCGAAGTTCCTGTGTTCAACGCCTTCACCTGGAACAGCGTCTTTCCGTCCGCATTCTTCATATCGGTATCCATGGAGTAACGATTGG
The DNA here is from genome assembly GCA_017543445.1 of Lachnospiraceae bacterium. Lineage (GTDB taxonomy): Bacteria > Bacillota > Clostridia > Lachnospirales > Lachnospiraceae > UBA1201. Next base: position 69,659 of record JAFYGB010000069.1, on the reverse strand, counting down.
AAGGGAGCTCCTCGTCTCGTCTCTTATCGCTCATGATATAACCGGCCTTCTCGAGATCAGCGATCTTTGCGCCTACCTTATAGGTCTGATCCCCGATCTTCACGAAGTAAAGCTTGTTGTCGCGGATGCTTACAGAGCCGTCTTCATTTGTCTGCGCTGTCGCCGGTTCCTTACTGCCACCACAACCGACCATGGACAATGCCATCATGCCGGCCATCAAAAGTGCTGCAATTTTCTTCTTCATTCTTTTTCTCCTTGCTGTTTATCTCAGGCTTCTGCTTCGATCTGAGAAGCCTGTTCTACGTCCCGATATCCCCATCGGGTTCACTGTCACTATAACATAGGTTCTTTCCTATGTCAAATCAACCGATCCTAAGTTTATGTGACAGTGGGGACGGTTCTTTTTGTCACGGTGACAAAAAGAACCGTCCCCACTGTCACGTTATCACGCTGTCACGAGCACGACAGTCACTTCCATGCCGTCTTCGGCAGCGTTCGCAAACACCTCGCCGCCCATGCGGTGCATCAGTTTACGGGAAATGTACAGGCCCAGGCCGCTACCGGTTTTACCGGATGCATTCGACCCGCGGTAGAAACTGTCGAAGATATGCTCCGCCTCCTCCGGCGACAGGCATTCGCCCGTATTCGCCACGGTCACCAGGATCGCCCCGTCTTCCTCGCCGAACTTCAGGCCGATCTTCCGGCCGTCGCCATATTTGATCGCATTTTCCATCAGGTTCTGCAGAACCTCGATCAGTCGGTCGCGGTCGCCGACCATCAGACGGTTCGTGAACGGTTCGACCACAAATTCCGTTCCGATTCCCTGCAGTTTATCGTTGTAGTACGAGCGGATCTCGTCGACCGCATCCTTCAAGAAGAACTCTTCCTGGCGAACCGTAAAGTCCAGGAAATCCTCACCCGCCGCCTGCACGAGCTTACTCACATAGCCCTCGATCTCGTCCGCCTTCTGCGCGATCTGCTCCACCGAATGCTGCTTCTGCTCCGGGTCCGTGTACAGGTTCCGAAGCAGCGCCGCCGAATACAGTTTGATCGCCGACAGCGGCGTCTTCAGGTCATGCGAAAGCGAAAGCAACATAACGTTTCGGTCGCGTGTGAACTCGAGGTTCTTCTCTCGCTCCGCCTGCAGCGTCTCCCGCAGCATGTCCAGGCTCCAGATGAAGCGGCGGAAATAGGGGCTGTGCGACTGCGTCAGCGGCGCCGTCAGGTTCCCCTTCGCCAGTTTCTCCGGATAGGTCGACACCTTCGAGAACGGGGCAATGATGCGCACGAATACGTAGGTCAAAAAGAGCAGCAGGCCCACGCCAACGATCACCAGCACCACATCCATGCGATGCAGGACCGCCCGGATGCGCGCGTCATCTCCGACCACGTAATCCATTCGGTACAACGCCCCGTCGATCTCGAACATCGAATACGTCGTCTCACTGTCGAAGAAATGCTCCTGCCCGTCCTTTCGCTCGATGCGGTCCAGGTTCGGGTATTGGCTCGCGATGTCCTTCAGCGCCGTCTCCGCCTCTGCGGCCGAAAGCGTACCAATGTTCTGGGCCTCGATCTGCCGCGCCGCGCGGTCCATCTCCACCCGGTACAGTTTCGCGTCGTCCCGCTGCGCCCCTAAATGCACAAAAAGTGCCGACAGAGCCACGCCTGCCGACACGATCAATCCCAAAATGATATATCGTACTCTGACTTTACTCAAACCGATACCCCTTTCCCCAAACGGTCACCAGCCGCTTCGGATTCTTCGGATCGTCCTCGATCTTCTCGCGCAGATACTTGATGTGCACGGTCAATGTCTGCATCTCCGAGTCGCTGTCCGACCCCCAGACGGTGTTGAACAGGAACTCCTTCATCAGCGTCTGGCCTTTATTCTCCATGAAGAGTTTCAGCAGTTCAAACTCTTTTAAGCCCAGATCCAGTACCTTCCCGTTTTTGATCACCTGCTGCTTATTCACATCCAGGATCAGATCTCCGTCCGTCACGGTGTCCGTGGCGAGCCGCCGCTTGAAGATGCCGCGGATCTTCGCCAGCAGGATGTCGATGTCGTACGGCTTCTCGATATAATCGTCCGCACCCGCCAGGATCGCGTTCAGTTTGTCGTCCTTCGCATTCTTCGCGCTGACCACCAGCACCGGCGTGTTCGCGCTCTTCCGCACATGGTTCAGCACCGCCAGCCCGTCCATCTGCGGCAGGCACAGATCTAGCACAAGAAGCCTTGCGCCGTACTTATCGTACAGCGACAAGGCTTTCTCTGCTGTCTCTACACAGCTCACCACGTATTTCTCTGCACGCAGGAAATCCGTCAAAAGCTGCCCCAGATCTTTTTGATCTTCAACGATCAGGATATCGACCATAATCTACCTCTTACCAGCCCTGCTCCATGAGCCAGTTGCTCAAATTCCGCTCACGGTCACGCAGGTTCGAATTCGCTTCATATCTGCCTAAATTATACTCGGCCTTGATGTTGCCGTCAACGATAAACAGCAGGCGGGAGCACTTCGCGGCGACCTTCACGTCGTGGGTAACGAGCAGGATCGTCGTGTCCTCACGGTTCAGTTTCGCAAGTTCCTCCATGACCTCGTCAGACGCGGAACGGTTCAGCGCACCGGTCGGCTCGTCCGCGAAGATGATCTTCGGATCGTTGATCATGCTGCGGGCAATGCAGGCTCTCTGGAGCTGGCCGCCGGAGGCTTCGGAGGTATCATTGTCCGCGATCTGTGCTACATCGAACTTATGCAGCAGGCCGCGTCCCTTCTCCTCGATCTCCTTCTTCGTCACGCCCTTCTGCTTCGCCTTGATGCCGGGCAGGATGACATTGTCCAGGATGGACAGGTTACGCATCATGTACATCTGCTGGAAGATGAAGCCCATCTTCGTAAGGCGCAGGTCGGACAGTTCATTGTCCGAGAGCTTATCCATCTGCTTTCCTTCGAAGAGGACCTGGCCCGCCGTCGGGCGGTCCATGCCCGAGATCGAATACAGGAGCGTCGATTTACCGGAACCGGACGGTCCCATGATCGCGACCATCTCGCCCTCCTCGATCTTCAAATTCACATTCTTAAGCACGTTGTTCTGCTTTTTATTTACCACGTAAGTCTTGCAAAGGTCCTTTGCTTCCAATACTGTACTCATAGTTTACCTCTTTCTTTATTCGACGTCAGCAGTGTCAACTGCCTGGATATGTTTTGTATAAAGTGCTGTTAAGAAGGCTGCCGCTACGGTCACGCCCAGGAGAATGAGCGGATATACCACAAATACTTCCATCGGAACGATCTTATACTGAATGCCTTTTCCTGCGCCCATGACTGCGAAGATCGCGTCCATCAGGTGCGTTGCCGGAACGCAGAAGATGATGGCCAGTATGAGTGAGATCAGCAGCATGAACATGAAGCGGAGCGCGTGGTGTATGAGCACGTCGCGGCTGCGTACGCCCAGCGCCTTCGACAGCGCGATCTCGCGGCGCTCGCGGCTGATGAAGGAACGCTCCATCAGAGCCGTCATCAGGAAGATGACGCCGATCGTGATGATCAGAAGCAGGTTCTTCAGTGCGGAGACCATGGGAGCGGCCTTCGTCGAAGACTCTACGAAGCCATCGGCATCGAGCAACTCCTGCGGCTGGAAGAGCTCGCGGATACGATCGAAACGCTGATCCATCTCCTTCTCCGAAACCTTCTCATCAAAATCGATCTGGAAGGGGTAACCAGAGGAAATATCCTGCGAATGCGTGTCCACATCCGGGTGGAGACGTCCGACCTGACCCAGCTGGGAGAGGCTGATCATCGAAGCGGTGATCCGGTACTCTTCGCGTACTCCGTTGATGGTGATCCACACCTTGTCGCCGATCTCGGCGCCGAGTTCCTTCAGCAGGACCTCGCCGAGGGCGATCTCATATTTGTTTTCGGGCGCATAGCCCTTCGTATATTCATAATCGGTCGTTTTTGTCTCCGGGCAATGCAGGAACTGGATCAGTGTCTTTCTGCCGTTGAACTCGACCGGATATTTGTAGAAAACTTCCACGAATACATTGGCCGGCATGTCATTCTCCGCGAGGATGCGTTCGATCTCTTCCGTTTCATGGATCAGCGCGTGCGGATCCTCCGATGCCATCGCATCCATGGTCGAGTCGGTCAATGTCATATACATGTCGCTCTTTGTTGTGGAGAGCAGCGGAACCAGGTTACCGCTCTTCAAGGTATTGGCCGTGTTCGCCAGGACCATGATCAGCACCATCGCCATCGCGAAGATCAGGACGATCATGCTGTACTGCCGGGGCGATGCCGTGATGTCATTCGCCGCCATGTAGGAATTGAACGGCAGGTGGCTTTTCGCCAGGGACAGCAGGCCTTTCTTATGGTAGCGCTCGCCGGGCATTCCGTTGCGCATCGCGTCGACCGGCGAAAGCTTCTTAACTTTCCGTGTACTGTGGTAACAGAACAGTAGGACGACGGCTACGATGACGATCGCCATGATGATGCGGATCAGGATGAGGTTATCATTTCCGAAAACCATGTTCCGGGAAGCCTCTTCCAGAAGTGCATGCTCAAACGGGATGCTTAAGAAGAAACCGATGACCGTGCCGACGATGGCCAGGCCCAGATACTTCACCAGGTACAGTCCGCGGATACCGCGGCTCTTCAGGCCGACGGCCTTCATAACGCCGATCTCGCGGAACTCTTCGACCACCGAATACTTGATCGTATGTCCCAGCAGGACGAAGGCGATCAGCAGTAGGCCGATACTTAAGAGAACGACCATTCCGGCCACGATCATATCCATGATGTAGGTCGTTTTGAGCATCTGGATGTCACCATCAAAGAGAACGCTGTACTGACCGAAGTAATCCTTTACCGCCTCCACATTTGTGGTGTCCAGGTAAATGCGCGTTCCGAGGTAATTCTTAACGCCTTCCGCATCACGTATCTTGCGGTAGTCTGCATCGTTCATGATCAGGCTCGAATTGCCCATGGCCGACGTTCCGAAGATCGCATCCTTTGCGTATCCGGCTACCTTCAAGGTAATCGTCTCATTCGCAAGCTTCAGCTCAAAGGTATCGCCGATCTTGAAATCTTCGTCTGTGCACAGCGGGCCGGTGATGTAGACCTCACCTTCCGCCACCTCTTTGATGACATGGTCCGAACGATCGAAATAATTGATGATCACATCGTTGATCGAAAATGCCATCATTGCATTCGTCACATCCGACACACGCTCGTTATTCTTCAGCAAGGCGGTGGATGAAAAGAAGAGGATCTCCTCCTTCTTGCAATTCGACACACTGTCCATCGCGGACAGATCCTCGATCATCTGATCAGCCGAGTCCGGTCGGCGCATCAACACAACGTAGTCCGGCGCGTCCGCCTTCTCCATATAATAGTCCAATCCTCCGAAGACCGACACCGCACAATCGGTGCCGCTGATCGCGAAGGTGGACGCCAGAATGATAAACACCAGCAAGATGATGTTCATCGTCTTCTTCCGTTTTAAATCTTTCCGCAGTATTCGAAAAAACATTCGGGTATCTCCTCTCTGCAAGGCGTTTTTTGATTTCCTCCCGCCTTGTTGAGTTGATCTTATCATACCATATATTAAAAAATCCTTAAACGGAATTCGAAGGTGGATCAAACAAAAAACTCTTGACAATGCTCCGCCAATAGTATATACTGTGTATATACCAAAGTGAAGGAGGGATAGATATGAACGGAACAATACAAAAATGGGGAAACAGTCAAGGAATTCGCCTTCCTAAGCCCATCCTAGATGCTTTGAAGTGGTCTACGAATGATAAAATCACCATAAAGACACAAGACAACAAAATCGTGATCGAACTGGCAGAACCGAAGCAGCATAAGACCATCAAAGAATTATTCAAAGAATACGATGGTAATTATGTCTGTGAGGAAATCGACTGGGGTGGCCCCGAAGGGAGAGAAGTATGGTAAAGCAAGGTGATATTATCAAAATCAACTTCAACCCGCAAATGGGACATGAACAGGCCGGCTATCGTCCTGCGTTGGTCGTCAGCAACGATACATTTAACAAACTGACGCAGTTTGCCATCGTGTGCCCGATCACCAACACAAATAACCGGTTTCCTCTTCATATCCCCCTTGACGATCGCACTGCTACCACCGGAGTAATTCTTTGTGAACATGTTCGAACTCTGGATTTGAAAGCAAGGCCCTATAATTATATAGAACCGATCCCCCATGATCTTCTCGATAAAGTGATCGATATCTTATTTGCCGAAATCGAACAGGATCTATGATAATTTCTCCGATTAATACAAAAGGCCGTTGGCGTATTTACATATACGCCAACGGCCTCTCTCTTTCAGGTCAAACGACCTGATCATCATTTATTCAAATCATTGCTCACCCTTGAAAGATCCTGGGCAGGAAATCATGGATGCAGCGGCGCCATACGCTCCAGTCGTGACCACCCGGGAAGGTCGTACGATAGATGTTGACATCCTTTGTAGCGATCGTCTTGTCGTCCTTCTCGAAGCTGGCAAAGTAAGTATCCTCGGTTCCCATCGCACGGTAGAACACGCGGAAGCTCTCCGCGAACTTCTTCGGATCGTCGAGAATCGCCAAATGCTCATCTGCCGACGGCCAAGGCGACGACATAAATCCGCTGAATACGCCGACATAACCGAACAGATCCGGATGTGTCATGGTGATGATACTGGTCTGGTAGCTACCCATGCTCAGGCCTGCCATCGCACGGTTCCACTTATCGGTATATACCGGATAGTTAGACTCGATAAACGGGATCAGGTCATCCAACAGAATATGCTCAAATGTATCGAAGCGAGGGAACGGACCATCCTTTTGCTCCACCTGCGGCATGCCGTTCGCCATGACGATGATCATTTCCTTCATCTTCCCGTCCGCGAGCAGACGGTCTGCGATACGTCCGGCATGTCCCTGGTAGATCCAGCCGATCTCGTTCTCGCCGTATCCATGCTGCAGGTAAAGCACTGGATACTTCTTATTCGGGTCAAACGACGCCGGCTTATAAACCAGGCAGATCTCATGCTTTCCGGTCGTCTTCGACATATAGTAGTGGCGAGTCACCGAGCCGTGCGGGATATCCGCCAGCGCGTCCCAATCTTCCTCGCCGGGAACCGGAACGTCCACGAAGTTCATGGGCCGGCAGCAGCCGTAACCGATCGGGAAATACGGGCACAAAACATCGGCTCCGTCTACCTTCAGGAAGAAATACTGGAAACCGCGTCCCAGATACACAACTTCTTCCCACATATCCTCGCTGACCTTCTTTAACGGGTGCAGATTGTTAAACTGGTCAATGACCACCTCTTTTGCGTTCGGTGCTTTCACACGAAACTTCACGCCGCCGTCCGGCATGATCTCAAAGCCCTGATCTCCGTCGCGGTTCGGTTCACCGAAATACGGGTCGAACGACAACGTCAAATCGAGTAATGTCTTCTTCATCCTATAACCTCCTGGATTGTCATTTGATACATTTACGTACCTTGTCGGTCCTTTTCGACCAAACATTCTCACGGAGTATTATAGCATACTTCATCAGTTTTTTCCACGTTTATTTCCCGCTCTTCTTCTTTTTGATCACGAGGATCGCGGTCAATGCTGCGGCCAATGCAACGACCGCTCCCACCACGATCAGAACGATCACGAGCACGTTTTTGTCGGATGATTCATTCTTTTCTCCGTGCCCACGGGAAGGTTCCTCTGCAGAAGCTTCGGTGGTTGTTGCTTCAACGGCCTCCGTCGTTACTTCGGTCGAAGCCTCTGTGGTTACCTCTGTCGTTGTCTCTGTAGGTGCCTCTGTTGTTACTTCCGTCGGGGCTTCGGTGGTTATCTCTGTCGTTGTCTCAGTAGGCACTTCTGTAGGCGCTTCTGTAGGTGCCTCCGTCGGGGCTTCCGTGGGCTTCGGTTCGGTAAGCGCCGCCTCGATCACCTCTGCCGCCTCCGGCAGTTTCAGCTGCGCACGCGCCTGCGCGATCAACTTAGCATTTGCGTCGATCGCCGCCTGCGTCGCAGCGTCGCGAGCTTCCCGCATCTGCTTCGGAATCGGCATATCCATCAACGGCTCGATATTCCATATACCGGAAAACTCCGCCATCAGTGTGTTCGACTCGAATGGTTCCGCGATGAAGGCATTCTCCAAAGGTCCGCCAGCTATATGCGTTTGAAATAAAGGATTCTCTATTTTCTCATTCGACTTTTCTACCCTCTGTACCAGTTCTTCCACCGGGTACGCATACCCCCAGTACATAGTCAGGATCGGGATCGACAGTTGATCCTTCAATGGCTCTACACAAGGTGCCACGGAATAATCCGGATCCCACTCCTTAAATTCCTCCGGAGTAGATTCGATCAAGTCACTGATCAATGTCTCGTAAGGATATTTATCCGTTCCATCATAGCCGAAATTCGCATTATTGTACCATGAATATTCACCATCCGTTTCTTGTAATGCCCGGCTGATCTCACTATCCCGCATGATCATCTGCGAACGAATAACGGCTCTTACATGGAACAATGCCAGATAATCTCGAAACGCATCCAGATCATTCACCGCACTCTCCGGCAGATAAATGATACGATACTTTCCTATATCTTCACCATAGTACATCTCGCGAACGGCATTCGCGAGCAACGACATTTCATCCGCCGGCGATACTTTCATATATCTTCCTTCATCTGGTGTATATAAGGCTACCACCTGTTTCCCCGCAAGCTCCGGCTGGGCGGTATATAAAACCACATATACAGACAGTTCTTCCGAGCATACCTGCGCGTTGTACGCCGGCGAATACGTATTAACCTTCGGCGGGAAGGGTTCGTCCGGGTGTTTCTCTTTTGATAAATACCACAGCAGATTCTCAAATAAAAGATCCGTGGTTTCGCTCGCTGTCTTCCATATCATATCGCGAAAATATGTGAGCTGTTCCTCGGTGTAAGCCCCGTTCAGTTCTCCAAAACCATTCTCCGCCGTATAGGAAAACACCTTTTCGAAAATATAATCCACATCCTCCTGCGGCAACTTCAACCCCAGTTCCAGATACATTTTTAGTTTCGTCATTCGCGTTGCACTATACGCAGAATCCGAATACACAAAGTGCTCCTCCAGCGTAGGATCGTTATACCACTTGCGATAATTCTCAGCGATGAACCGAGCCATCGTAAGATCCGTCTCCTGCGCCTCTGCCTCTGCGATTCCATTCATCAGATCCATGTGCGTCGTCCGGGAAATATACACACGATTCAGCAAGGAACTCACGGTAAGGTTATCGATTTGTACGCTGATCCGACCATCCGCAACGGAAAAGGTCACCGGCTGGACATCCTCGACCAGGATCAGTTCATACATCGGCATGTCGACTGTCCACTCCAGGTGGCCGATGCGGTCATTGAACTGCTTCGAAAGCTGCCGAAGGTCAAACCCGATCGTGCCCTGGTAGCTCAAGTTTTTCGCCGTTTTGTACGCGTAGGAAAGGCCTGCGTTTCCCCCGGCCTTTATGGACAGTGTCACCGCGCCGTTCTTCACTGCGACATCCTCGCCGCCTGCCGTCTTCACGGCCAATGCCTTTTTATCGATCCCGGCTGAGATCTCGGGCAGGGCAAATGTGACATCAGCATCCTTCGCACCATTGTTCGTAAGGATCAGTTCGGAAGATACCATCCCCGTTTGTGTATCGACATGGACCTCGATCGAAAGCACGGAGATGTCATCATAGTCCGCGGACGTCCCCGCCGCCGTAGCCGGAAGCGGCTTAGTTGCGACCACCACCAGAAGCAGTGCCAAAAGTGTTGCAAACAGTTGTTCTCTTCGAGTTTTTCGTTTCATCATAGAGCATCCCCCCATTTGTAGATTTAATTACACAATAGCCTTCATATTCTTAATTATAACACATCTTCTGCCACATGTATTCATCTGAAATCAATTCTTTTTTCGCTTTCGCATCACCACGGCCAGTGTGGTCGCGCCCGCCAACACCACGAAGGTCGCTCCGAGGATGATCCACAGCAACGAACCGGGACCCCCAGATGCATTGTCCGCTTCTGCCGTAGCAGAGTCTTGCGTTGTTTCTACAGCCTGCATGGTCTCCTCGGGCTCTGCTTCAGTAGAGTGTTCTTCGGTCGTCGCCTCTGTAGAAGCCTCCGTACCACTTTCGGTGTTCGCCTCCGTGGTCTCGACCTCCTGCGTCGGTGCTTCCGTAAGAGCCAGCGTCGGTGCTTCCGGCGCCTCAGGCAATTTCAATGCTTCAGCGGCTTGGGATAGCAGCCGATCCGTTTCTTCTTTCGCTGCCTTGACGCCCTCATAATGAGCATCGATCATCTTCTTCGGAATGGAAAGATCCATCAGATTATTGACTGCCCCATCTCTGAAAGGGGCCTTACCAAGGAAAGAGGTTAGGTCTATTTCCGTTTCCGACTCACTCTGTATTACCCCCAGATACAATGTCATGATTGGAAACTCAAACGTGTCCTTAAGGGGCTCCTTAACGTTACGAGAATCTTCCAAGGTACTAATGCCTGATCCAACCATAGAGCTAACTAAAAGAGGATACTGAGGTAATAATTCCCAATATGTGTAGGCTGAATGAAAATCCTGTTTAAAGACTTCATATGGCCATTCTTCCGTTCCATCGTAACCAAAAATACATTCGCCATCCGAACAATACGAATGTCCCGCAACCATAAAGAAAAGCCTCTCGGGAAGTTCCGCGCGGATGATCGCTTTCACATGCAAAGCATCTAAATAGTCCGACACCATATCGATGTCCCCAAATTCCGACTCGCTGATAAATGCGAAACGGCAAGGCGTATAGTAGTCTATTTCCATACGTTGGATGATATATTCATTTATGTCGGAAACAAAGGTTTCGCTTCTGTCGCCCAAATCATTTTGTACTATAATGGTCTTACTCCGGTCGATCTTCGTTCCGCTGGGAAGGATGGCATATACCGATTGTTCTTCGCCGTAGTACATTGCCCGTACCGCAGGCCCGGGCACATCCCAAGGATAATACGGATCATCGATAAAGCCCATGCCCCACAAGAGATACTTGAATAAGTTTGCGTCATCATCCGGGTAATCAGCCATGTTTTCAAAAACATAAAGCAACTCTGACGAATAATCTCCTACTTCCGAATAGTCTCGGATCATCAGTTTCCCAAGGATCATCTCCCTATCCTTTGGCGGATAATGCCGATCCAGATACATACTCAAGAGTGTATAACCACGATCCGGTTCTAAATGTCTCCGTATTTCTTCGGGATTTTTATACCACTCACGATAGTTTTCTATGATAAACTTGTTAGCGATTCGGTGCGCGATTTGATATTCCAGATCATCTCTCTCTTCTACAAGTTCATTAATTCTCTCCCACAGTTCTTCGCTTCGTTCTTGCAAACCGGATATATAGTTCCGCTGCTCCAGATCCAAATTCTCCCATCCGATCTCCCAGATGCTCTCCCAATCAACCTCTCGATCGATCCTATCATCCAGTTCCTGGCCTTCTTTTCTCAGAGGAGCCAACTCATCCGGAATTTCCAGAAGCCGAGCTTTCTCAGTCTCGATCACTTCATCGATATTTTCAATGTCTTCCAACAGATCCTTATGTGTCGTCCTCTCCAGATAGACCTGGTTCAACAGTCGGCTTACTAGAAAGTTATCCAGATGAACGCTAATGCGACGGCCATTACACGTATAATTGACCGGCTGGATATTATTGACCAGTATCACTTCATACAACGGCATATCGACGGTCCATTCCAGATGGCCGATACGGTCGTTAAACAGCGCCGCCAGTTGCTTCAGATCGAACGAAATCACATGCTCGTATGCCAGGTTTTTCTTCGTCTTGTATGTGTAGGATACCCCCGCGAATCCTCCGGCTTTGATGTCCAGTGTCACCACGCCGTTATCGTGCGCGAACTTCTCGCCATTTGACGTCTTCACGGCCAATGATTTCACATTGATTCCGGCGTATGTTTCGGGCAGGGAAAATGTGATCTGCTGATCTTCTGCAGCTTTATTCTGCAGGATCAGCTCGGTGAAGACTTCGTTCGTCTCCGTGTTCGTATTGACGATGACGGAAAGCACAGTGATGTCATCGTGATCTTCATTGCCCTCCTCGGGCGCCGCCTGCGTCGGAACCACCGGAACGCAGACCAACACCATCAGCAGCGCCAGAAACGCCGCGATCACACGTATGGTAATAGAACTCTGTCTTCTCATGATTTCCCCTCCATTTAACCAACATCCGCGTGTGAAGCACACGCGGATGGGTAAAGCTTATTCTGATTTACTTATGAAGCGATCTCGATCTTGCAGATCTTTCCGTCCTTGATGTCGATGCTGATCGAAGCACCTTGGCTGCGAACATAATCGCTATAGAACTCGGCAAAATCAGGGATCGAACCAGGCGTATCCTCACCGGTTCCTCCGGAATGGATGATCTGGAGATCATCGGACACCGCAAAGGTTCTGACCGCAAACGGATATAATCTCTGGAAGTTCCATTTGTCATCAAACGTACCCAAAGAACCGGTCAATGTAAAGGTTCCGTTCTTCAGATCTTCCTTAGCCGCCACGTTTCCGTCGGCATCTCTGAAAAATCCTCTTTCATAATCCTCTACCAGATAGGAGCCGTCAGGAATGGAAGCATCTCCGATGATACCGCTATAACCGCCGGCTACAACTGCCTCTTGGCCTTCTTCGGTCAGCAGCCAGTTGCAGAGTTTACGTACCGGGCTGTCTGCCGGTTCGTCGCTGCGATATACTGCATACACGATCTTCGATAGCGGATACTCGCCGCTGGCGATCGTCTCATCACTCGGCACAACGCCATTGATGCCCAGGAACTTCACATTGTCCTTTACATACAGATCCTTCGCGTAGAGATATACGGAATAGCCCAGAGAAGAGGAACTGGTCTCATACGCCGCGATCTGGTCGATCAGGCCGGACATAGAGTCGATGTAGAAGCTCTTCGGTGCCTCCATGAGCTCGAGGCCCTGCATAACCATCTTCTCCATCAGGTTCTGGCTGCCGGAGTTCTGCTCACGCTGGTACGCACAGATCTCGATATCCTCACCGCCAACTTCCTTCCAGTTGGTGATCTTACCGGTGTAGATGTCGCGGATCTGGTCGAGCGTCAGGCTCTCCACCGGGTTATTTTCATTTACGATAAACACAAAGCCGTCGCGGCCAATGCCTGTCATCTCAAAGGTCACGCCCGCATCTTCCGCGCGCTGCAGGATGTCGTCAGAAGGTTCGGAAACAAAGATCACATCGACCGTCTTATCGATCAGGTTGTAATACGCGTTCTTCGTCGTGTGGTGGATGATGAACTCCTCCGCCTCTTCCTGTGTCAGGCCCATGGTCGCCTTCGCGATCTCGAGGGACATCGGATACTGAGCGGTCGCACCGTCAACCTTCGGGTAGTTCTCCTTCGTAAACAGGAATTCCTCCGTCGGAGCCTGTGTAGGTGCCTCCGTGGTAGGCTCTGCCGTAGTGGGTGCCTCCGTCACGGGCGCTTCCGTCGTCGCAGGAGCCTCCGTTGTTTTTGCCTCCGTCGCGGGCGCTGCTGTCGTCGCAGGAGCCGCGGTCGTCGTCTCTGCTGCCGGAGTAGTTTCTTCCGGCTTCTTCTCTCCACAGCCTACGAGGCTGATCATCATGGACATTGCCATTGCAGTTGTAAACATTCTCTTTTTCATTTTTTTATCCTCCCGGTTTTGCTGTTTCTAAAACCACTTTAAATCTAACAAATCCAAACGGTCAAGTCAACCTTTCTGACTGAAATATAACACTACTGTAACAAACTTTAATACAAATGAAACAGGATTTCATAGTTTTGTAACAGTTTTTGCTTTCCACCCCTTGCGAAGCCCTATGAAATCCCGTATAATATGCGCGGTGGAACTATCACCCAGCCTGGCATTCCGGGCAGAAAGGATATCCATTGAATTCATTTGATCGCAAGGCTGCCGAACTGATCCGTCGTTACGGCAGCGATATATTGGCCTCCGAAGGCATGCAGAAAAGCCGCGCCTTCGTGCAGCACGGAACCCAGAGCATCTACGACCATTCGCTCCACGTAACATCCATGTGCATCCGCCTGTCCCGAAAGCTTCATCTCCGGATCGATGAGCGTGCGCTGGTCCGCGGCGCCCTGCTCCATGATTACTTTTTGTATGACTGGCACGACGATGGTCACAAATGGCACGGTTTTCATCACGCGGCCACTTCCCTGAAAAACGCTCGTCGCGACTTCGAGATCGGTCAGATCGAGGCTGACATGATCTGGTGCCACATGTTTCCTTTGAACCTGCGCGTGCCTCGTTGCCGCGAGAGCTGGATCCTCTGCATCGCAGATAAGATCAGCTCCGTCGCCGAGCTTTCGCCCGTGCAGTCCATACTTCCGAAAAAACTGAAATACGAATGATAAACCGGTGGCAGGAGCCCAGAGCTCCTGCCGCCGATCTTTTATTCGTTCTTCTTATTCTTTTTGAGCATGATAACGGCCGCCGTCGTTCCACCCAGGCCCACTACAGCGAGGGCAATGATCAGCGCGATCAGCAGTCCGTTTCCTCCGGACGACTCCTCAGAAGCTTGCTGCGTTTCGGCCTCTGTAGCCGCCGTCGAAGGTTCGGTAACTGCCTCTGTGGCTGCCTCGGCGGCCGGTTCGGTCGCCTCCGTCGTGATTTCCGTCGTACCTTCAGTCGTTGCCTCGGTCGATGCCTCAGTCGCCGTCAGGTTCAACTCTGCACGGGCAGAAGCGATCTGGTCGGCGATCGTGGTTTTCGCCATCTGTTTCTCTGCATCCCTTGTGTCCAGAATCTGCTTAGGGATGGGCTGCTCCATTAAATATCGGATCGTTTGAATGCCACACGTATGTTCCGCATCCGGGGTATACGTTTCAAATTGAGACACCAACATATCCGCACTTTCTTCCATTGGAACAGCATATCCCCAGTACAATGTAAATATAGGGATGTCCAGTTCATTCTTCAGCGGTTCTTCACATTGCATCAGTAAACATGGACAATGCTCCAGTAAATAGACTAAGCCATCATTTTCGATCAAAACGTTTTTATAGTTATCCTTGCCATGATCTGCCTGCGCGTATCCTTTTATCAGATCCTGTGAAAATTGCACATACGGATAGGTCTCTGTTCCGGAATATGCATAATATGCCCTATAATCATACAGATCTTCGATATCCCGTAAAACATCGCTATCCCTCATAGCGATCTGGCTGCGAATAACGGCTTTCGCATGAATAGCACTCAGATAATCCCGGAACACTTGAAGATCGTCGATATCCTTTTCATTCAAATACACATAGACGAACCGAGGATCATCTTTATAATAGTACGTGTGATGCGGACCGGCCTTCAGCAACGTCATCTCATCCACAGCTTTTATCCTTATTTCTTCATAGTAATCATAATACTCCACGCCCAGTTTTTTCCCTGCCAAGGCCGGCTGCGCGGTCAATAATATGACATATACTTCCGGGTCCGTCGAAGTTAACATGGCCTCCAAGGCCGGAGAATACATCATATAGTATAGTTCGTCGGGGTTTACCTCTCCCAGACTTAACAACCAGTCATCAAACAAAAGCTGCGTGTTCTGTGTGACGGTATTCCATATCGAGGGGTTGAACCGCTCTATCTCTTGAAGCAGTTCTTCCCGCTCCTCCGGCGAGTATTTCGAGTATTTCTCTACTAAATACATGTTCAAAAGAGTCTTATTACTATCAATAATAAAAGTATCATCCTCCCAACTCTTGTAAAACATCAGTTGATCGATAAAAGCAGACGGATCCCTGTACCATTTCCGATAGTTCTCAATGATGAACTGCGCAATAGTACTGTCATCTCCCGACTCTTCTGCCTCAGCCATAAGCCCGGCATGTGTAGTTCGTGTCAAGGATATCCTGTCCAGAAGTCGGCATATCGTAAAATCATCCAACACCACACTCACCCGGTTATCTTTCACCGTATAGTTCATCGGCTGGATATCCTTCACCAAAACCAGCTCATACAGCGGCATGTCGACCGTCCAATCGATGTGTCCGATCCGGTCGTTGAACTGCCGGGTCAGCTGTCGCAGATCAAACGCGATCGTTCCCTCGTAGCTTAAGTTTTTCTTCGTCTTGTAGGCATAGGAAAGCCCGGCGTATCCTCCCGCCGGAACGGTCAGGGTCACTACGCCATTGTCAGTCTCGACATCCTGTCCATCTTTCGTTTTCACGGTCAATGCATCTTCGTCGATGCCGGCCGATATCTCCGGCAGCGGAAATGTGAGCTCGGCCTCTTCCGCGCCGTTGTTGCTCAGGATCAGTTCGGTATAAGCCATCCTCGTTTCGGTGTTGACATTGACCGTAACGGAAAGTACGGTGATGTCATCACGATCCGCGGAGATCTTCGAAGCGGCCCGCACCGGAATGGGCACCGGACAGGTCAGCAAAAGTAGCAACGCCATCAGCGTCGCTATGATACGACCGATATATCGAATAGTTCTTTTCATAGCTGGTCTCCCTTATTCATTTTCATATGATCCGTTCTCTGTGCATTTGAATTTATTACAAAATATTCTAACCTGCGCCGGGCCCTTTTGTCAATATGTTCCGCGGATCATGACCTGCGGAACTTTCCCGGCGGCATCCCCGTGACTTTTTTGAAACTTCGGATGAAATTTGAGTAATCCCCGAACCCCGCCTGATAGCAAGCCTCGCTCACATTGGCCCCCTCCAGCATAAGCATCTTCGCGTGGTTCACCTTTCTGTCCAGGAGGTAATCCCTCAGTGTCAACCCGGTATGTCTTCTAAACTGCGTGCTCAGATAGCCGGGGCTTACATGGAACATTTTCGCCAGTTTCTCGAGGTTGAGCGGTTCATCCAAGTGATCTGCGATGTATTTCATCACGCCGGACACATAGGCCGGCATCATATTCTCAACTCTTTCCCGTCCATCCTGATAGAGACGACTGATCCAAAGCAGAAATAACGACGTGTAGGCATTCCTTTCGACCGAACTGCCCGCCTCCTCTGTGCTGCTTCTCTCCAATCTGCCATACATATCCAAAAACTCGGTCACCTGATCCGCCGACAGGATCCGCAGATTTCCTGTTCCCGATGGTCTGCGATAAAAGCAGTCGGCCAGCTGATAATCCTCCGTTGACAACATGTCCATAAAGCTTTTCTTTACATTCAGGACGATGCGCTCATAGGGAGTGTCGCCCACGCTCTGCACCCTGTGCATTTCATTCGGGTTCAGGATCACAAGGCTGCCCGGAGCGGGAACGAAACACGTCTGTTCAATGTAAAAGCGTATGTCACCTTCGAGAAACAACAGGATCTCACATGCATCATGGCGATGATAGGCGTAGCCTGCATCTCCCACGGTTCGTTTTCTGGAAAATACCAGCCCTTCCTGAATGGGCTCATAGTTGGAAATAGTATCTCGTTTCACGCAATATTCCTCTCATTTTCCGCAAAGTATTTGCTCTAAATGTATGTTATCATATCTCAAAGAGGAAAACAAGGCCTCTGCGCCAACGCGCAAACAGATAGTAAAAGGGAGAATAAAATATGGAGTTTGATATTATCACATCCACGGGAAAGGCGGCCTTTCTGATCGAAAACGAAAGCTTTGAGGGCGTCCGGCGGATCGGAAACGTCGTGGCAAATGATATTCGACTCGTTACGGGGCAGACCCCGGAGATCCATTCCCGCCCCGAGGATTGTCGGGAGGATCACGTGATCCTCATGGCTACCCTCGGGCACAGCCCCCTACTGGACCGATGGATTCGCGAACAAACATTGGATGTAACAAGGCTGAGCGGAAAACGCGAGGTTTATCTGATGTTTCATATGGAGTCACCGTTTCCGGAAGCGCCAAATGTAAAACACTTACTGGGCATCGCGGGCAGCGATAAGCGTGGCACGATCTACGGAATGTTCCGCCTTTCGGAGCTCTGCGGTGTTTCCCCTCTCGTCTTCTGGGGCGATGCTGTTCCGATGCAGTGCGAAACGCTTCGACCGAATCTGACATTGCCCGTTCTGTCGAAAGAACCTTCCGTGCGCTACCGAGGCTTCTTTATCAACGACGAATGGCCGGCATTTGGCAACTGGTGTACGGAAAAATACGGCGGCGTCAATGCGAGCGTGTATGAAAGGATCTTTGAGCTGCTTCTGCGATTGAAGGGCAATTACCTCTGGCCTGCCATGTGGAGATCCTCATTTTCCGATGATGGCCCCGGACTGGCCGGCGCGGAACTGGCCGACACTTTAGGTGTGGTCATGGGCACTTCCCACCACGAGCCGCTCTGCCGTGCGGGTCTGGAATGGCAACGAGACTACAAGGCCTATGGGAACGATCCTACCTGGAGTTTCATATCAAATGCGAAAGCGATCACACATTTCTGGGAGGACGGAATACTGCGGAACCGTCCATTTGAAAACGTGATCACAATCGGCATGCGTGGGGAAAATGATTCCAAACTTTTACCTGCCGACGCAACACTTGCGGATAATATCGACGTGATCAAAAAAGCGATCCGAACGCAGAACGCCATCCTAAAGAACGCGTATTCCGAGGATCTTGCAGACGTGCCGCGTATGCTCGCGATCTACAAAGAGGTCGAAGATTATTACAACGGGGACGCCACCTGTCAGGGGCTCAAAGATTGGGACGAACTAAAGGACGTGATCTTCCTGCTTTCCGACGACAACTACGGAAATCTCCGGAACCTTCCTAAAGTTGGCGCAGCGAAGCATCCGGGCGGTTACGGAATGTACTATCATTTTGATTATCATGGAGCTCCGGTCAGTTATGAGTGGATGAATTGCAACCGGCTGACTAAGACTTGGGAGCAGATGACGCAGGCCTACGAGGCCGGGGTCCGGGAAATGTGGATCGTAAATATCGGCGATATCAAGGGGGTCGAGTATCCTCTGTGTTATTTCCTCGAACTGGCCTATGATTTCGAGACGCTGGGCAGTAGCGCCCCGAACCAAACCAAACGGTTTATGCAGGCATGGATCACGAAGCAGTTCGGAACGCGCCTGGACCCGGTCTCCCAAAACAAAGTGGAGCAGGTTCTGGAGGGCTATACCAAATGGAACGCCATCCGTTCCCCCGAGTCGATGAATGCCTCCGTCTATCACCCGATCCACTTCCGCGAGGGAGAACGCGTCGCATCGGAAGTCAGTCGCCTGCTGTCCCTGGCAGAGGAACTAAAACAGGAACTTACCGGGGATGCTCGCACCACATACCTAAGTATGATCCATTATTCGGCCGTTGCCTCTTTCAGCGTGATCCTGACCTGCATTTACGCAGGCATGAATAAAATGCTCGCATCGCGAGGCTGCATCTATGCAAACCACTTCGGGAAACTCGTAAAAGAATATATCCGGAAAGATCAGCGCGCTGTGGAAGAATTCCACAAAATGAACAACGGAAAATGGAACCACTTCATGAGTTCTGCGCATATCGGTTTTCACAGTTGGGATGATAACAACTGGACCTATCCCACGGCAGAATTTGTCACTCCTATCTTCGGGGCGAAGGCAGTCCTCTCGTTTCGAGGAAGCGAAGCCTTCCATGTCGGAGCGCATTGGCAGGACAAGGGGCCTCTTTTCAATGATGATATGACCCGGTCTGACGTTTGTGAGGCTGTGCTGGATCTCGACAGCCGGGGCGAGGTCTCCTATGCTTATGAGGTTCTGATCGATGTTCCTTGGCTTACGTGTGATAAGATGACAGGTCGTGTGGAGACAGCCGCAGACGGAAGGGATACCATTTGTTTTCACGCAAAGAAAGAACTGCTGAAAGGGCGCGAAAACGCTTCTGTTACCGTTCAGATCCGGTTTGACAACGGGCAGACTACATTTTCCCGACTGTCGATCGAGGCAGAGGAGATCCCTGCGCAGACGCCGACTCATAACAACGGCGCGTGTGCATTCGTGGAGCGACAGGGTTATTGCTGTATCCCCGCGGCATCTTATTCCGGCAAAAAGGATGTGAGCGGCGGCGGGTTCCTCACCATCGATCACCTCGGACGCGAAGGTAGCGCCATCAAAGCATTTCCCCCGATGGCGCACTACCCGGATCCCGCGAGCGCTCCATCCGTACAATACACCATGATCGCGGAAGGTGAAGGAGAATACGCCGCGGACATCTATCTCATGGCGCGCAACCCTGCCGGAAAAGGGGAACGCTGTGCATTCTCCCTGTCAGCAAATGGCGGAGCACCGCAAACCCTCTATGCTGTTTCCGAAAACTATTACACAGAGTGGTTCGATCCGGAATGGGCTCGTGGCGTGATCGACCACGGAAGGATCGTTTCAGCCACCATATCCTTAAAAAATGGCCGAAACACGATCACGTTATACGCCGGGGAACCTGGAGTGATCGTCGAGAAGATCGTCCTGCACCCTTCAGGAAGAGTTCTTCCCGCAAGTCTGCTCGGTCCCACAGCAAGTTGCACCATGGAACTATAAAATCAGATCAAATGTTAAAAAAAGCCACCACAGAAACTCTCTGTGGTGGCATATCTTTTATGGTGCGAAATAGTCATTACTTGACATCCCGGTCCACTTTCACATCCTTCAGCGCGTTGTGAAGGCCAGTGAACAGTACGTCGTACTTCATGTGCTTCAGGTCGAGCTTTACGGTGCCTGCGTAAAGCATCAGCGGGATCTCGCGTCCTTCGAAAACGATGCACTCGTTGTTGCGGGCCAGGATCGTCTTAACGATACCGTCGGCATAGTTTACGTCCTCGCTGGCGGTCAGCATGCAGAACTCGTCGCCGCCGATGCGGAATACGAGATCATTCGGGCCGGCGGCGTCGCTCATGCGCTGCATCGCGGTCACGATGGCCAGGTCGCCCGCCTTGCGGCTGATCTCATTGATAGGGATCAGGCTCTTGATATCGCAAACTACAAAATAACAATTCTTCCGTTCACAGAACAGATCATACAACTCAGAAATATCAAAATTCATTCTACTCATAATATATTCATCTCCTTCGAGCGTGGGAGGTGCGAAACGAGGGAACAGTTCAGCATGACTTCCCTTGCGGAAGACCGACGGATTTACCTTCCATACGCCTTTGAATGCGCGGGTAAATGCTTCGTTGGAGCTATAACCGCACTCCATGGCGACTTCCAGCAGATTCATCTCGGGATACGCTTTCATGAGCCGCGCCGCGCGCATCATTCGCCGCATGACCACGTACTCATGGACGGGCCGATTATACACGTAGCGGAACAGTTTCTCGAGCGTCGATTTCGAGCAGGCGCATCGGCTCGCGATCTCGTCAGTCGACAGGTTCTCGCCCAGCGTATCCTCGATCATTTTCAGGCTGTCCGCCAAAAGCATGATGTTCTCCATAGTCGCACCTTTCTTAAGTGGAGAGGTTCGCCTCGCGACCCTCTGACAAATGTTACTTCGATCGATCTTGACTACATGGTAACATAGTTTTTCGAGGCTCGCTTGATATTTTGAGTAAAGATTCCGATTTCGTTCTTTTGTTTTTTTCTCCGGTCACACGTCAAATCTTCTACGAAACTCTGCGGAAACAGAACGTCCTTTGAAGATGATCACGGCAACCAGCAGTGTCACGCTGACCAACAGGCTTATGACCCATGCCAGGGGCAATGTCTGGCCCGCGAAGAAGCGCGCCAGGCTCGGCAGCACGCCGAGTGCCAATCCGGTCAGAAGGTACACCATGGTATTTCCGTGCCGATCCACGAAGGCCAACACGAAATCCGCCACGATCATAGCCGTCAGCACGATGGGCACGATCAGGTCCAGTGCCAGCTCAAAGAAGTTCAGGTAACTCGCCGTGACCAGCAGGCCGATCAGCGTGATCAGGACGATCGAGGTCACCTTACCGGCGGAACCGGTCCCAGGCTTAAACCTGCGCATGATCCCGAATTCCGCGATGATCAGCCACATGCTAAAGAGCAGGCTCCAGTGCAGATCGGGGTAACCCGGCAGGCGCAGGCCCAACAGAAAGTCCAGACCGAGTGCTGAGATCAGCAGGACCCATACGATGAACAATTGCAATTTATAAAACAACGAACGCTTCTTCAGTGTGTCCAGATGCGGAAAATACGGGGCCTCGTTCTCGCCGGTGAGCCGACTCTGGCAGAGCGGGCATTTTCCCGGATCCGATCCGACATTGACCTTACAATACGGACATTTTTTCATCAGACCACCTCCGTCGCATAAATCGTGATATCCACGCCGGACTCAGACAGCGCGCGCACGAAATTCTTCACCACGCCGGTGTTCATGTAGGCGGACGAAACGCCCAGGATCAGGTGATCCTTATATCCGAACATCGTCGAAAACATCGTGTTGGTGCTGCAGAAGCCGCTGTAGTTTTCGATATACTCGCCCACTTCGGCGGGCGGTTTCATGACGCCCATATTCGAAAACACCATGGAGACTTTTTTGTTCGATTTCTTCGTAAAATGCCGCACCACCATCTGCTTGATGAAGAGCGGCACCGGGCGTACCGGCGCGAAGGTCTGCATGGTCTGGAAGGTGTCCATCTCTTTCTGGATCTTCTCCGGCTCCAGCTGTCCTTTCAGTTTCGCGTCGAATTCAACGGCCAGCTCGTTCAACGAGATCTCACGGTCGAACACGTGGCTTACGTTCACGCTGTTGAAGAAATTCCGCGCGGTCTTCGAAGGATAAAAACCACGAAGGTTTACGGGCAATGAAATAGTCACCGGGAGGTTGCGTTTTCTCTGGGGCATCTCGGCGCGAAGCGCCAGCATCCACGCTGCTCCCAGATAGCTGGTCAGTGAAACGCCGATCTCCTTCGCCCTGGGCAGGATCTGCGAGGTCGACATGTGAAGTTCAAAAAACTGCAGCTGGTCATACGGTAGCTTCAAACCACCCGGATGAAAGGCTTTCTGCAGCCCCGAACTACTGGGCATACTCTGCCCCTCATAAAACTGGCGATAACCATCCTGGTTCAAGTCCCCCGCCGACGCTCCCGAGTGGATCGTCACATCCGTGAACTCTCCCGGATGCTTTAACTTCAGATAAGCCAGCAAAATAATATGCAAAAACTCCATGCCGCCGGTTCCGTCCGTGATGGCATGGAACATATCCAGATTGATGCGCTTATGAAAATACGTCACCTGATAGTGCAGCATGGTCTTCCCGGGCACATAAAGCAGCGGACAGATCCGGTCGTCTTCCTCTTTCACCTTGGGAAGCAGTTCCGTGTCCTCCAGATAGTGCCAGAAGAAACCGCGGCGGATCCGCACCTGCACCTGCGGGCGTTCCTGGATCGCCGACAACACGGCCTGCTGCAGCAGTTCCGGGTCGATTTCTT
This sequence comes from Lachnospiraceae bacterium, assembly GCA_017543445.1. Taxonomy (GTDB): domain Bacteria; phylum Bacillota; class Clostridia; order Lachnospirales; family Lachnospiraceae; genus UBA1201. Next base: position 46,280 of record JAFYGB010000069.1, on the reverse strand, counting down.
CTTTCAGCGTGATACTCAGACGGAATGCACGTGTCTCCCGCTTCGTGACCGTAGCCAGGAAGGCTTTGGAGACATTGTCCGTTTTGTACCATTGATCACTTGCCATTGTGTCCTCCGATGTGGTCATTCTTTCCGTAGATCTCGCCTGATACCTGCGCAGCCAGCCTCTCCATGGCCTTACGCGCCATCGGAAGCGGCATCTGCGGATAGACATGCCAGCCTTTTTCTTCAATATCGAGCACGACCTTTCCGCCGTACTCTTCAATCCGCTCCTTCAGGCGGATACTGTCGTCCACCAGGATCCCGTTCCGCCCTGCCATGATATACGTCGGCGGGAAATTCGTGAAATCGCCAAAGAGCGGGCTGAAGCGTGGATCGGTCGGATCCCCGTCCAGAATGTACTCTTTCGAAGCGTCCATTACGAACTCGGCGCTCAGAATCGGGTCGTCCTTTTTGTGGATCTCATACGCCGGCGCCGTGCCGGTCATGTCCGTCCACGGACTGAACAGCAGCAGCTGTCGGGGCTGCGCCTTCCCTTCCGCGGCGAGTTTCTGCGTCAGGCAGAGGGCCAGGTTTCCGCCGGCGGAATCGCCGCCGACCAGCACGTGGTCCGCCGCATACATATCCTTCGTCAGGTACTCCCAGACATTGACCGCGTCCTCCAGTGCCGCCGGGTACGCATGCTCGGGCGCCAGCCGGTAATTGAAGGAGATCACGGTAAATCCGGTCGCCATAGCGAGTTTCGTGCTCATAATGCCGGCGAGGTCCAGCCCGCCGATCACGTAGCCGCCGCCGTGGCAATACATGATCACATAGTTCGGATTATGGGCGAACAGCGGCGTCGTCTCCTCGCAACGGATCTTCCCGATGCGAAAGCGTTTGCGCACGACATCGCCCTTCGGCGTGCCGAGCCGGCCGACCCACTCGGTCAGTTTCCGATGCTTCTTCAGTTCCGCCTCCGTCCCGATCTTCCCGGACAGGAAGTTCACATGCTTCAGCGCTTTGATCAATGGTTTGTTCATGGTCTCAATTCCTTTCGAAACGTCCCGTCAGTCCGCCAGCGTCCCCATGGGATCCCAAGGCATATAGTGGTTGGGCTCGTCCTCGAGATAATTCAGCTGCTCTTTCGTCAGCAATTCCTTCTTCACAACGGCCTGGAACACGTAGTTGTCGAACCAGTCCGCGTCCATCAGGTAGAAGCCCTTCTCACCGCGGTCCTCGCCCCAGCTGTTCTGGATCTTCCAGCGCGTGGGCACATCCTTCTCATTCAGGTTCACGCCCGTGATCACCATCGCGTGGTTCATCGCGGACTCGCGGAAGTTCAGGCGGTCCTCCTTCGACATCTCAAACTTCATGCCGAGGGTGCCCTCATAGTCGAAGCAAGCCTCGCTCCAGATGCCCGCCTCGCGGTCGCCCTTCAGGCTGACGTCGCTGCCGAACCAGACCACGCTGCCATTCTTCAACTGGCGCACGATCAGGTCCTTCATCTCGTCCATGGGCAGGTTCAGGTACTGCACCCGGTTGCCGCCCACGACATTGCCCAGATAGTCGATGGTAATGTTCTTGTAGAACGGTTTATCCGCCGTCGGGGAGTTGACGATGCTCACGTAGTCCTTCGTCAGGTTCACGCCCACGTACTTTTTGTAGAATGTCTTCGGGGTCAATTTCCGCTCAACGTGGTACTTCTTGTCTTTATCGACGTACTCGAAGTCGAATTCCGTCGCGGGCTCACCGAAGCACTCGCACAGGAAGGTGTACATCTCCTGTCGCATGGACTCGGCCAATGCTTCGATCTTTTCGTCTCTCTTCTTCTCTTTGTATTTGCCAGCCGCCGACTCGCGCACGCATTTCGCCACGCGTGCCGCATAGCGGCGCAGCTTCGAGTTGATGGTGCGGTTCATGGTCGGGGTGTGGCTGCTCTGGAAGGTCTCCTCCATCGCCGTCTTCGGAACCACGCCGTACTTCGTAACGACGTTGACGAACATGTCCCACTGCCCGCCGTCCTGGATACCCGTGTCGAGCAGGTACGTGATCAGGCGCTCGTTCTTCGTAAGGCCGTCCTCCCCGTCCGTCATCAGCTCGATCATGGTCTCCAAAAAGTAATTGATCTTCTCATACTTATCCCAAAACGCCACATAGTTCTGGGACAATTCGAACTTATCGAGTTTGCATTTTTTCGCGACTTCCTCGCGCAGCACATTCAGCGCGGAGAAGATCCAGCACCGCCCGCTCTGCTTCTGGTTCGTGACCGGCAGTGTCTTCACATCCACCGAAAAATGGAAGTGCGCATTACCCATGCCCTTCTGGCAGAACACGATATCCTTCAGGTTGGTCTTCGCCAGAACGTTCGACAACGACCGAGCCAGCGGATCCTTCGAAAAATCCTTCTTATACGCTTCAATATCCTTCTTTGTGATCTCTTTCATGTATCTAAACCTCTTTCCAATCAAAATCGCCCCAGTCTCTCCAGGAAACATATTGAATTCCATCAATATTGCAACTGAGGTCCCCTAAATAGAAAACACACCCGGTTACGTTCTCTCCTCGAAGTGCCTGATATTTGCGCACCCCTACTGAGAGTTTTTTCTCCGAAGCCATGTTGCTTTTTACTTCAATAGCGAACTGTCTCTTCCAATCAGCGATTGCGTCAACTTCCAATCCAGTGCTGTCTCTGTAATAGGTCAATTCCGATCTTTTCGCCATATTATAACGATGCTTAAGTAGTTCCGAAACCGCCATAGTTTCTATGATGGCTCCTTTTTTGCTGTGAAGCAGCAATTCTTCTTTACTGTCGATCCTAAGCAAATAACAAAGTAAGCCGGGATCAACAAAGTATAACTTCGGTGTTTTTGCCAAACTCTTTCCGAGATTATTTGTATCAGGTTCCAGCAAATGAACAATATAGGATGCTTCAAGAATAGACACCCAGGATTTTATCGTAACTCCGGAAACACCGATGTCTCTGGATATTTCTTCGTAGTTCAGGATCTGTCCACTGTATACCGCACATACGCGGACAAACTTTTGAAATGCTGCCAAATTCGACGGATTGATCTGGTCTTTCACATCCAGATCCAAATAGGTATTTATATAGTTTTCATACCAGTCATCCCGAAGAAAATTCTTTTGCGGATCGTTAAGCGGAGGATAAAACCCTCGGATGGCCAGATCGTAAGGTGAGTCAGGTAGGAGTTTCTCAGCCTTCAATTCATTGACCGAAAACGGCAGAAGTTTCACTAATCCAACCCGTCCGGCTAAACTGTCCGTTATGTTTTCGCGTAATCGAAACTGACTGGATCCGGTCAGTACATACTTACCGGGAACATGCGCGCCGTTATCAATGATCAATTTCAAAGCGTCAAACAGTTCCGGAACCTTCTGCGCTTCATCTATGATCACGCCATCTGTAAATGCGCTCAAAAAATCCAAGGGATTATCTTTTGCGAGTTCACGAAGCTGCCTGTCATCAAAAGAGACATATCGTTTCTCCGGAAACACCATTCTGGCTAACGTAGTCTTTCCACTCTGTCTGGGCCCTGTGATTGCGATCACCGGGAATTGTTGTGCTAACCGTTTTACCGAATCACTCGCCTGTCTGGGAATCATAGTCTCACCTCTCTTTCCTATTCAAAGTATACACCAGCAGAATCTCAAAGTCAAGCGTGTGTAAATCTCAAAGTCTAGAGCGACAAAATCTCAAAGTCTAGAGTGCCGGAATCTCAAAGTGGCAGATCATTTCTTAGTTTTGAGCTCGGAGAACAAAGCGCTCCATCATTGGCCTTCTCAAATAAAAAGCGCCCCTAAGGGCGCTTTCCAATCAGTTTTATTATATCGTCATCCTCTGCCTTCGGGAAATAATCTTCCACACGGCCGCAGATGGCTGTCCACGAAGCTGCGGGCGTTTCCTTATAGCCGGACGTCACGCGCTCATAGCCCCAGATCTTCTCGGGTGGCAGCAGGATCGAGACCGCCATACCATAGGTCTCGCCTTTCTTATTCCTGCGGCGCCGAAAGTCCGCCGTCACCAGGTAAAGCTGCATCATCAAGCCTGTCATGATCCCGGCGAAGTTCTTCTCGCCACCCTTGCCGAACCCGGCCGCACGCTTCAATTCCGTAGACAGGATGTCCACGTCCTTCCATACCGTGTCTCCGTTCGCGTCCTCGCCGATATAGTAGTCCATGATCAGCTTTTCGCGATGACTTGCCAGTCCGTCTTCATAGCGGGCGTCGAAATCGTATCCATCCCGCCGATAATTCACGAACAACGGCAGCCACTCCAGACTGATGAAGCCCGCCTTGCCTCCGAAGAACTTGCCGTAAGCGATCCGATGTTCCCGGGCGGCGATCTCACGCCACTCCCACGGATCCGAAGCCCCATCGCCCGACCACCAGTCGTTCGTCGCAGTCATCTCCTCAACCGAAAAGCCCTCCACCTCATTCGCAAACAACGGCAAAAAGCCGATCTCCTCGACCCGCTCCACCAACTGCTTATAACTCCGAAGCCTCCTCGGATGATTCCGCGGCAACCCCCGCATCACCCAAATGCCATTCTCGTGTTCCATAACTCAACCCTCCAAAAAACTATCTTGCTTTCTCCTGCCGCCCTCCAAGAGCAGGGCAGCCGCCCCACATGTGACAACGGGGACGGTTCTTTTTGGCACATCTCCATGGTAAATCAGCCGCGGTCCGGTGCTTACGGGCACTGCGATCGCGACTGAGCATGAGAGTGAATTGTTGAAAAACACCGCGAGAGAAAAGGCGAATGAAGGGCAAAATCGGTCTCCGAGGCCGATTTTGAGCTCGCTGAGGTCGTTTTCATCGGAAAACGGCCGAAGTCGAAGCGGTACCTTCAAATTCGACTTTGATCCGAGCGGCATGTTTTTCACAATGCAACGAACCGATCAGGAACGACGCAGTGCCAGTAAGAAATCACCGGCCCGCGGCTGTTCGCAATCGAAAATGTGACAAGTAGAACCGTCCCCATTGTCACGTTTATGAATTTAAAGCGTAGTACAGCCCCTTGAGGGCCATGAGTTCGTCGTGGCTGCCCTGCTCCGCTATGCCTTTGTTCGATATGTATAGTATGCGGTCTGCGCTTCTTATGGTCGACAGACGGTGCGCTACCATGAAGGAAGTCTTACCCTTCAGGAGCTTCTTCAGAGCCTTCTGGATCAGAGCTTCCGTCTCGGTGTCGATCGAGCTGGTCGCCTCATCGAGAATGACCACCGAAGGGTTCTTCAGGATGATACGCGCGAAGGACAGTAGCTGCTTTTCACCTGCGGACAGGCCCGCGCCGCGCTCCTCGAGTTCGTGGTTGTAGCCATCGGTGAAACGCTCGATGAAACCATTCGCGTAAATGCTCTTCGCCGCCTCGATGCACTCCTCATCGGTCGCGTCCGGGCGACCGTAGCGGATGTTCTCCATGATGGTTCCCTTGAAGATGAAGGGCTCCTGCATGAGCACGCCGACCTCTTTACGAAGCGAGTCCAGCGTGACTTTGCGCACGTCCTTGCCGTCAATGCAGACGCTGCCTTCCTTCACATCGTAGAATCGCGTAAGCATATTGATGACCGTCGTTTTGCCGGCGCCCGTCGGCCCTACGAGGGCGATCGTCTCGCCCGGCTTCACATGCAGGTCAAAATGCTCCAAAATATTCACATCTTCGTCGTAAGCGAAGGTAATGTCGTTGAAATCCACCTGACCGGCCACGTTCGAAAGCACCTCGCAGTCCGCCTCGTTCGCGATCTCCACCGGATAATCGATGGTATCGAACACCTGCTCCAGGTTCGAGCTGACCTGCGCCAGCTGCTGGATCAGGATCGCGATCATAGTCAACGGTCCGCTGAACTGCGTCATGTAGCTCGTAAACGCAACGACCAGACCCGCATTGACATTGGCCGAACCACCTAAGATCATGGACAATGCCACGCCGTACAGGCAGACGGTTCCGAAGTTCCAGAACGTCTCGACGATCGGCGTATTGAGCTCGTTTCTGCGGAAAATGCGCAGCCACTGTTTTACGCAACCGTCGTGGATCTCGTTGTAGATCTCCTCGCTGCTCTTCGTGCGGTTATAACTCTTAACGATCTTCTCGCCCATGATCGTCTCGACGAGGAAGGCGGAACGGTTCGAGTTCTTCGCACGCAGCTTTGCGAACTCCTTACGGATGAAATAACGCAAGGTGAAGATGCTGACCATCATCGGGATGACCACCGCGAAAACGATACATGTCAGCTTCGGGCTCAGGCCCAGCATGAAGAAGGTAACGATGATCAGTTTCACTGCGTAAGACAGCAGATTCAGTACATAGTTGGAGAAGAAATTGGCCAGGTCATTTACATAGTCCGTGACACGCACCACGATCTTTCCGTTGGGCTTGGAGTCAAAGTAATCGAAGGGCAGCTCCTGTAGTTTGTAGAAGATCTCCTTACGCACATCGCAGATGATCTTATGACCCACGATACCCATGATGCGCTGATGGAAGAAATTCACCGTGATCTCGAGCAGGGCAATGACCGACATGGAGGCGATGATGAACACGAGCGTCTGGTACTCCTCCGTAACGACCACGTTGTTGATGATCTCCTTCAGCAGGAGCGGCGTGATCATCGCCAGGCCCGCCGACACCAGCATCAGAACGCCGACCAGGATGAAATATCCCTTATACGGGCTCATGTAGCGCAGCACCCTTCCGAACTGCCGGATGTCAAATTTCTTTTTGATGACTTCGTCTTGGAAGTAGGTATTTTTCTTAGCCATGATCAGACACCCCCTTCCGCGAGTTTGTCCGCCAGGGCGTCGAAATTCACCGAGCCTTCCTGCGTCATTTGTATGTTGTATATCTTGGCAAATGTGCCGTTTAACTTCATCAGTTCATCGAACGTTCCGCGTTCAATGATCTCACCGTCGCGCATGTAGATGATCTCATCGCAGTCTACGACGGAGGACAGGCGGTGCGCGGAAATCAGAAGCGTCTTATCCGGATAAAACTCCTTGATGTCCGCAAGGAGCCTTTTCTCCGTACCGACGTCGAGCGCCGATGTGGAATCGTCGAGAACAAGGATCGGGGCATTGCGGAGAAGCGCTCTCGCAATGGATACGCGCTGCTTCTGACCGCCCGAGATACCGAGACCGCGCTCGCCGATGATTGTTTCATAGCCTTCCGTAAAGCTGCTGATAAAACCGTGCGCCTGCGCATGTTCCGCGGCTTTTACGACCTGCTGGCGCCCCACTTCGGGCTCCGAGTAGGCGATATTCGAAGTGATCGTATTGGAAAACAGAAATACGTCCTGGAATACATAAGAGAACTGCCTTCTTAACGAATTGAGTTCGTATTCGCGGATATCGATTCCGTTTAAGAGAATCTGTCCGTCGGTCATATCGTGAACGCGGATCAAAGACTCAAGAAGCACGCTCTTTCCGGATCCCGTACCGCCGACGATACCGATCTTCTTCCCGGGAGTAATGTCCAGATTGATGTTTCTGAGAATACTCTGTCCGCCGATTTCAAGGCTTCCGTTCACAATCTCAATATGCGCTTCGGTAAGCACGTCCGGGTCAGCCGCGGTCTCGTCCGAAGGAATCATGATGCCCTCTTTCGGAGGCTCGCTGACGCTGATGGGACCGCTTACGATCTTACTCTCTGTATTCATGAAATCCAGCATTTTCCGTCCGGAAACCAGTTGCTGCTGCATCTGGAACATGCTGTTGTTGATCTGCGTTACGTGGTTCATGATGCGGAACACGTAGTCCGCGCTGGCTACCAGGTAGCCGACCAGAAGCTCGCCGCGCATGACCAAAACCGCGCTCACCGCGATGCTGCCGATGTACGCTCCCTGGCGGATGATGCCGAAGATCGCCTCAAACGTCGAGGACAGTTTGATCTGCTTGATATGCGCGTCGCGCAGTTTGTAGTTTGACGCGTCGAACTTTTTCTTCTCGACATCCTCGTTCGTGAACGAACGCACCAGACGTACCGCCTCGATGTTCTCCTGTACGGTCAATGCCATGTTACTGTTGCAACCGCGGATCGCCCGGAAATTCTCGCGGGCCAGTTTGCGGAAACGCAGCAAAGATACGGCGAAAAACGGCGTCAGGATGAGCGGGATGACCAGCAGCCGCGTGTTGATCCGCGCCAGCATGACGACCGCAACGACCAGAACGAAGATACTGTCGCAGATATTCGGGATCATACGGCAGAACATTTCCTTAAACATGATCGTGTCAGAGTTGATCGTCGTCAGCAGTTCGCCGGTGTTGTACTCGGAGATCGTCTCGGAGTCGAGGTCCATGAGCTTATGAAATGTAAGCACACGAAGATCGGTCTCCAATGCGAGGCCGAGTTTCTGAAGTATGTAGTTCTTGGTGTATACGATCACATCCTTAAAGAGGATCAGGCCCAGGAACACTGCCGCCACCGTGAAGAACAGCTTCATGGTGTGCATCTCGCCGTATTCGCCGGTCAGCAGAAAGGAAAAGAAATTCTTATGATCCACCCCCTGTTCCTGAATGATGTGATTGATAAAGATCGCTGTCAGCATCGGCAGCAGAAGATCCGCCGTCAACGCTATAAAGCTCAAAAGTTTTGTCAAAATGTCCAGCGGAAGATGCCTCTTCCACTGTCTGAAACCAAATTTAAAAACATCCATTTTGTAACCCCCTGCCTAAATCGGCATTATTTTTCGTACGTGAACTCGGAAAATGTCGCGCTGCCGCCGATTTCCTTCGTTCCGAACACGAACAGTCCGAAGCGCACGCCCGTGAAATGATCCAGCTTGAATACCAGCTTGCAGTCCGAACCGATCAGCCTCTTCTCGTTCCCGTCGTAGTAGTACAACCGCGCCGTGTCGGCCTTATTCTCGAACTCCGCCTCCGCGCGCAGCCGTACGACCTCGCCGTTTAACTTCACGCAGGCCTGCTCCGTTCCGGGCTCGTTATCCTTCCGCTCACCCCAGAACGATCCGTTGTCGATCACGCGGTTTTGCATGACCACGTAGAGTTCTCCGTCCCGTCGTGTGATCGCGGCAAATGCATAGGAACTCTCGAGCAGACACAGTCCGGCGTAGTCGCCCTCTTTCAAAAGCGATCCATCCACCGTGATCTCTGCCGCGCACGAAGGATAGGTCGTCCGCTGCGTCAGCACGTTCTTCGCCTGCACCAGGTTCTTTGCTAATTTGTCCGTGGTAACGGTCAATGTCCCGGCCGCCCCGTCGCGTTTCACCAACTCTAGCTCCGGCTCGTGATTGAACTGCCAGCAGCTCTTGAAACCGAACGAGTCATAGCGCCTCTTATAGTCCGCGGAAGCATCATCCGCCGTAGCCTTGAAGTCGTCGCTTCCGACGAGTTCATCGTACACATGATCCGGTTTCAGGTCCTCGATCGGGAACTCTTCCGTAAGTGTTCCGTTCTCGCCGAACACTGGCATGCCGTCCTTCCAGGTCACAGGCACGAGGATCGGGATGCGCCCGATCGCGCCGCTGTCCTGGAACACGATCGAATACCAGGCGCCGGCCGGCGTCTGCACGATACCGCCCTGCGCACAACCGCTGCGGAAGAAGCCGCGGTCGTCATCGAAAACGTCCCCGCCGGTAAACTCCCCGTCGAGAGAAGTCGCGGAAAAACAAGCCTCCGTCCGCTTTCCGGTCGCCTTCGGCATATGAATGAAGAAGATGTAATATCTTCCGTCGATCTTGTAAAAATGTGCGCCCTCGTAGCCGAGGTACGCGTCGTCGCGATCCGTAAGGATCCTGCGATGCAGGCCGCCCGGCTTCGCTCCGGACAGGTCCTCCCGAAGCTCCGTCAGGTAGATCTCGCGGTTTCCGTACACAATGTACACACGTCCATCATCATCGAAAAGGATGGAATTGTCATGGTAGAAACCTTCGATCTCGCTCTTCTCCCACGGACCTTCGATGGTCTGCGAGCGGTACAAGTACGTTTTGTGCGTGTCATTGGCCACAAAGCAAATGTAGAACGTGCCATTGTGGTAACGCAGGCTTGCCGCCCACATGCCCTGGCCGTAGATGTTCTCCGCGCCTTCCATGCGCTGCGCCGGCGTCGAATCCAGCCGGTCGTACACGTACGCCGCGTGCTCCCAACGCACCAGGTCGTAGGAACGCAGGATCTCACAGCCCGGCATGAAATACATCGTCGTGCTGACCATGTAGTAGGTGTCGCCCACCCGGATCACGTCGGGATCCGGATAGTCCATCCGCGTCAGCGGGTTGATGCCCAGCGGGCGGGACGTCCTTTTCTCATCTCCCATAGCGTCCCTCCTTTATTTTTCAAAGGTCCAGTCTACGATCTCATAGCCATCGCCGCTGAAGGTGAAATAGAGGTTAATGAGGCCCTTCGCGCCTTCCACCTGTGCCGTGCAAACGGTTGTCTCGTTGCCGTCGCTCTCGATGGGCAGGTAGCCCAGGACCTTCTTTCCTTCTGCGTCAGTGGAAATGCGGACCACGCCGCTCTTACCATTCGTGCGAACGGTCGCCTTCACGGTCTTCGCGCCCTCGTCGCCGAAATCCACGCCCTGGATCTTCACGAAATCGCCTGTGTCGATCGCGGTCAGAAGCAGATTGCCGCAGCCGTACTTCTTGCTGACTTCATCAGCAGGCGCAGTGTCCACGCCGCCCATGGTGCAGAATGTCGCTCCGTTGATCGTCTCGTACGGATCTACAGGAACGACCTGCTCACGGCCCGTGCGGGTCTGAGGGATCAGGCCAATGGTGCCGTCCTCGCCCATCTCAAATGCTTCGATGTTCGTGGAACGATAGCCGTGGCGGATGCCCTGCGCGAGCTCCAGCATACGGGTGTGGTAGGTGATGTACCACTGTCCCTTGAAGTTGAATACGCAGTGGTGGTTGTTGCCGCCCTCGCCCCAGTATGCGCCGGGGTTCTTCAGGATTCTCTCTTTGAAAGTGAACGGTCCGAGCGGGTTTTTGCTCTCCATGACGATGATCTCGCCGCTCTCGAAGCCGTACTCCTTCGTGCCGGCCTCATCCACATTGAAATTGCTGCAATAAGTGTAATAGTAAGTGTCGCCGTACTTATGGATGCCGGAATCCTCGAAGAGGAAAGGCGCGTCGATCGTCTTCGGCACGTCCACGAGGCTCATCATGTCCTCACCCAGCTGTGCGCAGCGCGCCGTCATCGGGTGCGAAGGATCGGTGCCGTACGGAATGCCGCCGCCGAAGTAGATGTAGCCGGTGCCGTCGTCGTCCACCAGAACCGCCGGGTCGAACAGCCATGCAACATTGCCGCAGTTCTCCATGTCGCGGCGAATGAGTCCGTGGCCCAGTTCATCCACGAACGGGCCGACCGGGCTGTCGGACGTAACTACGCCGATGCCGCCGCCATTGTCCGCGAAATACAGGAAGAACTTCGGTTTGCCGTCGATCATCTTCCACGCTGCTGCCGGCGCCCAGGAGTTGTGTGCCCACTTCGTCGCTCCGCCCTCGCCTGCGATCATGATCTCGCCATGGTCGGTGAAATTCACCATGTCCTTCGTGGAAACCACGTACAGGCTGCGGATCTTGCTGTAGGAATTCTCCTTGATCGTCGTGCCGTCTGCCTCGTACTCATAGGCATCCGCTGTCATATAAAAGTATACGGTGTCGCCGTACACCATCGCGTACGGATCCGCACCATAATGCTGTGAAATGATCGGGTTTAAGTCCCAAACGCCCTTATAACCCTTCGTCAATTTGATGTTTTTGAAAACCTCTGAATAATCCATTTGTGAACCTCCTTCAATATCTTCTGTTCCCGTTTCTGCAGTTGCTTCTGTCGTCGCGGCCGAACTACCTGTTTCCGCCGTCGTCTTCGCTACCTCCGTGGTTTTCGCCTCCGGCGCGGTCGCCTCCTGCGTTGCCTCCGTGGTGTCCGTCTCCAGCCCCTTAGGTCCCGACGCGCAGGCTCCTATGCACATCGCCGCGGCCAATGCAGCTGCCACACATGTTGTTTTCCTCGTTTTTCGTATCATAGGCTTCCTCCTCAAATAAGAGTCTCCCAATTAAAAATACTACCCAAAATATATCATATCTCGGGTAGTAAATCTATTGTATTACTTGCGGACCTTATGCCAATAATTGCCCGCGATCACTCGCCCGTGGGGATGTCCGCGTTCAGGCTTTTGTTCCGGTAATTCAGGTTCGTCCGAAGCGAGTAGCCCTGCCGCTCCCAGAACGCATTGGCCCCGTCATTGTCCTTAAACACCAGACCGAACACCTTCTCGATGCCCTCTTTTTTCAGCGCTTCCTCGGCCAATGCTACGAGGTGCGCAGCGATGCCCAGCCGCCGATAGTCCGGGTGCACGCACATATGGTGGATGATGGCCCGCCGCCCGTCATGTCCCGTCAGGATCACACCGACGATCGCGCCGTCCTTCACCGCCGCAAAGCAAGTGTCCGGATTTCTCTTCAGATACCGCGCGATACCCTCGCGGCTGTCGTCCACCGGGTTCAGCGCCCGCAGGCTCTGCGGCGTCGACGCCCAAAGTTTATATATTTCATCATAATCATCGATCGTAACTTTCTTAACTGTATATTCCATAATGGACCTCCTAAATAATCTTCGATATACCCAATTGGGGACAAACTACGATGCACGTATCTACGAAGGTCTATCGTCGGACTTTCATCCAGCATTTCTCTCTCAAAAAGGTGCGTAACGACGTGTCATCGGCACTCTCATAATATGCAACCAACAGGCTTTTGAACTCCGGCACTTCCTGCTCAGGAACGATCAAAAGTCCCCCGCCGTGCGCGATCAGATAATGGTTACAAAACAGCACGGCTGCTCGTTTATTACCATCGATGAACACCTGCGTTCGCATGACATAGAGGCATAGGGAGATCGCACGATCGATCGCCTCACTCTCTTTTGCCAGAATATCTTGCAGGCTTTCCTTGACGACACTTTCCATGGGCAGCGGTGGCAGGTACGAAGTTCCGCCAATCGCCACCGGCACACCTCGGATCCGACCACCATCGGAATAAAAGCCCTCATTGACCAGCTTCGCGATGTGGCACATCAAATAATAATCGCTGTTTGCCCGGAGCACATCCTCATCCAGAATGAATTCCCACGCATGTTTCAGATTCAGGATCTTCTGGACATCCGTCGCGGTCATTCCATTGACCGTTCCATTCTCAATAATGACCTCTGTCTGGGGAAATGTCGTGGAGACGCCTTCCAAAACCGCCTGATCATAGATGCTGGTCTTCATGTTTGCCCTGGCAAAATCGCGGTTCTGCACCACTTCCGCAGTCAATGCACTCGAAGTGTGACCCAGTTGCGCCAGTTGCTTCGTGATCGCTCGTATCTGCTTCTTCAGTTCCCGGGTTTCTCTCGCATTACGCAGTAAGAGTTGGTACAAGTCATCGGAATACACATCCACATACGTTGAGGTCAGGCGAGTGCCGACCCTCTTGCGGATATAGAGATACTTCCCGCTCTTGTTTTCCTTAACCTCTGGTGAGCCATCATAAGGAATGAGGTTCAAACGAGCCTCTGCCTCGGCTTTTTCTTGTATCAAAGACCGTATCTTCTCAAAATCACTCATGGCGCACCTCCTTTAGGGAACTTTTATGCGGACATTATATTCGAAAGTTCCCTAAAAGTCAAGCGAAAAAATAGGGAACTTTTTGATCTAAATAGATTCAAAAAGTTCCCTAAAACTATATCAACCCCAGTAAGGCAGGCATTTCTGTACGATCAGCGCTACGACCAGTGCTATGCCAAGCGAGTAACAAAACTCTTTGGGCTTTCGCCGCAGGACCCACAAGGAAGCCAGCCAGACGATCACTTCCGTCCAATGCGCGATCCGGATGCCTTGAAACAAAAAGACCGCTTGCGAGAACAGAACGCCGATGATGGCTCCCGTGATCGCGATCGCCGGCCAGCCCTTACCCTTCGCGTACCAGCACGCAAAAGCCAGGAACGGCGAGGCCGCCGTGAAACCATACCAGATCATCGCATAGTTTCGTGAGAAGAAGCCTCCCACAAACTTCGAATACAGGAAGTAGCAAGTCACCATCCCGATGAAGAACAAAAATACATTCAACGCCGCTCGGAAAGCATTACTGCTGTAGACCGAAATGCACACCGCGATGAAGATCCAGATCGCAAATCTTCCCAAGAAATTCGTGATATCCAGTCGCTGCATAAAATACGGCAGTTCATTGAACCCCGCTAAGTCCAGCGCCTTCGAAAAAAAGCCCATCCCACAGCCGAATAAAAATATCAGCACAGAATACAGGATCTGCCGCTGTTTGGAAACACCCTCCTTCGGGGCACGGATCTTCTCTAACATATCCAACTTACTTCTCCAGAATGATCAAATTCCAGGACAGTGGCTTTACATGGGTCTTGATCTTGCCGTCTTCTGCAACCGCGTCGGGTGCGATCGTAGGCTTCACAACATCCGGGTTCTCGAACGTGTTCTCCGCCTCCGGATCCTCGGAATACATCTCCAGATGCTCCTTGAACGAATAGCCTTCGAAAGCGGAAGCGTCGATCGTCAACGGATACTCGTCAGCCTCGCTCTTGTTGACTACGAAGATTGCCACGCGACCGGCCTCTTTATCCCAGGCGGATGCTGCATCAATGTAAGGAACGCCTTCCTTCGTCGGATACTCGGACGTATCGTCGATGATGTAGCCGGGGATATCAAAGGTTTCACTCTCTACTGCTGTGTTGAGGGCAACACCCTTCGCATAATCGATGAAATGCTTAAACGGATAGTAGGAAGCAGACCTCCAAACATGGTCGTGGTTGGAAGCACACAGTGCGCCGAGACCGCCGGTCATACAACCGATCTTTACGCGGTCTGCGTGGCGCAGCAGCGCCAACTGAACCGTCGCCATAGACAGGGCACGGATCATGTCGCCGCCCGGGAAATGGAAGTCACGCATATTATCCGGATCGTGCATGATGTACTTACGTGTCGGGTCGAAACGATAGTGTGCACGGTACAGGTTGTGCGGGCCGTAGCCGGGGTTCAGCTCACGAAGCGGGCGAACCATCGAACCATACTCGTCGAAGGAGATATTCACCTTATGCGGGCTGCGCATCTTCGCAGCGACCAGGTCACACAAAGCGACCTCGGTGTTGATGAAATCCTCATAGTACAGCGAGCCGCCCAACAGAGCCTTCAGGTCTCCCGGAGGCGCCACATGATAGTGGTGCACGGACAGATAATCCACGGATTCGTAGCACTCATTCAAAACATCCTCTTCCCACTGCGGGAAATGTGCCATAAATGGCGCTGAGGAGCCGCACACGGCGGTTTCTATGCTCGGGTCGATCCATTTTACCAATTTAGAGATTTCGTTCGTACGGATGCCGTAGCCGCGCGGATCCTTCTCCCAGGAACCCAACTGCCACGGGCCGTCCATTTCATTACCCAGGTACCACATCTTTACGCCGTAAGGCTTCTCGTGGCCGTTCTTCTTACGCTGCTCTGCCCACCAGCTGGTACCTTCATGGTTCGTGTACTCCACGATCGCCATGGCGTCGCGCATATCGCCGGTGCCGAGGTTCACTGTGTACAGCGGCTCGGTGCCGACTTTCTCCGCCCAGTGCAGGTACTCATCGTGTCCTACCTGGTTTGTGTAATACTGGTACCACGCAGGGTCCAGAGCGATCTTCCGCTGATCCTTCGGGCCAATGGAATTCTTCCAGTCCCAGCCCGATACGAAGTTACCACCGGGCAGACGGCAGGCGGGCATGCCCGTCACCTTTAGGGCGTCGATGAAGTCGGTACGGAAGCCCTCCTCATCCGCGGTGGGATGCTTCGGGTTGTACATGGTTCCATTGACCATGGAGCCGATGGGCTCCAAAAACGTACTGAACAGACGGTTACTGATGTCACCGATCTGATACAGCGGATGAATCGTGATCTTTGCATCTTTACTCATTCTTTTCTCCTTCAATACATTATTTTTTCACACGTCCAAACGGATCCTTCAGATAGACCCGGACCCAATTATTATATCACATTTTCGCACAAAAGACCAGTCCCAATCGACAGTAAAACAAACCAGCTCAGACGGAATGCACCCGGTTAGGTACATCCTGCGTCTGAGCTGGTTTGCTTCAACGTTAGTTACTTATTCAAGAGACCATCCGCACCGATCACTTCAACATCGGGATCGACGGAGAGCTTCGTCAGGTTCGTGTTCGCTGTCAGGTCGAGCTTTGTTATCTGATTGATGTGGCATGCCAGATCGGTCAATGCCGTGTTAGCACTCAAATTCAATTCTTTCAATTTATTTGAATGGCAGTGGAGAGTGAGCAGTTTCTTACAATTCGAGACACTCAGTTCTTCCAACTGGTTATAATAGCAATATAAGTCTTGCAACTCCGTCAGGCTCGCCAGATTCAGAGTCTTCAGGCCAGTATTCGCACAGTACAGCTTCGTGAGTTTCGTGTTATTGCTGAGGTCCACAGATTCAATATTATTGAAACCAAAATCGATGTATTCGAGATCCTTGTTGTTTCTCAGATTCAACGATGTCAACTTCATACCGGAGCAGTCCAATGATTTCAATGCCGTGTTTTTACTCAGGTCCAGGGTTCCTACACTGTTGGAGTAGCACACGAGAGTCTCTAAAGAAGTGAAGAACTCGAGGCCCTTCATATTCGTGATGCCTGCCTGCGGCACATGGATCAGTTTCACTTGCTTCAATTCTTCTACACTGAAAGCACCATCCTGATTGGTATCGAAGTACCGCGCGACGAGTTCACGGAATACCGCATCCGGAAAATTCGTCTCATTGATCGGGATATTCTCAACTACGGCCGTTAAGGTTGCCGCATTTGAGTACGCCTTCTGTCCGTTACCATCTGTGACCACGCAGCGGAACTGCCAGCCGTTTAAGCCCGCGATCGTATTTACCGACAGGGTCGCCGTCTTCGCACCCGTCTGACCGGAATTCGACCAGGATGCCGATGCATTCTTACGCGACTGCCACTGATAGCTAAACGGTGTCTTACCGGTCGCCGCTACCGTAAACTGTGCAACGGAACCAACGGATACCTTCACATTTGCAGGCTGCTTCGTGCTCTTCGGCGTTACGTTCAGTGTCGCCGCATTGGAGTAGGATTTCTGTCCGTTGCCATCGGTTACGACGCAGCGGAACTGCCAGCCGTTTAATCCGGCGATCGCATTTACCGACAGTGTCGTCGTCTTCGCTCCGCTCTGGCCGGAATTCGACCAGTCGCTCGTAGAATTCTTACGAGACTGCCACTGGTAGGTAAGGTTTGCCTTACCGGTCGCCGCCACCGTGAATTTCGCTGTGGAACCAACGGCCACACTTGCATTCGCCGGCTGGGTCGTGATCTTCGGAACGATGGCGAGCGTCGCCGCGTCGGAAACCACCGTCTGTCCGGTCGCATCTTTTACCACGCAGCGG
The DNA here is from genome assembly GCA_017543445.1 of Lachnospiraceae bacterium. Lineage (GTDB taxonomy): Bacteria > Bacillota > Clostridia > Lachnospirales > Lachnospiraceae > UBA1201. The sequence goes on along the minus strand of JAFYGB010000069.1, from coordinate 28,866 downwards.
AACTGCCAGCCGTTTAAACCTGCAACCGTTTGTACCGAGAGGGTCGCCGTCTTCGCTCCGCTCTGGCCGGAATTCGACCATGTGCCCGATGCGTTCTTGCGGGACTGCCACTGATAGGTAAACGGTTCCTTACCGATCGCATTTACCGTAAACTGCGCTGTGGCACCTGCGGTCGCGCTCGTGTTTTTCGGCTGTGCAACGATCGCCAGTTTTACATATACGGTCGCAGCATTCGTAAATGCGTGCTGTCCGTTTCCATCCGTAATGACGCAACGGAACTGCCAGCCATGCAGCCCGCTGGAAGTATTTACCGACAGAGTCGCCGTCTTCGCGCCCGGCATGCCGGAGTTGTTCCATGTCGCCGACGCGTTCTTACGAGACTGCCACTGATAGGATACCGTACCTGTTCCTGTCGCCGCCACCGTAAAATTCGCCGTGGTGCCAGCCGGAGCATAAGCGTCCACCGGCTGCGTATCGATCTTCGGTTTTACGGTCAATGTCGCCGCGTTCGAGTATGCCTTCTCGCCTGTGCTATCCGATACTACACAACGGAACTGCCAACCGTGCAGAGCACCTGTTGCAGACACAGAAAGTGTCGCCGTATTCGCACCGCTCTGGCCGGTATTCGACCAAGAGGACGACTCGTTCTTACGTGACTGCCAGCGATAGGTCAGTGTACCTGTGCCTTTTGCCGCCACCGTAAACTGTGCAACACTATTGATCACCACCGCCTTATCGGTCGGCTGGGTCGTAATGACCGGCCCCGGTATGCTGTCCGCATAAACCGCTCCACCAAACCAGGCGCTCGGAAGCAGCGCCACCACCAAGATTGCTGTCATCATAACCGCCAGCAACCGTCTTAACAAACCTTTATTCATTTCTTTATCCTCTGTGTTACATTATTTCACGGTCAATGTTGCGGGATTTGATCCCCACTTCATTCCGTTACCGTCCGTTACGACGCACCTAAACTGCCAGCCGTTTAAGCCTGAAACCGCGTTTACCGTAAGCGTCGCCGTCTTCGCACCCGGCAGGCCGGAGTTCGACCATGCGCTCGAAGAATCCTTACGCGACTGCCACTGATAAGAAGCGATAAATTCCGGGAAATCCGTCGTAACCGTGAACTGCGCCTCATTTCCTACATTGGCCGTAACGCCTTTCGGCTGGCTAATGTATGCAACCTTTGCGGTATCGGAATAAGTGCTTCTGCCATACTGATCCACTGCTTGCACATAGAACTGCATTTCACTTTCTTCCCGGGTCAGGTCAAACCCATACTTACCATCGGTACAGGTATACTCCATCGTAAAGCTGCCGCTGTCGACCACGGGGCGGAATGTATACCATTTGTAGGTGATTCCGGTTCCGCTTGCGCTTACCTTAACATCAACATGAATCGGATTTGTATCTTCAAATGCTATTATATTCTTCGGTTGAACCGTAAACTCGGGCAGGCTCGGACACCTCTGCGTTACACTTACCCTCGCCGAATCATAGGTATTGTCGTTTTGGGACATCGCCGCAGCCACCAGGATCTCATAGTTTCTGCCGGGCTGGGCCTTTGAGAGGATACACCCACCCGCATAGACGTAGCTGCTGTACCACTGATTGGAAGTGGAATAACCGTCCGTGATGTCTCTATACAAAACCCGATAACCGTCAGCCTTTACGGCATTCCAAGCTAATTGGATCATCCCGGCGGAAGTGATCTTTACCGATAAGCCTGTCGGTTTTTCGGGTACACATTTGATGGTCGCTTCGTCCGTATAATCTGATCGGAACCTTTCAAATGTCGGGGGACACGCTTGTACTCTGTACGTGTATTGCTTTCCTAAGGTGGCCTTTTTGTCTATATATTCCACCATGTCATAGCCTTCCGGTTCGATACGCCACACGTTTTCCCATTCGTCTTTATCTTCGTTATATCTCTCGATGTCATAGTGGAGGACCGCATTCACGGGCATCCAGCACAGTTTCGGATAACCGGTCGTTTCATCCGAACCGGCATAAACCATTCTGGGTTTCTCAAGCTTGTATCTATACAGTATCATGTTGGACTTATTAACTATGTTCCATTGCGTCACAACAACACGATAATAATATCCGTAACCCGGCCTCGCGGTCGTGTCCGTATAACTGAGCGTATTCTGCGCGAGGGTTGCCATAAGAGTCCAGTCGCTATCCAGGGTCTGATCTCTTTTTAATTCATCACAGCGATATACTCTATATGTCGCGGACGCCCCCTGAGAAGGCCAGGAAATCGTCGGAGCCCCCGATGTAGACCTTTCAACATCGATCTGAAATGAACGCTTTATTAAACTGCTGGACAGATTCACACGGATCGCAGGACGTACGCCGACAAATGAATAATTGGTTTGAAGTATACTTCCGTGGCCCACTTGATATCCATTGCAAGTGTACCCGTCATTGACATAATACATGGTAGTCGATCCATATCCATCCCGGAGCCACCATAAAAAGTCAATGTCATCGTAAGTATAGCCCTGCGACTTCGCATATGCGGTCGGATACGCGGAATAGAACGGCTGACCCGTGGAAGACGTGTACGCGTCCACCGTCTCTCTATCCAGAAGGAATATAGAGTCCATATGCACTATCCGTCACACCATTGCTTTTGATCGTTAACTGAGTCGTCTTGATCCAGCTCATATCACTGGAAGTAAATGCCGTGCGATAAAAATTGAAATACTCATATTCGGGATAATGATCTGTGTAGCCGGCCAGCCAAAACCGAAGCGATGAATACAGATAATTCGACGGGTATATATCGGATCGAATCCTGGATCTGTAATCATACTGAGCATAGCCGATATACTCCTCGACATAGTTCGGCTCAAAAGGCTGTGAATCCAAAATACTATCGGAGACCAGAAGCCCCTGTGACTTATCCACGATGACCCAGCGGATCGGCTCATACTCAAAATAACAGACCCCGAGGCGGAACCCATTCTCGTACTGACTCCCCTTTGGATCATCTGCAGTCCCCGGTAACATATCGGCCGTTCCCGGTCTATACTTCAGAATCTTCACAGCGCGGTATTTCTTGTTGTTGTACGTGAAATCCGCAAACTTCATCATGGAATTATCCTGCACCGCAGGAATTTTATGGTGATTTTCCGCGGTGTTTTTACTATGATACGGGTACGCTTTCCAGTTTTTTCGCCACATCATCGAGTTCTGCGATCAGATCCAGATCCGTAACGCGTTTCTGCGGATACATTCCAAACTCCACGATGTCCCCGTTTTTCAACGAATCGACATCTGCCGCATAGGCGGTCCGGCTCGGCGCCAGGATAACACTCAGAACTACAAGTAAGAACGCAACCAGTGTTTTCTTCATCTGTTTTTTCTCCTTTGCTATCTCCTTTGTTATTTCGTGTATACACCTTGTGAAGAGGAAAAAAACACCCTGCCCACATTTATACATTCTAAGTATAAATGCAGGCAGAGCGTTTGTATATCACCTATTTGTACCATTTTCAGCGGGAACGGGCGTTCTCACTCTCAGTCAAACAACGTTATGAGATGGTTTATCATTGGGTCGTTCAACTCCAGTACCCGGATCTGGTTTCCCTCCATATACAGATGGGCCAGATCCGCGCAACTTCTTAAGTCCAGACTCGTTAAGGAATTATTCTCACAGCTAAGCGAGGTCAATTTCGTGTTTTGGCTCAGGTCCAGTTCCAACAATTCATTATCATCGCAGCCGAGCACCTCCAGCAGCGGGTTCTCGTGTACATTCAGCTGATGGATCTGGTTGCCGGAACATTCGACCCACTTCATCGCAGGATTCCCACTGAGATCCAGCTCCATCAGAGAGCTCCCCGTACAACTGAAGACCTCGAGTTTGCTATTCTCACTCAGGTCCAGTTCGGTCATTTGGTTTTTGGAGCAGTTGAGCGTCTTCAACGCCTTATTCGGGCTCGCATCCAGGTGCCCCAGCAGGTTATCCTGACACGAAAGCGTCTTCAATGTCTCATTCGACCGAAACTTGATTTCCTCGATCTGATTGTTTCGGCAGTCGAGTTCTTCCAACAACTTATTCGACCGAACGTCCAGTTTGGTCAGTTGGTTTCCGGAGCAGTCCAAATACTCGAGCGCCTTATTCGCACTGACATCCAGACTCTCCAGTTTCCCATCGCTGCAGATCAGCGTCTCCAGCGCCTTATTCGCGCTCAGGTCCAAACTCGTCACTTGCGTCCCGGTACATTTCAAATACTCCAAATTCGGAAAATACCCGATCCCCTTCAGACTTTGAATATCCCCTATGTTGTTGGCATAATAGGGATTAGAACGGGTGCTCACGAGTTCGATCTTAAAAACATCCTGTCGCTCTTCCACGGAGAGTTCCCCGTCTTTATCCAGATCGAACCCCTCCGCTACATACTCTCGGAAATACTCGTCGGGAAAATGCTTTTCATCGATCGGGATCGGAGTGTTTGACGTCCACCGGATCGCAACGATCAAGGCTACGACCGCAAGTACTCCGCCCACGATGCAAGCGATCTTCAGGATCTTCTTTGCATCTACCGGCTTTCTTCTTTCATCGTTCTCCTCGTCGTCATCCATCCGCTCGCCGGAAGCAGCGGCCTTTTGAGCGCCTTCGGAGCCCGTCTTCGCTCCTTCTGCCTCCAGAATATACTTGGGATCGATACCTCCGATCCGTTCCATCAGAAACGTTTTCCCATCCAGGGGCCATACCGTCTTCGCTTCCTGAAACGCCTGTGCGAGCCCGGCGCGCACCTCCGAAATCCCGGCATCGACCAGATCCGGAGACATATGACGCTTCGCACCGATCGACCAGATCGTCTGTCCATACCAGTATCTCTGCACGAAGAGGCTTCGTTTCGAAGCAGGCACGGACGCCAGGAAGTCATCGATCACTTCCACGAGGCCATCATCCGCGTCGCGGTTTTCCGCCCCCGAAAAGCCTTCTTCTACGCATTCTTCCAGTTCCTCGAGGATCGCCGCGATCTCTTCTTCATTCGCGACCGGTGCCTCTTCTTCCCTGTATTTCAAAGCCTCGGCACGTACCAGTTTTCCCATGTAGGTCTTCAGACTCTCGGTATTCTTCGGGGGAATGTTCTTCCAGATATCACGCAAAGCCTCGCGAAAGCATTCCTTCGCAGCCGACTCTTCTCCCAATAACGTATGCGCGATCGTTCGGCAATACGTTTCATATCTCGCGGTCGTCTCCATCAGCGCACGTTCGTCGTGCTTCTCAAACAACCGGAGGATCTCTCTATCATTCAACATTCTATGCTAAGACCTCACTCAATATATTATATACGGAAACGTCTCCCGAATATACGGCGAGTCATTCGACTCTTCCCAAGTTTTTTCGTATCGATTAACACTGACATCATTCTCTTCGGCTCCGACAACCAAAACATCCGGATCTACAGTTACACCATACAACCAAAGACAGTTTCCGACATCCAGTTGGCTCAATTCGTTCTCATAGCAGTCCAAACTGGTCAACGAAGGGTTATGACTCACATCCAACTCTTGCAACTGATTTTGGGAACAATACAGCGTAGCCAACGCAGTATTTTGACTCACATCCAATTTCGACAAGCGATTATCGTAACATTCCAGTCTCGATAGTTTCGTATTCTGCCGCAGGTCCAAGTCCTGCAGAGATGCATGGTAGCAGATCAGATCCAACAGTTCAGGATTCCAACTCACATCCAAAACGCTGATCGGGTTACTCGAAACATCCAAATAAACCAATTCTGTGGTCCTGCGGAGATCCAACTCGGTTATCTCGTTGGTCCAGCAGATCAGGTACTGCAGAGCGGTATTCGCACTTACATCCAGACTGGTCAGATCGTTTCTGGCGCAGTCTAAATGTTTCAACTTCGTATTATACTTCACGGTCAATGTGCTCAGTTCGTTACCGCTGCAGTCCAGGTACTCTAGCAAAACACATCCGCTTTTATCCAGCTCTTTCAGGAAATTACTGTAACACTCGAGCCATCGTAACGCATCGCAGCCACTCACGTCCAGGCTCGTGAGATTATTGGATCCACAGTTTAACTCCTCCAGTCGAAAACACCCCTTAACATTCAGGCTTTGCAACTGGTTTCCGTTGCAATAGAGTCTCTTCAGTCTGGAACACTGGCTCACGTCGAGACTCATAAGGCCATTCCAAAAGCAGCTCAGTTCTTCCAATGTCTCACATCCGTTCACCGTTAATTGCCTCAGGTGCCCAACGTCACATTCGAGTTTTCTGAGCGACTTACAGGCACTCACATCCAGCTCCTCTATATGTCCGTTTTCGATCGTTAAGGTCTCCAGGTTCGTAAGAAGTTCGACCCCTTTGAGGCTACTTAAGTCCGAATCCTTTAGTCCGACCTTCCGGACCTCTTGGAGCTCGCTTTCTTCCAAGGTTCCGCTTTTATCTAAATCAAATTCATCCGCCAAATATTTCCGAAATACTTCATCCGGAAAATTCTCGGATGTTATAGGAATATCGTTTCCCAACGTCGCTTTCCTATCACTGCATCCGACCGAGCCCAGCGCCACACCGAGCGCCACACCGATCCAAACCATTGCTTTCTTCATGCTTCCTCCTATGCAGTCAACACCATTATCGGTACCAATCTCTCCAACCATCGGTCCACGTATATCCGATGATATCCTGTTGAGTCATCGGGTTTCCATTGTACTCAAGCGTCTCTAATCCCGTGCAGGCAGTCAGATCCAGCCGCGTGAGTTGATTATAGGCGCATACGAGTTTCTCTAATTTCGGACACTGTGACACGTCCAGAGCCGTCAATTTATTCACTCTGCAATCGAGGTACGATAATTTCGGGCACCGTGATAGGTCCAGAGCCGTCAGAATATTATTACCGCAATCGAGGCTCTCTAATTCCGGACACTTGGTTACATCCAGGCTCCCCAGCTCATTACCATTACAAGTAAAATCCTTAAGTTTCTTACACTTAGTCACATCCAGGCTTGTAAGTTTATTATTGCCGCATTTAAGGTACGACAAATTCGCGCATCTGCTCACATTCAGGTCTGTCAGTTCATTCCCCGTGCATTCGAGGTCACTCAATTTCTTGCACCGACCCAGATCCAGGCTCGTCAGGTCATTATAAGCGCAATCGAGCGCAGCCAGATTCGCGCATCCGCTCACATCCAGACTCGTTAGATCGTTGCCGCTACACTCCAACCTCACCAGCGCTGTGTTATGATGTATATCCAACGTTGTCAGGTCATTGTCAACACACTCTAAATGGCGCAGTTTTTTGTTGCTGCTAACATCCAGTTGTACGAGTTCATTCCCACGGCAGACCAGTATCCGAAGTTCCGAGAGGTTACTCACGTTCAAACTTTCGAGGCTACAATAATTGCAGTTCAGTTCCCGCAGATCGGTGTTACGGCTCAGATCCAGGTTTCTGAGTATATTATCTTTGCATTCCAGTATTCTCAGTTTCGGAAAGTATTCGATCCCTTGCAGATCCCTGATCTTCATCTCGGATATCAAGAGCTCCTTCACCTTCCGTCGTTCGTCTCCGCTCAGCACACCATCCCCATCCTCATCATAGCGCAGGGAAACATAGGCCCGAAAATACTTATCCGGAAAATGCTCTTCGTCGATAGTGACCGCAGTCAGTTTTGGCTCCTCACCACGAGAAGACATGCACGCCAAAATCACCGCCACGACCGCAACCACGGCCGCCGCAGAGATGATCCATATCCATTTTTTCTTTCCGTTTTTCTTCATCTAGCGTCCTTCCTAACACCTATTTCGAACGAGCCCGATACTTTTAACAAAAGCCGGAGGGTCCTGATGATGGGCCTCCCGGCTTTATCTAAAACATTCTGTGATCACAGTCTCCAGAAGCGCACTCCGGAAGCCTTCAGATCATCGATCGCATATAATCCTTTAACGTCGATCAGAACCTTCTCTTCGTCCGGCATAGTTCTATAATATGCCTTGATATCATCGAGGTTCAGCGCTTTGAATTCGTTATGAGCTACAGCAACGATAATGCAATCGGCCTGCTTCGCGTCGTCCAGTCCCTTCAATTCAACGCCGTACTCACGAAGCGCATCGTCTTTATTCGCCCAGGGATCTACAACGACCGGCGAAATACCGTATTCGTTAAGATGTACGATGATGTCCTCCACCTTGCTGTTTCTCGTATCCGGGCAATTCTCTTTAAATGTAAGTCCCAGGATCACCACCTTCGCATCGCGGACATTCTTTCCGGCGAGGATCATCTGCTTGATCGCGGCATCCGCGACAAAAGCGCCCATACCGTCATTCACGATACGGCCATTCAGAATGATCTGACTGTGGTAACCGAGTTTTTCTGCCTCATACGTGAAGTAGTAAGGATCGACACCGATGCAATGGCCGCCCACCAGACCGGGACGGAAGCCCAATGCATTCCATTTGGTATTCATACCGTCAACAACTTCATTTGTGTCGATATTCATACGGTCGAAAACCATGGCCAATTCATTCATGAACGCGATATTGATATCACGCTGGCTGTTTTCCACCACCTTGATCGCTTCCGCTGTTTTAATGCTTGAAACAGGATAAGTGCCGACCTCAATAACGAGATCATAGACCTTTTTGATCTCTGCACAGCACTCCGGTGTCATACCGGAAACGATCTTCTTGATATTCTCAAGTCGATGAACTTTATCACCCGGATTGATTCTCTCCGGACTATATCCTACCCAGAAATCCACGCCACATTTCAGTCCGGACTCTGCTTCCAGGATTGGAACGCAGACATCCTCGGTAACTCCGGGATAAACTGTAGACTCATAAACAACGATCGCACCCTTTCGGAGATTTCGTCCAACCGCATGGCTGGCTCCCTCGACCGGTGTGAGGTCCGGCGTATGGTCGTTATTTACCGGCGTCGGAACCGCAACGATAACGAAATCCGCCTCCTTAAGCCGTGTCTCATCATCCGTAAAATCCACGGTCGTAGTCTTAATGCCGTCATCGCCGATCTCATGCGTCGGATCGATGCCATTTTTATAGAGCTGGATCTTCGCGCTGTTCGTATCAAATCCGATTACATTGACGTGCTTGGCGAATGCCACAGCGATCGGCATTCCCACATAGCCCAGACCAACGAGTGCCAACTTCGACTCTTTTGCAACCAGTTTTTCATACGTATTCATGATTTTGTTACTCTCCTCAAGTATTGCTCTAGTCCATCCATTTCGGACTGTTTATAACTATACCATAACCGCACCGTGATTTCAACTATCTCTTCACCACGATATCGTCGTTCATCTGCACACTTCTAAGAGGATGACTGCCCTTGTACAGAACCTGCATAGCCTCGCACTGCTTTACATCCAGGTCCGGCACCTCTGGCTCCCTGTCCCCCAAATACTTCCACGCAAAAACCGCCGCCGCAGCCAAAACCATGACTGCCGCAGCAATAATCCCTATCCACTTTTTCTTTCCACGCTTTTTCATCTGGAGCCTACCTTCAACGATACTACTTTTATTATATCGGTTAGGCAGGGGAAATGCAATCGTAAAATATTGGGGAAGGTGGAAATAAGAAAAGCGGAGGCCCCCACGAGGGGCGCCTCCGCTTCGCTATGATTTATTCAACAAAGTAACTTGACTAGTCTCTCCGGAACAGGTCTCGAGTATATACTTTCAGGGTTACATCACCCAGTTTCTCCTCGTCAAACCGGTTAGCCACGATCACATCGCTCTCGCTCTTAAACTTATCGAGATCATTGACCACTACCGAGTCAAAAAACGTGCTTCCATCCTCTAAGGTAGGCTCATAGATAATGATCGGGACGCCCTGGGCCTTGATGCGCTTCATAACGCCCTGGATCGCCGATGCGCGGAAATTATCGCTGTTGCTCTTCATGGTCAAACGATACACGCCGACCACCTTAGGATTACGCTCCAAAATCTGCTCCGCTATGAAATCCTTACGAACTTCATTGGACTTCACCACGGCCTCGATCATGGTCTGCGGAACGTCCTTATAGTTCGCCAGCAGCTGCTTCGTATCTTTCGGCAGACAGTAACCACCGTATCCGAACGACGGATTATTATAATGGCTGCCAATTCTCGGATCCATGCAAACACCATCAATGATCATCTGCGTATCCAGTCCCTTCGACTGTGCATATGTATCCAGCTCATTGAAGTAAGATACACGCACTGCAAGGTATGTATTTGCAAACAGTTTTATCGCTTCCGCCTCAGTCGGACGAGTAATAAGGGTCTTCACGTTCTTACCGTCTGCGCCCTCACGAAGCAAATCAGCAAACATCTGCGCCTCTTCGATCTGATCCTCCTCCGCACCGACAACGATACGGCTGGGATAGAGGTTATCGTAGAGTGCCTTCGACTCTCTAAGAAACTCCGGGCTGAAAATGATATTCTTAATTCCATATTTCTGCTTCACCGACTCCGTATATCCCACCGGAATGGTGCTCTTAATTACCATCAATACATTCGGGTTCACCGCCAGTGTCTGCTCGATCGCATCCTCAACCGCCGAAGTATCAAAGAAATGATGCTCGTCGTCATAGTTCGTCGGCGTCGCGATAATAACCAGATCCGCCGATCCATAGGCCGCCGCCTTATCCGTGGTCGTAAACAGGTTCAGCTTCCTCTTTCCTTCCTTCACCTCCCGGAAGAAACGCTCGATCTCATCATCCTGAATGGGGCTGATAAACTGATTCAGTTTCGCCGCCTTCGACTCCGTAGTCGTGATCGCCGTCACCTCATGATGCTGCGCCAAAAGCACCGCCAGAGAAAGACCTACATACCCAACACCAGCTACCGTAATTTTCATAATAGTATACGTCCTTTCCGTCCGAAGACATAAAGATAGTAAAAAAAACTCATACTTTTTAAACAAATCTTGTGCTAATTAACCAGTACATTCGCACATTCTGATTAAATAGATTTTACCATCGGCAATATTACTTGTCAAGCGTTGAAAGCCCCTACGCATAATAGACTTGTTATGCTCCACCAATCTTATTTTTTCCCTTTTCTTCAGATGCACTACAACATTTAAAATATATGAAAATCATAAATGTCACCTTGAGAATATATGTAATCAAAGCGCCTATGCAAAACCCTAAAAGGCCAAATGCAAAAAGAAATTCCAAAGAAAGAGTGATATAAACTAAAGCGGTGATGCCGTTTATCCGTATCTGCCACTTCATATCAAAGAACTTCATTATAAAAGGGTTCAGGAGTGAGATCAACGCCGTCAAGACGGCAACGCCGGTTGTATAAATAATATACTCCATAGCCGGTTCTGCAAAATCAGGATATATAATTTTCAAAATCGGTTTACTGATCAAGATACATACTACATATCCAACCACGCATACTACTCCACCAATCCCAAGGGAGTAAATAAACATTTTATCATCTTTAGTCTTTCGTTTAGATAGATAAGTAAGTACAACGCTACTGATAGGGGTTACTACCAAAGACACGACCTTACCAAAAATAGTGGAGGCATAGTAAATCGAAACCATCGTTCCTCCAAGCAATGGATAGATCAGGATTTTATCTGCATAAATAATGACTCTAAGTAATACTCCGGCAATCAATAGCATGCAGCTATCTTTCGTTATTTTCTCAAACAACTCTGTTCTCTTTAGTGGTTCTTTCCAAAGAGTACAATTCAAAAAAATATAAACCAGGCTAGAAGCAAGGCCACACAAATAGATCACTTGCCAATACGGAATCAGCAAAAAGATAAAATACCCTAGTACATAACCTCCTACCATGATCAGATTATTGATCAGGATGGCTTTATAATTTATGATCAATCGAAACGCAACTATATAGTATTCCCTAAGCATCCATGCAATCGCTACTAACGTAGTCAGTGCAATGTTCAAAACGGAAGTGTCCCCACAATACAATATAGCGAATAAGAGTAGTGATATCACATTTCCGGCTTCAGCGCAAAAAACCAGAATATTATAATCCCCTTGGAGTTTCTTCTTGGTATACTCGCCTTCATGCAGGATTCGTATATTATTTAACACATTTCCCAGTGTGGCCGGAACCACATTTAGGAATGCAAGAATTGTTACCAGCAACCCATAATCATCTGATGGCATATGCCGTGATAAGCTCGGCAATACGATAAGCTGAAGCACAAAAATGGGAATTGCAGACGCAACAATATTCAAAATCATGTCACCGATTATTTTCTTTTTCATAGTGCTTTGCTTTCACCTTTTTGGCTCTCTCTTAGGGAACATAGTAACCAGCAAATAAATAACTAAAAAACCATGGGTCAATAAACAGGTAGTCATAAATGAATTAATCAATTGAATGGCCATAAACATTGCTATCGGGATCAGTGTTTTTACTGATATACCATGAGAAGCCCGATCAAAGATCCTCAAAAGAAGCAACAACACCAATGGCATCAAAACAAAGCCTATAGTTCCCATGTTAGTGACCGCATCCGCTATCATTCCGTTGTTTGCATTCATTTCAGGGCGGGCGAAATATACTTCACCGATAGTGTGCCCCAGATCACCATAAGGAGATTTCGAACCAATCAGGCCTCCAATGCTTCCTCGAAAATAATCCGGAACGTTCAGTTGAAAATAATCATAGTAGTAATAGTTTATCAGGTTGGGAAGGAACATTATTCTTCTCACCACAATGCTAAGGATCGTAAAGTTACCAACAATAAAATATTCAGCCCAGGCAATAAACGAAACAAATGAAAAGCCGTAAACCATCTTGCGGTTAAACCATTTAATTGTCCCGTTGAAGTATAGTGAAAGAAATGCTGTGAGAACGCAAACAAATAAAGTCATTTTCATGCCGTCAATTCCAAAGGAAAGAAGCTGAGCAACAACAAGCACCACAGCAATAATATAGTTTTTCCTCTGAATTGCATATCCGAGCAGCATTGGGTTAATTGCTCTGGTCCAAGCAAACATATACCTCAGCCAAGTTGGTAGATTATAATTTCTGGCTTCCGTTCTGTATTCATAGACAGCAAACAAATCAATGTTCAATCGAAAGTGTGCGTACCTCGCGGAAATATATAACACCACAAGAAATGACACAGCCCCGATAACATATACAAGTGAAATGAAATTTGTTAGTTTTCTATGTTTGATCCTAATACTCTCAGTTGATTTTCTATTCTTATTGAGCCAGACCGTTCCAATAATCAAAATGTACCAATACAATGAACTAAGCAAACTGTATCGAATAGAATATTTTACAGTGCTAATCATCACTGTATTAGGAACAAACATCAAGAAATATAGCATCGTGACTATCATACTTGATGTGCGTTCGCTCCCATGAATAATACGGATAATCATTGGGATCGTCGGCACAAAAATAATCCACGACAGTAACGTCCGATCAAAATCACTTTGATTTGAAAAGCCGCTATATTCATATATTTGAGCTATAACATCATAGTACCCCCTGTCCAAGAACAGCCGATATAACACGATTGATATAAAAAGGATGGCATATTTCTTTATAATAGCTTGCATTTCAACTCATTTAGGACACATGAATAAACAATAAATCCTATCCTCATGTGTCATCTTAGTGATGTTTGTGATACTCGATACGATTGACACTATATCTTCTTGTACAATTTCAGAAGTTTTTTCACTTCGGAATTCCAATTGTATTTTTCTTCTATCAACCTTCTGCCATTCTTACCCATTTGATGAGCCTTTACTCGATCATCTAACAGGGTGGTAACAGCGGCAGCAATTTTAGCAGGATCTTTCGGATCAACACACACTCCGGAATTAGATTTCGTTACTAACTCTTCCCACTTAGGAAAGTCACTGCACACAAATGGGATGCCCGCCGCCATATATTCGTACATCTTGATCGGTTGAGCATCAAAATAATTATTGGCGGGCTGAAGCAGGCACAGGCCTACTACTGCCTTCGCGTACAAATCATTTATTCCGGCTCTGTCCAGTTTGCCTAAATATTCAACCATACTTTCAGAGTCAGCGTTCAAATCGAGAAGTTCCTTCTGGTGTTCCCCAGCGATCAACAATGTACCCTTGACATTTTTCATCGCGGCCAGCATCACCTTCTCGCCTCGAAGTTCGTTTATCCCACCAGCGTAACATACGATCCTGTCTCGATCCTCAAAAGGTCCATCTTGAAATACTATATCATCCAACTTAGGGAAGTTGTTTACCACTGCAATCTTTCTGGCTCTTCCCCGAAACTGGTTCCCGATATGGGGCGTTGCCGCTACAACTGCAGATATGCGACGTACGGCATAGGTTTCATATTTCTTGTACAACTTAGATACACACCACTTCACCGCTTTGGGTAGATAATTCTTATCCAAAATCTGTGAGGGGACATCCTCATGGCTGTCAAATATGACTTTCTTCCCTTTACGGGCCAGTTTGACGGCGTATGGTAATAATTCCGGATCATGGATATGATAAACCTCACAATCCAGTGATAAGGCTTTTTTATATACACTTCTCGAGAATGAAAACATTCTGGCTAGTCTTCCCGAAGGAGGCTCTCCAACGCCAACAACTTTCACGTTGCCATCGTCTCGACTATCTCCTTTTGCTACCAAATACACTTCATTGTTATTCGCAGCCAGAGAGCAACATTCCTTTACAAATATTCTTATATCCGTACTTTGATGCACGCTAGTCATATGGCATATTTTCATCTTGCTATACCTCTATCTTATCATTTCCCGTCAGCATCATTCGCCACACATGAGATGCAGCCATCCGCATCCATGCTATATCTTGATGAACATGCAGGACACACCAACGATTCATCAAGTTTAACTCCACACTTGCAAACGTATGCGTAGAACTTCGCCGGATTTCCTATAACCATAGTATAAGCAGGAACCGTTTTCGTTACTACACTCCCTGCCCCGACAAATGCGTATTCTCCTACGTCATGTCCGCAAACGATCGTCGCGTTAGCGCCTATCGTCGCTCCCCGCTTAATGATCGTCTTTTTAAATTCGGCTTTTCTCTCGATAAAACTTCTCGGATTTGATACATTCGTAAAAACACAGTTGGGGCCGAGAAATACATCATCTTCGCACTCTATACCGGTATACAACGCCACGTTGTTCTTAACCTTTACGCCATTACCCAGGACTACGCCTGACTCGATAAAGGCATTCTCACCGATATTGCAATTCTTGCCGATCTTCACTCCGCTCATGATATGGCACCAATGCCATACGCGCGTTCCTTCGCCCACACTGGCGCCATCATCAACGACCGCCGACGGGTGAATAAATGCCTCAGCCATTCAATGCCTCCTTAACTACGCGGATAATATATTCTCGCTCCTCATCATACAATTCAGGAAAGACAGGTAAAACAAATGTGGTTTTACTAAGATCTTCTGTAACAGGCAGATTCCCTTCGCGATAACCCAAATGTGCAAATGCTCCTTGTAAGTGCAGCGGAACCGGATAATAGGTTCCCGTAGCTACACCGTTTTCAGTCAGCACATTCATAATACGAGCTGCATCGGGATGTTTAAGTGCGTAGATGTAATAGGAATGCTCACCGTTCGGATCCTCAAACGGAGTAATCACATCACATGCTTCCAAAGCTTTATTGTATAATTCCGCGTTCTTACGTCTGCCTGCAATAAACTCATCGATATGAAGCAGTTTTTTCCGAAGTATGGCCGCCTGTATGGCATCAAGACGAGAATTATAACCGATCAGATAGTTATAATACTTCGTATCTCCCTTCGGCATATTATCGGGCACCTGTCGATTCTGGAGAGCATACTCTCTTCTCATGGTCCACAGGCCATCCTTTCCGGAGCCATGCACCTTCAGCGCCCTACAAGCACGTGCAACGTCTTCGTCGTCCGTCAGAACCATGCCGCCGTCGCCATCACAACCGAG
Organism: Lachnospiraceae bacterium; assembly: GCA_017543445.1. Lineage (GTDB taxonomy): Bacteria > Bacillota > Clostridia > Lachnospirales > Lachnospiraceae > UBA1201. The sequence goes on along the minus strand of JAFYGB010000069.1, from coordinate 12,934 downwards.
GTTCTTCGTAGGGAAGAAAGAAAAACAAGAAACATCGCCTAGGATATTCTTTCTCTCCCCCTTGTATTTCGTACCGGTAGCCTGAGCACAATCTGCAACGAGATACAAATGATGTTCCCGACAGATCGATCTCAATCGGTCCATATCACAACTCTGGCCATAAAAATGCACGGGAATTACTGCCTTTGTTTTTTCAGTAATTGCCGCCTCAACGAGGTTTGGATCCATACAATATGTATCCGGATAGACATCAACAAAAACCGGTGTCGCTCCCACAGCGGCTATGCTTTCAGCCGTTGCGAAAAACGTCCACGCAACCGTTATGACCTCGTCGCCGGCACCGATTCCAAGAGCTCTCAGTGCCAACACGATCGCGTCCGTTCCGTTACCACAGGATATTCCGTACTTCGCTCCCTGGTATGATGCAAATTCCTCCTCAAATGCAGAGACCTCAGCTCCACCTATGTATCCACCACTACGAAGTACGTTGATAGCCGCTTGCTCATATTCGGCAGCATACATTTCGTGTTGGCGCTGTACATTCATCAAAGATACTTTCATTTTATTCGTCCTCACATACTCATTCTGATATTATCGATCAAAAAGTACCTTTCATATCGATACTTGCGAAATCTCCCAAAGGAAGACTTACAGGCTGTCCGGTCTTCATGCTCTTATAAATCGCAAGGATGACCTCCAACGCATTCCTGGCTGCGACCGCATCAACGTAGGGAGCTCGGTTCTCTTTGATGGCAGCGATCATATCAGCATATAGGCTGGTATGTCCGTTTCCATATACGTTACTGGTTTCCTCTTCGAGCCCCTTATTCTTCAAATCACCCTCGGTCTCATCTGCAAAATCCCAAACGTCAATCGTGTTTGTGGACTTTCCGCCGAGCTTTACGGTTCCCTTCTCACCAAAAACATACAGCGTCTCCTCCAGGTTTTTGGGGTAGACATTTGTAGTTCCTTCAATCGTAGCAATGGCTCCGTTTTTAAATGTCAGAACAGCCATTCCTACATCCTCTGCCTCGAGGTAAGGATGTTGCTGCTGGCGTGTTATTCCATAAACCGTTTCAACCTCATTGCCCATCATCCAACGCAGCAGATCGATGCCATGTATGCACTGGTTCATCAAGCAACCGCCGTCTTCTGCCCATGTGCCACGCCAAGGAGCCTGCTCATAGTATTCACGGTTACGGTTCCAACGCACATGGATGCTGCCATGTGATATCTTTCCGAAACGGCCTGCCTCCAGCGCACCCCTCATCTGCTGAACAGCTAAGTTGAAGCGGTTCTGATGACATGCAGATACCTTCACCCCATGAGAAATGCTCTTCTCAATGATTTCATTTGCATCTGCCATACTCATAGCAATAGGCTTTTCTATGATAACGTTTATGCCATGTTCAATACAGTATATGGCTATTTTTGCATGAGCCCCACTCGAGGTAGCAATAGCGACCAAATCAAGATCCGGATTCTCATCTATCAGTTTCCGATAATCCGTGTAACGAGCGACCTTATCCCGATCCACATAATTCGTTTTATCGAACAAAAGATCTATATTTTCCGGAACAACATCGCATGCCGCGACAAAATCAAGTTTGTTATTTACAGTAGCTTTAACATGGTTTACGGCAATACGGCCACAACCGATTAATGCATATTTCATAATAACATCCCTCTATAAGTTTTAGAATAGTTTTTCCAATGTATACGTCAGATTTCGAAAACTGTATTGTTCCGCCATTGCCTGGGCTCTTTCCTTACATTTTTCATCCGCGCCTTGGTCGATCAGTTTCTGAATCATTTCACTTGCTGTTTTGGCATCATCGTTCGGACATAGAATTCCTACGCCGCTGCTCTCAACCATCTCAAACCTGCTTCCGACAGTTGATATGATTGGCTTTCCCGCGGCCAAATAATCAAAGAACTTATTGAAACTATATCCGTACTTTTCTACCACATTGGTTTGATCAAAATGGAGAAGCAAGAAATCCGCTTGTGAAAGCAACGAAGGTATGTACTCTTTTTCAACATGACCTTTAAACACTATGTTATGAATCTGATGATCCTCACAGTATTTTGTCAGTTCTTCGACCTCATTACCATTTCCGTAAATCAAGAAATAAATGTTACTTCCTTCAAACCGCTCTGCGATCTGAACAATGTATTTTATATTATTCGCCAGTCTCACTGACCCCGTATACACAATGCAAGTCTTATTGGGATCAGCTAGATCCTCATCATAGAACGGATATTCTTCTTTTTCCTCAATAAACTTTTCTAAATCGACCCCATTGTTGATGTTGTGGACCTTCGAAAGATCAACCCCACCGCCATGAGCCTTATCGAGTTTATGATCTACGATGTAATCCTTTCCTCCCGGCATAGTAAAGACGAGTTCGTCCGCATGCGTGTACATCCATTTTTCAACGCGATACAAAAAGCGAATGATCGGGTTTTTCGGTGAATACCCCAGGAAGTCGACAATGGATTGCGGCCAAATATCTCTGACCTCTACGATGCTTTTGCATTTATACTTCTTTGCAAGAATAATGGCAAGGCACGCAGACATCATATACGAGGAGGATCCCAATATAACATCCGGCTTTGGAAACTTCTTTCTGTTCTTATACAAGCCTAGATGGAATTGTAACTCCGCGATAATGCGCTTCTTCTTGCTGTTACCATAATCGCATGTTTTTATAAAACAAAACGGGCACTCGGCTTTCTTGTAGAGCATATACTTTCGGTTATCATTGATCATCTGAATATCCGAATTGTGTAATTTACTTCCGGCAAAAGCGATCGGTCTATGTCCGTCTCTTTTCAAATACTTTCCAAAGTTATGTTGTCTATTAAAGTGCCCCAATTCCGGCGGCATACTGTGTTGTTGGATCAGCCAAATCGTTTTAGACTTTTTCAAAATCTATTCCTCCCACTTTTTCAGCTTCTCTTCAAGGATTTTTCTATCTATCCACATTTTCCGTGGATAAATCATTCTCTATTGTTGTCTCCATCGCTGTAGTTGTCCCAGTTGCAATTCCTTCAGTGCTCTCGGGCACGAATAGGATACCTAACGTCGCAAACATCAGCTTGATATCTACCAACAGGCCCATGGAGTGGATATACAAAAGGTCGAATTCCAGTTTTTCGTACGGCTCGGTGTTATAGCGGCCGTAGACCTGGGCGTAGCCAGTGAGGCCTGCTTTTACCTGCAATCGCAGGGAAAAGTCGGGAAACTCCTCGCAGTATTGCTTCGCGATCTCGGGACGTTCGGGACGGGGACCGACGATCGTCATGTCACCGCTTAGGATGTTGAATAACTGAGGTAATTCGTCCAAGCGGCACTTTCGGATAAACTTGCCCACGGGCGTTATCCGGTCGTCTTTATCGCCGGTGCTTAGGCGGGCCACGCCGTCGCTTTCGGCATTCTCACGCATGGAGCGGAACTTCAGAATCCAGAATTCCTTACCATCCTTCGTGAGCCTCTTTTGCTTGTAGATCACATGGCCTCCATCATAAGCCTTGATCGCTATCGTAACGATCAGCATGATGGGGCTGAATACGATGATACCCAGCAGGGATGCCGCGATATCGATCGCCCTCTTAACGAATGCATATTCCGGTCGCAGTTTCGAACGATTGACGTAGAGGACCGGTGCATAGAATGCGGGAATGTGCTGTGCCTCGCGCATGATCACGTCGCCGACATGCGGGAGAAACAGACCTGGGATGCGGTTTTCTTTGCAGTATTTCGCGATGCCGTTTCGACATCTTGAATTGACGCCGGAGACCAGGATAGCTTCATATCCATCCAAGCGATCCCTTAGTTCTTCAAAACGTCCGTCATACTGGATCTCATCCACGATTTTATAAACACGATCCAGCGGTTTGGATTTGATCAGGGAGACACGCCTGCGATCCCGTTCATCTCGGTAGATCAGGACGGTTTTCTTCGTAGGGTTCAAGTGGAAGTAGTACCGGTTACCTAAATAGGACCATACGATATTTGCCATCGCCTGCTCGAACAATAATATACCGAATATCCACGGGGCCGAAAAATGCGCCCAGGCCACGGAGCAGATCAGATAGACCAGTACGATTGAAAGGATCTGGCTTAAGAACTGCGCGACAGCCAGCGAGCGGACGCGCATATAGCCAAACAAATACGCATTATACACACGATAAAAGATGACCAGCAAAACACCATACCCGATCAGGGCATAGTAGTTATATCGAAACCCTACCGGACCACTTATAGTAAACTTCCCGTAGCGGAAATACATCCACGAAAAAAAGAAGAATACCATACACACTAAATAGTGAGTCACCTTCACTATCAGCATCTTCGTACTCCTCTTATCTTCTTCCCTAACCATATTATTCTCCCCTGGCGGACAATTAGGACAATATGACGCTCTTCCCTTCCGATACCCCCTGTTTTTCGTTCTACCATATCATATCAAATATGTCTATTAAATCTATATAAATTTTTGACGGAATCTAAGCAGATTCCGTCAAAAATTGATGTTTCTATTTGTCTTTCCGCCTACGGTGTCCCGTATGTCACGTTCAGTTGCGTCCATACGCCGCTGTCGTAGCCGGTCGCGCCCACAGGTGCGTAGAAGTGCATATTGCTATAGCCCGAGACGTTGAAGTCGGTTTCGCTCCAGGTCGGGGCCGTGGTGGACGTGAAGATCACGTTCATCGAACCGCCGTACCAGAATGCGTGTGCGTCGATCGTCGTAAGGGACGCGGGCAATGTCACGCTCTCCAGGCTCGTATAGGCGAACACGAAAGCGTCCAGGTTCTTAAGACCATTGCCCGAGAAAGTTACATTCGTCAGCGCCGAGCAGTTGCCGAAGGCGCCCTCACCGATGGTGGTCACGGTCGCCGGAACGACGATCTCCGTCGCGGCTGCGTTGTAGTAGAACGCGTAAGGCTGGATCTTCGTAAGACCGCTCTGCAGGGTCACCTGGCCGGAGGCGAGGTGCGCATCGTACAGAACCGTCAGGTCCTTCGAGTAAACACAGTTATTCTTCAGGACGAAGTACGGATTGCCGGAGGCGATCGTGATCACCAGATCGGCAGCCTGTGTGAATACGCCGGAGCCCCAGGTCTTCACAGATGCGGGGATGGTGACCTTCTTCAGGTTCTTACCTGCGGTAAAGGCGAAATCGCCGAGTTCCACGAGATTCGCGGGAAGTACCACCTCGCTGCTCGTCAGCGAGGAAAATGCACTCTTCTCGATCACGGTGACGTTCTTGCCTCCGATCGAGGTCGGGATCTCAAACTTATCCGGGTAGGTCTTACCATCGAACTGATAGACGGACAGCGTGCCGTCCGAAAGATTACGGGTCGAGAACAGGCTGGTCCGCTCCTTTACGTTGTAGGAACGGGGCGCCTTTCCCGAGTAACCTGCCTCGAGTTCGTAGTATTTGCCGTTTAAGTACGCCATCGCGTTGCGATGGCCGCTGCCGGCGCCGGGATCCTTATTTCCGTTGCGGGACCAGGCTTCGATGCCCAGCATCTCGCACTCGCGGATGATCAGGGCTGTGCTGGCCCAGCAGTCACCGCCGCCGTAGATCAGCATGGAAACGTAGCCGGAGTAGCTCGCACTGTAGTCAAACGTAGCCGGATAACGTGCGATGGCTTGCATCTTCTCCATGTCGGTCATGCCGGAAGTGATGTTCTGGTTCAGGTACTCACGAATCCGGCTGTCGGCATACTCTACGGAGTAGTCCAGCACATGCACGTTTATATAGTAGGTCACGCCGTCGACGGTGCATGCGATCACGGAGTCACCGAACTGCGGTCGGTTCTCGACACGGCTCTCGCCGGTCGCCAGACTGTAGACCGTCGTCTGGACGTAACGGACCTGCACCAGACCGGTGGAGTCGACCGTACAGGAGGAACCACTCTGCACAGAGTATCGTACGTTCGTTCCTGTGGCCTCTAGCTGGAATTTCTGTAGTTTATTCGAAGGAATGGTCAAAACGTCCTTATAGCCGTCTGAGAGCGCGTACAGCGTGATATCCACGGCATTGATCGGCAGAAGCTCCACATACAGGGTCGCTGTGGCGGAGGCCGCCTTCTTTCCGTTGCCGTCCGTTACCACGCAACGGAACTGCCAGCCGTTTAAGCCGGACACCGATGCGACCGTCAGGGATGCCGTCTTCGCGCTACTTAAGCCCGAATTCGCCCAGGTGCTGTTCTCGTCCTTACGCGACTGCCACTGGTAGCTCAGTGTCGCTTTTCCGGTCGCTTCGACCGTAAACTGCACGGTCGTTCCGGCTACGACGTGGATACTCACCGGTTGCTGTGTGATCTTCGGGATCACGGTCAATGTCGCAGGGTTCGAGCCCCAGCTCTTCCCGTTGCCGTCCGTTACCACGCAGCGGAACTGCCAGCCGTTTAGGCCCGCCAGGGTTGCGACAGACAGAGTCTTCGTCTTCGCTCCGCTCTGGCCCGAATTCGACCATGCGGTGTTTGCATCTTTACGCGACTGCCACTGGTAGCTCAAGGGCGCCTTACCGGTCGCCTCCACGGTAAATGTCGCGGTGTCCCCCACTGCCTTCGGAATGCTCGCCGGCTGCTTCGTGATCCTCGGGACCACGGTCAGGGTCGCGGCGTTCGAGCCCCAGCTCTTTCCGTTGCCGTCCGTTACGACACAGCGGAACTGCCAGCCGTTTAGGCCCGCCAGGGTTGCGACAGACAGAGTCTTCGTCTTCGCTCCGCTCTGGCCCGAATTCGACCATGCAGACGACGCATCCTTACGGGACTGCCACTGGTAGGTAAGCGTTGCCTTGCCGGTCGCTTCCACGGTAAATGTCGCGGTGTTTCCGACCGGTACGGTCTGGTTCTTCGGCTGTGTTTTGATCTTCGGAACGACCGTCAACGTGACTGCCTTCGAGACTGCCGTCTTCTTATTTACGTCCGTTACAACGCAGCGGAACTGCCAGCCGTTTAAGCCGGCCAATGCTTCGAACGATAGTTTCTTCGTCTTCGCGCCGTTTAATCCGGAGTTCGCCCAGGTACTGTTCGCGTCCTTACGTGACTGCCATTGATAGCTAAGCGTGCCTGTACCCGTCGCCGCCACACTAAACTCCGCCGTGTTGCCGACCGGCACATAGGCACTCGCCGGCTGCGACGTGATGGACACGCCTGCGCTACTGCCCGCATAAACCCAGACCCCCGTAGATCCACAGCCACCGAAAAGCGCCACAGCGCCTGTTATAGTAACGGTCAGCACAAACAGTGCGACGATGAGCCGAGGCCATGATACTCTCCTCTGTTTCATTCCACGTTACCTCCTATCCTTTTCTCAATAAGCTTTATAACCATTCACCCTTCTTTAATACGGCTTCTTTGGAATAAGCTTTCTGCCCGTTTGCGTCAGTCACGACGCAGCGGAACTGCCAGCCATTTAAGCCTGCAAGCATCGATACGGTCAATGTATCCGTCTTCGCTCCGCTCTGTCCGGAGTTCGTCCATGCCGCATCCGCATTCTTGCGTGACTGCCAGCGGTACGTGAGTCCCTTGCCATTTGCTTTTACTGTAAATATCGCCTTCTCGCCGGCGGCTGCCGTCGCGTCGGTAGGCTCCTGGGTGATCACCGGAAGAACGGTCAAGGTGGCCACATTGGAGGTGGCTTTCTTACCATTTGCCGCGGTCACGATGCAGCGGAACTGCCAGCCGTTTAAGCCGGGGATGGTCGCTACCGTCAGGGTCTCGGTCTTCGCTCCGCTCTGGCCCGAATTCGTCCAGGCGCTGTTCGCGTCCTTACGCGACTGCCACTGATAGGTCATGGTCTCTGTGCACAGCGCGGCTACGGAAAATGTCGCGTTCGCACCGGTCGTCACCGTCTGGTCCACCGGTTGGGTCGTGATCTTCGGGGTATCCGTTTTCACTCGAAGCGTAACAACGTCCGTGACATTCCTCTGTCCGTTTCCGTCCGTTATGATACAGCGGAACTGCCAGCCGTCCAGGCCTGCGATCACATTGACCGAAAGCGTCGCGGTCTTCGCGCCGGGCTGCCCGGAGTTCGACCAGTTCGACGACTCGTTCTTGCGGGACTGCCACTGATAACTGATGGTCGCCTTACCTCGTACTTCAACGGTAAATGGAGCTGTCGTTCCGACCGACATTGTACGGTTGACCGGCTGCTTCATGATCCTCGGGATGAGGATCAGCGTGGCCGGCGACGACGCCCTGCTTAATCCGTTCGCTGCGGTAACGATGCAACGGTACTGATATCCGTGTTTTCCGATAGCGGTGCCAACGATCAGCTGAGATGTATCCGAATCGGCCTCCGATGAATTCGTCCACTCCTGCGTAGCGTCAGCGCGTTCCTGCCACTGGTAGGTCAGCGGTTTGGGTCCGATCGCCTCCACGTTAAAGATCGCGGCATAGGTCGCTTGAACGGTCTTATTCTCCGGATTCTTCGTGATCGTCGGATTGATCGACAGGGAGACGGCCTTTGAGATCGTCTTCACCCCATGTGCATCCGTAACGATGCAGCGGAACTTCCAGCCATACAAGCCGCCGCTCACGGTGACCTTAAGCGTGTCGGTCTTCGCACCAGCCATGCCCGAATTCGACCAGGCAGAGTTTTCGTCCTTCCGCGACTGCCACTGGTAACTAAGCGGTTCCGCTCCGGTCGCGGTCAATGAAAGCGTCGCCGTGGAACCCGCGGAGGTCTTCACATTTCGCGGCTGATGAGTGATGACCGGGCAGGCATGGAACGTAGCCGGATTTGAGACTACCGAAACGCCTGCTGCATCCGTTATAAAGCAACGATAACTATATCCACAAAGAGCATTATCCGCGATGATCGACAGCGTCGCCGTCGTAGCGCTTTCCTCAGTGCAGTCTGTCCAGTTCGTACTACCGGGAACCTGGTACTGCCACTGATAGGTCAAAGACTTATAACCAAGCGCCAGAACGGAGAATTCCGCTGTCTCTCCCGGAAGCACAGCCACATCCTCGGGATGTGCCTTAATGCTAGGCTTCTTCGCCCAAACTGCGTAGAGACGATCTGCCCATTCGGACCGTACCTGATAGGTATCGCCCGGCTGATACTCCGCCTCGTCTGCATTTTCATCGGTGGACCATCCCAAAAACGTATAACCGGAACAGGATGGTCTCTTCGACGGGATCGTGATCGTATCTCCAAAGTACGTATTGATCGCACTCGGTCCGCCGGCAGCCGTCGTGTTATTCGGCGCGTTCAACTCGAAATAAAGCGCACAATACATATCCGGATCCGGCGTGTAGAAAAAAGTATAGTACTCGGTCACCAAATCGGTATCATATGTCAGAGTCCAGTTGGAGAAGTCGTCATATAGTTTTGCTATATTATTATTGATCCTGACCTTCGTAGGCGCAAAATACGTAACGCCATTATACACACACGAAGATACCGCGATCTTGTAGTTATCCTGAGGGCGGAACCCGACTACGACCTGGTAGGTCTTTCCCTTCACAAACACATCTTTCGAGCCCAGTGTCTTCACCGGTCCATTATCATACTCGATGAACTTAACACTCGAGATCGCATAATGAGCTCCGGAAGGATGCACGATCTGTGTCGTATTCGGACGATTTCCGGCCACGGGAGCAACGACCGTTACGGAAGCATTTTTCAGTATCGGATCCATCCTTGCATATAGATCCAGATCCTTATAGATCCTGCTCGCAAGGAACTGATCATAGTAGGTGTTATAGTCATAATACCACCCCATAAAGACAGCATCCTCGCTGTAGAGGGTCGGAAGCGGATTTAACCAATTTCCGTTCATTACCTTCACATAGGACCCTGCTGTGCTCGATGGATGGAAATACACCGTCCAAATAGTATCATCGTCGTCAGATGCACTGACCTGTTTCGGTACCATCGTCAGCATCAGCCCCATCACAAGGAGCGTTATCGTGAGTTTGAAAAATCGGCGTTTACTCATAAAGCCTTCCTCTCTTTTCCAAAATATGCGATTGTTTTCTAGCTACATAAAACCTGATTCCAGTGTAGCATAATACAGCGGAAAAAACAACGCACGAATACCAAAAGAGCCTAAAAAAATCTGCGGCGGACGCTGATTTTGCGCCCGCCGCAGAGGTTCTATGATTTCGTTTGTTATTTGCTTATTTGACGGTCAATGTTGCCACGTTCGAGTAGGACTTCTGTCCATTCGAATCGATCACAACACAACGGAACTGCCAGCCATTCAAGCCCGCGATCGCATTCACCGACAGAGCCACGGTCTTTGCGCCGGTCTGGCCGGAATTCGACCAGTCCGAAGAGGCATTCTTACGAGACTGCCACTGGTATTTCAGCGTTCCCGTTCCAGTCGCGCGGATCGAGAAGATCGCAGTCGCGCCGGCCTTCACACTGACGTTCTGGGGCTGCGCCTGGATGTTCGGAACGATCCACAACGAAACGACATTCGAGATGGTCTGATGGTTCGCGCTGTCTCTTACGACACAGCGGAACTGCCAACCGTTTAAGCCGGCGATCGCATTGATCGACAGAGTCGCGGTCTTCGCACCGGTCTGGCCGGAATTCGACCAGGATGCCGACGAATTCTTACGGGACTGCCACTGGTAGGTAAGGTTGCCGGAACCGGCGGCGCTTAAGGAGAACTTCGCAACGGAACCTGCGGTCGCTTTCTGATCGGTAGGCTGCTTAGTCACTGCGATCGCGCCTACGGTCAATGTTGCGGGGTTCGAGCCCCACCTGAAACCGTTTCCATCTGTTACAACGCAGCGGAACTGCCAGCCGTTTAAGCCGGCGATCGCATTTACCGAGAGGGTCTTAGTCTTCGCGCCGGGCTGTCCGGAGTTCGTCCATGCGGAATCTGCATTCTTACGAGACTGCCACTGGTAGCTAAGAGGTGCCTTACCGGCAGCGGACATCGTGAACTGCGCCGTCTGGCCGGGAACCGTGGCAACATTTGCCGGCTGAGAAGTGAACTTAATGCGAACGGTAAGAGTCGCTTCATCCGACTCGACCGTACGGCCGTTGCCGTCCTTGATAACGCAGCGGAACTGCCAGCCATCGAGGCCGCCGCTCGTAGCGACAGATAAGGTCTTCGTCTTCGCACCGGTCATACCGGAATTCGACCATGCGGATGTGGCGTTCTTACGGGACTGCCACTGATAGGTCAGGGTGCCGGAGCCGCTCGCTTCTACGGTGAATTTCGCCGTATCGCCTGCCTGTGCGCTCTGGTTCGCAGGCTGTGCAGAGATTGTGATCGGTACGACATTCAGCGTCGCCGCCGTAGACTCTGCGGCTTCGCCCTTTTGATCGCTTACCATACAGCGGAACTGCCAGCCGTTATGGGAGGAGTTCGCAGCAACACTGAGTGTGTTCGTGTTCGCTCCGCTTAAGTTCGAGTTTGCCCAGGTTCCGGAAGCGCTGCTGCGCTGCTGCCAGCGGTACGTAAGCGTTCCCACGCCGGAAGCCTGAACTGTAAATTTCACTGTAGAACCGGTCGCCGCGTTTCGATCCGCCGGCTGTGCCAGGATCACCAGATTGATCGACAGGGTAACTGCTTTCGAAGTCACCTGCAATCCGGTCGCAGGATCCGTGATCACACAACGGAACTGATATCCGTTCAACTGTTCGGTCGCTGCAACTTTCAGTGTATCGGTCTTCGAACCCTTCTGTCCGGAGTCTGCCCAGGAAGCAGAAGAATTCTTACGATACTGCCACTGGTAGTTGAGGGCTCCGGTTCCGTATGCTTCCACATAAAACTCTGCCGTCGTGCCGGCTGCAACACCCTTATTCTTCGGCTGCGTCGAAATGGTAGGCGGGTTCGGTGCTTCCGTCGAATTCGGTTCCGGTGCGGAAGCCGTCATCGCCATATATACAAGATTGTTGTTATTTATGCCGCTTCCGTCATTACCCATGTAGCGAAGGAAGGGGATCATCTCGCTATCATCGGGTACGTTTGCGTATGCGTAGTACGTGCGCGTCTTACCCGTCGGTGTATAGCGGTGAGGATAGGTATCGTTGATAACACAGTACCAGTCCGTAGACACATTTCCTATGTTCAGCTGCATGTAAGACGGTGATATCGCGCGCGTTCCCGTATTCGTAATGGAGATATACATAAGGACGCCGTGCTCGCCGTCGCTCGGAGGGTTAACATTATACACCTTACGTGCGGTAAGGTATGCATTTCCCCCGACGATGACCTTTGAAACGCGAATGCTAAACGGGTTGATCTCAACATCTCCGGCGGTATTCTCATCGAGAATATAACCGCTGATAGTTCCCCAGCCGTCCAGAGGGTCCTCGGGGGAGTTAAACCGAGCCTTCTGGTTCGAGCCGGAGCCCGTGAATGTTCCGCCGGTGCCATCGTACATGTACTTCCCTGCGGAGACCGTCGGCGTCATGTAGAAGATGAGCACTGCCAATGCGATGACGAGGACCGCGAACGTAGCCACGGTACTGGCCATCCTGAATTTTTGTTTCTTCATGCGAAGTAAACCTCCTGAGTTCATCCATTTTCTCTTGTGCCTTTCAATTGCACACATAATATTATAGCAGAAAATAACGCCCATATCTACACTTGGAGTGTAATTAGAAAAAATAACACATGCGGCGGACACGATAATCGAAGTCCGCCGCAAGCGTCATTAAAACTGTATTCTGTTTACTTCGTCACGGTCAATGTCGCCGGGTTTGATCCCCAGCTCATTCCGTTCGCGTCTGTTACAACGCAGCGGAACTGCCAGCCGTTTAAGCCTGCGAGCGCATTGACATTGAGCGTCGCCGTCTTCGCTCCGGACTGTCCCGAGTTCGACCACGAACTGGAGGCGTTTTTGCGCGACTGCCACTGATATTTCAGGGGGCCTTTGCCGTTTGCCGCCACAGTAAACGTTGCAACACTGCCGGCCTTCACGCTCGTGCTCTTCGGCTGCT
>JAFYGB010000006.1 GCA_017543445.1 Lachnospiraceae bacterium | reverse complement strand
GCATCAAATGGTATATTTCTGAGAAAACCTGGAAATGCTGTAAGTTCCATCTCGCGCCATTCTGGATATCATGCTCCTTATAACAGGTTTGTCGAAAAAATGCTTGACCAAATCGATGTAAATTCCAGTACAAATTCCATACGATATATGGTAAAATCATTACAAACAAACCTAAAGAAGATGCAACAAAGCGGAATCGTACTCTATCCTAAACAAGGGGCGAGTGTAGATCTGTATGAAAGAACATTTAGGCGCATGAATGCGCAGAAAGGATGATAACATGGATAAAAACATTATTATCGAACACTTATATAACGATTCAGTCCCGCAAGCAGTTAAGTTTGTTGAAAGCCTAGAGGATGAGGAGTCTCTCTTCATGTATGCAAGTGAATATAACTGGGATAATGGTTTTGATATCCCTAAGGCTATCTTACAAAACAAACATTGCTCACTCAGCGTTGCCCTACTTGTATTTCATTCTGCAGACGGAGTTCTCTATCTCGAAGACAAGGGCTCGGCAGAAGGAACCAGAAGCTGGCTTTCCTTCGTAAAGGATTTGTATAAGAGAATACTTAAAGGAGACTTTCCCAAAGGGAAAATGTCTTTTGAGCCTCAATTATCGCGGGTACAGGCTTATAAGTTGAAAAAATCCCTATCTGATAAAGAGATGGTTTTTATCACTCCGATAGAATGACATCCGCTACATCATTACTACGTTATTACAGTATAACTTACTATGAACCTTTGGGGTAAAAACCCAAAGGTTTTTAAGTTATCATACTCTCTACATACATATTATATTATCATTACTTCATCATCTTCTCGACCATTTATCACTCTACACCTCGAGCCTTCAGTTCCGCTTCCCTAGCCACATGTGTTTCCAGGTCCGCCAAACGGGTAGGGATGGGAACATGACTCTCCCGGTCAGTCAGTTTCAGCGCCAGGTCGCAGGCCGTGTCCAGAGATACGTGGTTTCCGACGGACACGAAGATAGGGCGCACGTCCTTATGTGTTCGCAGGGCCCTGCCGTACGTCTCACCATCGATGACGATGTCCGTGAAACTTCCGGATACATTGTCCGGGTCCACATAAACGGTCTTGTGATCGACGCGGAAATACGACTTTGCGATGCCGATGGTCGGCCGGTCCAGGAAAAACGAGGCATGCGTCGCTATGCCCATGTGGCGCGGGTGCAGCACACCGCCCACTCGTCTTCGCCCTCTTTCCAGTAGGCCAGATCCACGCCCGCCACGAGTTTCAGCGTGGTCGGATCGAACCCATTCGTGAGGTCGATACCTTTTCTAAGTTCATTTTGCTTTTGCAGGAACGCTTCCTGCATTTCATTGATTTCCATCTTCGTCCTTTTCACTCTCCGAGATCACATTGCCCGCTTCATCAAAGTGTACGACCTGCACGACCTTCGAACCCCACCGACGCGAGCAACGGATCACCGCTTTCTTCAAAATACCGTTCTCGTACCACCAGAGATGGTTGCCGTATTCCTCGCCGTTTTCTATGTGGTATTCTTCCTTCAGCTGCCCATTTTCATAATACTTCTGCTGCTGTCCCTTGACGCGCCCCCGGTCGTATTCCGTGACCTTCACGATCCAGCCGTCCTTATGGCGGTGGCACAGTTTTCCCGAGTAAGGCAGCCAGCCGGTGCTATACAGATGGATCAGGAAATCGCCTTCAAACCGATAGGCTTCGTCCGTAAAACATCCTATGTTCCACACTTTCGCGTAATGCTCGGGCGACTCGGTCTCCGAAGCGTAATTCTGGTTCAATACATACTTGACAGGATACCCATTCTCATCCAATAGGATCCCGGCATAGAGCACGCTTCTATAGGGCGAATGATTTATGATCTTTTTGAACTCGCCGTTTTCGTACCACTCCACCTCATACTTCGGATCAGGCGCGTCAAAATCGTAGATACACTGTAGTTCACACTTCATCGTCTGCTTTATAAGCCTGCCCGTCTCATCGTATTCTTTATGCCGTTCATATCTGAGAACATCCTTGCGATGATTCTCCCACACCGATCTTAATACGCCGTTTTCATGCCATGAATAACCATAATACTCCTCATTTTCCTTGAGATACGAAAGATACTTCAGCTTTCCGGAAGCATAATACCCTACTTCAAATCCATCCTGCCAGCCGTTCGTATACTCGGTGTATCCTGCATACACATCCCCACGCAGATCGTAGCCTATCCCGCAAAACGGCTTACCGCCCTCGTCCAAAGGCTTGTCAAACATCTGCCCATACTGGTACACGTTGTTGTCATCGATATAGTATTCATCGGACAGATCCTGTTCGGACACGCCATGCTCGAGCACATACTCTTTGGACAATATATGTTGGATCACTTCATCTGGTTTTAACATTTCTATCCCTCTCTTATATAGCAAAACTGCGCTCTAATTATATCACATAATCAAAGCGCAGTCCATGATGCTTACTTATGGTTTCGGATCCTCTTCACATTTCGGTTCATTAAGTGTCTTCCCAAATATCGATAGACCAATTTCTTGGGCAATGTCAGTTCCTGGTGATGTTCTTTCAGCATCTCATCCGGCGAATCATATACGCCGAAATCCTGATTGATGCCTTCGCTCTGAATATAGGTGTTATTCCGATCAAAATCGATCGTAGGATTTCGGAAATCCCGGACCGCTACCCCATATCCGCAGAAGGCCCCGCAACGATCCTTATAGATGTTCTGCAGTTTATTCAGGTATTCTTTATCGAGGATAAAGCCTTCCAGTTCATACCAGCGTCCTTCGAAGAAAACTTCGACCCAACTGTGAAAAACGTTTTGCGGCGCACGCTTATATACGAAGCCCGTCATGGCTCCTTTTTGAAGTTTCTTATCGATCGTAAAACCGTGCACCCGGCAGGGAATATCGCACGCACGAAGCAGTGCCATAAACAGCGTCCCCTTCGTATTACATTGGCCGTAACCATCCTTTAATACCTTTGACGCCGGTATGTTGTCGTCCACGTTATAGCCGAAGAGGATCTCGTCCCGGACGAAATTATAGATGGCCTTAAGGCGCTCAAATTCGAACAGGTCACGCCACCCTCTTTTTTCGATCAGGTTCCGGATCGAAGGATGGCTGTAGTTTAGCATCGCTGTCTCTTTCAGGTACTTATCTTGCATAGAAACTATCCTCAACTCCACTTTCCGGCTGTTTTTTCCAGCCGTTCTTCGAGCGCTTTAAACTCAGGTTCTTCGCGGATGAAATTGAAGCGTTCGTCCTGCATATCCCTGAGCACCTGCGCAGGATTATTCGCTTCATCATTAGTACTGAAGGTTCCGTAGTCCGAACCTCGCATTAACAGCGAAGTATGCAAAGTCTCCTCGCGGTTCTGTATGAACGCTTCCGCGTGATCTGCTGCCTGCTTGAGGTGCAAAAGCACCTTCTTCGCATCCTGTTCATGACGTGCGACGATCCTCGCAATGTGAAGGTTCGCACGCATCAACGCATCGTGGAAGAAACCATAGTCATAATCTTCGAACATGATCGCCATCACATCGATGATCTTCTGCTTGATCGCCGCGTCTTCCGCCGGACTATAAGGGAAACTTCCGTCCTCAAATCTTACATTGATCGTGTCCAGGATTACACAGAGGTCCTGCAACAAAATAAACAACTGATACTGGCGGTTCTCATACTTCTTACGTCCCTTGCTGACGATGGAAAGCATGCTTTCCTGACAGATGCTCATCCTCGGCATCTCCATGGCGATCGCTATGGCCTTATCATCCTCACCGATATTTCCGTATGCGTAACACAGGATCTGTCTGGCACTGTACACCGTCTCCATATCTTTGCACCCCTCCAGGATCTTCTGTGCGAGGGCAATGCATTTTTCATAGTGCTTCCGCGACTTCGCGCGCTCTTCTTCGGTTTCCTCTCCTGTAAAGTATTTGGGCACTCCCATGCCGTATTCAAGATACATCTTGGTACGCATCAGCTCATAACTGTTCGGATATCGCTTCAGCGCGTCCGTTAACAGTTTCTCTGCCTTTGTTTCATGCCCCCGGCCCATCAATCGGTTGGCCTCCGCATTGATCTCCTGAATCTGCGCCGCATCCTTCTCCCGGTCGATGTCCAGCAATTCATCCGAGGTCACCCCCAGCACCCGGCACAACACCGGGATCGCCGACAGATCGGGAAATGTCTTCCCCGTCTCCCACTGCGACACCGCCGAAACCGAAACACACAGTTGCTCTGCCAACTGCTCCTGCGTAATGCCTGCCTTCTTTCTGCAGGCCGCTATATTCTTCCCTAGATTATCTAATGCTCCCATAGTATTTTCCTCCATAAGGTTTTCGTTCGGCGCCTGTCTATACTATAGGGCATTTTAGAGGAAAATAAAAGGGAGTATTTCTTAAGTGCGGGTTAAGTGTGGCTTAAAAAATGAAGTGAGTGGTGAAAATCAGCCGTCAAGTTTCCGTATCCATTCTACAAACCGTTCCTGCAACTGCGCGAGCGAACATCCGAATATCGCATCGGCATCCTTCGCATAATCCTGCGAACAGTAAAACGCTTTAAACTTCTCCACGCCGTAGGTTTCGATTATAAACTCTGTCCTATCGGCTCTGATTTAGGATATGTTCAAAGCTCGTCGGCAAATGCATCATGTGATGGGACGTCATCGGCGTCAGGATCATGCCGCCGATAGTCAGCCGGCCCCAGAAGACCAACAGCCACACCGACCGGAAATCCGTCGTAACGCCGCCCTCTTCCAGAATGCGCATCACCCACTCTTCGGGAACCATGGATTTGATCTGCTCGAGGGTGAGCGCGGCCAGTATCCGCCTGGTATTCTTCCCGACGGCGATCATGTACTTCCGCAGTTCTTCGACGTTGATACCCTGGCCCCAGGCGATCACCTCGTCCGGCTCGAGCGCATTGCCCGTATCCGTAATGGTCGAACCGATTTTCTTCTGCCACTCCTCGTTAAAGATCTGCTGCCCATTTTCCATTAGGATATTGCTGACGATGTCCTCGATCCGGTACGTATGCCAAAACTGCCAGCAGATCGGCACCGTCTTGGTTCCGGCATAATGCAGGTCCGTGTCCCACGTCTCCCGGGGCACCAACTCGTTCTGCTTCCCCTGCATCATGTAATCCAACACATGATCGGCGATCGTCTTCTCCGCTCTCCCCGAGATCTCCGCCGGGTGGACCATCGCATGCAGCTCCAGCGTGAGTTCGCGAATCTTCTCCAGATCATCCCCCTCCAGCGCCGTTTTAACTCGTCATATTTATGATTGATCGCCGAATAAATCGCGTCCTTATCCATAATTCTTTCACTCCTTCTTGCATTGCAAACAGGTCACTTTACTCTCTTGCGGGCAATGACAAAGCCCTGCTTCCGAATGATCTCAAACCCACAGTCGATATACATGGACGCCGGTCCACCGCAGTTGCTCACGTCAAAATCGCCCTCCGCGGGATATCCTTCAACAAAATCAAATCCGTTCTCTGCGGCGTACTCGCACGCAAACTTCAGGAAGGCTTTCGCTATCCCTCGCCCCCGCATGTCTGGGGAAATGATATAGCAGACGATGGACAATACCTTCTCATCGGCCTCGACACCTTCCCAGCTCTCCGGGTTATTCTCTCTATTCAAGCGGAAGTAATGATCCTTCCGGTCCGCATTGCAGAACCCGACCATCTGACCATCGCACATGGCCGCAAAGCCATGCAACTTATCAGCCTTGATCAGCTCATAGGCATAGTTACGCTTATAACACGCCCGCTCCGCCTCCGGCAGCACACTCCGGTCGAGCTCTTTCTGCTGCGTCCAATGATGCCACACGCAATAGCAACCTTTTTCCTTACTTCCGTCCGAAAAGGCCCTCTCATCAAAATATGTAATATATTCATCCGCCATATCTGGCGTTAATACCTTTATGGAAATGTCCATTTTCACTCCTATACTGATTTCCTGTTCCCATCACAGATTCTGCCACTGAATGCATGTCGGGCGTTCACCGCTACGCAAGAACTCCCTCACGCAATGAAGCATATCTTCAAAGCTTATAACCACATCCGAGGCTGGTTTCCACTCTTCTCCACCGGCGGTGAATTCAACAGGCTCTTGGTTATCAGGATCATACGAAAGCCACATTTCCCCCTCTTCATCCTGGAAGAAAGTGATCGCCGCCCGCTTCCCGTTCAGGCAGATCGCCATGCACGGATACGGGCTCTCATCGTAAACCCACGCTTCGTTCATACCCTGCGATAACCCCTGCAATATTTCGAATGCATCGGCCTCAGTCTCAAAAGAGAAAGTGCCATTATTCGTGCTGATCTTTCCCATGCAAATTCCGCCTTTACCCTCCTAATATGTATGAAGTAATTATACCTGAATATTTGCAAGCTTGAGAGCCACCGTTGAGAACTTGCATAATAAACTACGGAAGTTCTCAACGAATGCCTTGACTTTGAGGCTATGCGCCTGTCTATACTATAGGGCATTTCGAAGGAAAAGAAAAGGGAGTATTTCTTAAGTGCGGCTTAAGCGGGGCTTAAAATATTTAGTGTACAGTAAGAGCTTCCGTTATGGCACAGAAAAAATCTTTGCTCCAAATGTCCAGAGATCCGGGATCGTGTATAAACGGCAAAACGTCACTTTTAGCCTGAGCATAGTCGATCGTTTCCAAACGTTTATAGAGAATACTCTTAACCTCGTCCAGCGTCATGTCTAATCTGGCGCTTTCAAAGCCCGAATCTACCAACCGTGCGTTAAGATGCTTGAGATTTACAGAGACATG
>JAFYGB010000068.1 GCA_017543445.1 Lachnospiraceae bacterium | reverse complement strand
TCGTTTGATTTCATTCTCAACCGAACAGACCTTTTTTCTTCTTTCCGCCGCCTTTGAATGTGTCGGCATACTTCCTCAGTGCGTCCTTCTGCTCCTCGGTAAGCTTCGTGGGAACAGTAACGACGAGCGTTACATAGTGGTCGCCACGCGTTGTCTTGTTTCGAAGGAAAGGTACACCGCGGCTTCTGAGGCGGACCTTCGTATCCGGCTGGGTTCCGGGCTTTACTTCGTACTCTACCTCGCCATCGACGGTCTGGATGCGGATCGTGCCGCCCAAGGCTGCCTCCGGGAAGGAGATCTCCTGTGTAGAGTAGATGTTCTCGCCCTGTCTGCGGAACGTAGGATGTGCTCCAATCTGAACTTCAACGAGCAGATCGCCTCTCTCGCCTCCGTTGCTTCCGGGTTCGCCCTTACCGCGAATACGGATGCTCTGTCCCGAATCGATACCGGCGGGTACCGATACCATGATCTTCTTACGGGATGTGATATAACCATTGCCGTAGCACTTCGGACACTTATCGATGATCTTCTTACCGGTTCCGTTACAATCCGGACAGGTCGTAACGTTACGTGTCGTTACGCCGAAAATGGACTGCTGGGTGTAGGTAATACGACCGGTACCCTTACAACGCGCACATGTCTGCGGTGTGGTTCCGGGCTTCGCACCACTGCCGTGGCAGTAAGTACACTCATCTTTAATATTGATCTCGAGCGGCTTCTCAACACCGAATACCGCTTCTTCAAATGTGATCTTCAACGTCGTATGCAGGTTCTGGCCTTTCACCGGTGCGTTCGGATCCGCGCGTCTTCTGGAACCGCCGAAGAAATCTCCGAAGATATCACCGAAGATGTCGCCCATGTCCATGTTCGTGAAGTCGAAACCATTCGCTCCGCCACCGGCCGAACCGTCAAATGCAGCCATACCGAACTGATCGTACTGCTGACGCTTTTGGGGATCACTTAATACACTGTATGCCTCGGAGGCCTCTTTAAACTTCTCAGCCGCCGCTTCATCACCGGGATTACTGTCGGGGTGATACTTCTTCGCCAGGGTACGGTACGCACGCTTCAGCGCAGCATCGTCCGCGTTCTTCGGAACACCCAGAACCTCATAATAATCTCTTTTCTCAGCCATAATGCACCCTCTTTGTTAACTTAGATCAGTTCGAAATAAACTCAACTGTATTATATACGAATTTCTACGATTTCTCAAGCAATTTTTACAAAAAATCGCGTTCAATGATTCACAATACGAAGGCCATACGGACCCATGCGTACACGGGTCCGCTGACCTCTGTTTTGTCGTATGAATTATACTTCCTTGAAGTCGCCGTCGACAACATCGCCCTCATAGAAGCTGTCGTCATCCGGAGACGAAGTCGTCTGCTGTGCGCCCATATCCGGACCTGCGCTCTGTGCGCCTGCGGATGCCTGGGACTGTTCATACATCTTCTGGAATACCATCGATGCATTACGCATGAGGGTATCCTTCTTCTCATTGATCTCAGCGAGATCCGCATCGGTCATGTTCTCTGCGGTCGTCTTCGACAATGTCTCACGAAGGGATTCGATATCTGCGCGAACCTTCGACTTCTCATCCTCAGACAGCTTATCGCCAACTTCGTCGAGAGCCTTCTCGGTCTGGAACATCATATTGTCCGCATCGTTACGTGCGTCGATGATCTCCTTACGCTTCTTATCCTGAGCCTCGTACTCAGCTGCTTCCTTCACAGCCTTCTCGATATCCGCATCGGACATGTTCGTGCTGGAAGTAATGGTGATGTGCTGCTCCTTACCGGTTCCGAGATCCTTCGCAGATACGTTTACGATACCGTTTGCATCGATATCGAAAGTAACTTCGATCTTCGGAACACCTCTTCTTGCAGGCGGGATACCATCGAGCAGGAACTCGCCCAGAAGCTTGTTATCCTTCGTGAACTGACGCTCACCCTGGGTGATACGGATATCAACTGCGGTCTGGTTATCTGCTGCAGTGGAGAATGTCTCGGTCTTCTTTGTAGGAATGGTCGTGTTACGAGGGATCAGAACGGTAGCAACGCCGCCATAGGTCTCGATCGCAAGAGACAGAGGGGTAACGTCCAGAAGCAGGATGTCTCCAGCACCAGCCTCACCGGCCAGTTTACCACCCTGAATGGAAGCACCGATCGCAACACACTCATCCGGGTTCAGAGACTTCGAAGGCTCCTTACCGGTCAGCTGTGCAACCTTCTCCTGTACGGAAAGCATACGTGTGGAACCACCAACCAGAAGGACCTTACCCAGGTCTGCTGCAGTGATACCGGCATCCTTCAAAGCGTTCTGTACCGGAACTACACTACGCTCGACCAGATCATGGGTCAGTTCGTTGAACTTCGCACGAGTCAGGTTCATGTCGAGGTGCTTAGCGCCGTCTGCGGTCGCGGAAATGAAAGGAAGGTTAATGTTGGTCGTAGTCGTTGTGGACAATTCCTTCTTCGCCTTCTCGGCTGCTTCCTTCAGACGCTGTAACGCCATCTTATCCTTCGAAAGGTCTACGCCTTCGGTCTTCTTAAACTCATCGAGCATCCACTCAGTGATACGATTATCGAAATCATCACCACCGAGGTGTGTATCACCATTCGTAGAAAGAACTTCGATTACGCCATCACCGATATCGATGATGGATACATCGAATGTACCACCACCAAGGTCGTAAACCATGATGGTCTGCTCTTTTTCATTATCCAGGCCGTAAGCAAGAGCTGCTGCGGTCGGCTCGTTGATGATACGCTTAACATCCAGACCTGCGATCTTACCAGCGTCCTTAGTAGCCTGACGCTGTGCATCGTTGAAGTATGCCGGAACCGTGATAACAGCCTCGGTTACCTTCTCGCCCAAGTATGCCTCAGCATCTGCCTTCAGCTTCTGAAGGATCATCGCGGAGATCTCCTGCGGAGAGTACTTCTTATCGCCGATGGTTACTTTATAATCGGTACCCATATGACGCTTGATCGAAGAGATCGTGTTCTCGGAGTTGGTTACTGCCTGACGCTTTGCAGGCTCACCGACGAGACGCTCTCCGTTCTTCGTAAATGCAACAACAGAAGGTGTGGTACGAATACCTTCGGCATTCGCGATGACCACAGGCTTACCTCCTTCCATTACGGCAACACATGAGTTTGTCGTACCTAAGTCAATACCTATAATTTTTCCCATAGTAATTCGTCCTCCTAAAGACTGTTTCTAAATATATTAATTGGCTACCTGCACCATGGAGTGGCGTAAAACGCTGTCCCGGTACATATAACCTTTTTGAAACTCTTGTGCAACCACGTTCTCACCGAGGTTTTCATCCTCCACATGCATCACTGCGTTGTGGAAGTTCGGATCGAACGGCTGTCCGACGGCTTCGATCGGCTTAACGCCGACATCCTCGAGCATCTTCAACAACTGCTTATAGATCAGATCCATACCGTTCGCGAAACCGCTCTGCTTCTCCTCTTCGGAAATAGAAGCCAGACCGCGCTCGAAATTATCGATGATGGGGAGGAGCTTCTCTAAGATGCTCTTCGCTCCGATCTCGTACATGGAAGATTTTTCCTTCTCCGTACGTTTGCGGAAGTTGTCGAATTCGGCCATCAGTCGTTTCTGCTGATCCTGCATCTCGGCGATCTGCTCGTCCTTCTTCTTCAATGCAGCGTCTGCTTCATCCTCATCGTCGAAGAGTCCGCGCTTCTTTTCTTTTGTTTCGGCTTTAGCTTCCGCTGCTGCTTCCACGTCTCCGCTTACGACTTCGACCTCTGCCTCAGCTGCTGCTGCCGCGCTGGCCTTTGCTTCGGCAACGGCTTCTTTCGCCTCTTCGGCGGCCTTTGCCTTCTCATCCATGGCCTTAAACGCATCCTCGGTCTTCGGCTCAACTACGAAAGGTTTCTCTTCCTTCGACTCCGGTTTCTGCGCCGGCTTCTTATCTTTCGCAGCGGATTGCTTCTTCTTTTCTTCCGCATCCAGATCGGTGATCTTAATGGTCCGATTTATGTTTCTGGATCGTTTTTTGTAATCCTTTTTCATCCCGTTTATTCATCCTTTCCGATGCCGGAGGCGGAAATCTTCTTCGTTCCCATCTCCTTATAGATGGCATCCAATTGGTTCTTCAGCCCGTGCAGTGTTCCGACGACGCGTTCGTAATCCATACGCTTCGGTCCTACGATACCCACGATGCCGTGCAAACCGTCACCGAGGTCGTAATTCGCCGTGACCACGGAGCAATCCTTCAGGTTCTCAAACGGTGACTCCTCACCGATGTAGAACTGGATGCCCTCTTTGTTCATGGAGGAAAGCACCAACTCGTTCAGCGGCTGCTTCTCCTCGAACGCACCGATGAGTTCGGTCGCGCTGCTGGATTGACTCAATTCAGGATATTTGAAAATATTCGTCGTTCCGCTCGTGTAGATCTGCGGTTCTTCCTTATCACTTGCGACAGCCTGTGCGATAGCGGTCAATATCGGCTCGATCACCGGAGCGAGTTCCTTCGCTTCCGTCTTCAGTCCGTTGATCACATTGATGTTGATCTCATCCATGGACAAGCCGTTCAGCGAAGCATTCAGCAACACATTCAACTTCAGGACCGCTTCATCCGGCACATCCTCGTTCAGATCCACCAGAGTGCTTCGTACGATATTTCCCTGGGTCATGATGACAGTCAATATCTTCGCGACATCCACGCGGGACATTTGAATGAACTTCAGTTTATTCTGCGTGTATGCAGGCGCCGAAACCAGCGTCGCATAGTTCGTATTCGCTGCCAGGACTTTCGCCAGCTGCTTCAGGACCGCTTCCATACGATCCACTCTCTGCAGGAGCAACTGCTTCTCATCATCGAATTCCTGCTTCCGCGCCGCCATCAACTGATCCACATAAAAGCGATAGCCTTTATCCGTGGGAATACGGCCGGCCGACGTGTGCGGCTGAATGATGAGGCCCATCTCCTCCAGGTCCGCCATCTCATTTCGTATGGTGGCGGAAGAAAGGTTGAGATCGGTGAACTTTGATATCGTTCGTGACCCGACCGGCTCTCCCGTCTCCAGATAGTTCCGTATAATGGCGGTCAATATTTTAGATTTTCTGTCTTCCAGTTCCAAATACATCACCTCTGAGATTTCGGTTTATTAGCACTCAATTTCCTCGAGTGCTAACATCTGCATTAAATGTATCACTTTTCTATCCCGATGTCAACGGTTTTTCCCTCAAATTTTCTTAAATTTTTTTAAATTTTGTGGCAGCTCCCCATAAAAAAAGAGAGGCAGAGAAATCTTCTCTGCCTCCTCGTATTTATTTGCGGATGATGATCTCGTTTCTTCCGGGACCGTTCGAAACCATGGTGATCGGAACTCCGATCTCCTGCTCGATGGCCTCGATGTAATCGCGGCACTCCTTCGGGAGTTCATCGTAATTCTTGATACCGCGGATGTCCGACTTCCAACCTTTGAATACCTTCCATACCGGCTTCGCCTGTGCCAGTTTTACGGTAGCCGGGAAGTCCTTTTCGATCTTTCCGTCGATCTCGTAACCCACGCACATCGGAATCTCGTCGAGATAGCCCAGTGCATCCAGAACGGTCAATGCAACTTCGGTCGCTCCCTGGATGCGGCAGCCGTAACGGGTCGCTACTGCATCGAACCAGCCCATACGACGCGGACGTCCGGTCGTAGCGCCGTATTCGCCGTGGTCACCGCCGCGCTTACGAAGCTCATCGGCCTCGTCACCGAAGATCTCGCTGACGAACTCGCCTGCGCCTACGGCACTGGAATAAGCCTTAACAACGGCTGTGATATTTTTGATCTCATAAGGAGGGATACCTGCACCGATCGCGCCGTATGCTGCCAATGTCGAAGAAGAAGTTACCATCGGGTAGATACCGTGATCCGGATCCTTCAGGGAGCCGAGCTGGCCCTCAAGCAGGATATTCTTACCTTCCTGGATCGCACGATACAGATATGCGGAAACGTCGCATACATACGGACGAACCATTTCCCGATAAGAGATCAATGTCTTAAACAGTTCCTCAGGATCGATGGGATCCTTGTGGTACAGATGAACGAGTGTCACATTTTTGATCTCACATACACGCGAAGCCTTCTCGCGCAGTTTCTCTTCATCGAAGAGCTCGCTTACCTGGAAACCGATCTTCGCATATTTATCCGAGTAAAACGGTGCGATACCGGACTTTGTGGAACCGAAGGACGCCTTACCCAAACGCTCCTCCTCGTACTGATCAAATAAAATATGATAAGGCATCAGGATCTGCGCACGGTCCGAAACCAGGATCTTCGGTTCGGGAACGCCCTGGGCCTCGATATCGGAAATCTCTTTAAACAACGCCGGAATGTTCAGCGCAACACCATTGCCGATGATACATGTGGTATTCGGGGAAAATACACCGCTGGGCAGCAAATGCAATGCAAAACGGCCGTATTCGTTGATGATCGTATGACCCGCGTTATTTCCACCCTGAAAGCGAATGACGATATCCGCTTTCTGAGCCAGCATATCCGTGATCTTACCCTTGCCTTCATCGCCCCAGTTGGCTCCTACGATAGCTCTTACCATGACTAGCCTCCGAAAAAAATATATCGCGCAGCATGCGGGCCCCATGGACCTCCCATCTACGCGATATAACTATAACACTTCTGAAGGTATAAATAAAATCACAATTATTTATGTGCATCATAATTCAGAATTATACTTGGGAGATTCAGCTCTTCACATTCATCATCGCAAGGAAATTCTTCGTTGCGGTCGAACCGAGATAATTCTTACGCACAGCCAGACACATGCTGCGCTCCGGTGGCTTTTTATCGAACATCAGTTCAAACAACATACCGTTCTTCAGGTACGGCTCGGCAAAGGATTCCATGACCAGACCGATGCCCAAGTTACGTAGCGCAAACTGCACGATCATGTCGGACGTCGCCAGTTCGAATTCCGGCTTGATCTCGATCTTCTGATCTTCGAAATACGCATCCCAGAAGCGGCGCGTACTGGTGTTCTTCTCCAGGCATACCAACGGATAATGCAGTAATTCATCAAACGAAAGCACATGATGCTTCAGCTCCAGGAAGGATGTCCCGGCCACGAAGATATCCCGAATGGTATGCACGGGAACGACTTCGATGCCCTCGCGGGGCTCCACTGGCGTGGAGATCACGCCAAAATCGATGGTCCCGGCTTCCAGCGCTTCCATCGTCTCCGGAGTCGGCGCATTCGTCACCTGAATCTTAATGTGCGGATACTTGATATGGTACTGCTCCAGGATCGGCAACAGATAGAACTGTAGCGTCATGTCGCTGGCACCGATACAGATCTCGCCCTGCTCCATATCGCACATCTGCGCAACCAAATGCTCCCCGCGTTCGATCTCGCCAAACGCGCGGTCAATGTGGTTATACAGGATGGCGCCCTCTGCCGTCAGCTGCGCGCCCTTACTGGTGCGCATGAACAACGTACAGGAAAGCTGCTCTTCCAGAAGTTTGACAGCCTGGCTCACAGCCGGCTGGGAAACACACAGTTCCTTCGCTGCAGCGGAAAACTGCTTACAGCGCGCGACCGTGCGAAAGATGCGATAGAGTTCGATATTATTGATCATAGATTATACATTTATCTCTGCGGAAAGTCCGAGAAGTTCTTTATGCGCCTCGAGCAGCGGGCGTACTTCCTGATCCAAAAACTCGGTGACCTGCGAAGGTGCACGGCCGACATATTTTGCCGGATCCATGGACTGCTCCAGTTCCTCAAGTGACAAGTTGAAGCTGTCATCTGCCGCGATCAGTTCAAGCAGGTTGTTATCCAGACCCAACGCCTTAACGTTCTTACCTGCCTCCATCGACAGCGTACGGATCTTCTCATGCAGTTCCTGACGGTCGCCGCCGGCCTTTACCGCATCCATCATGATGTTCTCGGTCGCCATGAACGGCAGTTCACTGCGCAGACGTTTTTCGATGACCTTCGGATATACGACCAGACCGTCTACAACGTTCATGTAGAGATCCAGGATACCATCCACAGCCAGGAAACCTTCCGTCATACTGATTCGTTTATTTGCCGAATCGTCGAGCGTACGCTCGAACCACTGGGTTGCTGCGGTCAGCATCGGGTTCAGGGTATCCGCGATCACATAGTTCGCAAGAGACGCGATACGCTCGCTACGCATCGGGTTGCGCTTATACGCCATCGCAGAGGAACCGATCTGGTTCTTCTCAAACGGCTCTTCCACTTCCTTCAGGTGCTGAAGCAGGCGGATATCGTTGGAGAACTTATGTGCACTGAGGGCAATGCCGGACAGGACGTTCAAAACGCGGCTGTCGACCTTACGTGTGTAAGTCTGACCGGAAACGGCAAAGCAGCCGGCAAATCCCATCTTATCTGCGATGATCCTCTCAAGTTTCTTGATCTTCTCTTCGTCACGGTCAAACAGTTCCATGAAGCTGGCCTGTGTACCGGTCGTGCCCTTCGAGCCTAAGAGTTTCATGGTGGAGATCATGTATTCCAGATCCTGATAGTCCATCACGAGATCCTGCAGCCACAGGGATGCACGCTTACCGACGGTCGTCGGCTGTGCAGGCTGGAAATGTGTGAACGCCAGCGTCGGCAGATCCTTATACTGATCTGCAAAATCCGCAAGCTTTGCGATAACGTTGATCAGTTTCTTCTGAACGAGACGCAGAGCCTCAGTCATAACGATGATATCGGTATTATCACCTACGTAGCAGGAGGTCGCTCCGAGGTGGATGATGCCCTTTGCCTTCGGGCACTGTACACCGTACGCATAGACATGCGACATAACGTCGTGACGAACGAGCTTCTCACGCTCTTTCGCTACGTCGTAATTAATGTCATTCGCATGCTCCTTAAGCTCCGCGATCTGCTCATCGGTGATCGGAATGCCGAGCTCCTGCTCCGCCTCCGCCAGTGCGATCCAAAGCTTACGCCAGGTGCGGAACTTCATGTCTGCGGAAAAGATATATTGCATCTGAGCGCTTGCATAACGCTCGGAAAACGGGCTTTGATAACGATCGGTCATAGTAATTCTCCTTATTTCCTGCGCGGGAGGCCTGCGACGGCTCCCTCTTGATTTAAACATATACAGTATAAGTATAAAGCATCAAAAAGTGTAAATCAAGCAAAACTTGCGATATTCGCAGGGCCATCCCCGACATTGACCGCGTAAAACGACGCATCGTAGCCGACTGCCTCGCGATAGGAAGCACCCACGCTCTCGATAAACGCGTCCACGCATTCGTTGCGGACAATGCTGACCGTGCAGCCGCCGAAACCGGCGCCGGTCATACGCGTACCGATCACACCGCCGGCTGCACAAGCCGCCTCATACAAAGCGTCCAGTTCCTTACCGGTCACCTCAAAATCATAGCGCAGCGAATCGTGAGAAGCCTTCATCAGAGTGCCGAAAGCATCCAGGTCCCCGCGGTTCAGCGCATCGACGGCCTGCAGAGTGCGCGCATTTTCCGTAACGGCATGCTTCGCGCGTCTTGCATTCACCGGGTCCTGGATCACACCCGCCAGTGTCTCAAACTCCTCCGGCGTAAGGTCGCAAAGTGCCTTCACGGGGCGCACCGTATTCAGGTCTGCCAGCGCTGCCTCACATTCGCCGCGGCGCTTATTATATTCGCTGTCCGCCAGCCCGCGCTTCTTATTGCTGCAGGCGATCACGATCTTCGCGTCCGGCAAAACAAACGGAACATACGTATAGTCGAGGGTCGCGGTATCCAGGAAGATCGCCTTATCCTTCGCGCCCATCGCAATGGCGAACTGGTCCATGATGCCGCAGTTCACGCCATTGTACTTATTCTCCGATTCCTTACACAAACGGGCAATATAAACCCCGTCCAAGCCGAATCCAAACGTCTCCGACAGAAATGTTGCCGTCAGCACCTCGATTGAGGCTGAGGAAGACAGGCCGGAACCATTCGGAATGTTGCCATA
This sequence comes from Lachnospiraceae bacterium, assembly GCA_017543445.1. Taxonomy (GTDB): domain Bacteria; phylum Bacillota; class Clostridia; order Lachnospirales; family Lachnospiraceae; genus UBA1201. The sequence goes on along the minus strand of JAFYGB010000068.1, from coordinate 66,859 downwards.
GTAGACGATATCCAAACCGCCATCCGCAGGCAGAACAAAGCCATGCTGTTTCAGCGCCCACATCACACCCTTCGGATAGTCCGCCCAACTGTTTTGATGTTCATCCAGGGTATCCAGCGCAAACTCAATGACGCCTCTTCCCGGGAAATTCGCCGAATACAGGCGCATCGTGTCGGTCCCGTTACGCCGAACCGCTGCATACGTACCGATGGTCAATGCGCACGGAAACACATGGCCGCCGTTATAATCGATATGTTCACCGATAAGGTTGACACGTCCGGGTGCGAAGAAAACATCCGCGCCCGTCGCACTGCCGAACCTCTCTTCCATCGATGTTTTCAGGATATTCAATACTTCATTCATCACTTTTCTCCTCCATCCGCGACCAGTAGTCGCGTAAATCATTTTGCATGGTCATCTCGTCATTCCAGATACGTCCGTTCGACCATTCTCTCGGGAACTGCTCCCGATATTCCTGTTTTAAGAAGCGCTCGTCCATGAGCGCGATCACGCCGTAATCGTCCGCCGTGCGGACCAGTCTTCCGGCGGCCTGCAGCACCTTCGTGATGCCCGGGAACAGATAGGCATATTCGAAGCCCTTACCCATGGTCTCTTCGAAATAATCCCGAAGGATCTCCCGCTCGGTGCAGATCTGCGGCAGACCCGTTCCCACGATCAGAACACCGATCAGGCTTTCCCGAACCAGATCGATTCCCTCGGAGAAGATACCGCCCATGATCGCCATGCCGATGCGCGTCACGTGGTCTTCATTGACCGCAAATTCGGTGAGAAAATCCTCGCGGTCCCGCTCGCTCATATCTTGCTGCTGGTACATGAATTCGATGTTGCGCCCCTGATGGAACGCCATCGTCTCCAGCACCTCACCCACGTCCCACATCATGCGGTACGAAGGGAAGAACGCCATGTAATTTCCTGCATGCTCCTTTACGATGGTCAGGATGTTGCGGGCAATGTTTTCATATTGTCGTGGTCCCCGCTTCGTATATACCGTTGAAACGCCGTTAACAACGCCCAGAAGGCGTTTTTCGGGGTCGAACGGAGAAGGAACCGTGATCGCAAGATCCTCGTCTTCTGCGCCCAACAGCTCCTTATAATACCGAATGGGCAGAAGCGTCGCCGAAAACAGGATCGTGCTCCGACCCTGATGCATACAGTCGAGCAATCGCGACGCCGGATGCACGCAGAACAAATGGACCAGAAACGAGTCCTCCGTCGGCTCTCCGTAGGCAACATAGGATTCATCCATCGCCTCATAGGTCAGCAGGAACGAACGCAGTTCAAAATAGAAATCCAGCAATTCCTTATCGATGTGCTCCGGGTGCTCCTCGTAAAACCGTTCCATCTCCGAAAATGCTGCATAAACATTCTCGTACAGGATGGGGAGCTCCGCGTCGTTTATGCGTTCCCGTAGTGCATTTTCCGCGACCGCCGCCTTCTTCATGGAAGACATCTGCCGCTGCAGCCGGTCGAGTTTCGAGGTCACCATCGCCAGTGCCGGCGTCTCCTTCGTGAGCGTCTTCGCTTCCTTCACATGCTGATGCAACAGAACGGCGCTGTACATTTCGCGCGCCCGCTCCACGAGATTATGTGCCTCGTCGATCAGGAAGATATAATCACCGCGTTCCTCCCCGCCGAAAAAGCGGGCCAGGCGAACGTCGGGATCGAAAACATAGTTGTAATCGCAAATGACTGCATCCATCCAGTAGGTCGCATCCAGCGACAGTTCGAACGGACAGACCTTATACTCTTCCGCTACTTTCAGGATGTCTTCGCGGGTAATGCGGTCATAATGCGTCACCAAATGAAATACCGCATCGTTGATCCGGTCATAAAAACCTCGGGCGTAGGGACAGGCTTCAGGATTGCAATCCGGCGTTTCCAGGATGCAGAGTTTCTCTTTTGCGGTGAGGATCAGGCTCTTAAAAATCAGCCCCTTCTCCCTCAGGATGTCAAAGGCTTCCTGCGCGACCGTCCGCGTGATCGTTTTCGCAGTAAGGTAGAAGATCTTATCCGCTAATCCTTGCCCCATCGCGCTGACCGAAGGAAAGACGGCCGACATAGTCTTACCGATCCCCGTCGGCGCCTCGATGTACAGTTTCTTTCCGGCCGCGATGGTCTTATATGTTGAAACGACCAGCTGCCTCTGCCCGTTTCGGTACGGAAAGGGAAATGCGATCGCAGGAATGGATTCGTTTCTTGTCTTCCGATGTTCCATCAGGAAATCAAACCATTTCGTCAGTTTCAAAAGGACTTCGGTGAACCAGTCTTCCAGCTGCTCGAAACTAAGCAGTTCCTCGAAATATTTCACCTGCATGGTCTTGATGTTGCAGTACGTCATCCGAACGCCCATCTGCTTCTGATCGTTCTGAAGGGCAAAAATATAAGCATAACACAGAGCCTGCGCGCGGTGTACCGCAACAGGCTCCGTGAAATGCTCCACATCTGCATACATACTCTTTATTTCATCGATGGCGGTCACGCCGTCCGCGCGGGTATAGATCCCGTCGGCGCGTCCCTCCAGTAAGATCGTATAATCCGGGCAGGTGATCTCATGCCTTAAGGAAACTTCCGCACGATACGTGCTTCCGCCGCGATCCTGCAAAGTCTTATGGATCTTCGCTCCCTTTAGCATCGCTTTTTTATCCCGGTAGGAGCCGCTGCGATTATCCAGATCGCCGCTTTGCATCACAAATTCCACGAGATCGCGTACCGAAATACGTATCCGTCCGTCTATGATACGATACATGGCTCCTCCTTAGCAAAAATCAAGCGCGGCGCTTGCTGCTCTTCGTCTGATCCGCCAGCATCTTGATGAATTCCTTTTCCGTGACCGGTTTCGAATAGTAGAAGCCCTGGAAATAATCGCAGGCCAATTCCTTCAGTTTATCGACGTGTCTCTGCTCTTCCACGCCTTCCGCCACGATCTTAAGCCCCAGCTGGTGCGCCAGGTGAATGGTGCTCTCAAGCACGATCATCGCCGTTGATTCTTTAAACGCATCCCAAAGGATGTTCTTATCGATCTTTAATACATTGAACGGCAAATGCAGCAAATAGTTCAGGTTCGCATTACCGGAACCGTAATCATCGATCGCAAACGAGAAACCGTTCTTCGAAAGGTTGTCGATATTATCCGAAAATGTTTTATTGAAGACAGCACGTGTCGTTTCTGTGATCTCCAATGCGATATACTGCGGCAGGATCTGGGTTTCCTTAATGATCGACATCAGCCGATCACTCAGGTTCGACTGCATACACTGTACCGTCGAAAGGTTGATCTCGATGTACTCGACACCCTTCTTATACAGGTTATTCGCAGAGATCATGCGGCAGACCGAACGGAACACATGTTCGCCGATCCAGATAATATTACCCTGCTCCTCAGCGATAGGAATAAACTCCTCTGGGGAAATGTCGCCCAGTTCTTCACTCTTCAAACGCACCAAGGCCTCTGCAGAAATGATCTTATCCGTTTTCGCATCGATGATGGGCTGATAATATACCTGGAACTTCTCCGTTCCGATCGCATCCTTAACGATACGCTCGATATTCCGCTTACGTGTGATCCACTCCATGTCGACCTGATCCGGCGCCAGGAGGGTCTTATCCTCACCGCGTACGGAAAGACGCAGTACATTGATAAAGTCGTCGACGTCTTCGATCGTATGCAATTCCTTCGGACAGAGCGCATAGCCGACCGTCGCATTCAAATGCGTAATGCTCTCGCCGACCGCCCATTCACCATTAAACTCACGCTCCAGTTCGATCGCCATCTTCATGAATTCGGCTTCTTCGTAATCCGTCATGACGACGGCAAATGTACTCTGTGAGTAGTGGAAAACGTGGAGTTTCTTATAGTTCTGATTGATAAAACGCATGATCTGCTGATACAGGTCACGCAGGTATTCTTCGCCAAAGGTCTCGCGGATCATACGGATCCCGTGGAACTTGATCACGATCAGAGCAAATGGCTCCTTCATCGTATATAGACTCTCCAGGACCATGCGCAGACCGCCGGAATTCATAACGCCGAGTTCCGTTTCGATGAACTCGCCGGGACGCTCCAACGTGATGTAGATAATGATCAGGACCAGTGCGGCCGCAAAGCTCTCGATCAAAAACTCCGGGAAAATATACTGCACAAACACGCTCGCCACCATCATCAGAAGGAAGGCGATGGTGCAATACTTCAGTTTTCGGTTGATGCCGCTCTTTGCATAGCGAATACAATTCAGGCTGAGGATCGTGTAGAACACGGCCGATGCATAGAAGAAATAGGTCAACGGACCGCGATGATAAATATAATCCGCGTCGATCGTGAACAATAGCTCATGCACCGGATTCGTGATCGAGATGAGGGACGTCAGTATGAACGGAACCGCAAGGATAATGCGTACCTCGTACGGCTGCGAATTCTCACGTTTTGAAAATGTATTGCAATAAAGGTAAAACAACCAAAGGCATGCCGGATGCGCTATGAAGTACGCCTGATGAAAGATCGTCTGCACCACGTAGTTGCTAGGAACGGACGGATCCTGCGTGATCGTGGCAAACAGATCGAATGCGGCGGTAAACAAGTTCATCCAGAACAGCCTTACCAGTCTGTCATTTTGATATGTCTGCAGATAGCGCCCCAGGTAGAATGCGATGATCAGCACCGTCATGACTGCCATGGCTGCGATATCAAAATATATGATGTATTCCATAAAAACTCCCTTTTTCGGCCTAGGCCACCTAATATTATAACACAGGGAAAATACAATATCTAGAGGCAAACAGGCATTTTTCAGGATGTTTTTTGCATAAAAAATCCGCCTCTCCTTTAAGAGGCGGACTGTATAAGCGGTTTACGTTTTACTCACACGGAATGTAAGTTCCCTTGGTATCTCTGATAATATTGATGGCATCCGCCAAACGGCTGTCCCAGCCTGAGGTTTCGAATACCGAATAGGAAACTCCGTAATATGTGCTTACTGCACCATATTCATAGTTAGCCTTCAAAATGGTGTTCTTATGCGATTTGCTGCGGCTGTAAGCATCGATCTTATATTCCGCAGATAAAGGAGTTCCGTAGAACGGCCCCGAGAAACAATTCTCACCGGTCGTCATCTTTCCACTGTGGGAAATGGCTCCGTTTTCATTTACCGCCCAAGTAGCTCTTGCACTTGCGATCAGGTAAAGTTCTTCACTCCAAAGTAAAGGCTTGCGTCCTGCGGCGATACGCATCTCGTTCTGTAAACGGAATACCTTCACCGCGTCTTCACGGTCAAATCCGTCGGAACATATTCCGTAAGGATTTGCTTCCTGTCCGATGACGTTCAACGTATAAACGTTACCGTTCAGGGTAACCGTCAGAGGGTTGATTCCCGGAAGGAATACGTCGCTCTGTGCGGTCATGCTGTAGGTCCCTGCATAATACCGGTCAATGCCTGCTTCAACGTAGCAGATCAGCATGTTCGGATCGATAGGGGTTCCTACGGTCGTGGGACCGGTATACTCGATCATGATCTCGTTCGATACCGGCAGTTTGGTGCTTCGCGCTGCAACCTGCATCGCGGGAGCATCGGTGATCTTCAGTACAGGTCTTTCGGGAGCTTCAAAACGAATACTGCACGCTACATCCAGGTAGCTTACAGTCACGTCGTTTTGTGCGGTCAAAAGTAAAGGAGCTGCGATAAAACCTTCGGGATTTGTAATTACGCTGCCATCCGACATCGTAACTGCTACAACGAGGTCACTTGCCGTTATAGTTTCTCCGACATACTTCGATCCGATGTAGGTCGCGCTGATACCGATTGGAGCCGGCATAACGATCTCCGGTTCGGGCTCGGTGATCTCAGCTTCAACTACTGCTGCAGCTTCTGTTTCGGTCTCATCGATCGTTTCCGCTTCAGCTGCTGCATCGGTCTGCAGGTCCTCTTCCGTGATTTCGATTTCTTCAGCGGTTTCCGCAAGCTCATCGATCGTCTCGATCGTCTCTATCATCTCGACTGTGTCGATCTCTTCGATCGCTTCGGTTTCCTCGGCTACTGCAGTTACCTCGGTTTCCGAACTCGCCTCGGTCTCCTCGGCCGGTTCGAGATCGGAAGATGTTGCAATCTCCTCTTGCCATGTTTCGGGGATGATGTCTGTGATCGAAAGAACACCGTCCATGGGGGCTTCCACAAACCACTCATATAAGTTATCCTCGATCTCATTCTGGAACTCTTCCTCTGCTTCCGCATATATTTCGGCCAGTGCTTCGAGAGTTTCTTTTTCAATTTCTGACCAAACTTGAGCGAACAGCTCGTCTTCGTTCCCGGGGTCGTTGTAACTGGGGCTCAGCACGGAAAAAAATACGTAAGGCATCAGATAAACGACCATGCAAAGCGACATCACGATCGCTGTGATTCTCGTCAACTTCTTGAGCATAATCGTATCCTCCTTTTCGTGTTTTTCTCTCTACGTGTGTTCCCCTTCCTTGTATACCCCCTTCGGCCCTTCCCCAAAGACCTTACTTTTATATGTTTTATGCTATCATATTTGTTCTAAAAAGTCAACCATTTTTTCGTGATTTTTCTGTTTTCTTTTCGTTTTCGACCGTCTTTCAAGAACGCTTTTTGTCTGAATTCCATAAATTATGTATTTTTTCTAAATTTTTCCGAAATTATTTCTAAAGAATCTCGGAATTATGATAGCCGCAACTGATGCATCATGCTTTTTTCGATGAAGTTTTTGTGCAATTCGTCCAATTTGTGATCATTTCGTCCGATCTTTATTCAGGCAATGAGCAAACAAAAACCACACCCCGGAAACCCAAAGGTGTGGTATCGTGCAGGGGAAGAGGGATTCGAACCCCCGTGAACGGTTTTGGAGACCGCAATACTGCCGCTGTATGATTCCCCTATTCAATTCCCGTCGCAGACTCTTAAGTGTCAGCCACGCGACTTTACAATAATAGCACAGCCCCTGAGATTTGTCAACTGAAAAAATGACTTTTTCTTCGGGGCTGTGGCATAATTTATTTAGGCCTTAAAATGCGGTATTTCAGATCAATGATGGAACAGGCGCAGGCCGGTAAAGCACATAGCGATACCGTACTTGTCGCACATCTCGATCACGTTGTCGTCACGGATGGATCCGCCAGGCTGAGCGATCACGGTAACACCGCTGCGGTGCGCGCGCTCGATGTTGTCACCGAACGGGAAGAACGCGTCGGAGCCAAGAGCCACATCGGTCAATGTATCCAGCCATGCTCGCTTCTCTTCTCTCGTGAACACCTCAGGCTTCACCTTAAAGATATTCTCCCAGGTGCCGTCCGCCAGAACGTCCATGTAATCGTCGCTGATGTATACATCGATCGCGTTGTCGCGGTCTGCACGACCCAGTTTATCTACGAACTGAAGGTTCAGTACCTTCGGGTTCTGACGCAGATACCAGTTGTCGGCTTTATTGCACGCGAGGCGTGTGCAGTGGATACGGGACTGCTGGCCTGCGCCGATACCGATGGCCTGGCCGCCCTTAACGTAGCAAACAGAATTCGACTGTGTATATTTCAAAGTGATAAGCGCGATCATGAGGTCGATCTTCGCCTGCTTCGAAAAGGTGGTGTTCTTCGTTACCATATTATCCAGGAAGGCTTCGTCGATCTTCAGTTCATTACGTCCTTGCTCAAAGGAAACGCCAAAGACCTGCTTGCGCTCGATCGGATCCGGAACATAGTTCGGGTCGATCTCGATCACGTTGTAGCCTCCCTTTTTCTTCGCCTTCAGGATCTCCAGAGCCTCCGGCTCATAACCGGGAGCGATCACGCCGTCGGAAACCTCTCTCTTAATCAGGAGCGCGGTAGAAACATCGCAAACATCCGAAAGGGAGATAAAATCACCGAAGGAAGACATACGGTCCGCACCGCGGGCACGCGCATATGCGGATGCAAGCGGGGACAAGTCGCCCATGTCGGCTACCCAGTAGATCTGCTTTTCGATCTCGGTAAGCGGAAGGCCTACAGCTGCTCCGGCCGGAGAAACATGCTTAAAGGATGTAGCAGCCGGAAGGCCGGTCGCCTGCTTTAATTCACGCACCAACTGCCAGCCGTTGAAGGCATCCAGGAAGTTGATATATCCGGGTCTGCCGTTCAATACTTTGATCGGAAGATCCGCGCCATTCTCCATGAAAATACGGGAAGGCTTCTGATTCGGGTTACAACCATACTTTAATTCGAGTTCTTTCATCTTAAGCTACCGCCTTATTTGTTTTTATTGATGATGCGCGTCTGATAAGCGCCGGTCTGAATGTCGATAAACCGTACGAACAAAGATACCTTATGCTCTGCGTTCAGGTTCGACCAAACCATCTCCGTGAATTCATCGATGTCGCCCTCGATATCGACCAAGGTCGGCTCGCCTTCGAAACTCGGAAGCGGGTTTCCGTCGTCCATATAGGTGTGGATAAAACGTCCCTCACCGGAACGAGGTACATCCACGGAAAATGTATTGCGCAGGCAGCAGGTCGGATCCCCGTTGTCGCTCTTCAAGATGGACATCGTGTAATCATAAAAACCGTTCTGCACGTTCATGATCGCAGAAATACGAGGGGTATAGTTCGGACCATCCGGCTCGAATTCGCGTGTCTTCAGCGCTTCTTCAAACGTTTTGCCATCCCGTATCATCTCGTAGATGGTATCGGTCTGGTCACCATTGGTAACGATCGTCGTATTTCCGAAGATGCGCACCGGTGAATAGATGATCAGGCTCGGATCGGAAAGTTTGGAAGGATCGAACGCCTGCGTGCGGATACCCCCGTTCTCCTCAACGAATACACGATTTCGGCTGTTCACGCTGCGGCCCTTGATAAAATACGCGCAAACGGCGTACTTGCCATCCTTACTCTTACCGACAACGATGCCTCTGCCGGGATAGGTCGTCTCTGCCAGTTCATTTGCCAATGAGATTATCTTCATTTTCTCCTCCATTTCTCTTCTCGACCGAACCGAAGCCGGTACATACTGTTTGTTTTCAATGCAACTGTATCATATCATGATACACATCGGTTGTAAAGAAAAAGAATATTTATTTGTGGTACGGTTCTCCGGAGATGATACGGAATGCGCGATAGATCTGCTCGCACAGAACGACCCGCATCATCTGATGGGGAAATGTCATCGCCGAAAAGCTCAGTTTATAGTCCGCGCGCTTCGACACACGAGGATCCAAGCCCAGCGAGCCGCCGATCACAAAACAAATATGTGACACGCCGGCTACGGTAAGTTTGCTGATCTTCTCGGAAAATGCGACCGAATCGAGCGACATGCCTTTGATCTCGAGCGTGATCACGTAAGCGTCGTCCGGAAGTTTCTCCAGCAAGCGGTCGCCCTCCTTCTCCAGGATCTGCCTATTCATATTCTCAGATGCATCGTCGGGCGTCTTCTCGTCTGCCACCTGGATGATCTCCGGCTTACAGTAACGCGTCAGGCGTTTCATATATTCGGCGATCGCATCCTCCCAGTAGGACTCGCGGATCTTACCGACGCATAGAATCGTGATCTTCATCTTCTGTCGTCTCCTGTCGTATTGGATCTTTTCGACAATATGAGCGATGAGGAGACCTCATCGCCCACTTGTGATCTTTATATTCGGGTCATGACCCGGAATTATTTATTCTGCAGGTATTCGTGGATACCGCGTGCGCCTGCGCGTCCGGCTTCCATCGCGAGGATGACCGTAGCAGCGCCGGTAACAGCGTCACCGCCGGCAAATACGCCCATCTTCGAGGTCTGGCCGTTCTCCTCGGAAGCAACGATACACTTCCACTTGTTGGTCTCGAGGCCTTCGGTGGTCGAAGAGATCAACGGGTTCGGAGATGTACCGAGCGACATGATGACGGTGTCGACATCCAGGGTGAATTCGGAATTCGGCTTAACGACGGGGCGTCTTCTTCCGGACTCATCCGGCTCACCGAGCTCCATCTCTACGCACTTCATGCCGGCTACCCAGCCCTTCTCATCCACAAGGATCTCAGTCGGATTCGTGAGGAGCTTAAAGATGATGCCCTCTTCCTTCGCATGATGTACTTCCTCGACACGGGCAGGAAGTTCTTCCTCGCCACGGCGATACACAATATATACTTCTGCGCCCAGACGAAGCGCGGTTCTTGCAGCGTCCATCGCTACGTTTCCGCCGCCTACGACTGCAACCTTCTTACCGGCTGCAATCGGGGTCGCATAATCTTCTTTAAATGCCTTCATCAGGTTGCTGCGGGTCAGGTACTCATTGGCCGAAAATACGCCGTTCGCCTGCTCCCCGGGGATACCCATGAACTTCGGAAGGCCAGCGCCGGAACCGATGAAGATCGCCTCGTAGCCATCCGCCATAAGTTCATCGATGGTGATGGACTTACCGATGATCGCGTTGCAAACGATCTCTACGCCAAGTGCGCGTACGTTGTTGATCTCCTTCTGAACAACTGCGCTCTTCGGAAGACGGAACTCCGGAATACCGTAGGTCAATACGCCGCCCGGCTCATGCAGTGCTTCAAAGATCGTAACCGAATAACCGAGCTTCGCCAGGTCACCTGCGCAAGACAGGCCAGCAGGGCCGGAACCGATCACGGCTACCTTATGTCCATTCAGCTTCTCTGCCTTCTTCGGAACGATACCGTTCTCACGTGCCCAGTCTGCTACGAAACGCTCGAGCTTACCAATGGCAACGGGCTCACCCTTTATGCCACGGACACATTTGCCCTCACACTGGCACTCCTGCGGACATACACGACCGCAGACCGCGGGCAATGAACTGGACTCACTGATGATATTGAAAGCGCCTTCGAAATCTCTCTCTTTGATCTTCGCGATAAATGCAGGAATGTCGATGGCAACGGGGCAACCCTGCATACAACGAGCATTCTTACATCCGAGGCAGCGCTGAGCCTCTTCTACAGCTTCCTCAGCATTATAGCCGTAGCAAACCTCTTCAAAGTTGTGTGCGCGGACCTTCGGATTCTGCTCACGCACCGGTACCTTATGTAAAACGTCCATTATTTGTCACCTCCGCAGTTTCCGCATCCGCCGTGATGTGTGTCGCCCTCTTTTGCAGCGAGGAACGCACGTCCCTCTTCGGTCCTGTACATCTGGGAACGCTTCATAGCTTCGTCGAAATCGACCTTATGTCCGTCGAACTCCGGTCCGTCTACGCAGGCAAATTTCACCTGACCATCTACGGTCAGACGACATGCGCCGCACATACCGGTTCCATCGACCATGATCGGGTTCATGCTGACGATAGTCGGTATACCGAGTTCCTTCGTAAGCTTACATACGAACTTCATCATGATCATCGGTCCGATGGCTACGCAGGCATCATAATGCTTACCCTCTGCGACCAGATCGGAAATGACCTGGGTGACCATGCCATGACGGCCATAGCTTCCGTCATCCGTGGTGATGTAGAGATTCTCGGCAACTTCCGACATCTCCTTCTCCATGATCACGAGATCTTTCGTCTTCGCGCCAACGATGGCATCTGCGTGGAAGCCGTTCTCACGGAACCATTTTACCTGCGGATATACAGGCGCCGTTCCGAGACCGCCGGCCACGAATAATACCTTCTTTTTGGACAATGTTTCCGGATCCTCGCTGATGAACTCGGAAGGACGTCCGAGAGGTCCGACGATATCGGCAAATGCCTCGCCGGTCTTCAGCTGCGCCATACGGAAAGAGGACGCCCCCACGACCTGAACGACCAGAGTAACGGTCTCTTTTTCTCTGTTATAATCACAGATGGTCAGCGGAATACGCTCGGACTTCTCGTCGGTCTTAACGATAACGAACTGTCCGGGCAGGCACTTTCTGGAAACCAGAGGCGCCTTTACGTCAAACAGGTAAATGTTTTCTGCCAGCTTTTCGGCCCGCAAAATGTCATACATTAATTTATCCTCCGTTTTTCATCGTGACAGACCGGGCGTGCCCGGCCTGTCCGACATGAATTATTATCTTTTTCTTATGCGATCTCAGGGAACAAAGCCTTTACCGCAGGGTAGATCTTTCTGAACTTCTGGTAACGCTCTTCGTACTTAGCGACGAGTTCCGGAGTCGGCTCTACTGTGTCGACAACCTTAACCAGTTTTGAAGCTGCATCTTCAACGGATGCGAACTCACCGTTAGCTACTGCAGCGAGCATAGCGCCGCCGTATGCCGGACCCTCTTCGGATGCGATAACATCGACCTTGAGGTTCATGACATTCGCGATGATCTTCTTCCACAACGGGCTCTTCGCACCGCCACCGCAGATCTTCGTACGCTCGATCTTGATGCCGAGGCTGCGTGCAACTTCGAGGGAATCACGAAGTGCGAATGCAACGCCTTCCAGAACGGCCTGGGTCATATCTGCGCGAGAGGTATCCATGGTCATGCCGATGAAGCAACCTCTTGCATTCGGATCGTTGTGAGGAGAACGCTCACCCATCAGATACGGCAGGAAGTAAACATGGTTCTCACCCAGCTTTGTGATCTTCTTCTGCTCCTCTGCATAAGCGTCGGTTCCGATGATGTCGTCCATCCACCACTTATTACAAGATGCAGCGGAAAGCATGCATCCCATCAAGTGATAAGCGCCGTCTGCGTGTGCGAATGCGTGCAGTGCGTTATTAGCATCTACGCCGAACTTCTTGCTGGAGATGAAGATGGTGCCGCTGGTTCCGAGGGAAATGTTGCAGTTTCCGTCGCCAACCGTTCCTGTACCTACAGCTGCAGCTGCGTTGTCGCCTGCACCTGCTACGATCTTAACGCTCGTGGACAGGCCGAGCTCTGCAGCAACATCTGCCTTCAGAGTACCTACGGTCTCGTAGCTCTCGAAGATCTGCGCCATCTGAGACTCTTTTACGCCGCAGATGTCGAGCATCTCCTTCGACCAGCACTTATTCTTAACGTCGAACAGAAGCATACCGGAAGCATCGGAAACATCCGTGCAATGTACGCCGCTGAGCATATATGCGATATAATCCTTCGGAAGCATGATCTTAGCGATCTTAGCGAAATTCTCGGGCTCGTTGTTCTTAACCCAGAGTACCTTCGGCGCGGTGAAACCGGTGAAGGAAATATTCGCGGTGTACTCGGAAAGCTTATCCTTACCGATCACATTATTCAGATAGTCGCACTCCTTATATGTACGGCCGTCGTTCCACAAGATCGCGGGACGGATCACATTATCATCCTTATCCAAGATAACCAAACCATGCATCTGACCGCCGAAGCTGATGCCTGCGACCTGTGACTTATCGCACTCACTGACGAGTTCTTTGATACCTGTAATGGTCTCACGATACCAATCCTCCGGATTCTGCTGTGACCAGCCTGCCTGCGGGAAATAGATCGGATATTCTCTGGAAACGATCTTCTCGATTCCGCCTTTTTCATTCATAAGCAGCAGCTTGACTGCTGATGTTCCTAAATCGACGCCGATATATAACATCTCATACCTCCGTTTTTTGTTCTCATTTTTGAGCGCACGGCTCCTTCTATATCCTAACTGAATTGCCCCAAAAAATCAAGCATTAATTCTTTACTAATCGACCCTTTTATATTATACTGTTAGATAAGGTTCGAAATCGGTTTTCGAATCCGTGTGTTCCTTATTAACGGGCCTTCGTAAGACCCGACACAAAGAAAGGAGTATCCTTATGAATACCTTGGAATGCATCAAGACACGAAGAAGTATTCGCGAGTATAACGGCAAGCCCGTAGATCGCAAGCTGATCGAGCAGGCGATCGAGGCCGCTTCCTTCTCGCCTTCCTGGAAGAACACCCAGGTGACCCGTTACATCGTGATCGACGACGAAGCAACGAAGAATAAGATCGCCGATGAGTGCTGCTCTTCCAATCATAACGGAGGCATCATCAAGCAGGCGCCCGTTCTTGTTGTCACAACGATGATCAAAGCCCGCTCCGGTTACGAGCGCGATGGTTCGTTCTCCACTCCGAAGGGCAGCGGCTGGCAGATGTTTGATTGCGGTATCGCGACTCAAAGTTTCTGCCTCGCAGCGCATGAGTTGGGTCTTTCCACTTTGATCATGGGTATCTATGATACCGATAAGATCACCGAGATCCTTCAGATCCCCGAAACGCAGGAAGTCGCTGCACTGATCAGTGTCGGCTACACCGACCTCACCGGCGTCGAAGCTCCGAAGCGTAAGACCTTGGAAGATCTGATCACCTACGTATAATATCTGCAAACCAAACTTCCTATCAAGGAGTATCCAATGCAAATTCGACATTTTTTAAGTCCCTCCGATCTGTCGGGGGACGAACTCTTACGTTTGCTCGACCTGGCGAGCGAGATCGAGGAAAATCCGGATGCTTACGCGCACGTTTGCGACCGTAAGAAACTGGCCACCCTCTTCTATGAACCGAGCACCCGCACCCGCTTAAGTTTTGAAGCGGCGATGCAGAACCTCGGCGGCACGGTCATCGGTTTCTCCGATGCGTCCCAAAGCTCTGCCACGAAGGGCGAAAGCGTTTCCGATACCATTCGTATCATCAGCTGCTACGCCGACATCTGCGCCATGCGTCATCCGAAGGAAGGCGCGCCCATGGTCGCAGCGCAAAAGTCCGGCATCCCCGTGATCAATGCAGGCGACGGCGGACACCAGCATCCGACCCAGACATTGACCGACCTCTTAACGATCAAGAAACTAAAAGGTCGTCTGGATCATCTGACCATCGGTATGTGCGGCGACTTGAAATTTGGCCGTACCGTTCACTCCCTGATCAATGCGATGATCGCCTACCCGGGCGTATCCTTCGTTCTGATCTCCCCGAAGGAACTGCGCGTTCCAGATTACATCCGAAAGAACGTCCTGCAGGATAACAACATTCCTTTCGAAGAAGTGACCGAACTGGAGCAGGCGCTCCCGAAACTCGACCTCCTGTACATGACACGTGTACAGCGTGAGCGTTTCTTCAACGAAGAGGAATACATCCGTATGAAAGACTCTTACATCCTGGATCGTAAGAAGATGGAACTGGCGCCGCAGGATATGCTCGTCATGCACCCTCTTCCCAGGGTGAATGAGATCTCTGTCGACGTCGACGACGATCCCCGTGCCGTATACTTTAAGCAGGTACGCTACGGCGTATTCGCCCGCATGGCCCTGATCATGACATTGCTGGGACTGGATCCCAAGAAACCAAAATACTAACAAAACACTATACATAAGAAGTAGAATACAGAGGTGCCTAACCGCACTTCTGTATTTTTTTGTGTACCCTTTTTTTCAGGTCTGACAACCCCGATTTGACGCTCGCTTGCCAAAACCGCCATGCCATGCTATAATATATTGCGTGTGCAATATGATCGATGAATCGTATATTCTTCACAAAGCTTTTAGTTTTACCCCCAAGCGAATGTCAGAGGTGTATAACAAGAATTGGTCAAAAATGTGTCGTAGGAGGGAAAAACACATTCCGCACACGTTCGGTTGTTCCTGCAACAACAAAACCCAAAATTGAAAAGGGATAGGGGGATCTTCGATCCCCGATCAAAACAAAAAAGAAAGGAAGTAAGAAAATGTATCAAAAAAGAAGTAGAGAAATTTTCAAAAGCTTGAAGGCGTTCGCCGTCTTCTTCCTGACTCTCGTTCTCCTGCTTCCCGCCATGCCTGTTCAAGTGCATGCGGACGAAGCCAACGTTCTGCTTAATGTTCCCTACATCAACCAGAACGATTACACCACATGTTTCTATGATAAAAACGGAAATGTGGTAAAAAACACGGACGATCAAATCGTATCCGTTCAAACCAGTGGCTGTGGAGCTGCCAGCAGCGCCATGGTCGTAGGTTTTTATAGGAACACGAATGCTGACCCGAATGTTTTTTTCCAGAGAGCCGTTGACGCGGATCTTTATAAGGGCGATGGCCTGAGCCACGATACGATCACGTATATCTGTGCCCCGGATTCCGTCCTTGTTACTTGGTCCTCTTCCATCAATGACGCGATCGATGCGATCAAGAACGGACGGCCCGTTATTGCACATATGGGACCCGGAACATTCACCAAGCACGGCCACTATATCGTTCTCATCGGATACAGAAAAGACGATAATGGAAATGAATTCTTCCAGGTCAACGACCCCAACCATCCAACATTCTGTGGCCGTGAATATCCCAGGAGCACTATCACATCCGAAGCCAGAGGCAATGGATACGGCATCACTGCAAATGTTGGCGTCAATCAGCTGACAGTGAAACCTTCCATGGATGACACCACGCTGGATAGCGGTGTCAGTTGCAATATCACAGGCTATGTTGCTTCCAATACTACGCTCACGTCCGTAAAAGGTGAGATTCTGAATAGTTCCGGTAACGTTGTTCAAACCATTACTGTGAACCCGAATGCATCTTACCTCGACCTGAAGTCTTCCGATGTCAATATGGAACTGAAGTTCGGACAACTTCTGGATGGTTCTTATACCTTACGGATCACCGCAACGGATGCCAACAATAAAACCCTTTCGAACGCAATTTTCTTTTGGGTTGGTGATAGAGCTTCTACCTCAACGCCGGCCCCCAGTTTGCTCATGATCAATTCGCTGAGTTTGGATAACACAGTCATCGAAATTGGAAATGCATGCAACATCAATGGTACCGCTTCCTCCAACTACCTGCTCACATCCGTGAAGGGCGAGATTCTCGATAGTAATGGTAAGGTCGTTCAGACGGTTACCGTTTCCCCTCGCACCAAATCTTTGGACCTTAGATCTTCCGATGTAAACATGAATTTGAAGTTCGGAAAACTTGATGAAGGTAAGTACACTTTAAACATCACCGCTTCCGACTCTGCGGGAATTTGCAAGAAAACGATTTCATTTAAGATCGTTAAACCCGTTCCTACTCCCGACGTCGCAAGCACGCTCGCAATCAATGGCTTGAAAACAGAGACGACCCAGATCGTCAAAGGTAATCCTTGCTACGTTCTGGGAACCATATCCTCTAACTACCCCATCTTGCAAGCCAAGGGTGAGATCATTGGCAGCAATGGCAAGGTCGTTCAGTCCACCACCATTACTCCGAATGTATATTCATTTTCCCTCAGGAATTCCAGTCTTAATTCCAACCTGCGTTTTGCACAACTCGATACAGGTATCTACACTTTGAAGGTTACTGCAACCGACAAAAAGAAGTCCATTTCGAGCAGTTGTACCTTCTACGTTATGACCCAGGATCCCGCCAGCACGCTCGCGATCTCTTCGTTGAGTCTGGCTACAAACCCTGTTACAGCAGGAAGTGCAACCAACGTCCTTGGCACTGTAACATCCAACTACAACATCACGACTGTAAAGGGCGAGATCATCAACAGCTCCGGTAAGGCAGTTCAGACCACTTCCATTTCTCCGAACGCTAAATCGGTCGATATTAAGTCTTCCGCTCTCAACACAAATCTTAAGATCGGTAACCTCACCGCAGGCAACTACACTTTGAGGGTTACAGCTACCGACACAAAAACAACGGTTTCGAGTGGTTACTCCTTTACCGTTAAGAACCAGGATCCCGCCAGCACACTTGCGATCACTTCGCTGAGCCTGGCTGCGAACCCGATCATAACGGGCAATCCTACCAATGTCCTCGGTACAGTTTCTTCTAATTACACGATCACGACTATCAAAGGTCAGATCCTCAACGGTTCCGGATCGGTCGTTCAAACCGCTTCCATTTCACCGAACGCTAAGTCGGTTGACCTTAAGTCTACCGGTATCAACTCGAACCTTAAGTTCGGTAATCTTGCCGCAGGCAACTACAGTTTAAGAGTTATTGCAACCGACGCCAAGAAATCGGTTACCGCCAATTATTCCTTTACCGTCAAGAATCAGGATCCCGCCAGCACGCTTGCGATTTCTTCGCTGAGTCTGGCAACCAATCCGGTTACAGCGGGAACCGGATGCAACGTCCTCGGTACGGTTTCATCTAATTACACGATCTCAACTGTAAAGGGCGAGATCATCAACAGCTCCGGTAGGGTCGTTCAGACCACTTCCATTTCTCCGAACGCTAAGTCGGTCGATATTAAGTCTTCCGCTCTCAACACAAATCTTAAGATCGGTAATCTCTCTGCAGGCAACTACACCTTAAAGGTTACCGCGACCGACGCTAAGAAGTCTGTTTCGAGCAGTTATTCCTTCACCGTTAAAAACCCGGATCCTACCAGCACGCTTGCGATCACTTCGCTGAGCCTGGCTGCGAACCCGATCATAACGGGCAATCCTACCAATGTCCTCGGTACAGTTTCTTCTAACTACACGATCTCGACTATCAAAGGTCAGATCCTCAACAGTTCCGGATCGGTCGTTCAAACCGCTTCCATTTCACCGAACGCTAAATCCGTTGACCTTAAGTCTACCGGTATCAACTCGAATCTTAAGTTCGGCAGTCTTGCTGCAGGCAACTACACCTTGAAGGTTACCGCAACCGACGCTAAGAAGTCAGTTACCGCCAATTATTCCTTCACCGTTAAGAACGCGGATCCGGCCAGCACGCTCGCGATCTCTTCGCTGAGCCTGGCTACGAACCCTGTTACCGCTGGAACCGGATGCAACGTCCTCGGTACGATTTCTTCCAATTACAACATCTCAACTGTAACAGGCCAGATCCTCAACAGTTCCGGTTCAGTTGTTCAGACAGCTTCGATTTCTCCGAACGCTAAGTCGGTAGACATCAAGTCCACCGCCCTCAACACAAATCTTAAGATCGGAAATCTCTCTGCAGGCGGCTACACGTTAAGAGTTACTGCAACCGACGCTAAGAAATCGGTTACCAGCAATTATACCTTCAGTGTTAAGAACGCGGATCCTGCCAGCACATTGTCGATCTCTTTGGGCATGGATACTACTTCGATCACGCAGGGCAATGGTTGCAACATCACCGGTACCATCTCCTCCAACTATAACATCACGTCCGTAACCGGCGTATTTATCAATAGTTCAGGAAATGTTGTTCAAACCGCTTCGATTTCACCGAACTCTAAATCGGTTGACCTTAAGTCTTCCGCTATCAACTCGAACCTTAAGTTCGGTAGTCTTGCTGCAGGTAACTATACCTTGAAGGTTACAGCAACCGATGCTAAGAAAACCATATCCTCCAGCAAGAGCTTCACGATCCAAGGAAAGAGCGTAGCTGGCCTGTCCGGAAGTATCGGTATGGCTACTACCAGAGTCTCTTACGGCAGTGGCTGTAACATCACAGGCTCCTTCTCTTCCGGAAGCAGGATCACCAGCGTGACCGGAAAGATCTCCAATTCACAAGGTACGACCGTTCAGACAGAGACCATCTATCCGAACGCCACCTCCGTAGATCTGAAGAGTTCCGCGATCAATTCGAACCTGAGGTTCGGAAAGCTTTCCAGAGGCGGCTACACACTTACGATCACCGCAGTTGATGCAGCAGGTAACACATTGACCAGAAACGTTACATTCTCTGTAGTGTGATCATCAAATAAGCCGAATCAATAAACGGCAAAAAACACCCAATCCCGAAGTCCATCGGGGTTGGGTGTTTTTATATTCTCTCAAAGTTGTTAAGCCAATTCTTTACGAGGACTTTTCTTACAGAGCACCGAGACTTTCTCTTTCAGCGTTTTTCGGACCTTCTCGATCCTCTTTTTAGAGGGGTTACGATTCTGTAGGATCATACTGTGGTAAAGGTCATGACCAACATCCGAAAAGACCTTCTTATCTTTGTAGATGCGGATCATATTCATTTCTTTCATTTTCATTACCCACGGGTATGTCGTCGAGTCTCGAAAATATCCCCATATCAATTTGTGATTACAACTCTTAACTACGGACATTATGTAGGCCGCCATTCCAAAGCCGAAATCGCCATCAGTTCCTATGTTATTGGCGCAAATAAAGCCAAGGTGTTCACTCCAAACAATATATGTCTCTCCGATGATCTTATAATGCAATTGTGCGTAGCTAAAGCATCGGTTCATCAGAAGGAACCTTTCATATGGGTTGTGGTCAGGTTCTAACGGAAACGCCCGATTATGGATAGCCATGATATGGTCGAAGTCTTCTCTCGAAATGGGAACAGCCCCATTCTTCTTTTCTAAGTGTTTCGCGTAGATCTTATCGATCTTATAGTATAGTGAAGTAACTTTTCGCTTTATCTGAACTCGAATATCTTCCATCTTTATTTTCCTCATATTCATCCGACTTCTCTTTGATCATACGTATTCAAGACCTCCTCCACGATCTTACATACCCTAGAGGTATTGGAATATTCCCTTGTGGTTTTGTTGCAAAGCACATGAATACGGTTATCCTTGTCAGTATACATCTCGACCATATCCTTACCTAAGTCAGGTCCGCGTGCACTCACTAAGAGGAGCACATTTGCGAAGCTTTCCCGTATATACCTAGCTAGCCAATACCTGGATCTATCATTTCCAACGAAACGCGCTCCCGGAACTTTATCTCCCGCCATATCACAAATAATATCCGTAAAACAACCTTCTTCCTGAAGCGCACGCTTGATTAAAACCGCCCATTCCCCCGAAGCCTTTTCTCTTCGTATAAATACGACGGGTACCATGATCTTATCACGTAAAAGCGGGAAATAATGTCGTTTCATCTTTGTTTTCTGAACAAAGGAAACACTCTTACTCGCCTTGGCGCAGGCCATGGCGCACGAATAACTGTTTTGTAAGTAGCTGACTATAAAGGCTTTATTCAAACGGACCACGCGAGGAGCTCGTATATAAACATCAGATATGCGATAGATCGAATGGATCCGATTTCGAAAATAGGCAGCATGTTCTACACTGATCACCTCTGGAAAGGCGGCCGGAACCGTAAGCCTTCCCACATTACTCTGAGCAGCAAAAATCAAAGTACCTTTTCTCTTCAACCGTAGTACCATTCTATGAAGTTTGCGGACTTTCGGATCATCCATCATAAACAATTCGATTCCGCAACTGATATTGATCACATCAATATCCATTTTCAAGCAACGATCCAGGGCTTTAATAAGTCCTTCGATACAGCCACGTCTATCCGGCTCCAAAATACGGATATCGATAAACCGATCCACATCTCCATACTTTTCTATGATTTTAGCGCAAACAGTCCCATGGGAAGAAAACGGGATCGGCTCGTTTCCTTCCGTCAGATCAATATGATAAGTTTCTGTGATGATCGTACCATCGTGGACACCGTCATCCAGTATTGCGATAGTCATAGTCCTCTGTCTCCAAATATATCGTCTTTACTATTCTCTCGGTTTTGTTTTTTGAGGCAAAACCGGAAGTGCATTTCCCTGCAAATGCACTTCCGGTTCCATCATAAAATCAGAGCATTAACCAATACTGCTAGCTGTAGTGTCACGCCAACCGATCTTCGCCCAACCGCAATCACAACCACTAAACGCCTTAACATTATTCATCTTAGTGGACGTCTTCTTGGTCAATCTTACCTTACTGGTCTTCTTTTTCATATGTTTCACCTCCTTCCTTCTTTTTTTGAGTAGTTATTCACTACAGTTCAACCTACCATGACCACGGCCAAGGTTGAGACTTAACAGCGGTATCACGAGAACCGATTTTTGCCCAACCGCAGTCACATTCAGCGAACGCCTTTACGGTATTCATCTTTGTTGACGACTTTTTGTTCAATCTCTTCTTGTCATTTACTTTTTTATTCATTTATTCCACCTCCTTCCGTTCCTTCTGCATGAATATGCAGGGCTATCCACACAAAACTATATGAAACATCATACATCGATAGCAAAATCATCTTTCGTTTTCAAAACTATCGCATCTGCGATCGCTCGAATTGACCGAAAGTCATCCCGAAGCAATTCTTCCTCGGAAAATGAAATACCAAACTCATACTGCGTCTCCAAAATCAAATACACGAAATCAATATCGCTGAACCGGAATTCTTTTCCTCGAAGATCCAAGTCAATGGTTTCTGAGGAAATCGCAGTGTTCTCTCCTTTGATATTTTGGATGATCTGCTCTAACTTATCATATATCTTATTCATTTCTATACCCTTTGAAATTAAAAAACATCTACCTCATCACTCAACTGTTCAATACATTCTTCGACAATAGAGGCATATGTAGAACGTCCCCCACCCTCGTAGTACTTCACTCCATCATCTAACTTACGCAACTCGGACAAGAGCGTCGATGATTTCGACGGATCGATCGCCAGGAAAGCATAGTTTTCCTTCGTTTCCAGTTCATACTCGTCCACTTCACAGCGCTCGATCACGACCGCATCGATCTCACTACCCAAACGATATCTACACATCATATTCAATTCCTGCATTACCTTTTTCGTATCCGCTCCAAGGAATTCCGGAAGAACCGACAAAACAAAATAATCAATATTTAATGCAGCAGTCTGTTCGATAGCAGTCAAACCGAAATCACCGTAGTGGACATCCGAATAACTCATGATACCATCAATTATACAAACGATCAGGATCTCTGCTCTCGACATCCTTTCGACCTCTGCGATAAACTTATTGAATGCCAGTACCTTCTCATATTCTGAGAGATCGTTAGAAAAGATGTTATCGGGAATCAGATAATGATTCGAAAGCAACTCACAATTCGCATAACCACTAACAATCGCGACCTTATATCCGTGTTTTTCATATTCACCGGCTAAATCGATACATGCCTCGGACAAATTCATCCCTCGGATCATCCCCGCAACGGCAACAACGATACAATTCTGCCGACTCATCAATGTGTTCTTTTCAAGTTTCAGATCATATTCCCGATCTGTACCAAAAAGATATACGAAGCCATTATCTTCCAGCGATTTCGTAAGCAGTCTCTGAATATCCTCATCCTTGAGTTTGATCGCACAAAAGACCTTTTTATGCATCTCCAATGCTCGCTCGATTTTATTTACAATATCAACATACAAATAATGCGCTTTGGGAGAATCGATAACGATCAACTCCTCGGATTTTTTGATTGCATCTTCATAATCCGTCGAAAATATCGTATTTTCAACGGCTGCATCGATGTTCCAATTCGCCGGCGAGACCAGATTATATGTTGTCAGCCCCTCTTTCTCCTGTGCCAATCTTCGAAACAAAGAATTATATTCCGATGCATAAGGGTAGACTGTTATACTAACCATGATTTTCCTCCGAGTAGATTTGTCTGTACTCTTTGACTAAAGCACAGATCCTAAGATCTCGTTCCATCGAAGCCTTGGCCTGCTCACAATGTCGATTTCGAAGTTCAACGGACAATGTGTCTTTATACTCCACCGCTTTAATACATATGGAGCAGTGACGAAAAGCAAAGCAATTCCTGCATTTCTCCGGTGTAAGATCACATACATTCAGGATGTTTGAGACTTTTTCTTCATCAAAGCCATCGAAAACCGAACCAAGCCTAAGCATCTCCGATAGTTCATTCACTCTTTCACAAGGGTACATATAGCCCTCGGTATCAACAAACAGTCTCTTCTTTCCGGGAATACAAGGTCCACTCGGGGCTGCTTCCTCTGGAAGATCCTGTTTTAATCCGTGATAGTCTTCGATCTTTCTCTGATATTTGAAAACGTTCTTACGATCCAATTCATTCAGTTTATTCTCCGAAACCATACCTAACAGATTATATAATTGATATGTCCCCCTCGTCGTAAGATAATCACGAAAAGCAACGGAGTCAGGAAACGGATCTTCCAGCATATCCCTGTCTGCTACATGAATATATGATTGAATACTGTACGTATGGAAAAACGGATCGTCAAACAATCGAAAAACATCCGCGGGGTCATTTTCCGGATTTAGTACCATATTCATGCTGACATGCTCTTTATAAGCCTCACCATAAGCATTTACCAGCTTTTTCAAATTTGCAAATGCCAGATCAAAGCTCCCTGCTCCAGTCTTCATTTTCCGATTAACATCATGGATCGATGCCGGACCGTCAATACTGAACATAACATCAAAACGGTTGGATACCAAAAAATCGATCACTTCATCCGTCACCACGGTTCCGTTCGTAGTAACTTGAAAAAGCAGCCCTTTACCCTGAAACAATTCCCTGGCATATTCAACGGATTTTCGAATCACGGGAAAGTTAAGAAACGGTTCACCACCGTAAAAAGTCAAACATGTTTCATTCATATCCCCACAATGAGCGTAATAGAAATCGATCGCTTGTTTTGCGACCTCCCAGGACATCATTTTATTGCTATGACTTCTGGATACCTTATCACCTTTGTAGGCATACGGACAATAGGAGCATGTCAGATTGCAGGCTTGAGTCACCTGCAAGATCAACATCTCCACCTGATTTTCCAGTTTATAGTGGATGTTTTTTGTATCCACATGTTGCAGAACCTTTACACGTTTATCTGAAAGGAGTCCCTTCGCTTTCATTCTTTCAACTCTGACTCTGGCGCGATCGTCCAACGAATCATAAGGAATATCGCCATTTAACCAGTTAAATACAGCTTCATCTACCGATACGATCGTGTCCTTATTTACGTCGTAGAAATAGAAACCATTGATGGTTTTGAAACAGTGTACAAATGGTGCAGAACTACTCATAATACATCCCAACCTTGCAAAAAGTAAATACAATATATTTCGTCCAACCTCTATACAATTCATACTTTATCATGTTATTCGGAAAATGTCAAGCAAAAGTATAAAATCCGAGTGTTCGCCAAAACTATAAAATCTTGCGTGTACAATGAACGGATGATATCCGGCATCCGGACGTAATACGTCCGGAAAGCGTTTGGGGAACTTCCCACCATTTAAACTTAACGGGTTTTTCTTTCTTCCAAAATGCAAGTTTGTGAGCCACCACAACATCATGTGGCGGCTCCCAAACTTGCATTTATTTGTTTAAGGTGGCTCTAGAATTTGCAACTGGTGACTCTAAAGCGTGCAAATATTCACCTCTTCTCCTATACTTATTTAAAAAATAATCAGGTCATTGGGCCCGCTACCGGGCCCATTGACTTGATTATCTATTCAGCCTTTTAAGCTCTATACCTTATCTTATAAATTTATCTTCTTATTTCTTCTTTCCGTTATCTTTTTTATCCGAAGGTGCTGCCAGGAACATATAGCAAACTGCCGCCAGAGCGCCGCCTACCAAAGGAGCCACGATGAATACCCAAACGTCAGCCAGAGCATCGCCGCCTACAAACAGAGCAGGTCCGAAGCTTCTTGCAGGGTTAACACTGGTACCGGTAAAGTGGATACCGAAGATGTGTACCATGGTCAATGTAAGACCGATCACAAGACCTGCCATCGAAGAATACTCCGCCTTCGCGGTAACGCCCAAAATGGCGATCACAAATACGAAGGTGAGGATGATCTCAATGATCAGGGACTTCGCTACATCGCCATCAAACAAACCGTTCTGTCCGAGTTTATCAAAGTTGCCGGTCAGGCCGCCCAAAACTGCTGCACCTGCAATAGCACCGATGAACTGAGCTACGACATAACCGCAAAAATCCTTCACATCCATCTTCTTCGAGATCAGCATTGCAAAGGAAACCGCCGGATTAATGTGACAACCAGAGATGTTGCCGATGGAATATGCCATCGCAACGATCACAAGGCCGAATGCCAGAGCAGTCATAATATATGCTGAATCGAACTTATTCGTATCACATCCAGCGACTGCAGCCGTTCCGCAGGCAAACAAAACCAAAACAAATGTACCGATAAACTCTGCTACATACTTCTTTAACGCTTCCATATCTTTCCTCCTAACCTTAGAAAGCTTTTCGCATTTTTTGTACCGATCACGGGCATAGCCCACCTACACCCGAATCATACCACAATGCTATGGAAAAATCAAGATTTCAGTTTCTGCGAAATCATCAATCGATCCCCTTTCAGTTCAAACGACCCGAGGGCTCCACAGACCATCGGGATCCTGGGCGGCTGATGGCCAATGTCTGCCTCAAATACGATCGGAACGTTCAGTGGTGCCAATGCATCCAGGACCGCTGTTTCGTAATCAGTATCATACTGCATGTTGAAAATAGCGGGACGACCGAACACGAAACCTTTTGCATTCTGAAAGGCTCCTGACTCGCGCAGCTGCCACAGAGCGCGTGTCAGCATCGGCGAACTCAGTTCAAAGCTCTCCAGGAACCAAAGGACACCATCATCTTTATAGCGGGCGGCAAATCCTGCCCCGTCCTCATAGGGTGTACCGATCAGACAGACGATACTGTCCAGGCATCCCCCGATCCAGCGGCCGGAGGCTCCCAACTGCTCTGCTCTCTTACCATTTGGATCGACTCCGATGATCTTCACATCACTGTTGAATTCGTAGGGCTCCAATCCGGTCTCGCGCGTGAGCCAGCCATGCTGGTAGCGTTCGTAGTTCTCGTGATCGAACGCCTGATCCGGTCCATTAAACAGTTTTCCCTGCCAAAGATCGACATTTTCCGAGATGCTGGGATGCCAGGGCACCATGCCGAAGTCTCCGAGATTATTGCTGTAGATCGACGCGATATCGAGACAGGTCGTGATCGAATAGGTCAGGTTCGTTGTGTCCGAATATCCCTGCACCCATTTCGGATCTGAACGAAGGATATCCGCCGCATCTTTCAGATAGGGCAATGCTTCGCAAAGGTAATCCCCGCCCGATTCGGCAACGATCGCGCGCACTTTAGGATCGGAAAGAAGGCTCTTCAACGCATCCGCACGTACGCCTGCCGCGGCGCTCCTGCCCCGCTCACTCTGAAACACTTCGGCTGTTTCCTTTACGCAGAAACCAGCCTGTTTCAGCTGCGTTACCGCACTTTTATGGCGAATGATGTCCGTCTCGGCAGTGCGGCCGTCAGACGGCGCACAAATACCGATATAATCGCCTGAATTCAAAAATCTCGGATAGATCATACTCTCACCTCATGGTTGATTTTTTGTCGTATATCGTGTAAAATGTTACCAGTATAGTTTAGGAGGTTTTTTATGCTTAATATCAGCGGTCTGGAAGAAGGTATCGTTCTCGATCATATCAAAGCCGGCATGTCCACTTTGGTTTTCGAATCCCTGAACCTGGAAAAACTGAATACAGAGGTTGCGATCATCCGCAACGCGAAGAGCCAAAAGATGGGCCGTAAAGACATCATCAAGATAGCCGGCGGTCTGGATCAGGTCGACCTCGACATCCTCGGCTACCTGGATCACAACATCACGGTCAATATCATCAAAGACTCCGTGATCGTCGAGAAGCGTCGTCTGAAGCTTCCTACCCGCATCTACAACGTGATCAAATGTAAAAATCCCCGTTGTATCACATCCATCGAACGCGGCATCCCGCAGGTGTTCGAGCTCGCGGATGAAGAA
This sequence comes from Lachnospiraceae bacterium, assembly GCA_017543445.1. Taxonomy (GTDB): domain Bacteria; phylum Bacillota; class Clostridia; order Lachnospirales; family Lachnospiraceae; genus UBA1201. The sequence goes on along the minus strand of JAFYGB010000068.1, from coordinate 39,523 downwards.
ACCGCGACCTACCGTTGCATTTACTGCGAAGAAAAATACGATCGATAAATATATCAAAGGACCCGCTCAGGCGGGTCCCATTTTATTGTGTCAAACAGAACCATCCTCTTACAGGTCGTGATCGACGACGACGATCACAAAACCATGGACGTTTCTAAATACTTCCAATGCGTTTTCGAGCTCGATCTGCCCGGACGCAGAGTTGCGCCATGTCTTATACTCGCTCGAACTCATCAAAACGAAGTATCGGTCAACTCCTTCCTGCGGCCCGAACCACGTCGTGCTGGTCTGATAGTTCTCATGTTGAATACCAACATCGTTAAAACTTACATTGCGAGCCTTTACCTTCTCACCGGTGTAGAGGGTGATCAGCTGGCTGTTCCAGAAAGAAGCATAGCCATAGGTCAGATCGTTCTGCTCCAGGAAATCTGCGACCTGGTATACGGCTTTATCGCGGTTGTAGTAAAAACCCTTACCCAGGATCACGGCCGAATTCAGTAACGCGGTCAATGCGAGCGGCACGGTGACCAAAACGATCAGGCGCTGTGCGATCGAGCGCTTTTTGATCTCATAATACAAGGTAAATACCAGAAGCAAGAGACCCGAAGCAATGATCGGGGACAGACGCCAATTGGCCGTATACAGGAGACCGAAAACAAAGGCAAAAACGATCGCTGCCGTGAGGACCAGATGCGACCAAAGAAAAATCTTTAAGGGACGGTCTTTGATGTGCTTGTAGCGGATCAAGAGGCCGATGGGCAGGATCGCGATCACGATCGCTGATACCAGACGAAGCAGGTAGCCCACCGAAACGATGCTGAACATCGGCTTGCGCTCATTGATCTCCAGACCGAACAGGCGAAACCATGCGTTCGGCAGGTCCAAAAGATGCTGCGGCCAATCATTCATCGCCGACCAGACGGAATATGCGTCCGCATAACCGGCGGTATGCGCCTGCAGGATGCCAAACAGCCAGATCAGGCCCAAGAGGCTTGCGACCGCCAAAAGTGCAGCCAGAATACCAAATGCTTTATTCTCCTTGCAGTTGATCGGGTTTTCCGCGTCGAAGAAACGCTCCAGGAAAAAGCCTGCGAAAAGCGGCACGGTGACCAGAATGAGCATCTGTCCGCCGTCCAATGTAACGCACATAAAGTACAGACCAGCAAGCGCCAGCGCGTACCAAGTCAGTTTCTTCTCACGATATCGTCTCTCCAGAGAGATCAGGATCGCGAAACCAAAGAACAGAAACATCGCGCCGAGGCTATAGTAGATCACATGCCCCCAGAAGATCTCCCACATCTTCTCGGACGAAGAGATCACCAATAACGTAAGGCCAATGCAATCGAAGCGATATGCGAGCGACAGGCCCGCGGCACGGCAAGCCAAGAAGATCGAAGCCGTAAACAGGATCAAAAAGAACGTCATGCCGAGGCTATGTGTCGTGATCGAAACGCCGAAGATCGGGATAAGCGGAAGCATCAAAAGATTTCCGCCGAAGGGAAGCTGCGCCGCATAGTAAAAATACGGCGAGATCCATTTGCCGGAATCATAGGAGGCTTGCGCCCACAGGATCGTATCGGTGCAGTCGGAATGCATGTATCCGATGCCCGGTCCGAAAATATAAAACAGGACGGTAAAAACGCCCAACAAAGCAAATGCTGCAGAGATGGAAAGGTGCAGGCCGGCAGCGGTGATCAGCGGACGGGCTTCCTTCTCTTCGATCATCTCTCCCCCGTCTTCGACCTGTGTCGTATTCTCCGTTAAGGCTTCTGCCTCCATACTCTCCATGTGGGAACTCATCGTTTCCTGCTCCTTTGTAACTCTTGTGTATTATTCTTCCGAGGTCTCTTCCTCTTCTTTTGCCTGCGCCTCTTCGTGGTATTCCTGTTCGGTATTCACGTTCCAAACATTTGACTTATCTGTGCGTCCCGTGAGGATATTATCCACGGCTTCAAACGCTGTGACCATCGAGTGGTCCATGTTGTTATAGCGATGCTGACCATTGCGGCCAATGCAGTACAGATTCTCATATTCATCGAGATACTCGACCACGCGGTCCATAAGCGCATAGGTATCAAAGTAGGCGGGATATGCCTTCTTCACACGCTCACGATGCGCATCCATGACCTTCACGCCCTTCTCGAGTACGCCCATTTTACGAAGCTCCTTGTAGGCGAACTTCACGGTATCCTTCGCGGACATGTTCCAGAATTCATCGCCCTCGTTACAGAAGTACTCGAGACCGATCCATACGGTATGTTCCGGATCACGAACGAGATACGGGGACCAGTTGTTGAAGATCTGGATACGTCCCAGTTTTACGCCGACATCCTGCACATAGATCCAGCAGTCGGGAACGATATTTCCGAGCGTTGCGATCTTTGTCTCATTCTTAAGGTTCAGGCGGTCTACCAACAGGCCAACCGTCACGAAATCACGATAAGGCAGGCCGTGTGCGATCGCAGCAACGTCCTCGGGTGCATTCGGGATACCGGCAACGAGATCCTTCACAGGCATGGAGGAAAGGACAACATCCGCCGCTTCCACCATTTCCTTACCATTGACTTCGTAAACAACACCGGTCACCTTCTTCTTACCATCGATCGTTGCCGTCTTCAGCCCGGTCACGCGGCAGCCCTTCTGGATGAAACCACCCATGCGAACGACCTCATCGGCAACCACTTCCCAAAGCTGGCCGGGGCCGTACTTCGGATACTGGAACTCCTCGATTAGGGAAGTCTCCACCTTACGATTCTTCTTACCAGGAACGACCTTACCCGCCATATCCTTCAGAACGGCTACGATGGACAGGCCCTTAACGCGCTGCGCGCCCCAGTCTGCGGAAATCTCGCTCGGATGACGTCCCCACAGTTTCTCAGTATATCCCTCGAAGAACATGGAGTACAGTTTCTTACCGAAACGATTGATATAGAAATTCTCCAGATTATCTTCTTTCTTCTTTGCAACCACGCTCTTCATGTAGCTGCAGCCCGACTTCATCGTCGTGCCGATGCCCATGTTCTTGATGGTGCTCATCTTCAACGAGATCGGATAATCAAAAAACTTTTTCTTGTAGTAGATTCGAGACACTCTCTGGCGAAGCAGCATGACGCGGTCTTCCTTCTCCGGATCCGGTCCACCCTCGCTGAGCGTCTTCTCACGTCCCAGTTTCGCATCGTCAAAGGACGGGGCGCCCTGCATCGGCATCAGATCCTGCCACCATTTGCAGACTCTCTCATCCTTCGAGAAGAAACGGTGTCCGCCGATATCCATGCGGTGTCCGTTATGTACGACGGTGCGGGAAATGCCTCCCACAGTCTGGGACTCCTCGAGGACCACGACCTGCGTCGACGGCTCCCTCTTTAACAATTCATACGCGGCGGTAAGGCCTGCGGGGCCTGCGCCGATGATTACAGCTTTACTCATTTTCTCTATCCTTTCCCGGGCCATAGGAGCCCTCATAATTCATGCGCTATGCGATCATACTCCGATCGCTATGATAAGTGTCAATACTACAACGCCAAGCGCGATACGATACCAACCGAAAAATGTAAAATTATGGCGTTTCACATACTCCACGAGGAAGCGGACAGCGATCATGGAAACAAAGAACGCTACGACCATCGAAACGATCAATAGGAACCAGTTATAGACACCGATCGTGCCTCCTCCTTCTCCATCGATATAAACATCCTTTATCGTCTTTACGAACTTCAGACCACTGGCTCCGAACATCGCCGGAATACCGAGGAAAAACGTATATTCCGCGGAAACGCGGCGGGTGCAGCCGAGAAGCATAGCTCCCAGGATTGTAACGCCGGAACGGGATGTCCCGGGAATCAGGGACAGAACCTGGATACATCCGATCAGGAACGCCGTCTCGTAAGAGAGTTTAAAGAATTTATTGACCGGCTGACGTTCCGGAATGAAATACTTCTCCACTACGATGAAAGCAATACCATATACGATCAACGTGATCGCGATGATGACATGTGCGATCTGATCATCATGGAAGAAATCATGAACCGGTTTGCATAGTTCATAAAATGCACCAAAGACAGCGATCGGAATGCTGGCAATGCAGACCTTCGCCCAAAGGACCCAAGTCTGATGTTTCTGACCCGGTGTCTTCCCCTTCGACCAAGGGTTCAATTTATGAAAATAGATCACGCAAACGGCGAGTATGGCACCGAGTTGTACCACGACTTCAAACAAATCCCGAATGTCTTTATTTCCATTAAAGGGATCCAAAAACATCCCAGCCAGCATCAAGTGTCCGGTACTGCTGATGGGAAGCCACTCTGTAATACCCTCGATGATCCCCAGGATAATGACCTGTACAAACCTCCACAATCCGTCAAAAAAATCGGTAACTATAGAAGACGCAAGCATAGGAATACCCGGCATAATCTCTTCCTCCGAAAATAGGCACGAGGCCATGTTATCATATCCTACACATTTTACCACAAATCGTTTGAGAATTCAAGCGATCCGCATTTTCCGCATGTTCCGAACCACGAGGCAAAATAATAAGCCGATGAACGATTTGGATCGCATCGACTTTTTAAAGATCTCTTATGCAATTTCGTAGCTCGTAGGGGAATCGAACCCCTGTTTCCGCCGTGAGAGGGCGGCGTCTTAGCCCCTTGACCAACGAGCCATAATAAACAGAAAAGTCGAGGCGACGGGATTCGAACCCACGACCTCTGCGTCCCGAACGCAGCGCTCTACCAAGCTGAGCCACACCTCGACGCAAGTGGAAGTATACTACAAATAACACCTCATGTCAAGCACTTTTTTCAAAAAAATGGAAAAGGACATCACTCGTCTGCTCCACCCCGCTGAAACGGTTCACGCGGCTCATACCAGATGCGCTCATGCTTTAATCGAAGGTACTCCTGGTAAGCCTTTTCCAAGATCTGCTTCTCGTTCGGATAGGACAGCAAATGGTACGCTTCGTGATACTTATAATACCCGGAGTCCTCAAAAAACTCCTTCTGTCTCGGATGGCTGTAGAAACTCTGGCTCTGCATCAGATACCAATGCACATCCTTATGAACGACCTGGTCGTGCACCCGAAATGAATATGAATACGAGCCGATATATCCCATAATGGTACCCTTCGCGCCAGACTCCTCAAAGACCTCGCGCAGCGCAGTCTCCTCATGTGTCTCGCCCTCTTCTACCGTACCCTTAGGAAATACCCAGCCATCACTGCGGTTCCCGATCTTCTTATACAGCAACAAAATCTTTCCCCGATATATAACGATACCACCGCAACTTACATTCTTATCCATCTCTTAAGCGCCTCCCGAAACGCCCAAACTCTGCGAGAAAAGCCCCACGTGGCTCCTCTCCCCGCCAACTGTCAACAAACTACCTTTATCTTACCACCGCATGTAAAGTGTGTCAATGGAGACGGTCCCCTTTGACACATTTTGCTTTATTCGACGCCGAAGCAGGCGTCGAGGACTTTTTTTGCGACGGGTGCGGCTTGTTGTCCGCCGGATCCTCCGTTTTCGATGAATACGGCGATGGCGATGATCCTTCCGTCTTTTTCTCCGAAGCCGGTGTAGATCGCGTGCGTCGCGGGATTGCCCGAGATAAACTGGGCAGAGCCTGTCTTACCGCCACTGATGTAGTCGGTAGTCTTAGCCTCGTAGCCGGTGCCTTCCTCGACCACATAGCACATCGCATCCTTCAGAACGGCTGCTTCGCTCTCGCTCATGCATTGCCCGTTGAGGATCTCGGTTGCGTATCGTTTGATCACGGAACCGTTTTCGTTGAGAACCGCGTCCAGATAGCGGGGCTTCATCAGTTTGCCTCCGTTCGCGATCGCGGCCGTCAGCATCGCGCTGTGCATAGGGCTGATCTGTACGCCCGCCTGCCCGATGCCGGTCATCGCGGTCTGCGCTAGGGTCATATCGTCCCGAATCTTTGCTGCGGACAATGCCATCGGAAGCGACGGGACTTCGGGGACGCGGCCCTCCGCATCGTGCTCTTTAAACAAGCGGCGGTTGAAGCCGAACCCATCCATGGTCGTGTTGAATTCTGTAGCAGATACACGCAGCGCCAGGTCTGCATAAAAACCATTACAGGACTGGGCCAATGCCTGTTTATAATCGACCATACCATGGTGCTTTTCATCCGAGCAATGCAGTTCGTATGTGCCTTCTGCCTCACTCACGATCGAGTAAATGTTATCGCAATCATAGGTCATGGTCGCATAATAATCGGGAAATTCGCGCATGTACGCGAGCAGAACCAATGGTTTGAAAGAAGATCCCGGCGGGTAGAGCCCGGAAACCGTACGGTTCAGGAAGAAGCTCTCTTTCGCCAAAGCGGCCTCGTCATAATCCGCATAGATCTGCGCAACTTCATTCGGGTCGAAATCCGGCAGGGAGACCATGCAAAGCACGTCACCGGTTTCAGCGTCCAGTGCGACCACTGCACCCTGGCGCCCGTCCATGGCTTCATATGCCGCCTTCTGCGCCTGCGGCAGGATCGTCGTCTGCACAGAATAACCCTTCGGTTTATCCCCGGAGATATCGTTTCTGATCTGCTCCAACAGACTCTCATCCGCCTTCAACAGATAATAGTCCGCCAAGTTCTCCACGCCGGTCTTTCCCTGCTCGATCTGGCCGGTGAAATGCGCATATAGTCTGCCCTGCGGGTAGATACGTTCGTCCTTCTGCGTCGTCGCCAGGACGGTTTTATCCGCCGCCAGGATATCGCCGCGGACCACGCTCTCCTCCAGAGCTTTCAAACGAACGGCATTATAGGAATTATTCAAAATACCCGAGTTTGCTCCCTGGATCACATAGACCAGATAGATCGCAAGTGAAAGGAACGCTACGGAATGGATCGTAAACACAGCCAGAAAAGCCGCCAAACCTCGTTTTGTTTTAGGCTGCTCCGCCTCTGCTTTTTGAGCGCGTTTCGTTCTCTTAGAATCCCGGGTCCTTCCTCGTTTCGAACCTTCGTCCGCTTCTTCCGACGTCATCATCTCTTCGATGCCTTCGACGGTATAATCCACTTCTTCGTATGCCTTCTTCTTGCGTCCTCGCTGCTTTCGGGACGCATTTACCGAATCCGGATCATCCGAGTAGGCGATCGCCGCACGTGTCTCTTCCAGTTCCGCTTCCAGATCGCGCAGCCGCATCTCGTCGCGTTCTCGTTTGCGTGACAGGATCGTAATGCCCTGCACGATGGCCAGCAGGAAGAATGTCGACGAGATCGAGGATCCGCCGTAACTGATAAAGGGCAATGTTACACCCGTATGCGGGATCATCTTGATGACACCGCCGACCGTCAGAAAGACCTGCACACCATACATGGAAGCCAGGCCGACCGCCATCAGCTTGTAGAAACGGTTCTTCATAGTGATCGACGTTGCCAGGATCGACAAAAGCAGGCACAGGCAGATCAGGATCACGCAGATGCCGAAGATGCCGCCCATCTCCTCGCAGATCGATGCAAACGGGAAATCCTTCTCCACCACCGGGATCTTTGTAGGATTGCCCAGGCCCAGGCCGGTGCCCAAAAAGCCTCCGGTCATGATGGAGAACAGCGACTGGGTGATCTGGTAACCGTCCGAATCGATCACCGACCACGGATCACGCCAGTTCACGATACGCACCTGCACATGCGAAAACAGTTTAACAATATATTTCGCGAGGCCTCCGGTGGCACCGCTCTGACTTACTTTCAGGAACAGGATATAGACCGGGATCATCACGAGAATGGAACATCCCAAAATGATCAGGGATGTCTTCACGCCCTTCGTTGCAAAGCAAAGCAGGAACAAGTACGACAGGAAAAAGATCACTGCACATCCGATGTCCTTCGACAAGACCAGAATGCCCACGTGCGCCATTACGACTACCAGGGACAATGCGATCTTTTTCGGTGTTACATTGTTCCGCAACATCAATGCCAGCAGCAGGATGTAACTCAATTTGACAAATTCTGAAGGCTGGATATCGATGCCGAAAATACGAAGTGACAGACTGGCGCCGTAAACGACATTTCCCCGGATAAACACGACACCCAAAGCACCGAGGCCCACGAAGCCCAGAACCAGAGCCAGAACACGCGTGATCTTCGCCTTTGAAATGACATAAGGGATGATCAGGGAAACCAGCGCCGCAAGGCAGGCATAGAAAAACTGCCGCTGCGCCTTATCAAACGAAAGGCGGGTCAGAACTGCCAGACCGATGACCAAAAGCATCATCATATGACCTAAAACGGCCAGATTACTGTCTTTATAAAGCAGGCGGTGCAGGATCAAAAACAGCAATAGGAAGCCGACCTGTTCCAGATAGAAAAACAGGTAGGCGGTGTCCTGCAGACGTACCAGGATGGCCATATTCATCAGGAAATGCAGCACGAAGATCAACAGATTGTGGAACCAGAACCGTAATTCCTGACGGCGGCGATTACGAACGGACAACAATTCAAAGCTGCTGATCGTGTAGATCACCAGCAACAGGATGCACAGATATTTACATAACTGGATACTTCCCGAAATCGTTGTCATAGAACGCCTCTCTTAAAATGCCCCCTGGTAAATTCATATTCCGGCGATGGTGCCGCCTCGGCAGCCTCCGTCAGTCCGAACCGCGTAAGGACCTGCCGCGTCTGCACAGCATCCTCCACGGAAAAATACAGCCTTAGTTCGGATAATCCGCCCTGTTCCCGATACTTCTTATGCTCCTCATGCATCGAGACAGGCAGGCTGTTATAAATTATATTATAGCAAAACGCGCACACACAGCGTGTGGGGAATATCATTCCCATCCGGTCTTTCAGATATACGACGGGAACGTTTTTACAACCATGTGTGGACTTCTGCAGACAGTTGGCGGAAACCATCATGGGTACGCGCCCGTAGATCATCCAGGCACTGCCGTTTAGACCGCGGTCCAGCATCTGCGCTTCGTTCAGCTCCAGCGGCACCGTATCCCTGGCGCAGCCCATGGATAACAGTTCAGCGCGTGCCTCTTTCTGGAACGTGTAGAGGCTGTGGTCTGCGTAGACCGGCGCCACGGGAAATGTTTCCCGCGCCCACATAAAACCCTCCAGATTTCGCGCCAGCATCCCGTTTCGGCAAATGTCCCGCACGCTCTCCTCTTTACATAAACGATCCAGTGAATGAAGATTCCCACGCATCATATGCGGCAGAGCCAGGCGCACTTCTTTACCATGTGCCTCGGCCTCTTTGCGAAATACTTCCGCATTCTGCGCAGTGAGCAAGAATGGTTCCAAATAAACGGCGGACAGTTCTGATCCGCTTTCCATCACGGCGTCCCACTGCTCTTTTGTGGAGACGACGGCTGCGTAATGCGTCGGCGTCGGCACCTCATGCGAGTCCGTTTTCGTCGAGGAAAATGTTTTCTCTCCGTTTTCTCTCCGATAGTTTTCCAGAATTGCATCTTTCAACTTCCCCAGCAACTCTCTGCGAAGTTCATTGACCGCGCCCATGGGATAAAAGAGATTCGGATCGATCTCGCTGTCCGCCTCGGGGATCGTGATCGCGAACGGATAATCTCCTGCCTTCTTCACATTTTCCAAAATGCGCTCGGCCGGCGTCGGCGCCTTCTGCGCGGGTTCGCATACCGGACCCATGGCAGAAACCTGGATCTCGCCTGCGCGTGCTGTAAGAACGGCGGGCGCGCCCACGTGAAACTGCGCTGTTACCGTAATGGGTCGCTTCGCCTGCTCCTTGATATAATGCTCGCGGATATATTCCGTCCACGGCTCGTTCTCCGCACGAAGCGGCGGAGCCTGCAGTGTCATCATACTCTTGTCGTTGTGGCGAGTCAAATATCCATCCGTAAAACCACTGCGTGAAAACAGGTCCGCCAGTTTCTTGCGATCCTCCGGATCCACACGATAAGCATCCCTGCCCTGTTGCAGGTACAAGTCCATATATTTGCGGTAAATGGTCGTCACCCCGGCCACATATTCCGGCTTCTTCATCCGGCCTTCGATCTTAAACGACTGTACACCGGCCTCGATGAGCTCCGGCAACAGGTCGATCGTACACAGGTCCTTCGGACTTAAAACATATCCGTCCTGCTGACCGGGCAGTTCCTGCTTCCCCGCCGCATCTGCGCAGACACGATATGCCAGACGGCAAGGCTGCGCACACCGGCCGCGGTTTCCGCTACGTCCGCCCAGCATGCTCGAGAGCAGGCATGCGCCGGAATAGCAATAACAAAGTGCGCCATGGATGAAGCACTCGACCTCCAAGCCCGGGATCGCACAGATCTCACGGATCTCCTCCAGTGTAAGCTCACGAGCCGGCACCACGCGGGAAGCTCCCAGACGCTGCATCTGTTTAGCACTTTCTGCTCCCGTGATCCCGGCTTGTGTGCTTATATGCAAAGAAAGACCCGGAAAATGCTCCCGCACGTAGCGAAGCACCCCGAGATCTTGGATGATCACGCCGTCCAGTCCATGCTCATAATAAGGGCGCAAGAACGCGTCCAGCTGACGACTAAGCTCCCTCTGTGTAAGCAATGTATTTACGGTCAAATATACTTTTTTACCGAGCAGATGCGCCCGATCGATCGCTTCCAAAAGCTGGTCCGGGTCGGGATTCTCTGCGTATGCGCGGGCACCGAAGCGTGCCCCGCCGACATAGACAGCGTCCGCTCCGGCGGCAAATGCCGCTTTCATGGCGTCGACGCTGCCCGCCGGCGCCAAAAGTTCGGTCAAACTCGAAGATCTGTTCATAGGCGAATGCGGCGCATCAGATGCCGCCGGCCAGTTTCTTTTCCAGCTCTTCGATCTTCAGTTTCTTCTCTACTACCTCATGCTTCAGAGCGTAGAGATCCTTATCCTGTCGTATCATCGTCTCCTGCATCTCATGATACTTATCACGCAATTTGAAATAATCATCCGCAATGTTCAGCTGAAGCATGACATTCTGCATGTCGGGGCTCTGTCGTAAGAAGCCCGGCTGGTCCTTCAGTTCCTGCAGTCTTCCGTTGATATAAGCCGCCACCTTCTGCAGATAATCAGCCTCTTCAAACCCAGTCAATGAATACACCTTGCTGTTAATGATAACGTCAACCGTCTTTTTTTCCATGATAAAATCCTTTCGCGCACTTGAAACGATATATAAAAATGCGGGTTTAGGAGTCGCATGAACGTAATGTTTCCGTGTCACGCAACTCTTCCACCCGTAATTATACCATATATGGTGCTTTTTGTCAATCCTGAATGCGATTTCCCACTAAATATGCGGTCAATGTTCTTCCTGCAGGTTCACCGGGATCGCATATCCCATATGCTCGAACGCCCGACGGGTCGCAACGCGGCCGCGGGGCGTGCGCTGCAGCAGGCCATTCTGGATCAGATAAGGCTCGTAAACATCCTCCAGCGTTCCGATATCCTCCCCGAGGGCGGCGCCCAAAGTCTCCAGTCCCACCGGACCACCGTCAAACTTCGTGATGACACATTCCAGGATGCGACGATCCTCGACATCCAGGCCCAGTCGATCGACATTCAACAGATCGAGGGCATGGTTCGCCACCTCCGTCGTGATCCTGCCGTCATATTTGATCTGAGCGAAATCGCGGACACGCTTCAGCAAGCGATTCGCAAGACGCGGCGTTCCCCGGGAACGGCGGGCCAGTTCTTCGGCTCCGTCCTCCGAAAGCTCGCAGTCAAACACGCGGGCGGAACGCATCAGAATACGCTTCAGTTCTTCCTGTGTATAATATTCCATACGATGGGTGATCCCGAAACGGTCGCGAAGGGGCGCCGTCAAAAGGCCGGCACGCGTCGTTGCGCCGATCAGCGTGAACTTCGGCAGATCCAGGCGGATACTGCGCGCGGAAGGCCCCTTTCCGATCAGGATATCGATGGCATAATCCTCCATCGCAGGGTACAAAACCTCCTCGACCTGGCGCGGCAGACGGTGGATCTCATCCACAAACAGAACATCCCCCTGCTCCAGCCCGTTTAAGACGGAAGCCAGATCCCCCGGCTTCTCGATCGCAGGGCCCGAAGTGATCTTCAGCTTCGAGTTCATCTCGTTTGCGATCACACCGGCCAGGGTCGTCTTACCCAGTCCGGGCGGTCCGTACAAAAGCACGTGATCCAGCGGGTCGTGACGCATCTTTGCCGCCTTGATATAGACAGAAAGCATCTCTTTCAGCTTTTCCTGCCCCATATATTCATCCAGCGTACGCGGACGAAGGTAGCTCTCGACCTTCTCGTCTTCTTCCGTGATGCCGGTAGTGATGATTCGTTTTCCCATGATTTACCTCTAACGAATGTTCTTGAGTGCTGCTTTCAGCATGGTCGACTCGTCGGTCGCGTCGGCTTCGGATACTGCGCTCACGGCTGCCAGTGCCTGCGAGTTCGAATAGCCGAGGCTCACCAGCGCCAGCATGACATCCGCCGCCACGCCGGAAAGCGCCGCCCCTGCCTTATCTCCCGCGGCAAATGCGGGTGCATCCGCAACATCGATCATATCTTCGATGTTCACCTTATCCGAGAGTTCCAGGATGATCTTCTGCGCCGTCTTCGCACCGATGCCCGGCGACTTCGCGATGACCTTCGCGTCGTTTGCAACGATCGCCATACGCAACTGCTCCGGCGTCATCGACCCTAAGATCGAAAGTGCGCCCTTCGGCCCGATTCCGCTGACATTGATCAACAGTTTAAATAATTCCAGATCCTTCTTCGATGCAAATCCGTACAACTGCATGGCATCCTCACGTACGTGCAGATAGGTGTGGATCTTCACACGGGAACCGACCTGGGGCAATGCTCCGATCAGCGAGACCGGAACGCCGATAAAATAGCCGACACCTCCACAGTCCACGACGATACCGTCCGGACATTTCTCTGCCAGTTCTCCTTCGATAAATGCGATCATCCTGCTACCTCCATATGTACGTATTGCTATACACTCGCTGTAATTTTATCATATTTGCGGGCGGATTTGCAAGACAAATTCACACAAGCCCTCCGACTTGTGTTTGAAACTCCGCAGTTTTTGTGGTAGAATATCTACGCAAGGTTTGCATATGCAAACCAATAGTGAATACCAGGAAAACCGAGGACTCATTCATGAAATACATCCATCGGCCGCTCACGCAGGATGCTGCGCTTGCGGCTATGTTTCCGGCATCTTCGCCCGATCTATTTTATCTGGATATCGAAACGACCGGCCTGCGCGCGGACGAAAGTTACCTGTACCTCATCGGTACGGCTTGCTTCGAGTCCGATGAAAACGGAAACGGAAGATGGATGTACCATGCCTGGTTCGGTTCAGAAATGCTGGACGAACAAAAGATCCTCCGCGACTTTCTGAAATTTGCAGGTGGCTTTAAAAAGTGTGTTTCTTTCTCTGGAAAACGTTTCGACGTGACATATCTTTCGCGTTGCATGCATCAGTATTACCTGGATGCTTCTTCCTTTACGGACCTGGCCTTTGATGATTATCTGACGTTGCTGCGTCCGTTGCAGAATCTCCTCTATGTATCGAGATCCAGACTCGGCGAATGGGAGGAACGTATCGAACGAAAGCGGGCCGACGCCGGATGCTTTTTAAGTGGCGGTGAGATGTCCGCTCTCTATCAAAATGCACCTCGGCCGATCCCGGACGAGGTCATGGATGCACTTCTGCTCCACAACATGTGTGACTTGCAAAGCCTCGTTCTTCTGAAGCGTCTGCTCTCCTTCGGCGAATTGACCGAAAAACCGATCGATTTCACCGTAGAGCGTCACGGATCCTTCTTCGCGCTCACCGGAAGTCTTGAAAAACCGGTGCCCGTTCCGGTACATCGCTTCAGCGGGGATTTTGAGTGCAGGATCATCGGTAAAGAAGTCCTGCTAACGGTATATGAAAGCACTGAAGATTGCAAGTTATATTTTCCCGATTATCGTAACTATGTGATCGTGCAGGGAGAAAACGGCGTCATGCATAAAGATCTCGCCGCGCTCCTGCCGAAGGAATTGTGCAAAAAAGCAACGCCCGAAACCTGCTATCAAACAGTTTCCGGACGTTTCCTTCCGATGCCTCTGATCCCCATATCTGCAGGGAAGAGCCTCTCTGCACTTGAGGACGAGAGTTCTTATACCATTTTGCGGCGGAGTTTTATCGCTACCTGTGGCTATATTCGCGCTCAGGACGCGTATAATGACCTTTCCGCCTATGGGCGTGAATTCTTGCGCCGCATCCTGCAAAGCGCGGAATAAAGGCGTTTACGCGCTATTTCGCATATACCATGCGCTCCGGGTGATCTTCGATCCCGCAAAGAACCTCATCCAGATAACGCTTCGACCAGAACCGTGCCATGGGCAGGTTCATATCCAGGTAGTTGCCGCAGTCGCGCGGAGCGGCTCCGGGCACATCGCCCTCGAAGGTCGACATAAACGTATACATTTCCCGAAGGAGCGGCGCGATCTGCGCGGGTGTCTCCTCGCCGGCTAAAATCAAATAGAAACCTGTTCTGCATCCCATCGGTCCGAAATAAATGACCCGGGATGCATATTCTTTATGGTTGCGTAAAAAGGTCGCGCCCAGATGCTCCATGCAGTGTACTTCCGCTGTGTTCATAACGGGTTCATAGTTCGGGCGCGTCATGCGCAGGTCATACGTCGTCAGCGTCGCATCGCCCACATGATCGATCCGGGACACATAAACACCGGGGATCAATGTCAGATGGTTGACTTCAAAACTGGGGATCTTCTTCATGATGACTCCTTCTCGTCCGCAGTTTCACTTTCAGCGGACATTTTTTCTTTGATCGCGCCGTTCATCTCCCGTCGGCGGTACCGGGGCTGCAGATATTTCGTTGCAAGCAATACAAGCAGATATGCGATCGTCACCTGCAGCAGTAAGCTCATGATCAACCAGTGCTTAACGATCGGGGAGTCGGCCGCCAGACGCGTCGTGCTTTCGAGGTAGGAAACGAACGAGGCTTCCGCGCCGAAACGCATCTTCAGCAAACATACGATGGTAAGCAGCGGATTCATCAGCATGGCCAATGAATATGCAAAGGTCGCAGGTCGGCCGCCGCTGGAGCCCGTGAGTTCAGGCATCAGGCGGACCAGGATCAACGGCAGGATGCACAGTCCCAGCAACACGATATACGTGCAGAGTGTTGCCGGAACGGAACGTTTGAGCCACGCCGAGAACAGCAGGCCGATGCTGCCGAGGAAGAACGATACGACCAGCATAACGCCGAAACTTGCCAGCATATCAAACATGGAAAAACTGCCGAATACATTGACCAGGGAGAGGATCGGCAAGGTCGAGATCAGGATCATCAGAATAGTCTTCATCATCGCGAGAAGCTTACCGAACACGATGGTCTTCGGTGTAAGCTGCGTCGTCAACATCAGTTCGAGCGTCTGGTGCTCCCTCTCACCCGCGATCATACTGCCGGTCAACGTCGGAATGATGAAAAACAACAGTACGAATTCCAGCAAGATCAGCAGACAATACAGCAAACGTATGGAATTATAGGCTAGTTCATTGGCCGTCATCGAACTGGCCGCATTTTCCTGGAAAAACAGTTCCAGGAAGAGTCGCTCCAGCGGCTGGGCCTCCTCGAAGAACGCGAGGAAAATGAAGCCGGAAAGAGCCAGTACCAGATTAAAGCCGATGATACTTAAGATCAGTTTCGGGGAGCGCATGTTTGCGCGCACTTCCCGCTTCAAGACCGGGTTTTTCTGCATCACACATCGCCTCCCGTCTTTCGTTTTATGAACGCCTCGAAGTTTTCTTCCTCTCGCAGGAAGGAAACTACGGGAACGCCAGCCTGCACCAGGGCGGCCAGGATATTTGCCTCAACGTCTGCGCTGTTATCCACGATCACATGCAGCTGGTTTTGATCCGCCGAGACCGCACGGACATGTTCCGAATGGTCCAGCACCTCGATGGCGCGGTCGGTCATTCCGGACAGGCGGATCTTGATCGGACGGTCACGGCGGGACTGCTTCAGGAAATACTCCATGCTCCCCTGCTCCGTCATCGTTCCGCCGGCCATGATACCGAGATCGGTACAAAACTCGGTCAATTCGGTGATCATGTGCGAACTGATGAGGATCGTCGTTCCCTGCGCTGACAGATCGCGGATCACATCACGCAGTTCGAAACGGTTCTTCAAGTCGATGCCCTTCATCGGGTCATCCAGGATCAGCAGCCGCGGATAGTTCAGCATCGCACGGGCAATGCATAACCTCTGCTTCATACTCGAGGAAAGGTTGTCGACATAGACGCCTTCCCTTCCGACTAACCCCACCATCTCCAAGGCGTTGCTGATACGGCGGCGTGCGAGGTAGCCCTCCAGTCCGGAGGCCTCCGCAAAGAACGTCATGTATTCACGGACCAGCAGGTTTTCATAGAGGCCGAACGAATCCGGTACATAACCGATGTAATGGTAGATCTCAGACGGTTTCTCCGAAGCATCCAGACCGCAGATCGAGATCGAGCCTGAATCTGCGCGCAGCAATCCAACAATGATGCGAAGTGCCGTGGATTTTCCGGATCCATTCTCCCCTACCATGCCAAAAACATGGCCGGCATTTACCGAGAAGGTAAGATCGGTAAGCGCACGAAATCTGCCGAAACTTTTATTCACTTTTTCGACCTGTAAGATCGGTTCGTAACTTTCTGCCACAGTCGGCGCCTCCTTTCTCTTTCTTTCGGCTTATCTTTCGGTGATCTTAAATCGTACATACGAGGATTTGATCATTTCGGTATCGCGTGTCACAATCGCCGCCTCCTCGCCTTCGACTTTATAAACTTCGATCGTGAAGTCTCCTTCGGAAAACCGGTATGCATGGGACTTCAGATAGGACGCAAGCATTTCGACGGAATTATCCGTGATATCCAGATCCGGATAGTTTCGGATCAGCCAGTTTCGATAGACCGCTTGCAGTTCGTCCGTGTCATTTCCATAGATTGATTCTGTCGCATCTTCGGGAATACCATCCTGCATCTTCAGCACGAAGAGCGGAGCGTCGTCCTTCGTTTCGATCGAGTCAGTGACCGCATTCGACATAAAGCGGAACAGACCGGACTGACGCTTACCGATGAGTACATTTACCTCATCTCCCGCCACGGAATATTCCATCGAATAGGCGGACGGATCCGGTTTATGATCCCAGACCGCATAAGAGTCCGATGCTTCGGGCGTGGCCGACGATTGCAGTCGGAACTGGTCCTCCGTACGCAGATAGATCGACGCCTTTTTATCATATAGCGTCTGCAGTGTCAGGTACCTCTGTGTGACCTGAAGATCCCCGTAGGACTCCTCGATCGACAAAAGCGAACTGTGCGGAAGGCTCATACGGGATTTGGCGCCCAAAATATAGATCAAAACGGCAAATGCGACTGCCAGCAGCAGGATCGTTCCCTGCAAGTAATAATGCTTTCGGATCCTGCGCAACAATAGATAAGCCGCAGGAAGCGCCAGGAAAATGTAGATCAGAATGATCAGCATATAACGCTTAAACGAAGGAATACCAAAGCGCCAGGAAGGCAACTCCTCAAAGATCTCTTCCTGATAATCCGACAGATCCTTCATATCCAGCGTGCGTTCCGCAACCGGATCGGGCATGTTATAGAAGACGGAACGAAGCATGCTGCGGATCTGGTTCGGGAAATAAACATAACCCGAAAAATAATCGTAGTCATAGGTATAAATGACTCCGTCTCCCAACAAGTAGTAGTTTCCGGAGATCATCATGAAACGCTCAAAATCGCGTTGTTTTACACTTTCGATCATCAACTGACGCAGTCTTTCCTCTCGGTTCTTATCGACAACACCACCGATCACGAGGATGCCGCCCTGTGCCGTCCAGTTGATCAGGTTTCGGATCACTTCGGGCGAATATACATCCAGATAGTCATCCGAAAGATACAATATGTCATAGCACAGGATCGACGTGATATCCGTGCCGATGGACCGCGGATCCACCAGATACGACTGCACATCCGTGAGGAAGGTCTCTCTTTCATAAGCCGTGATCTCAAAACGGGACTCCGAACTAATCAGCGCCTGTCCGACCAGTCCCAGGACCAGTTCCTTTCGCGTCGCACCGCGTAAGGATGCTGAAAACGTATAAAACCTCGAAAACAGGTACTCTCCGCTCTTAGAACGGAATTGCAGCAGGATGCGCATGTTCGAACCGATATGTACCGGAAACGCAAATAAGGCCGTGTGCGTCCGCCCGGCCGTGATGTCGATCTCCTGTGAATACAATAGATAACTTCCGGTATCCTGGCAGACCGTCAGGTCCAGCCATCCGGAATAATCGTTTTTACTGCTGCTTGCAGTGATCGTGAGAGGCAGGTATGACCCTTCGTACATTTCACGGACCTGCGATAACTCGACCCGAAAATCCAGGTCGTCCGCATCGGTCGCGTGAACCACGGTCGGTCGAAACCATACACAGAGAAGCAAGGCCACCAGGCTCATCCAAATGACTACGCCGCCATTCAAACGTCGGTGATCGCTCCCGGATCTCTCCTTACGCATCCACCGCCGGCAGGTCGCCGAGTTCGTCATTGTGTTCCCCCTGGAAAAATAACTGCTCTTCCTCCGTGATATGCAGGCGCAGGCGCACGGTAAAGGTGGTTCCGTTTTCCAGATCACTCTCTACCTCGATGCTGCCGCCGTGCAGATCCACGATCGTCTTAACGATCGCCAGTCCCAATCCGGTACCGCCGGTCGTCGTAGCGCGGGATTGCTCCACGCGATAGAATTTATCAAAAATGTACGGAAGTTCTTTCTCCGGAATGATGTGTCCGAAGTTCGTCACCGCGATCGTAACATAATCGCCTCCGCCATAATGGACATTCACCCGAAGCATCTTTCCGTCTGCTCCGTATTTGGTTGCATTGTTGATCAGGTTCTCGAACAGACGCGCGATCAGATCACCGTCCGCATCGATGATCAGAGAATTTACATCGGTGTGGAAATCACACTCCAGATGCTTCTCCTCAAAAACCGGATAGAACTCATCGATCATCTGCTCCATGAGCTTCGCGATGTCGATCTTCGAGAGATGGACTGCCATGCGGCCGTAGCTCATCTTTGTCAATCCGAACAGTTCCTCGATCAACTGCTGCAGACGCTTCGCCTTATCGCGGGCAATGCGTGTATACTGGAGGCGGGTCTCGTCATCCAGTTTGTTTTTGTTATCCGCGCACAACAGTTCGAGGTAGCCCAGGATCGAAGTAAGGGGCGTACGCAAGTCGTGCGCAACATTCGTGATCAATTCGTTTTTACTCTTCTCAGAGGCATGTTCCCGCTCGATCAGCATGCGCAGATCCTCGGTCAATGCATTCAGGGAGGCCGCCATATAAGACAGCTCATCGTCGCCGAGTACCGGCACCTTCACCGAAAGATCTCCGGCGGAGATACGCTTCATCGCATTCGCAATGTCTTTGACATAGGCACTCTGGTTATACTGAAAGAGGAAAAAGACCAGCACAAAAACGCCGATACCGACCGCCGTTATCAGCCACATCGCCAGTTTTTGAACATTGGACGGGTTGATCAGACCGTCCTTACCGCCGATCCACAACAACGCGTCCGAGATCGCTCCCATGTAGTAAATGAGAACGAAGGAAACGACCAGGGAGATCACGGCTCCAATTGCGATGTTGATCACGATCTTACCGCGGAAACTCCGCTTCATATCTTCTCTCATAGTACAACCTACTTCTCGATCTTATATCCGACTCCCCACACCGTGGTGATGATCTTCGTCTGAAGTTTATCCTCCTGGAGCTTACCGCGCAGACGACGGATGTGCACCATGACGGTGTTATTGGCCTCGTAAGCCTTCTCTTTCCATACGTGCTCGAAGATCTCATCTGTGGAAAATACGCGTCCCGCATTCTCCGCCAGAAGGAACAGGATATCAAACTCGATGGGTGTGAGTTTGATCTCTTCATCGTATAAGGTCACCTCACGGGTCGTCTTATCCATGACCAGACCGCGGACCTCGATCTTCGTTACTTCATCCGCATCATCCTTCGTATTCTGCGGATTCAGAAGCGTATAACGGCGCAGCTGCGACTTTACGCGGGCAGTCAGCTCCAACGGGCTGAACGGCTTCGTAACATAGTCATCTGCACCATTTCCGAGGCCGACGATCTTATCGATCTCCGTCGACTTCGCACTGATCATGATGATCGGGATGTTGTTGGTCTCACGAATGGTCTTACACATCTCCAGGCCGTTCATGCCGGGCATCATGATGTCCAGAAGCGCCAGCTGGATATTCTCCTTTTCGAGGATCGCTAAGCCCATGCGGGCACTCGTAGCTTTAAATACATGATAGCCCTCACTGACCAGGTAGATCTCCACCAGATCCGCAATCTCTTTCTCATCATCAACAACCAGAATATTCTCTCCTGCCATTACACTTTCCTCCGTAATTTCCTTCAGTC
Organism: Lachnospiraceae bacterium; assembly: GCA_017543445.1. Classification (GTDB taxonomy): domain Bacteria; phylum Bacillota; class Clostridia; order Lachnospirales; family Lachnospiraceae; genus UBA1201. Next base: position 19,089 of record JAFYGB010000068.1, on the reverse strand, counting down.
AGGTTTGTACTTTCTATATCATAGCATATCTTACTTTGTTTTTCCTTACTCTTTTCTTACAAGTTCCGAAAAGCCTTTTAACGAAAAAATGTTCAAAAATTGTTCAAAATTTTAACATGGTATGTTCAATAATACCCCTTATACTTAAACCATAAGATAAATCAAGTAAGCGATTTTATCGATTTACTTTTTGATTTTTTCATAATAGGCCGGTGGCCAACACCTGCCGGCCCTCCTCCTTTTATAGATATAAACATAATCCATTACTGCAAATCTGAAGCGGACACGAAAGTGTCCGCTTTTGTGTATGTGTATGATACAAGGTTCGAAAAGTCCGCAAAAACGTGTGCTCGCACACGTTTTTGTGACCTTGAGAACCATTAAACACCACTTTTTGGTTTAAACGTATGGGAAGCGGTTCCCTCTTCTTCTTTTTTGATCTCTTTTTCTTTCTGTGTTGCTTCTTTGCAGAAATACTCCTGTGCGATCACTTTTGTCTTTCCGCGTGCAGTCACACGTTCGTAACTTCCGTCCGGCAGCATGCGGCGTGCCTTACCATTATCCGACAGCAGGACATCCATGACCGCGAGGGTGCGCTTCTTGAGATCCTCGTCCTCGATTGGGAACAGGATCTCTACACGACGATCCAGGTTACGCGGCATCCAGTCGGCACTCGACATGTACACCTCTTCCGAATTATCGTTGTAGAAACAGAAAATGCGGCTATGCTCGAGGAAATTACCCACGATAGAAATGACTTCGATGTTCTCGGATAGTCCGGGAACTCCGGCCTTCAGACAGCAGATTCCTCGAACGACGAGTTTGATCTCAACACCGGCAGCGCTTGCTTCGTACAGTGCGTCGATGATCTCCTGATCGCAAAGTGAATTCATCTTCGCCAGAATGCGTGCCTTGCGGCCTTCCAGCGCGTGGTTCGTCTCACGGCGGATCAGGTACAGGAAACGATCGCGCATCCAATGCGGCGCCAGGACCAGTTTATTCCAGGTCATCGGCTCCGAATATCCGCTCAGCATATTAAAGACCGCCGTCGCGTCCTCGCCGATCGCATAGTTACATGTGAATAATCCCATGTCCGTATACAGTTTTGCCGTCTGATCGTTATAGTTACCGGTGCCCAGATGGACATAACGGACGATGCCTTCCTCCTCACGGCGCACGACGAGCGTGATCTTGCTGTGCGTCTTCAGGCCGACCAGGCCATAAATTACATGGCAGCCCGCATGCTCCAGCATACGCGCCCAGTTGATATTATTTTCTTCGTCGAAACGAGCTTTTAATTCCACCAGAACAGAGACCTGCTTGCCATTATCGGCGGCGCGGGCCAATGCTGCGATGATGGGTGAATTTCCGCTGACACGGTACAGTGTCTGCTTGATCGCCAGAACGTCGGGATCTTCCGATGCCTTCCGAACAAACTCTACGACCGGATCGAAGGTCTCGTACGGATGATGCATCAGGATATCGCCCTTCTTGATGTTCTCAAAGATATCCAGTTTCGGATCGATCATCGGCGATTTCTTCGGGACGAAGGGTTTGTTACGCAAATGGTCGAAACCGGCCAGGGAACTGAGTTTCATCAAAAACGTCAGATCCAGCGGACCCGAAAGTGCATACACCCACTCCGGCTTCAGCTGCAGCTGCTTCTGCAAGGTTTTCAGGAGCCGCTTATCCATGCCGCTCTGGACTTCCAGTCGGATGGCGCGTCCCCATTTACGTTTTTTGATCTGGCGGGCGATCTCTTCCAAAAGGTCCTCTGCCTCTTCCTCTTCCAGATCCAGGTCCGCATTTCGCGTGATCCGGTACGGATAGGCACAGACCACATCGTAGTTCAGGAACAGTTTATCGATATTCTGCTCGATGATCTCCTCCAACAACACAAAACGTGCCGTTTTTTCGGAAGAGAGCGGAATCAGACGCGGCAATCCGGACGGAACCTGGACCGTAGCAAATTCCAGCTCGGTCTCTGCCGCCACCGCCTCTTTATTCTTTTTCTTGTTTTTCGTCTTAATCAATGTCGGCACGCCGACCTTCGGCGCCAGAAGCGCCGCGATATTCAGACTCTTATTTCGGATCAGCGGAAACGGCCGGGAGGAATCCACGGCCATCGGTGTAAGTACCGGGTAGATCTCCTCGGCAAAGAAGCGCTCAGTATACTGCTTCTCCTCTGCGGTCAGATCCTCATATTGTGTGATCAGTTCGATCTTCTCTTTTTCCAGCGCCGGCATCAGTCCACGGTTGAAGGTCTGGTATTGACCATTCATAAATGTGTGCGTCGCCTGCCCGATCAGTTCGAGCTGCTTGCCGACTTTGTAGCCGGCGATGTCCGGCTTATCGTATCCCACTTCGCGCATATCAGTCAATGATCCGACGCGCACCATAAAGAACTCATCCAGGTTGGAGGCCGTAATGCTTAAGAATTTCAGGCGTTCCAACAACGGTAAGGTCTTATCTCTGGCCTCACCCAGTATACGGTCGTTAAACTCGAGCCAACTCAGCTCACGGTTGATATATTTGCTTTCCGTAACCATAGAATACCTTCCTAATTTCGTTGCAAAGCGGATCTAAACCGATCCCTATCCCAGTTTCCTCTTTTGTTTCAATACCGGCGTGATGCCGAAGACCTGTGCGAAGAAGTCGGACTTGCGGGCCAGCATACCACGCTCAAGTGCGATATCCGCCTTACTGTCGACCAGGATCTGCAGCTGCTCGTCTTTGAGGGCAATGCGGATATCCTTGATCTTCTGGCGGTGGCTGCGGTCTAAAGCATTTGCCAGACGCAGGATCGCGGTCAGTTTGATGACGGTGCGGTAACTCTCCGCGGTAAGCACATCCTCGGGCTTCTCGTCGAACGGAAGCGCGATCGTGTTGAACCGGATCACATTGGCCAGGATGGCCTGCTCCTGCTGCGAAAGTCCCAGGATCTCCGTCGACTTCACGATGCAGTAGGAACACTCGCCCGGAAGCGAGATATTGATGAACTTACCGCAATCGTGCAGGATCGCCGCCATCTGCAGCAGCAGGCGGCTCCGTTTTCCGAGACCGTGCTGCTTCTTCATATTGTCAAACAGGAGCGCCGCGATGTCCGACAGCGTCTCGGAATGCTCGGCGTTACCGAGGTACCGGTTACGGATGCGGCGTGCCGCTTCCAGTGACTCCTGCGCGAAATCATTGACCGAAGCTGCAGGAAGCAGTTTCTGTTTGTTTGCATACTCCGTCGCCATACCATCACTCAAGTTTACGCCTGGGAGATAGATCTCCGTAGCGTCCGAGTTGATCAGGAAACGGTAATAGATCATGGCTACCGGAAGGATCAGTTTCGCGTACTCCTCCGGGATACCGTAATTCGTCGCCATATCGTTGGCGCTGGTCTTACGCACCTCCATATAGGTGCGGATAAAATCTTCCGAACGGATGACCTGCGCCTTCGGCATATGCATGACCTTCGCGACGAACAACAGGATACAGTCGCCGATCGCCAGGATGCGCTTCAGGTTCTTGCTGTCGCTTCCATAACGCCGGAACGTGTCCATTTCATTGTCCGCGAGTTCTTCAGCGAGCTGGTAAACATCTCCCGTATAGGAGAATTCATCCAGCGTCGACTGCATACGAAGGGCGCCCAGGCCCAGGTTTTGCGTGAAGATCAAAAGTCCCTTCTCATACAGGGAGATCTGCGTGCTTCCATAGCCGACGTCCACGATGGCGCACGGCTCCTCCACGACTTCTTTGAAGGACGGCATCCACAGCGGGATGGCATTATAGGTCAGGTAACGCTGCTCCGCATTCGAGAGTACCGTCACCTCAAGTCCGGTGCGGACCTTGATCTGGTCGAGCACGATGACGCGGTTTTTCGCCTCACGCAGCGCACTGGTCGCGTAGGCGCGATATGCCTCGACATGATAGCCCTGCATGATCTCGCTAAAGCCCGACAACGTCGCACACAGTTCATCGAGCATCTCCTTGCTGATCACGCCATCACGATAGGTATCGTTTCCGAGACCGATCACGTGACGCACGTGGTCAATGCAAGCGATCCTGCCTTTCATATTCATTTCATAGATGGAGAGTTCGAGTTCAAACGAGCCTACATCGATTGCAGCGAACAGTTTTACGGCCATAGGCATCCTCCTTTACGGTTCTGCCGGTCTTATATGCCAGTGGTTTACAGTTTTCGGTTGCTCAAGTCAGCGATGAATTGCGCTGCGAGGCGTCCGGACATCATGCCGTGACGCAATTCCCAGCGATGCGCCTGTGCCAGCAACTCTTCTCTCGGAATGGTGAGCTTCGCGCGACGCGCTAAGGATACCACCATCTCCTCGAAGTCCGCACGGTTCGGACTTCCATAATAGATCGTCACGCCGAAACGCGCTGCCAGCGACAGTTTCTCCTGAATACCATCGCCGCCGTGCAGATCGTCGGCACGTTTTTCTTCATTGTCCAGAACCGATTCTTTGATGAGATGTCTGCGATTCGATGTCGCATAAATGCAGACATTCTCCGGCTTCTCCTCCAGGCCGCCTTCGATGACCGCCTTCAGGTATTTATATTCGATCTCATATTCTTCAAACGACAAGTCGTCCATATAGATGACGAAACGGTAATTCCGTCCTTTCAGAGACTTGATAATGTCCGGTAAATGCTGGAACTGATGCTTATAGACTTCGATCATGCGCAAGCCGGCCGGATAGTATTTATTCATGCAGGCCTTGATGCTGGAACTCTTACCGGTACCGCTGTCGCCGAACAAAAGCACATTGTTACAGGAGCGTCCCGCCAGGAAACTCTCGGTGTTGTCGCAAAGCATCTTCACCTGATCCTTATAACCTACCAGGTCATCAAATGTGAACGTACTGCAATGTGTCATCTGCTCCAAAACGACCGTTGTATTGCCGCCGGATACGACCTTCTCCGACATACGGAACGCCTTATACAGGCCGATCTTTCCGACGCCGATGTTGCGATAGAAACGCTCCAGATATCCACAGAACGCGTCCAGGTCGCCTTCCAGTGCGGCATGGCCGAGCTGACGCGCAAGAACATTCACATCGTGGACCGTCTCCAGCGGATAACGCACACGGCCACCTGTCATGCAGTTGTATTCACGGAAAATGTCTTTCTTTACCTCATCCTCGATCGAGCGAGTATAATCGCAGGCAAACAGGTCCATGAAATGCTTCAGGTCCTGATGTGCCAGACGTACCAGATGAGAATCGACCGGAAGGTCCTCGCTACGGCGTTCCAGTGCCAAAGCGTATGCATTTTCCGAGTTGATCAATGCATAGGTCAGGTAAAGATGCGCCAGGTTTCCGGACAGCCCATAACGCTCCGCGATATCCGCGATCAGTTTTCCGACCAGACGGGAAAATGTCTGCTCATAGATCGCCAGCGTCGCGGGGTCATTTGCCTCGTGCATCGAAAAAAGCTCACACAGTCCGTCATACAAATCGGACTTCTGTAAATTACGGTATAATATCGGTTCGTAATCGATCATCGGTCATCCTCTCTCTCATTCAGTCGTTCCAAAAGCTGCTCCATAGTAAGGTGCAGCACAGGGTGACATGCGCCCGGCGCAATCATCGTCATGGGCTGAAGCACAAACGCGCGCTCGGTCATCCGCGGGTGCGGGATCGAAAGCTCCGGCGTTGCGATCACCTCGTCATCATAAAGCAGGATATCTACATCCAGCGTGCGCGGACCCCAGTGGATCTGACGCGTGCGATTCTGGGAAGCTTCCGCGTCCCTGCAGGCTGCCAGCAGCATCTGCGGAGACAGCGTCGTTCTTATCTCGACCGCCGCGTTTAAGAAATCCGGCTGGTCGGTGTAGCCCCAGGCCGGTGTGTTTATATACTCGGAGACCTTCTTAACGCAGATCTCCGGATGCTCCTTTAATCGGTCAACGCCTGCGTCCAGCATCGCCTTGCGGTCTCCCAGGTTGGAGCCCAAAGACAGATATGCCGTATGGCGGGAACGTGTCAAACTCACGCCGAGAGACTGGAACGAGAACCGGACCGGGGCACCGGGTTTCGCCAGAGTGACCGTGACCGCCTCCATGCGCGGATACTCATCCAGCAGATAAACTGCCAACCGATGTGCCGCCGTTTCGAGCAGACCATAGGTGTTCTCCTGCAGAAAGGCGACCGCCTTCTGCGTGGCCTCTCCATAATGGATGGTCTTCTTCAGGTCGTCTCGCTCCGCTGCCTCCGTCATCGGAATGAACAGTTTTAAGGACAGCAAAAACGTCTGTCCGAGGCTTTTCTCCTCGGCAAACACGCCATGGTTCGCATAGAACGGAACCTCATTGATAAAGATTTGATCCATCGTAGATAAATCCATGAACATTACCCCTTCACATCGCGGATCGCTTCCGCCATCGCGACTGTACGCTTGTTTTCTTTTACATCGTGGACACGAACGATCCCATACCGTGCCATCACAGCCAGTGTCGTCGTCACCAGCGTTCCCTCCAGCCGGTCATCGGCAGGAAGTTCCAGTGTATTTCCGATCACGGACTTACGCGAGCATCCCAGAAGGAGCGGCAGTCCAAACCGATGGAATGCGTCCAGGTTCTTAAGCAAGACCAGGTTCCCTTCGGTATTCTTCGCAAAACCGATGCCCGGATCCAGAATGATCTTATTTCGGTCAATGCCGGCCGCATCCGCGATGCGAATGCTCTCCTCCAGATCCGCGATCACGCCCTCTACCACATTCTCCGTGATCATCTGTGTATTGTTATGCATGAGGCAATAACAAACGCCTGACTCCGCCACCGTCCGCGCCATCGCCGGATCGTCGCGAAGCCCCCAGATATCATTGATCAGGTCCGCGCCCACACAGACCGAAGCCCGTGCAACTTTCGACCGGTAAGTATCCACGGAGATCGGCACGTCGTAACGTTTCTTCACTTCCGAGATCACCGGGATCACCCGCCGGATCTCCTCTTCTTCCGAAACGAACTCATGTCCGGGCCGCGTCGACATCCCTCCGATATCGAGGATATCCATCCCCTCATAGAGCATACGCTCCACCTGGATCAGCGCGCTGTCCAGCGTTGTATATTTGCCGCCGTCGGAAAATGAATCCGGCGTGACATTTAAGATTCCCATCACATACGTATGGGTGCCAAAATCAAACTCTTTGTTTCCGATCTTCATCTGATCTCCTCTATCCGCGTATCATCGATAACACGCGCGCAGTGAGGCTCTCATCGTTCGCAAACGTTCCGCGGCGCACGTAGGTCTCCGTCTTACTTCCGGGTTTCTTCACACCGCGCATGGTCATGCACATATGCTCCGCCTCGATCACCACCATCACGCTCTGTGCGCCCAGATCCTTCATGATCGCATCGGCGATCTGACTGGTCATGCGCTCCTGCAGCTGCAGGCGCTTTGCAAAGACTTCCACAGTACGTGCCAGCTTCGACAGTCCGGCAACCTTCTTCCCGGGGATATACGCGATATGCGCCTTCCCGTAGAAAGGCACCATATGATGCTCGCACATCGAATAAAACGGGATATCCTTCTCCAGGATCAAGTCGGTATTGCAGCCCGAAAACTGCTTAGACAGATGCTTGGAAGCATCCTCTTCGTACCCGGCGAAGATCTCCTCATACATACGAGCCACACGCGCCGGCGTTTCCAAAAGTCCCTCGCGGTCCGGGTCTTCTCCCATGCCCTCGAGGATCATACGAACGCCTTTTTCTATCTTCTTCTTATCCATTTCCTGCTCCTTATATCAAAATCATCTTATCGATCGTCGTTTTTCTTGCGGATCTCTTTTCGAAGCGATCCGATAAACGTGAAGGATCCAAGCGCTGCAACCAGCACCTTCCCTTGCAACGTTTCACAGCGTTTCATCGCTTCGGAAAATGCCTGCCGAACCCCGCAAAACCTGCGGATCTCGCAGCCCCCTGCCTCCGGAAACAACCCAAACTCCCGGGCCAATGTTACGGCCGAAAGCCCTCGTTTTCCCCGCGTGGCTCCGAAATACACCACATCCGGATGTACGCTTGCGATCTGCCGCAAAACAGCAAGGTGATCCTTATCTTTAAGCATACCACAAACAACGATTTTTTTATAGTCTTTCCGACTTGAATTTATATTTTCCGCCCAGCTTTTCGCGGCCGGAAGATTATGCGCTCCGTCCAAAATGACGACACGGTCATTTCGCCCGTCGATCGCGAATGTCTCAAAGCGCCCAGGCAACAACGTTTCGGCAAATCCTAAACGGATCTCCTCCTCGGTCACTTCGTACCCAAGCTTCTTCAGCTTCTGCAGACAGGCATAGGCACAAGCCGCATTGTCCACGGCGGCTCCCCCTTCCATGGAAAGCGGCATCCCGGTGATCGTGTCACAATACTTCTCACTCGTTTCGATGGGACAATGCTTCTCGCGCGCCATCTTCGTAACGACTTTTTTCGCATCCTGCGGAATATTCGTCCCCAGGATCACCGGATGTTTCTCACGGAAGATCCCGGCTTTATGTGCGGCGATCTGTGCCGTCGTATCCCCGAGGAAATCCATATGATCCTCTCCGACGGAAGTCAGCACCGCACAGAGCTGCGATGCACCATCGTAGGCGTTCGTGGCATCCAGATCTCCACCGAGTCCCGTCTCCAGCAAAACGATGTCGACCTTTTCGCGTGCAAAATATAAAAACGCCTTTGCGGTCAGACGCTCGAACGGACTCGGCGCGTCCTCTTTGGGAAAATGCTTCCCGCACACGGCGTCGACCTCTGCCGTCAACGCCTGCAGCCGCTTCGGCGTGATATTCTTATTATTGATGCAAAGCACCTCGCACGGATCGAAAACCGCTGGCGTCGTAAACACGCCGACTTTCCGCATTGGATCTTTGCATAATGCAGACTTCAAGAAGGCGATCACCGTTCCCTTACCATTGGTTCCCGCTACGTGCACGATCTTCAGTTCATTCTGCGGATCTCCCAGGAATCTTAGGAGTTTTCGCATCCGCATAAGGCCCAGCCGGATCTCATCCAGGCCGGCCGCGGTCACGCCGCTCGTGTACTCTTTCTTCTTCATCTGCCGTTCCTAAAAAACTTCCGAGCAGGGTGAATACGCCCGGCTCGGAAAAACATTGAGCCTCTAAAGACGAACGTCTCAGGACTTCTTCACAAAATTTTTAAGTTTCACCGGGACCGTGTCCAGAACATACTGGGCATTCTCCCTGGAAAAATTCGGATTATAGCACGGATCCCCGGCTTCGATAAACGCATTCCAACGGGACAAAAAGCGATCGATCTCCTTGCTGAAGCGTTCCATCTTCTCCGGCGTATCCTCGTATCCGCGAGACTTTGATTCGGAGTGATAGAGCTCCGTCTCGGCATCGAAAACGACGCGGTAGCCTGCTTCTCCGACACGCAGGCAGAAATCGATATCATTGAACGCCACGGCGAAATTCTCCCCGTCCAGGCCGCCCAGTTCACGGTACAGACGGCTCTTCACCATCATGCAGGCCGCAGTGACTGCACTGTAATTCTGGCAAACGACCGCGCGCGCCATGTAACCCAGTCCTGCCCGGCTCATTCCGGAAAATGCATGTGCGGCTACGCCATTCACGCCTACTACCACACCTGCGTGCTGGATCGTTTCATCATCGTAATAGAGCTTCGCTCCCACCACGCCTACGTCCTCGCGCATGCAGAAACCGAGCATGTGCTCGAAAATATTCTCGGAGATTACTTCGACATCATTGTTTAAAAGCAATACATAATCGCCGAGTGCAGATTCAAAACCGAAATTATTGATCGCGGCATAGTTAAAACCGCCCTCATAATGGACCACGCGGAAGTTGTCGTGCTTCTCGATCATCTCGTCGTAATACGCGAAAGTCTCCGGTTCGGTACTATTGTTCTCGATCACAAGGATCTCATAATTATCGTACGTCGTACGTTCGTAGATGGAATCGATGCAGCGTTTCAGATCCGGAACATGATCCTTATTCGGGATCATGACCGTGACCAGCGGATGGCTCGCCAGATGATATTCATTGGAATACCATCCGAACTGCGGTCCGTACTGTGTTGTAACGTTCATGCCCAGACGATCGAAATGATCCTGAAGGGCACGGCGTCCGGCATCGTATGCATACTCCTTACTCGAGAAATCACGGGCCGTCGAATTCTTATGACAACGCCAATAATACAGGATCTTCGGTACATGATGGATATGCTTACCATTCTCGATGCAGCGCAGGATAAAATCATAATCCTGAGCGCCATCATAGCCGGGACGGAAGCCGCCGATCTGATCCACGATCTCTTTCTTCGCCATGAAGAAGTGGCAAATGTAGTTATTCGTCATGAACAGATCCACATTGTAATCCGGCTTGAAGTTCGGCTCAAAATGCTTCTTGCCTTTCTCATCGACCTTATCCTCGTCGCTGTAGAACATATCATAGTCCGGATGCTCATTCAGTACTTTTACATACTCGAACAGGGCATTCGGCGCTAAGATATCATCGTGATCCAAAAGCGCGATGTAGTCGCCGATCGCAAGGGCGATTGCCGCATTCGTATTCCCGGCAATACCGAGATTCTCTTCCAGTTCGACCGCAACGATACGGGGATCTTTCTCTTGATAATCTTCCAGTGCCTTCTTTAACTTCTCGTCATCCGGACTTCCATTCGCCAGGCACAGCTGCCAGTTGCCGTACGCCTGCCCCAGAACGGATTGGATCATGGCATCCAAAAACGGGATCGGCGTATGGTACAGCGGAACCGCGATACTGATCATCGGGCGCAACGCAAAGCGGGTTTTCCTCTGGGTATCCAGCTCCTCAGCGGTCGGCTGATTTTGTTCAAACCAACGAACGTAATTATTCTCTTCGGTCTTGAACACCTTACGGAAGGACTTCGTGACATACTTATTGAAACCGTTTTGCCGAATGTAACGGTAACTCTCAAGGATCGGCGTCTTCTCCAGCGCAGAACGTCCCTTCAGCGCCCATTTTCCAAAATGCAGCGCACTTTGCTTCACGACATTGCCGGCCTCATCTTTTTCGACAAAGACCAGGTACATCTTATCGATCAGCGGCGCAACGATGCAAAATCCGAGTTTATTGTAGTTGATATCCCCATACATCTCCAGTGCCACGTCGGGGCGGTGGAGTTTCGACATCTTTATCTCGACATCCTTTTTCTGCTTATCCTTCACCAGGATGTCTACGGTATTTTGCCTGTATTCAGAAGCAGCCCAACCGCGGATGCAGACTTTCTTATCCGCTATACTGAACTCATCCAAATGATATCTCATAATGATCTCCCATCAAACGTTAAAGATGCTGTGGCCGATGAATTCCTGAAGGATCGAGTTACTCGGGATCTGCTCAGGAAGCAAAGGCAGGAAGTAATCCAAAAACTTAAGCAGGCGCTTCGCTTCGGAATACTCGGGGCAATTCTTATCCACACCAAACAAAAGCGGTTCGGCGTAGAGTTTCAGGATCGCCAGTTCGTAGATCTGCGCGGAGTTGAATACCACATCCGCTGTCTCCTGGTACGGGAAGATATTCTTCTCCTCGCCCTTACGAACGCTCTCCCAGCGGAACAGTGTCTCCGACGCCGTGATGGCGCGGTGCATCGCATCACGCACCATGCGGCGGATCAGACGACCGTCCGTCGTCGAAACACGGTTGTGCTCATCGACATTCAACTGAGTCAATGCACTGATATAGACCTTATACATGTTCTGCTTCGGAAGCGTCGCATACAGTCGTTCATTCAGGCAGTGGATGCCTTCGACAACGAGAATATCGTTCGCTCCGAGTTTCAACATCTCTCCGCGGTATTCACGAAGGCCGGTCTTGAAATTGTAATACGGCAGTTCGATCTCCTCGCCCCGTAAGAGCGCGTTCATGTCATGGTCGAACAGTGCCGTGTCGATGCTCTCCAGATCTTCGAAATTATAGTTTCCGAATTCATCCTTCGGGTTATCTTCACGATTTACGAAATAATTATCCACACCGATCGGGTGCGGCACCAGCCCGTGCGCGCGCAGCTGTACGGACAGGCGATAGGAAAATGTCGTCTTACCGGAACTGGAAGGACCTGCGATCATAACGAATTTCACGCCATCGCGCTCCTTGATCTGGCGGGCGATCTCGGCGATCTTCTGCTCCTGCAGAGCTTCCTGCACCAGGATCAGTTCCTGGATCGTTCCGTTTACGATGGCCTCGTTCAGGTCACCCACCGTGTCCACGCCAACCTTTGCCGAAAAAACATTCGACTCGATCAATGCATGGGATACTTTATTCTGCGGTTCAAACGGCGGAACCTCGTTCGGCTTCTGCTTGATCGGCATCTGCAGCACGATCCCATGCTCATAGAGGTGCAGATCAAAGTGCTGGATGTAACCCGTAGAAGGCACCATATAGCCGTAGAAATAGTCGCGGAAACGATCGATCTTATAGATGTTCACGCGGCTGACGCGGCGGAAGCGGAACAGTTTCTCTTTATCGTACATGCCGAGGCGGTGGAACAGTTTCACGGCTTCTGCGGTCGGAACGCTCTCTTTCTCGATGGGAAGATCCTCCTCCACCATCTTTCGCATGCAGGCTTTGACCTTATCTATGAGTTCCTGATCCAGGTTCGTGTCCTCTGCAGACACTTCACAGAAATAACCGCGGCTCACGGAAAACTGCACCTTCACCTGCTTCAGTTTCTTATAGCCGATGGTATCGTACATCGCCTTCAAAAACAGCAGCGTCGCGCTTCGGCGGTAAGTCTCGATACCGCCGGACGTCGTGGTATCGACCGTAACGGCCTCGGCATCATCCCGCGGTGCATAATTCAGCTCACGCAGATCATTATTCTCTCTTACTAAAACGATTCCTAAATTCCCCGGGTATTTCTGCCGGACGAGCTCCAGATAGGTCGTGCCTTCGGGAACGTTAAATACTTCTCCGTCTAGCGTGATCTTTAAGATTTTATCTGCCATATTCAACCTCCTAATCTCTTCTGATCGAGCAATGCGCTTTCGATCACCTTCAGTTTCTCTGCCGCACGCTTGTATGCGGACTGCGCCGCTTTCGTAGTGGCATCTTTCAATGTTTCGCAGATCTTCATCGTCTGCTTCTGCTCTGCCAGCAGAAATTCATATAAAACCGGATCCTTTTTCGACCGGAGGCAGGCTCCATACAGGAGTTCTGCTTTCGAAAGATCAGGGATCGGAGCGACCGGCTCCGCCGGCTGTAAGTGCAGGATCACATAATATTTCCCGTCATCCTCCACCATTGACTCATCCACGATCGCATAGCCGAGGTCCAGAACCCTTCCGCGCACCAGCGGAATGTCGGACTGCGGGCTAACGAAGATATCATGGGCACTTTGGAAAATAGCTGCACCACGCTCAAGAATGCGAAGCAACAGTCTTCCGCCCATGCCGGTAACGGTGATCGTATCGACATGATCTTCCGGTGTAAGGGCATCCGCTCCATCGCTTAAGCGAAGCTCGATCCGATCCTCCAGGCCATTCTGCGCCACGTGTTCGCGTGCCCGCTCCAGGGGCCCTTTTCGCAGATCCATCGCGATCGCATGCCCGACCGTTCCGGATAAAACCAGGGCAATGGGAAGATAGCCATGATCACATCCGATATCGGCGTAGGTCGTCGACGGCGGTATTCGGTCCGCCACGGCCTGCAAACGTTTTGAAAGTGTCATCCTGATCTCCTATTCCAACGTATCACATTTCCATTTAGCCAGGCGGCTCCGCTGCTTCATGATCGACTGGATCACAGAAACGCTCGTAGCCGTCTTCGCCAGATGATTGAGTCCATCTTCTTTCACACGGCGTACGACTTCTTCGAAAGCACGCACCAGGTCAGAACCGTCGGCATGTTCCAGTTTCGTATTGAACAAGGCTGCGATGCGATTTGCATCCTCCGTCTCGCCGGTGAATTTACTCATGATCTGTGCGGGGCGGACCTCCCCGGCTTTCGCCTGGGTGAAGACCTCATCAGCCACCTTCGCATAGATGGGATCGGTGAAATCCTGTGCAGTGATCAGATCCTCGATCTTCGCATACAGTTCCGGCTTCTCACTGATCCAGGTAAGCAGCACTTTCTGAGCATTCAGCGCCTTCTCTCTGGCCTCTTCTTCGCGCTGCGACCGGGTAGGATGGGAAACCGTCTTCGTCGGTTCCGGCACCTTATAGCCCTGCGCCGCCATCGCCACAATGGTCCGCTTCATGCTTCCGATATCGATCGAAAACTCTCGGCATACCGCTTCTGTATAGTTGTTTCTCTCCAGTTCGTCCGAAAACTCCATCAGCTTCGTCGCGACACTCTTCTCAAACTGTGTCTTCTTCGCGGGATCGGACAGATCTGCCGCTTTACGCATCATGTCGATCTCGAACAGGAAAGAATTCTTAGCATTTTTGATCCGTTCGCGGAAAGCGTCCGCGCCCAGATTCTTGATAAATTCATCCGGATCCTTATAGGGTTTCATATCCAGCACCCGGATCATGATCCCCGCGTCCTTCAAAAACGGTATGGCCCGTTTCGCCGCATCCTGCCCCGCTCCGTCGCTGTCGAAGGTCAGGATGACTTCGTTCGTATAACGCCGAAGGATCATGCAATGCCGCTCATTAAACGCGGTACCGAGGGCCGCCACCGAGTTGTTGAACCCTGCCTGATGGAGGGAAATGACATCCATGTACCCTTCACACAAAAGCAGGTATCCTTCCCGGGCCCGCCGGGCTTCATGCAGGCCGTAAAGCGTTCTCGACTTCTCGAACACCACCGTTTCCTGCGAGTTTAGATATTTCGGTTCGCCGTCGCCCATGACGCGGCCGCCGAATGCGATCGCCTTATTTCGCTCATTCAGGATTGGGAACATCACGCGGTTCCAGAAGAACTCGGAAACCCCCTTCTCCGTATAACGAAACAGCGAACTTTTCTTTAGTTCGTCATCCGTGTAGCCTTCGTTTTTCAGATAGGCGTACAGGGACTGGTCTTTCGGGAGAACCGGCGCGTATCCTAAGCCGAAGCGGCGGATCGTCTCATCCGTCAGTCCACGTCCGCGCAGGTACTCATACCCCTTCTTTCCGACTGGACTGTGTAGCGCACGATAGTAAAACTGACCGGTCTTCTTATAGATCTCCAGGAGCCGCTGCTTCAGGTAATCTGCCGCCCGCTCGGCGCTCGTGCTCTCATTTTCCGGGACCTGCATCCCCACACGCTCCGCCAGATGCGCGACCGCTTCACCAAAGGTGTAATTCTCGTACTCCATGACGAAGTTGATGACATTACCCCCGCGATGACAACCGAAGCAATAGAACATCTGCTTCGAAGGCGTCACGGAAAAGGAAGGCGTCTTCTCGTTGTGGAACGGGCACAGGCCGAAATAACTGCCGCCATTGCGTTTCAGACGCACGTATCCGGAAACCACATCTAAGATGTCGTTTCTCTGGCGTACCTCTTCGATAAAATCCTCATTCCAACGCATGGCGCTTCCTCGATTAGTGTATTATTCCCATCCCAGCGGGATGAACAGATCCTGAAATGTTTTTATTGCGTAATTATCAGTCATACCGGCAATGTAATCGCAAACGATCACCTCCGGGATCTCGTTGTATTTCATGCGCGTTTCGATAAACTCATTGGGCAATGTATCGAACTGATCCAGGTAGTAATAGAACAGTTTCAGCATCATGCCCTGCGCTTTCTTCTCTTCTGCCTTAACGATATCGCTCGTATAAACATGGGCGAACATAAACATACGAAGCTCGCTCATGGCCGACTGAACATCGGGCGATAACGTGATATGATCCCTCTCATAACTGTTGTTGATCAAGTCGTGGATCATGTGATTCAAACGATCATGAACACTCTTTCCCAGAACATCTGTGCAAGGTCTCGGCAGATCCCGCTCCGTTAAAACACGGGCGCGTATCGCGTCGTCGATGTCATGGTTGATATAGGCGATCTTATCGCAAATACGGACGATCTGTCCTTCCAATGTGCTCGGCATGCACGAGGTCCCGTGGTTCAGGATACCATCGCGCACCTCTGCGGTGAGGTTTAACCCCTCTCCGTTGCGCTCCAGCAGATCCACCACACGCAGGCTCTGCTCACTGTGGATAAAACGGCGTCCGAGTTTCTTCATCTCTTCGTCCAGTATACGCTCGCCGGAATGTCCGAAGGGCGTATGCCCCAAATCGTGTCCGAGAGCGATCGCCTCCGTCAGATCCTCATTCAAATTCAATGCTCTGGCTACCGTACGCGAGATCTGCGACACTTCCAGAGTATGCGTCAGGCGTGTACGATAATGGTCACCTTCCGGTGCCAGAAATACTTGCGTCTTATGCTTCAGGCGGCGAAACGCCTTACTGTGTACGATACGGTCACGGTCACGCTGAAACACCGTGCGGACATCGCATTCCTGCTCGGGTAACTTACGCCCCTTCGAGTTCTTACTCTTACATGCAAACGGGCTTAAGATCATCTCTTCCCGCTGCTCACTCAACTCACGAATACATTTCGATTCCGTACTCATAAACGCTCCTTTGTTTCTGGTGTGAATGGGTAACTTCTGTTTCTTTTTAGTATACCATATTTCGTGGTTTTCTTCAATATAGGGATGCCTCCACTTGGCTCATTGTTAACCTTATCTTTTGATCAAACACGCATGGCTCCGTGCTTCGCACTCCCGCCCTGCTACCTCATTCGCTGCTTTCGGACTGCTTTCGCATTCCTTCGCTGCTCATGAGGGACATTCGCCAAATGTTCGCAAATGCTCGTGTACGGCATTTGCCTCCACTTGGCTCATTGTTTGATCAAAACCTCCATTTTGAAATAAAGAATCCGGGCAGTACGACGAAGGCGAAAAACAGCAGGGAGATCGCGGTGAATACTTTAAGGAAATCCTTGCCTTTTCCGGGGTATTCGCGTACGTAGATGCGGTAGTTGATGACGGAGGCCAATGAACCGATGATCGAGCAGAGGCCTGCCGTGTCGACGCCATACAAAAGCCCCGCCACATTTGTGGAGAACGGGAACAGCACGATGGACGCCGGTACATTCGAGATCACCTGGCTCAACAAAATGCCCCACCAATATTCATTTTCCGCGACCGCACCCGAAAGGGCGTTCGCGATCGACGGGTTCTCGGTGATGGACGCTGAAAAGACGAAAAAGCATAAGAAAGTCAAAAGCAATACATAGTCCGTCTTCAAAAAGATCCTGCGGTCGATGAAGAACACGGCCAATGCGACAAACGCCGTCACGTACGGCCAATACTCGGTACGTGTAACGATCGTCGCGAGAACTACCGCAAACAACGCCAGATAGAGGCGACGATAGACCGTCCTCTCTTTGAGCAGCGGTTTGAAGAAGGAGGCTTCTTCGGTATTATCCGCCGGCTGGGAGCTCTCGTGTGGATCCTTGCGGTACAGGAAGCAGATAAACACGATCAGCAAAGCTCCGGACATGAAAAACAGCGGTGACATGTGCAGGATGAACTGCTGCACGGAAACGCCCGAACGGCTGTAGATGAACAGGTTCTGCGGACTGCCGAAGGGCATCAGAAGTGAGCCTCGGATGGCCGCAATGTTTTCAAAGGTCAGCACCGGCAGGATGTAGCGTTCCCTTCCGGCATAGCGGAACAAGGTGATCGTCAGCGGCACAAAGATCAGCAGCGACACGTCATTCGTCACGAACATCGACGTAAAGAATACGCCAAAAACCAGGAAAAGTGACAGTGCACGCATGGTCTTAAAACGGCCGGAAAACTTCATGAGCGGCTGGAAGATGTTCTCTTTTTTAAACGCTTCCAGGACCGTCAGCATCATGAACAGCGTTCCGAGGGTCCGCCAGTCGATCTTGCTGAACGTCTCCTTACCGGGCGGCGTTATGATCAGTGAGATCAATGCAGCCAGGACGGCCAATGTAAGCATGAGTTCTTTTTTTATCAGCTTTAAAAATGCCTTCATGTTTCAGCTCTCGCTCACTTTCCCAGTATAGACTCTCCGAGTCTCAGGCGAACATAGTTTCCGTAGTTCGGACCGACCCAGATCAATACGCAGACGCGCCCATCCTGAATGTAGAAGTCATACTGGTGATCCTCATCCTTTGCAACGGTCGTGTTTTTGCTGTACAGGGTCGCCAGCTGCGCATCGGTAAATTTCTGAAATACCAGTTCGGATCCTTCGATCACCTCGTATTTTCCATCGGTAATGTCTTGAACCACCTGGTCCATTCCATAGACATCCGCCAGTGAATAAACTTTTCCGGTGCGTCTCTCCATGGTCACCGCGCTCTTATTCTCATCATACTCACGATACTGTCCCTGATCTGCATCCAGATGATGCAGCTTACGCGTCATAAAGTACGAAAGCAATTCATCATTTTCCGTCATCACCTCGTAGTACGATGTGATCTCCAGATTCCGCAATTCGATGCTGTTGCGGAAGCCGCCCTCGGAATGATTTACGAGATTATCATTGATCTGCTTATACAGGGTTTTATTTTTTGTATACACCTGAGGGATCAGAAGGCTCGCATAAAAATTCTCCTCAGGATTATCATAATGGTATACGAAATCAAAAATAGAGAACTCGACATGCTTCTGGTATGCGGAGATATCACGCGTCGATTCAAGCGGATCCACCGTCTCTGCCGGAGCTTGTGTGACAGGCACCTTCGTCTGCCATTCGGTCGACTCCGTCAATGTAACATCCACACTTTCGATCGTTTCGATCGCCTGCGGCGTCGTTTCCGCCGGCTGTGTCACCTCGATCTCCTGCGTCGTTTCCACATAAGCCGTGGTCTTCTGCGCGGCCGGCGCCAGCATATCACACCCGGTCACACCGAGAATGCAGGCACACAGCCCCATCCCCAATAACTTCTTTCTCATAACCCACCTCATGGTTTCATCTTTCATATCAATGGTTTTTTGTGCTCTCTGACCCACAAAAAACGCCAACTTACATTATAGCACAAAACTCTCCCAAATACAAATGTATTCCACCTATGTGTCAATGGGGACGGTTCTATTTGACACATTCTGCCCCGCACGCTTCAGCCCCGGTCTTCTTTGCGTGTGATCCGATCATGCTCGGTCAG
>JAFYGB010000067.1 GCA_017543445.1 Lachnospiraceae bacterium | reverse complement strand
TGCAGTTTCAGCAGTTTCGCCGCCTGGTCCGCCGCGGTGAGCGCGTCGATGATCTCGTCGAGATCGCCGTTCATCACCTGGTCGATGCGGTACAGCGTCAGTTTGATCCGGTGCTCGGTCACACGTCCCTGCGGGAAGTTGTAGGTACGGATCTTCTCGGAGCGGTCGCCCGTTCCGATCTGGCTGCGGCGCTCCGCCGCCTCCTCACTCGCTTTCTTCTCCAGTTCGAGTTCGTACAGTTTCGCACGCAAAACGCGCATCGCCTTATCTCGGTTCTTCAACTGGCTCTTCTCGTCCTGACAGGAGATCACGATACCCGTCGGGAAGTGCGTCAGGCGCACCGCCGAGTCCGTGGTGTTGACACACTGTCCGCCGTTTCCGGAAGAACGGAATACGTCGATACGTATGTCTTTCGGGTCAATGACGATGTTGTTGTCGACTTCTTCGGCTTCGGGCATGATCGCGACCGTGCTGGTCGAGGTGTGGATGCGGCCGCCGCTCTCCGTCTCCGGGACGCGCTGCACGCGGTGTACGCCCGACTCATACTTCAGGCGAGAATACGCGCCCGCGCCGCTGATGATGAACACGACTTCCTTCATACCGCCGATGCCGTTCTCGTTGCAGTCGACCATCTCCACCTTCCAGTGGTGTGCCTCTGCGTAATGCACGTACATGCGGTATAACTCCGCCGAAAACAGCGCCGCCTCGTCGCCGCCCGCGCCTGCGCGGATCTCGACGACAACGTTCTTATCATCATTCGGGTCCTTTGGTAAGAGAAGGATCTTTATCTCATTTTCCAGTTTCGCGACGTCCTCTTTCGCCTGCGCCAGCTCCTCTTTCAGGAGCTCCCGCATCTCGTCGTCACTCTCGGAATCCAGCATGTCGATGCTGTCTGCTATGGTCTGATTTGCCGCCTTATACTTGCGATAGGCCTCAACGAGGGGCGTCAGTTCCGCGTGCTCCTTCATGAGTTTGCGGAAACGCGTCTGGTCGCCGGTCAGCGCCGGATCATTCATCTCCATCAAGACCTCTTCGTATCGAACCGACAGATCCTCTAAATTCTCAAACATGTTCTCTCCGTTCCGCGCGTCTACCGCGCGTTTTTCTATTTATTCGGGCTTTCGCGCGCTCACCACGCGATCCAGCCCCGCTAAGTCCCTCGTCACGCGGACCTCCGTAAGTCCGCAATTCTCAAACAGTTTCGACACCGGCTCGCCCTGCGTCGCGCCGATCTCCACATACAGGCGCCCTCCGGGAATAAGATGTCCACATGCCTCGCGGGCAATGCGTTCATAAAACGCCAGCCCGTCGTGCTCGGCGAAAAGTGCCAGCTCGGGTTCGTGCTGCTCCACCTCCGGCATCAGCGTCGGCCGTTCGCTCTCGGCAATGTACGGCGGGTTCGACACGATGACATCATAGGTCTGATCTCCGACCGCGTCCCACAGGTCTCCCTCGGAAAATGTCAGCGTCACGCCGTTGCGGGAAGCATTGTCCGCCGCAACGTCAAGCGCCGCGCAGGAAATGTCCGTCGCCTCACCGAACGCAAACTGTCCGGACTTCATCAGGCTCACGGCGATGCAGCCGCTGCCCGTACACAGATCCAGAAAGCGTTCCGCCTTCGGGTTCTCCGACAGCACCAGGTCCACCAGGACCTCCGTGTCGTAACGTGGGATCAGCACGTCCGGCGTCACGCGAAACGTAAGGCCGTAGAACTCCTGCTCGCCGGTGATGTGCTGCACCGGAACGCGCGTAAGGCGCGTTTGCACGGCCACCTCCAGCCGCGTGATCTCATCCTCCGTCGCGGGGCGCGTCTGCTCCAGCAGATAGTGCGTCCGATCGATTCCGGTCACATAGGAAAACAGGATCCAGGCGTCGCTCTCCGGCTCTGGAATGCCGCCTGCGCGCAGGCGCTCCGTCACCGAGGCCAGAAGACTCTTCAGTGTCCCGTTCTTCATGCCTCCTCCTCGGAAGCCTCCGCAACTTCCACTGCCGCATCCGCTACCGCTTCATCGGTTTTCGTTTCGGTAGCCGCCTCGTTTTCCTCCGTCAAATCGTAATTCATCCCGAAATTCTCGTTCAGATATCTCTTCCAGGAGAAGACCGCCTCCACCGACGCGATGCCGACTTCGATCATCGTATCGTCCGGCTCGCGCGTCGTCAGACGCTGCAGCGCCAGGCCCGGCTTCGACAGCAGAGAAACGATCTTATTGTCCGAGTTACCCGCAAGGCGCAGGAACTCATACGAAATGCCGGCGATCACCGGAAGCAGCAAAATACGGCTCAAAACACGAAGCCAAAGGGTGCGCACGCGGATCACCATGAACAAAACGATGCTGATCATCATGACGATGAGCAGGAAGCTGGTGCCGCAGCGCTTATGGAAACGGGAGCTTTTGCGGACATTTTCCACGGTAAGTGGAAGTCCGTGTTCCACACAGTTGATACATTTATGCTCGCCGCCGTGATACATGTACACGCGGCGAATGTCCGGCATCAACGAGATCAGTGCCACGTAGGCGATGAAAATCGCCAGGCGGATCATTCCTTCGGCAAATGCCACCCAGAAACTGCTGTTCGTGGCCTTCGCGACGAGGTTCCCCAGAAATACGGGAAGTACCATGAAGAGAGCCACACTGATCACGATGGACAGCAAAACTGCGAACCAGGTCGTCGCATCCATGCCGCCTTCCTTCTTCGGCTCTTCCTTTACCGCAGGGGCCTTCGGCGGCTCGATCGTCGTTATGGCGTCGGTCGCTTCCACTGTGTCGGTCACATTCTCCGCGATCGCTGTTTCACTCTTAGCATCGGTCGCTTCTGCAGTTTCAGCCTTCGTTTCTTCTGCCTTGGCATCCTTATCCTTCTTCGGCTCCTCTTCCTCATAGAAGGACGCCGAATAAGTCAGTGTCTTCATACCGATATACAACGAGTCGACAAAGTTAAACACGCCACGAATAAACGGCACGCGTGTGATCGCGGGGCGCTTTCCGGGCGCCTTATATTCTTCGACCTTAACGAAGATCTCCTGGTCGGGCTTCCGCACGCCGACAGCGTACTTCTCCCCGTTTCGCATCATAATGCCTTCCATGACGGCCTGGCCGCCGATCCCTGATGATTTCATGTATAGCCTTTCTGTTTCGGGATTAAAAAAGGTTGAAGCGGAAGGATACCTCTGCTTCAACCCAGCCTTTCGGGTTATATAAGGGTAGGTTGATCATACATTCGTTCTGATCTCGCCACACATTACAAGGTAGGTTTGCTTCGAAAAGCAACCCATCACTTACATACCGTACTTCTTGTTGAACTTCTCGATACGACCGCGAGCAGTAGAAGACTTCTGCTGTCCGGTGTAGAACGGATGGCACTTGGAGCAGATTTCCACGTGGATCTCTTTCTTGGTAGAGCCGGTTACGAACTCATTACCGCAGTTGCAAACAACCTTTGCCTGATAGTACTCAGGATGGATTCCTTCTTTCATGATTTCACCTCATTCGCTTTCTATTGTTCTTGGACAATATAGTTTTGCGCCGTTTTACCGCGCATCCCATGAAAGTATAGCACGGATGAAACGAGAATGCAAGAGGAAAATTCGAGTTTTTCACCCCTCATTCAACAAACGAATGGTTTCTCGACGCAAGAGAAGCCGCAAGGGTATATAAGTCAAAAGCAGGATAAGTACCAGTACCAAAGTATTAAGAAATATCATATTGGGCAGGTTCACATGGTAGATCGTGAAAAACTCCTTAACTCCTCTGGATTCCAACCAACTATTGATCCCTTTGATGGTAATCCAGACCAACGGGTTTGCGATCATCAATGAGATGATACCCGTTGACATCCCGTGGATTAGATATAGACGGGTCAAATCCGCTGTTCGTACACCCAGAGCCTTATAGATGCCTATATTCTTAGCGTCATCTCTAACGGAAAAACTCACTCCAAGCAGTGTGATCAAAAGGACCATGCCCAGTGCAACCGCTTCGACAATCCAAATGATTTTTCCGAGACTATCCGCTTCATCTGACAGAACGTAGACAAAAGATATCTCCTGATTTGTAAATCGAATATCTCGTTGGAACATCCGAGATATCGCCTCATAAGGGGCGGATTTGAAAACGACCATTACATTCGAACAGTACAAATACTCTCCGATATATTTGCAAACCTCATCATATACCTTTTCCGATAAAAGGATATCCGGCTGGCCCCTGTATTCCTGCAGTTCTTCCGGAAAG
Organism: Lachnospiraceae bacterium; assembly: GCA_017543445.1. Lineage (GTDB taxonomy): Bacteria > Bacillota > Clostridia > Lachnospirales > Lachnospiraceae > UBA1201. Next base: position 24,876 of record JAFYGB010000067.1, on the reverse strand, counting down.
TCGTACACACCCACGATCGATACATTTTTTCCTATATGGTCATACAGATTCAACTGCTCACTGAACCGATTCTCATATTCGTCGGAATATAAGTCCGGTAACCGAAGGTTCTCCGGAAAAGAATCATTTACATCATAGTCATGACTTTCAAGATATGCCTTGCTCACCACCAATTCGTTATCCTTTTGCGGCATTCTTCCCCAAATAAGATCCTGCTCCGAAAGCAGCAATACGCTCCCCAACGCAGCATTCCCGGATGCGAATCGCGAAACATTAAACGCACTTAATATGTCCGCTCCCTCTATACGGAGGTCGGCGTCATTCTTCATATGAAAACTCAAATACTTAGGTGAAAGTATTATGCTCTCCTCGTTTGGAAGCCATTTGGCCTCATATAAGCCGACGATTCTTAGTGACTCGTAATAAGTATTTATAACAGTCCCCACCTCCAGATCATACGTTTTAGCAGCCGATGCAGACACCGCTATCTCGTTCCATGCAGATGGCCAATTTCCGCTAATCGTAGTATCCTCAAACAACCCACTGTTATATTCATATGCCGCGACATCGATCATCCGTGTTCCTTGAAGTAGAGTACTGAAGGGTATTTCTTTCAAAATCTCGTCATCGCCAAACGTCTCTCGAAGAAGTCCTGCAAAAATCTCTCCCTGACGGAGATGCAAGTCTCTTCCATCTTTCAATCTTGCCTTCAACTCAATCGCATATACCGTTTCGTCATCGTTTTTTACGTATTCCGCTAAAGCAAGAGCGTAATCATTTACTGCCAAAGTTCGAACCAAAAACATTAAATATACAATAAACGTCAGCAGGAAAAGCAATGCCATATTTCTAAGGAGCGACTGTTTCGTTCGTTTATTATACATCATTGCTATATCCCGAAATTTCAACCGGATCGGATGAACTGCATCCATAGGCACGGCATCATAAAAGATTTCATCCTTTAAAGCCTCTTGAGGATAGATGTCAGCTTCAAAATGACACTTTCTGCCTCCTGCATCCATTTCTTGCGCCACAACAGAAACCATATCGAATTCCGATAATGGTTTTTCAAACATTTTATTACCAAAAGAATAGGTCAGATGATAGTTTTTGCAATACGTCTCCTTTACCAACGTATTATCCACATCCTCAATAAGTTTTCCCTCCGAAAGCGTCAGAATGCGATCTGCATAGCGTTTGGCTGCGTACCTGTCATGAGAAACAAGTATTACGAGTACTTGTTTAGAAATTCTCAAAAACAATTCTAATATCTGTTCGGAAGTTTTTTCATCCAAATTGCCGGTTGCTTCGTCAGCAAAAACAACCTTGGGCTTCTTCAAGATGGCTCTCGCAATAGCAACGCGCTGCCGCTGCCCTGCCGAGAGTTCATACCCTTTATGATCTGAATATTTCTCGAGTCCAACATAGGTAAGCACCTCTCGAATTCGCTCGTTTATTTTCTTTCGATCGGCATCCTGAAGCAAAAGCGTTAAACGAAGGTTTTCTTCCACAGTCATGTTCTCAACAAGATTATAACTTTGGAAAACCACACCGACATCCACATTGCGGTAAGCACTAAGTTCACTCTCAGACAAATTCAAGAGATTCTTTCCTTCATATAATACCTCTCCTGAGGTCGGCCGTGCCAGTCCTGCCATAAGATTTAACAATGTGGTTTTTCCGCTTCCACTGACACCTGTAACAAAAATAAACCCCTTTTCAGGCAATGAAAACGAAACGCCAGCTAACGCCGACGTTTCGCCATATTTCTTTACAACGTTATTTACCGAAATGACAGTTTCCATTTTTGTATCCTATGTGCAGATTTGATAGCCTATCGTCCTAAGCTACGATTCCTCCGGAGAAACTTGTTGAGCATAATTCTTATATTCGTTTATAATATCTTCAGCAAATGAATATATATTATTTCGTTCCAATTCCTCACCATTATTCCCGTCCGCTATGATCTCCTCCTCTTGCGTTGTCCAGTTGCCCGACTCCATAATTTTGCCGCCTTCAAACAAAACATACGCAAAGCTTCTTTCACGCCCAGGATCATATTGGTAATTTGGAAACGCTTTTTTTACATTATTCAGCTGTTGAAAACCTATATAATAGAAACTGAAATTCATATTTTTATCGGCAATCTTTTTAAGTGTTTCAAACGTGGATGAATCAGCATCCATTTCCCCTTCCCGGTCAATAATAAACAAAAAGACAAAATCATTGTCCAAAACCAATGTCTCTTCATCCAATGTATCAATATGACGCCAATTCAGGTCTTCCGACAGTTCGCACTGTTCTCCGTATATCAAGAAACATGCGTCATCCTCGTTAAACTGAGCAATTCTCTTTTTTTCATATTCTTCCCACGTTTCATCTTCACCGTGATGGTAAAAGCAGAAAAATAATATGCCACCCAGTATGAGAAACGCCAGGACTCCTAAACCTATTTTCTTCATTTTTTCCTCTTATACTGCTTAATTCTTTGGAACTACAAAAGAAAAAATCTCCGTCTGCTGTTTACGATAAACGGCTCCCAGATAAATACTGGAAAAGCCTGCTTTGGGTGAATCGCAATATCCGAAACGAACATCGTAATCGATCGTAAATGAAATAGAACCATCTGGTCTCCAGTAGGGTGATTTCTGAGTAAAATATGCCATAGCGTATTGCTTTGACTGATTCACCAGATAAGTATTCTTTTGCAACATGCGAATCGTATAGTCATATTCAACGCTTAATTTATGCGTATCCGTCGAACTATGAACCAACACATTCAAAAAGTCTCTATCCACGCTATATGACAGTCCGACATTGAGACCACCAGAATCTGCACCAAATGAAATTCCGATGGAATCCTTTGCCTGAGACCCGTTTTCAGGGGAAAAATTAATCAGCGTCGGCAGAGTTGAGTAAATAGACAAATACTCGCTTAAACCATAACACTTTCTCTTTTCTCTCTTTGATGTGAATGAACAAGGCGTCATATCCTCTCTGGTAACCAATATATAATCATTGGTTCCTTTTTTACGTGCCAGTCCAAGCCACAGTTTACAGCGTCCGACCACATTTTGTGTCAATTTCCCATTATACGTTTCATATACTGTGATCACCCGTCTTTGCGTATCCCAACGTATATTTTACTGTGAAGTATCAATGTTATACTCTGGCAAGGAATACTCATCTGCCCCTACGTTTTGCGGAACAATCCCTAATAAAATTGCAAACACTGAAAATAGAACCATTGCTGCCAATCGCCTTTTCATCAAGCGTCTGCTAACACCGTTTCTTTTCGTTTTCATCTTATCACATTCCCTTTCCCTTGGCAAATTTTTTCGTCCGTATATCTTTACGCCGAAACATTATTTGTATATTCTAGCATGATTATACCTCCCCCCCGCAAGAAAATGCAAGCATTTTCTTGCGGGGATTAGTAAAAATTCAAATAAAGCTTTTATCCACCACTATAATAACAAAACGCCCGATGTGAAACCTTCCAAAATGGAATAGTCCCTAATCGAGCGTATAATCACTACGTCTATTGCTTTTTTACCATGCATTCCATGAAGTAATAGTACAAAAGAGACGAAAAAGCTTGGGAAAAACTCAAGCATTCTTTGCCTCTGTTGGAATTTCTCAGTTTATGGTCTCCAGGCTTTCTCTGAGGCGGTCATGCCAATGATGTCCACCAGACAGCGGAAACTCAGTACTTGCAAAGCGCTTCTCGTAATCGATGGTCGGTTCCTCTTTCAGGACCGACTTTTTATCACGGAACGTCTTGATACGATATTCCGGACCTTTTGTATCCAGCATGATCGGAAGGGGATAGTTGAGTTTTTCCCGCACCTGTTTGATCATGTCGATCTTCTTTTGATGTTCCTCGTGCGTACCGTGCGAGAAATTCAGTCGTGCAACGTTCATGCCCGCCCGACACAAAGCGGTCAATGTTTTTTCGTCCTCACTGGCGGGACCGATGGTACATATTATTTTCGCTTTTCTTATATGGTCTTACCTCATGATCCTATACGATCCGCATCCGTCTGCGTCTGTCAATCCTGCAGCCGCTCACCCACGTACAGACGGGGCACACGCTTGCCAATGCCGCAGACGAATTCATAGGAAAAACTGCCGGCGAGGGCGGAGATCTCATCTACCGAGAGCGCAGGTGCTTCCTTCCCGGTCAATACGGTCTCGCAGCCTGCGAGCGTCACCACATCCTCCACGCGAACATCTTCGATGTCAGTCACATCCACCATCATCTGGTCCATGCAGACGCGGCCCACGATGGGCGCCTTCTTCCCGTGGATCAAAACATAGCCGCGGCTCGAGAGGCTTCTGGAATAGCCGTCCGCATAACCAACGCAGACCGTCGCCAAGCGCATGGGGCGCTCGGAAACAAAGGTCGCTCCATAGCTGACCGGGACGCCGGCCGCGATCTCGCGCACGTGGATGACGTGCGAAAACCAGGACATCGCAGGTGTGAGCGTAAGCAGCGACGGGTCCACCTCATCCGACGGATAGAGTCCGTAGGTGATGATGCCGCTGCGGCACATGTCATAGTAACTATCGGAAAAACGCATGATGCCGGCGGAGTTGCAGGCGTGTTTGATCGGAATCGACAGCCCCTCTGCCTCCAAAGCCTCGGCAAATGCTCTGTATTTATCTTCCTGTTCGTGGGTAAATGCCTCGTCCGTCATATCCGCGCACGAAAAATGCGTGAACAGACCTTCCAGGACCAGGCCCGGCGTCTTCGCCAGCGCCGCCAGCCGCTTCGCTTCCTCCTTCGTAGCCTCGAAGCCCAGGCGCGTCATGCCGGTGTTCAGCTTGATGTGGGCGTACGCCTTTCGTCCCTGGCGCACTGCCTCCGCGGCAAATGCTTTCAGGTTCGCTTCGTCATCCATGGTCAGGCGGATCTCTTCGCGCACCGCCACCTCATATTCCTTCGGCGACGTATAGCCCAGGATCAGGATGGGCGGCTCGCCCTCCGCGTGCGGCAGTTTCTTCTCGCCGTTCGGCGTCTTCACCGTCATCGGCGTCTGCCGGCTCGCGCGGAAGCTCTCTTTGATCTCCACGGCTTCGTCGATCGTTGCTACGCCATAGAAATCCACCAAATCACGCAGATAATGCGCCACGCAGGTCGCGCCGTGTCCGTAGCCATCTGCCTTGATGACCGCCAGCAGCTTCACGTCCTTCCCGTGCGCCCCGAGCTCGATACGCTCGCGCGCCGCTTGAATATTCTTCCGGATCGCGTCCAGATCTACCACCGCAAATGTTCTGAAATAGCCATTCATAAATCGATTACCGATTCCTTTTGTTCTGTCTTACTGATCGGCCCGGCCGATCTTATATATTATACCACGTTCCGCGCGTTCGTGACAATCGAACATTTTTCGCGATCATTTACCCGAGGTTCATGCGCCGCAGCTTCGTAACTTCCTCGATCAGGGCCTGTGACGCCGTCTCGATCTCCTCCCGTGTGGTCCTCTCTCCGAGGGTAATGCGTACCGTCGCGTAACATTCCTTCTCCGACCGTCCCATGGCCAACAGCACGTGGGATGGCTTCGTCTCGCCGCTCGTGCAGGCCGAACCCGCAGCGACGCAGATACCGCGAAGGTTCAGCATCAGCACGACATTTTCCCCGGTCACACCCGGGATCGTCAGACTGCTGTGGCCCGGAAGACGCCGAACGCTTTTCGCATTGACCGTGACATCGGGTAGTTTCGACGTTACCCGCTGCTCCAGCAGATCGCGAAGTTCCGCGATGCGCACCGACGACGTTTCCATCGACGCAGTGCATAAACGCGCGGCCTCGCCCATGCCGACGATGCCCGGCACATTCAGGGTCCCAGCGCGCAGATGACGCTCCTGCCCGCCGCCATTTAAGATCGGCGTCAGTTTCAGGCCCTCACGAGCGTAGAGAAAGCCCACGCCCTTTGGGCCGCCGAACTTATGCCCCGACGCGCTGAGGAGGTCAATGCCTTCCGCCGCCGGATCGATCGGTACGTGACCGAACGCCTGCACGGCGTCGGTGTGGAACACCGCCCCGTAAGCATGCGAAACGGCAGCCAGTTCCTTAACCGGCTGCACCGTTCCTACAACATTATTCGCATACATGATGCTGACCAGCACCGTGTCCGGCCGCATCGCCGCTTTCAGACTTTCCGGCGTAATCACGCCGTCCGCGTCCGGTTTCGCGTAACTGACTGCGACGCCTTGTTTCTTCAGACTTTGCGCCGTCTCCAGGACCGCCGGATGCTCGATCTGCCCCACCACGATGTGGATCGGTTTCTCGGGCTCAGCGCTTCGCACCGCATTCACATATCCGGTGAGCGCCATATTGTCCGACTCCGTCCCGCAGCCCGTGAAGTAGATCGTCTCGGGCGGGACATCCCCCAGCGCCTTCGCGATCATTTGCCGCGCCGTCTCGACGCTCTTTCGCGCATCCTGCGCCGCCTTGCAGACCCCGGACGGGTTCCCGAAACGCTCCGTGAAAAACGGAAGCATCGCATCGACCGCCTCCGGCCACATCGGCGCCGTCGCCGCATAGTCTAAATAGATCTGTCTTTCTTGGTTATCCACGTATTCTACCTCTGCTCTTCGGTCTCGGTGTACTACTTATGCTCGCTTCGATCTCTCGAAACCAAAATGCTTTCGATTTTGTTGCATCTGGAACGAAGTCGGGAATATCCTCCTTCATTTGCCGAGACTTTCGATAGACCTTCCTCGTTCAGCTGAGAAACTGTACTGAGCACCTCTATGTAGCCGAAATCGTTGATATCACCTCGGGAACCTCCGATATCGTTCGAATATTTGATCTTCGTCATCACGATGTATAGAGCCAGGCACACGCCCGCGACCCCACCTAGCACCGTAAAAACGATCATAAAGAACATCATGTTTTCTCCTGCCTTTCTTTCGCCAGTCGGTAATTCGCTCGCGAGCGGCTCAGTTCCACACTCGTTTTCATCGATGAATAAGCAGCCAATGCATTTCTCAACAGAAAGCCAATGGAAAGCACAGCGAACAAACCGAGGGCTAAGTACATCGAGATGGACTCCTTACCTTCCAATCTCTCCGGTTTCGTCACATCCCATAAGAACTTAGCGATAAATGCCCCGAGGAAAGCAAAGAGTGTGCCAAGCGCCAGAGCCAGCACGGAAAACAAAAATATAGCTTTTTTCTTATTCGTCGGAACTGCGCCGACCATCTTTTTCGTCTGACCGTTCATCAGGATCGTGTACGGAACATCGTTATGGCGAAAGGTCAGGAACCAAACCGGCAGAAACGCATACTCGCGCCGGATCACCTTCTGTACAGGTGTCTCCTTCATCAACTCAGATTCCACCGGAACCTTGGCCAGACCGCCAATGCTCCGTTCAAACATATCCTGGGCGCGGGCAATGGCTGTTTTTTCCGCCTCTTTATAACCGACATCATAGCGGTCTGAGTAGAACCCGGATAGGTATGCCGCGTTAAACGGCTCGAGTTCACTCATATCGTACGGTTCCAGCCGCTGGGATGAATCATCCAAAAAGCCCCTGGAGGCATCCACAGTCAGCTTCTGATAAACGCTGTCCCCCAGTGTGTACGCATAGGCCGGCACCGAGGTGTATTTACCCGTGGATATTTTGCATTTCCATTTCTGCTCCGAACCGTAGTAGATATCATAAAGCCAAAATGGAATATAGATTCCATGCAGCCGTTCCACTTCAAAATTCCGAATGTCTTTCGGGACACAAAAGCCGGACTTCAGATACTTCCGTATCGTACTCTCTGCCTCTTCCTTCGTGACCTTAAACGGGATCACGTAGTCCGGCGCCAGCCGCTCCTCCACGCGGTCCATCACCACGGAAGCGTTTCCGCAGTACGGGCAGAACGACGAAACTTCAACGTCACTGACCGCCAGTTCTCCACCGCAGGAATTGCAGACCGCGATGTTCATCCGAAGCTTCGGTTTTTCGCGCGCCGAGTCGCGCGCATCTTCCGGGCACAAATCGAACGCGCCGGAGAGGGCCTGGCGGCCGATCTCCGACGGTTCATAGTTGTTGTCGCAATACGCGCAGTGCATCTTCTCGCTCTGCGGATCGTACTCTAATGTCGCCCCGCAGTCGGGGCATTTGTAATTCTTTACCAATTTTTACTCCTGAGTAGTCGGAACGGGTTCTTTTTTCGAATCCGCGTCGCTACTAATTCTATCTCCCAACAGATCCAGCACCTCGTCAAAGTCGATGTACTCCATATCCGGAGCCTCGGGAACCGGAGGCAGCTCCGGCTGCACCATCGGCGGTGCTGCTGCAGCATTGCCCTGCGGCATCATCGGAGCCACACCCGGAGGCGTCATACCCATAAGATGTGCCACTTTTGCATCACGCTGTGCTATCTGCGCTTCACGCTTAGCTTCCATCGCTTCGCGAATGTTTTGCTCTTCGGTTTCCGCCCTTTTGACCGCTGCATCATAACTATACTGCAGCAGCGTAGAGGACTTTGATGAAATAACGTCCTTCGTAACACCCTTCGAAGACAGCCGCATCTTCTCATGCAAGATATTCAGACGGCCGAAGTTTTCCAGCTTACCGATGGAATCACCGATATCGTTAGAATCCTTCACCAGGCACGAGGTTATAAGCAGGGCCAATCCCAATCCGGTAATGATACCCAGTATAATACCAAATACAAACGTCATACTCTGTCTTGCCTCTCTTTCGCAAGCCGATTGTTCGTACGCGAACGGCTCAGTTCAATGCTCTTCTTCAGCTGAACGAAATGCTTGATCGCGAAAACCCAAACGAGTACGGTTCCCATGATCCAGTATCCCAGGATCTTTCCACCGCCGTCATTGTTGCTACTGTGATGCGAAGACGAAGACATGATCCCCTGCATGAGGAAACCTCCGAGGAAACCAAACGCGATGCAAAATGCAGCCGCAAACAGCAGGAAAGTTCCGATGACTTTCTTCTTATCCACCGGTACGGCCGCGACCATCTTTTTGGTCTGTCCGTTTAACAATACCGTATACGGATAATTATCGTGACGGAATGTCAAAAACCATACCGGAAGGAGTCCATAATGTCTGTTCAATACCTTCCTCTTCGGCATGTTCTCTTCCAGTTTCGCCTTCGATTTATTCATGTATTGCTTTACAGCATCGTTATACATATTTTCCGACCGAGTCATCGCGATCTTATCCGCGGACTGGTACCCGACATCAAAACGATCCGCGTAGAAGCCGGACAGATACGTCGCGTCAAACGGTCTCAATGCCTTCATATCGTACGGTTCCAGACGCTGGGACGAGTCGTCATTGAACGCCCAGGATGCATCGACCGTAAGATTATGGTAGATACAATCACCCACCATATGTGCATAATATGTGGAACTGTTTTTTCCACTGCTTACCGTATATTTCCACTTCTGGTCGGAACCATAGTACATATCGTAAAGCCAGAACGGAATGTAGATCCCGCGCAGCTTCTCGAGTTCGAAGTGCTTGATCGCCTTCGGAACGTAGAAACCGGACTCCAGACGATCACGAATGATACGCTCTGCTTCATCCTGGTCAACCTTAAACGGAATCACATAATCCGGCGCAAGTCTCTCCTCCACACGATCCATCACTACGGTCGCGTTTCCGCAATACGGACAGAACGAAGAAACCTCTTCCTGCTTCATCGCAAGTTCTCCACCGCAGGAGCTGCACACCGCGATATTCATCCGGATCGTCGCCCGACGACGCGTATCATCCATAAGCTCCCGGTCGGCCTCCGAAGGCACCGCCGAAACATAGATCGCCTTACGGCTGATCTCCTCCGGCGTATACGACGAAGAGCAGTACGAGCAATGCATTCTCTCGTCCAGCGGATCATATTCCAAAGCGGCCCCGCATCCGGGGCATTTGTAAGTTCTTACCATTTCCCTATCCTCCGACGCAGCCAGCCACCCGGCCCGCCGCTCGAACAAAAATGTTTGTTATTTCCTACGCTCCCATCATACCATATGCAGCCAAAATAATAAAGACTCCGTAAGGAATTGTACAGCATTTGTCAGCGTTCCGTAAAAAATGTGTCAGTGGGTGTGACAATGGGGACGGTTCCGTTTGTCACATTCACAAACTATGGCCCGCCGCGGAAGGTTAAACCGATCCGTGGCGGGTTCACAACCAAAATGTGTCAAAGAGAACCGTCCCCATTGACACATTCGAGAAAGACGGCGGGCCCGGCTTGTGCCGGGCCCGCCGTCTTTCGAAAGGAGTTTTATGATTAATGGTACTTAGATCTCGCACTGATCAACTGACCGTCATAGTAGATCTCGATACGGTTGTTGATGTCTGAAAGAATACTCTGTAGCTGATTATTCAGCGTCCAGTCTACGCCGAGGCTCCAGCTAAACTCGGCGGAGAAGGATTCCGATGCGATCGTGTTGCTCGCTCCGGTGGAACCTTCGATGTAATTGCTGCCCTTCGTGGAAGAACCGCCGGAGTTCCAGATGAACTGATTGTTTTCGATCTGTGCATTTTGGTAATTGGTACCGGTGTAGTAAATATTTATCGAATTCGTCAGATCGCCGGTGTAGATCCTGAACTTTAATTTGCTTAAGTTCGTTCCCTTTGTGTTCACGAAGGATGCGGAGATCTTCGGGCTTCCGTTTTCGACCCTCGCGCTCAAACTTGCCGCGTTCGGTGCGTTCGGATCCGATGCCGGTTCCGTGGTGCCGCCTCCATTGCCGTTACCGTTGCCGCTGCCGCCGGGGTTCGGTGCGGTCGGCGAATACGATGCCGCCGGGCTGATCAACTGGCCTGCGTAGTAAACTTCCACGCATTTATCCATGTTGTTGAGGTACTGCTTCACGGACTCTGAGAACGGCGGGCCTAAATTCAAGGTCACCGATGCGGTCTCGATCTCGCTCTGATTGATATCATTTACCGTAACCACGCCAGACAGGTCGAAGTAGCTGCCTCCGGTCGCAAGGTTGGTATTGGAACTCGAAACCTGGGAAAATCCTACCTGTCTGTCCCAGGTGCTGATACCGGAAGTCGAACCCACATATACGCGGAATTTCAACTTGTTGTGACTCATTCCGGTCGCTCCGGTAAGCTGAACGTTGAAACTGCTGTAGAAGCCCCAATCCTGGAGATTATGGTTCACGCCGGTAACGGTCGCCTTCAGGTTCTCGAGAACGACCTCATCTGCCAGTTCCACCGGTGCTGCCGGTGTCGTCGGCTCTACATAGGGCTCGGTCGGCGGTACGTATGGCTGCGTCGGTGCCTCGGTAGGCGCCTCGGTCGGCGTAACGATATTGGTTCCGTCGGAGATCGCGATCTCCGCGATGCCGGAGGTCTGGATGACCTCGGAAGTGCCCTTCTTATAAGGTACGATATAGAGGTATCCGTTTCCGCTTCGGTTGTATTCCTGCGGGATCACGGTCAGGCGGTTCTTCGAAATGCCTGCGCCCTGCGCGACTTCCTTCGCCGTTGTTACCTTCACTACGGCGCTGCCGCCGCTCATCAAAGTGGACTGCTGTCCGCTTTCGAGGGTAATGCCGCTCAGTCCCGAGAAACCGTTCGAATAGTTGCTGACCTTATTCTCCGAGAAGAAAAGTTTGAAGGTAAGGCCCGCATTGTCCGCGTTGATGCCTTTTACATTCGAGATCAAGGTCGTGCCGACCAGGTCGCTCTTGTTGACGGATTTGTTCTCTCCGACGATCGCGACCGCCGAAAGATGCAGGTTCACGGTCTGTGTCGAGCCATCTGCGGTTTCGCCGACCAACTGTAGTTTGATGTCGCGGTTCCAGTCGTATCCGGCCTTTACCGTGAGAACGCCGTTTTCCAACGTGATCTGTGCGGTAGATCCGGTCTGGATCTGGTCGTTATTTTCTGCTCCTGATTTAGCCTTCCAGGAAGTATAGGTATCGGTCAATTTCAGGATGTTCTTCGCATAATCATTCAGGTTCAATGTCTGTCCGCGGAAGATCTCGCCTTCCGAGTCGAAGTCCTCCTCACCGAGGCTGTTGATCCACTTCGCGCGTTCATTGATCTCCGTGATGTTACGGATGTTATAAGTTCTGGATGCGGAATAATCCGCGCCCTCTAACGAGAATTCCAAATTCACACGGAACATTCCGCGGCTGGCCAGTTCGGTCAGATCTACGGAAAAACCGCTGACATATTTAGATAGCGGGATGTTCTGGCGGGACACTGCCGACCAGCCGCTGTTCATCGTCGCGGAGCCGGGCTCCACGATCGGCTTACCTGCCGTTGCGTCGTATGCGCCATAGATCTTATCCTGGCGCGAATATCGGAGCATCTTCTCCGAAGGATCGAAAGAGATCACATATTTGCTGAGGGTCGTGCCCTTCAGGATGTATGCGGTAAATGTGCCGGACGAGAAGGAGAAACACCCCGAGTCCGCAGTACCGTCCGTGACCAGTTTCTCGATAAAGTTCATGGTTTCCTGGGCTTCCATCTGCATGCGTGCTTCCCGGGTGCCCCTGGTATACTGTCTCGAGGACGACGTGACAAAGGTGGTCAGCATCGTCATGACTATGCCCAGAAGTGCTACGGTCACAAGCATCTCGATCAATGTAAAACCTTTATTCTGCGAGTTCGCTTTCATAACGGTCGTCCTCCTTTCTCTTAAGTCTCTCCGACAAAATGTTTGCCTGTTTCAAAGATCAATGTGATGGTTTTATAACTTCCGTTGGGGTTCCCGATACACAGCTTGCTGTAATAGGTCTCCACGGAGCCGGTCCCCGGCAGCTTCTTCATCGCCCCGGAAGACTCGGAAAACTGGATCGTGATGCCGCCTCCCGTCACTTGCGTCCAGCCGCTTTCATGGCCGGCGCTGTACGTCTTATAGTAGATCGGGATCTTCGCTTCCATGGCCTTCTCGGCATCCATTCCGCCGACCTGCACCATGTAGTATCCGTTATCCACATAGAGTTTAAAATCATAATTCACGGAGCGTGTCATCGTGAAACTTCGCGCCTGCGACAACGATGTGTCGATCAGGTTGGTGGCGGAACCCACCTTGCTTCTGCCGAGGTTGAACCCCGCCGCCATAATACCGATGAGGACGCCGATGATGGCAACGACCATAAGCAGCTCGATCAACGTAACGCCCCGGTTATCTTTATTCGCTTTTCTCATCGGCTTCACCTCCTTCATTTTATTCCATAGACCAGTTGCTAAACGTTACCCAAACGGCGTTGGTCTGGGATCCGCCGCTGCTGCCTGTAGAGGAAACGGCTCCGAGTTTCTGTACCAGATCATCAGCGAACAATGCTTTCAATTGGACGGATACCAACTTACCATTGACTCTTCCGATATCCACCCATCTTTCCATACAATCTTCCATGTTGTGCGCCTGCGTATACGGCATAACTTCGTAGTTATCGTTATTGGCCGAAAATACGATGCTGCTGTCGGTAATGAACATTCCGACATATGTATTTGCCACCTGGAACGACATATCATTTGTATGTGACGGGTCGATCAATATGCCGATCAAAGATTTTCCATGGCTCCAGGCCAAATTGCTATTGATTGGGATACCCTGACTGGTTCTGGAAAATAACTGAGTACTCTCGTCCCCTTGCAGGTTAATGCCATTCATAATATGGTTCGGATCGATCCATTTTGTCGGGTCCTGCTGGCCGTGAGGCTTCGCATTATCATATCCGAAATCAGAAAAGATCATTTCCTCACCACCGATGCGTCCATTAACTTGTTTATGCGACGCGAGAACATCCGTCATTTCCAAGTGTTCTATTTTGTTCTTCAAAGTAGGATCGTTAAGTGTTGACCAGTTCTCCGGAAGTACCGATCCTCCATTTGCCGTAATGCCGTCCTTAATATACAGACGTTTTACACTGGGTGAAATGGTAAACGACGATGAACTGTTCTCCAGGGTGACCTTTCCGTTAATGATCACAGTTGAATCTCCGCCGGAGATATTTGTAAATGAAAGTGAACACTGCTTCCCGATAAATACGTCTCCATCGATCGTGATCGTATTTCCAGTCATTACGATGGTCGCCCCATGGGTCTTATAGGTGATTTCCAGAGCAGGATTCATGGAATTCTGAGACTTGCAGTATACGTTTCCATGTATCGTAACTGTCTTAACGTTTCCGCCGACAAAATCCAGACCGTTCATCGCGATGAAACTGTAGTCCATCAACTTCGCTTTCTTCTGGACCTTCGGAAAATCCATGACGATATCCGTCGTCAGGTGTGTTTTCATTCCGTTCTCTGTGTAAACGATATCGACATTTTCCAGTTTCACCTTCGTAGCTTCATAGGAAAGATTTGCCGTGGAAGCATTGATCGTGACCCTGCCTCCGCCGTCGGTTGCTGCCGCGTTGTAACTGGTGAAATACTTGTTGAAATTGTTTGAATTCATTAAATACTGATACGCTGTCAACGCCTTATCCGCCGATCCCTGGACCGCTGCCTGCACATCATTTCGAAGGTCGACTCGGATCTTCTCGAGTGCCAGCTCGGTCTTATAGGTATTCTGTTTCGACTTATAGTTGTTCATGCGCATTCGGTAGTTCATGGATGCCATGGTAAGTAAGGACGACGCCATAATCATGATAATGAGAATGGTCAATATAACTGTGATCATGGCAGCGCCGCGGTCATCCATATGTTTGCTATGATATGAGTTCCAACGTGTTCTCATTGAGCGTCCTCCTTTCTACTTATTCCTGACCGCCCCGGTCAGTGTCACCAATCGCGACGACTCCGACAGAAATTCGGTCTCCCCACGATAGATATTGGCCTTAACATGATACAAAAAGTATGATTTTCCGTTTGCTTCCGGTGTGAAATCCAGTACGATGTGATACTTGCGGCCGGAATAGTTCACATTCAGAAGATAGTAAACGGTGTGTGTTCCGGAGTCCATCTTGCGTAAGGCACTTCCGGATACCGGGGCCGATGTCGGCTGAGCATTTACCGACATACATGCGACCGGTGAAAACTCCTGCGAGCTGAGCAGATGAAAACCGTTTGCCGGATTATTCATCTGCGACTCGATGCTCTCGAACGTGTCCGCCGTTACCCGTTCCATCAGGTTCTGTCCGAGGTCTGTACCTTTCAGGACGTCCCTTGACTTCGCATTCAGTCGGCCGGACATTACGATGGTCTGAAACAGCGGGATCAATGCGAGTGCAAGGATGGTTACAGCGATCAAAAGCTCGATCAATGTAAAGCCCGCATTCTTATTCGATTTTCTCTCCATGCACTCACCTCCTCCCGTGATCGTGTGGTTCATTCATTTTGTCAGTCGGCTGCCTTCGTCTCTTCTACGCCGGTTCCGGAATGGAAGATATCGATCACTCCGTGTTTCATCTCGGGGATCTCAAGAGGCTTATACTCGCCGCCGTTGTTCGTCATGGTGTAACGGTTCAATGTGATCTCGCCGGTGATGGTGTAGCCCTTCTCCTTACGAAGCTGCAGGGCTTTTTCCTTCTCGGCTTCCTCTTCTTCGGAAAGCTTCACGTCCTCGATCAGATTACCCGAAGGATCGAATGCGAGGATGTCGTCCGGATTGTCGACCTTGATCGTGAAGGACTCGATGTTCTGCAATTCCTTGGAATTATAGAGTGCGTTCAGCAGGTTCTTAAGGCCGTTGTAGTGAGTCGCATAAGTGAACTCCATCGAGTTGTTCTGCGCCATCATCGAATACTTCGAAGCCTGGCCGGTTCCTGCTACCACATAGACAACGGAAGGATCAGTCATCTTCAATTCGGAGATCAGTACATCCTGTGTATTCAACAGTTCCTTTACGTACATGATCGTATCTTCGTGACTGATCTCAGGCTGGAAAGATAAAGCGATCTCTTCGATCTCTGCCTGATATTCCGCGATCCTTTTTTCCATCGCGGGCTGCTGTGCCTTCTTTGATTTCAGATCGTCGACTGTGATCTGCAATGCGTCCGACTGCTGATCCTTTGAGTCGGCATCTTCCATCTTCGTCTTAAAGTAGAACTGGTAAGCAACGAATGCAAGGGCAATGCCTGCAAGATATAAAATTACGGATAGATCCCGTTTTGTGATTTTCATAGCAAAGCCCCCTTTCTACTTAGCTTTTTCGATCTCGTCCATGGTCTTATACATGCCGGATACGTTGAATGTGTAGATCTTCTTGTTGTTGTCTTCCTGGATCTCGCGGGTCGAAATGGTTCCGCTGCCTGTGTAGGTCTTGACCCATTCTTTAAGTTCGCTTTCCGCCATGGTTCCGATCAGTTCATCGTCCTCATAGACTTCATAGCGTTTCTTCTGCGTCGTGTCGTCCTCTTCCTTTACGTTGTAGGTAACACCGCTCTGCAGGTACTTCGACTGACGAAGCTGTGCCAAAACCTCGGCTGCGCTCGTCCAGTCTTCCGTCGTCATGTTCATCGTGAAACCGTTCGCGCTGATCGTCATATCCTGGATGCGAACATCCGAAGGCATGTTCTCCTCGAGTTCCTCCATGAATGCTACGAAGTACTGATTCGGGTTCTTCGTATATTCTTTCAGCATCACCATCGAGTCGCGCACATCTTTGTAATCCGCCTCTTTCTGGATGACTATCTCGATCGGTTTCAGTGCTTCCGCCTCTGCGGTCAATTCGTCGAAGCGGTTCTGCGCCGTCCTCTCGCGGATATTTCCGAAGACGATCAGGCCGGCTGCCGCTGCCGCGCCGACGATCGCGACCGTTACCGGTAGCGCCATAGAAGTCCGGCGCACCTTCTTCTTTTGGAAGTAGTCGCTCATCAGGTTGGTCGGCCGCATCGCGCCACAGATCAAAAGGACCATCGCCGCGAAGGAATTGAGTTCGCTGTAGCGTGTGAATTCGACTTTCGGCAGGGAGCTGATCTTACGTGTCTTGATACCAAGTTCGAATTCGATCAGTCCGTCGATGCCTTTGATCTCAGTACCGATACCGCTTAAGTATACGGAGTCGAGTACCAGATCGGGGTTCTTAGAACGATAGTAGTCGATGATACGTAAGAGCTGTCCCAGATAGTGGGCGAATGCTCTCGTGATATATACTTTCTGGAACGCGCGTCTGGTAAAGTCATCGCGTACCTGATTGTATTTCTCATTTGCCTCAGCGATATCATCTTCACTCGGAAGTACCGTATTGACTACGTCATCACGGATCAGCTTCTGCAGGCTCTCCATCCGGTTGAAGTCATCATCCGGAACATCTTCAAATTCCTGCATCGCGTCCACTGCCAGCATAGCGCCGGAGGATACGTGTCTCTGCAGATCCATAACGCCGTCCTTGAAAACGGTAACTACGGATCCGGCCTCGCCCATGTGGATGGATAGTGCCGTGCCTTCCGGCTTGATCTGGTTCATCATCTCGATGATACTGTTACCGGTATACTCGATGCACTCCAGTGACATATTCATGAACTTCGCCAGATCGTAATATCCTTCGAGAAGTCCTAACGGAACCGCCAGGAACAGAAGCTTCATTCTTTTGACTTTCGTCTCATCGGTGAAGACATCCAGCAGTTTATACGTCAGATGATAATCCTGAACCTTTACCGGGAGGTAATCCGCTGCATTCGCCTGCAGCATGTTGATGATCTTATCCTTACTTACGTAGGGAAGAACTACCTCACGGGTAACGATCCTCGTGGATGAAATGGTAAACATGACTCTCTTTATCTTGATCTGCTGTTCCGACACGTAGTGCAACAGCGTGTCTGCCATATCGCCCGGCTGATCGATCTGGCCGTCATTGACCAGCCCCGGAGGGGTCTCGAATACACAGTTGTTTTCCACGTGATTGTGGTTCTTTTTATAATCGACCTCACACATTCGAGTGAGTATGCGGCCGATCTCGATATTAAGTACCTTACTCATAAAACAATCCCTCCGATCGTTTATTTTCTTTCGAATCAATCCTATTGATTGTTCTATTATTATACCTTACAATACGGATTCTTGCAACAATAATTCCGAAAATATAATAGAAATTTTAGAATTGGTGTCGCAATTGTGTCAAAATGATACACATTTTTCGCAAATCAAACAAAAAACTGTACCCTAAACGGGGGCAGATCCTCCGTTTTAGGTACAGTTTCGCATTTTTTGATATTATTATCACCTGGTCTTGCTGCCTCTCAATGCGGCAGCGGGCTGTCCGCGCTCACTTCACCGGCCAGGATCTTCTTATAGTCTTCGTAGTTCTTCCGAAGCAGGTTCGGCGTGTCGAGCTCATACGGACAATGCTTCGTGCACGCCCTGCAGTTGATGCAGTTCTCGATCTTCTTCATCTCCTGCTGCCAATGCTCGTTGAGCCAGTTCTGCGACGGTGCCCGCCGCACCATCAGCGACATGCGCGCGCAGTTGTTGATCGCGATGCCCGCCGGACACGGCATGCAGTAACCGCAGCCGCGGCAGAAGTCCCCGGAGAGTTCCTCCTTCTCCTGCTCGATAAATGTGCGGATCTCCTCCTTCATCGTCGGCGCATCATCCATGTAGGAGAGCCATTCTTCCAGCTCGCTCATGCGCTGCACGCCCCAGATGGGCACGACATTGTCATAGTCGGTCATAAACGCAAACGCCGCGTCCGAACGGTGGATCAGGCCGCCGGCCAGCCCTTTCATGGCGATGAAACCCATGTTGTGCTCCTTGCAGCTCTTCACGAGGCGGATGTCCCGCTCGGAAGCCAGGTAGGAAAACGGGAACTGCAGCGTCTCATACAGACCGGACTCGACGATCTCCTCTGCCACGCCGATCTTATGCGCCGTGATGCCAATGTGCCGGATCAGGCCCTGCGCCTTCGCTGCGCTCAGTGCCTCATACATCCCGGTGCCGTCGCCCGGCCGGTAGCATTTCGCCGCCATGTGCAGCTGGTAAATGTCGATATAGTCGGTCCGCAGATTCCGCAGTGACGTGTGCAGATGCTCCCAGAACACCTCCGGCGTCGTGGCTCCGGTCTTCGTTGCGATGATGATGTTCTCACGGATTCCCATATTGCCGAATGCCTCGCCGAGTTTCTCCTCGCTGTCGCTGTATGCGCGCGCGGTGTCGAAAAACCGCATGCCGCCTTCGTACGCGCGGCGCAGGATGCGCACCGCCTCCTCCATGTTATCTCTTTGTATGGGCAGTGCCCCGAACCCGTTCTGCACGACGGTGATGCCGGTGCTCCCCAGTGTTACATTTCTCGCTTTCATAAACCCTCCATCTCAAAACTCACTTTGAGGAATCCCTTCACTCGCCGCGAACTTCGATATAGTAACCGTCTTCCGAGCCTTCATCCTCCGTAACTACGACGTGAAGGTAGGTCTCCCCTAAGGAGTAGCCTTCCGGCGCGCCGCCCTCTTTCAGGTAGAAGGACTTCGCAGGATCGGTGTCCTCTCCCGAGCCCGAAGCATTTACCTCCTCGGCCAATGCGGAAACATCCAGGACCAGTTCCCCGTTTTCGGCCGTCAGCGTCTGCACCGGCGGACCGCTTAATTTTCCGTTGGAATATGCATCCTCGGCGTAAACGTCCACGCTAAACACGGGTTCCGAGGCCTGCCCATTTTCCTCCGTTTTCGTAAGTGCCAGATGGCCTGTGCCTTCCACCACCGAAGGCTGCTGGATCTCAAACGCGTCGATCATCTCAAAATTCGGGTTCGTCGTCGCCGTCCCCTGCCCGAACATCGCGGTTCGATTTTTCTCGATCATCTGCTCCGAAGTGAGACCGTTTTCATTCGCGATCGCGACGCCGTTCGTATCGTTCACACAGTCGGCGTACGAAGAATAGTAGGTCGCAGTGACGATCTGCGTGTTCGCGTTCGGATCGCCGGAGCCTGCCAGAAGCAGCTTCCAAACGCCCGGACGCGCGGTCCCGTAAACCGACGACTCCTCATGGATATATACGGCCAATGTCGATCCGACGAACGGGAATGCGGAAAACAGGTTCACGGTCGTTCCCCGCGGCGTATCGATGACATGGTTCTGCAAAATATAGTTTGTCAGGCCTTCCGCGTTGATACCGACCGCCACGGATATGGCGGTCTTTCCGCCGCCGAGGCCGGGAACCGAGCAACCCGCGGATGAATAGCCGGGAGCCGGGCCGGAAAACGAGGTCGTTCCATCGACCGTAAACTGCTGCGCCGTAAGGCCATAGTAATAGTCGGACGCCCAGTCCTTAAAGTACACGACGTAGGCGGTCGTATTGCTCGCGTTATAACCGACGCTGCTGTTTGTATATGTAACGCCGAAACGAGGCGAGAGCGCCTCGATCTTCCAGACGGTGCTGTCACCGTAGGCATGCAGATTGAACTTATTAAAGATCTGCAGCACGCTCCAGTCCGCCTGCGGACGCGTGAAGTAATTCGTGGTCCAAATGTTGTAATTCGGGAGCGACTGGCCGCCAAACTGATAGAAGCCTGGCGAACCGTTTCGCGTATATCCGCTCGCCAATGTGTACGCGCCGTAATTACCGGCACCATTGTTGACGGACGCCTGCATGAGTGCGGTCGTCGCGCTGTTTACGTGAAACACCGCCTTCGGGACCTGATAGCGATCCGCCAGATAAGTAAATGCCTGCTTCGCATACTTCTGCTCCGCATAATTCAACTGGTCCGACGTATAACTGGTTCCGGTCGGTACGCCCTTCGGCTGGATGTTTCCCACTATGATCGCCGTATGTCCCATGCGGTCGCCAGGCGTGTAGTAGACTTCGATGGCGCCCTCTTTCAATACTCCGTTCTGGGCCAATGTATTGTGATCGACGGGACTCGTCAGGACGATCACCTTACCCTTGTTGGCGTTATTATTCAGTTGCGTCTTGAACTGTGTTACATTCGCACAGTAAACGTACTGCGATGCGCTGAGTGCACTGCCCTTATAGGTCAGGTTCAGCGACTGCGCGCTGATCTGATTGACCCAGTTGCGCGATCCCGACGGCACGTTGCCGAACTGGTTTTCCTCGAGGCACTTTCGAACCAGGGAGGAACAGTCATACAGGCCCGCGCTGATATTCGGGGACTCGGAATACCCCTGTCCCATCTTTTGAACACCCGCCTGCACGATGCTTTGGTTCAAGTCATCCGGAAATGCAGCACCGGCGGCTTCCACAGGACGCACGAAACCCAAAGGCTCCCCGATTCCCGTCGCAGCCAGAGCAAAAAACAAAGCCACGATCAACAAAAGCGAGAGGCTTCTCTTATACCCTTTGTGTCCCTTTTGCTTCATATGGCTTATCTCCTTTTTTCGTATTCATTCCGATCGTTTCATCGGATGCCGTTCGTTGCTGTTTCTTCGCTTATGATACCATAAAAGAGGTGTTTTCGCAAGAAAAAAACAGGGGCAATGCGCGACGCATTGTCCCCGCCTTCTGTTTATTTGTACTGATTCCAGGTAAAATCAGCCGCTGTCGGAGCAGCATCCAGTGTTGCGTTTTGATTTTTTATCAGTTTCTTCACGGCACTCTTTCTGGCGTTGATCGCTTCTGCCGGCGTCTCCATCCCCGTAGCCATACTTTCGAAGAAATAGTAGTCGATCACATCGTCAAAACCGGTAACAAACGGATGCATCCGATTTACGATCAAACCGTAACGCATACGGTGCAATGTTTCATCTACCGCTCTCGAATCTTCATACATAGGTCTGTAATCTTCTTTCCAGACATCGGAGTTTTCATAACCGGGAACCGGATTCGTATACAGGTCAAACGCATATGCGATCTCATTTGCCTCAACAGGACCATAGGAAGAAGGGATAGCGAAAACGCTCTCCTTTTCGACCGCGATCAATTGACCACCGTCCCTGCAAGGGAACATCACAAAGCCCCAGTCATCCTCCAATATATACGATATTTCCGCTTTCGCGTACTCCTCGGTAACACGCATGGCTGCCTCGCCACGGTTGAAGCATGCTTTGAAATAATCCCAGTCGGTGTCGGCCGGCTGCGGCTCTGCATATTTCTGCCACATATCGTTCGCCCAAGAGAGCGCTTCCAGGACCTCTTTCGAATTCATCTGGCTCACAAAATGACCATTTGCATCCTTCGTAACATACTGCGCGCCCGAAGCGTACACCGCGATCGAATAGTAATCTGGAGCGAAATTCACCATGCCCCAGGTATCGACCTGGCCATCGCCGTCCCGGTCTCGTGTGCAGGCTTTCAGTACCTCTTCAAACTTACTCCAGGTCCAGGTACCATTCTTCTGGAAATCATACAAGTCATCCGCACCGTAGCCGGCTTCCTGAAGGAGTCTCTTGTTGAAGAAGATACCTCCACGAGGTTCATGCCCAGCCGAGATGCCATAGATATGGCCGTTGATCCGGGTCGCCTCCAATACACCGGTATTCCATTTCGGGTTCGTCAAATCCAGGGACGGAAGCGTATCCAACGGAACCAGCATTGCATTATTCATGAAACCTGCAACCCAGGCAGAATCCAGCTCCATCACTTGGCCGATCGGCTCACCGGCGGTAATGGACGATGAGATCTGCAATGTATAGCTCTCGCCCCATCCACCGATGTTGTCAAAATGGATGGTGAAATTGTGATCCTTCTGGATCTTATTAGTATATGTCCAGCGATCCATCTCGTACTGATTTCGGGGTTCCATTTCTTCATCCCCTTCATACCAGTTGACGACTCGGATGTCCCGTCCGTGCAGGTTCCCGTCGAATACCGGAGCCTGTGTCGGTGCCTCCGTCGGGGCCTCCGTAGGGGCCTCGGTGGACGCTTCTGTAGGCGCTTCCGTCGGTGCCTCGGTAGGGGCTTCCGTCGACTCTTCGACCTGTCCGATAACCGTAGTCGGAACCTCTTCGGTAGGCGCATCCTCGCTCGTATCCGTTTCGAGCGTGGTCTCATCCTCCGTAACATCCTCCGAAGTATCCTCCGTTGCCTCCTCTTTCGTGGTCGCCTCTTCAGTAACCTCGCTCGTGTCCTTTACCTCGGTGGTCTTCTCCGGCGCTTTCGTCTCCTCATCCTTCGTCGTAACCGCCTCCGTCGAAACCTCCGCCGTCGCCTCGGTAGTAACCTCGGACGTCGATTTCGTATTCGTACATCCTGCTAAACCAAGCATCAACGTCAGCGCCGATGCCGTACCCAACGTTCTTTTTCTCATAATTTCTCCTCACATCTTTGTATTTTTCCAGTCGTTACAGCAATGATCTGCAACGCCCCTTCAAATATATAGTAGTGTTTTACGCACAAATGTTACATCCCTTCCCAAAAAATGTGTCAGTGGGAACCGTCCCCATTGACACATTCACAAATTGTTTATGCGGGAAGGCGCACGCTTTTTCCGTACTTCTTTCCGTTGACGGTCACGACGCCCATGGAGGTCGCCAGGACCGCTTCATTCTCCGGTACCAGCCCGGACAGTTCGGTTTGCGTCGAAACGTCGACGTTGCCCATGGAAGTGTTCGCCTCCAGGTGCTGGAAAACGCCGTCGTATTTGACATTTCCCATGGAAGAACTCAGGTAGCCCTGGGCCGCGCCGGTGCGCTTCACGGTAACATTGCCCATGCTGCTGTTCGCCCGCAGGATGCCCGCGGACACACCCACGGCATCGATGTTTCCCATGTCGCTCTGCACCTGCGACTGCTCCACCACAACTTCCTTCATGGATACGTTCCCCAACTTCACGTGTGTGACAAATTGAGAAAGCGTCACGCCGGCGGGTACGGTGATCACCACGCCGATCTTTTTGTGCTTGTAGAAACCGGAATTCTCCGGGTTGCGGATCGAAAGTTTCCCGTTTTCGATGCCCCAGACGGGCGGTGCCTCCACGGGGCCCGAAATTTCGACCATATACCGGTCGCCGACCTTCAGGTCGACATTTCCGCGCGATAGGTTGATGTCGATCTCGGAAAATGCATCCGTCACATAGGCATTCGTCGAACTCTTCGCCTTCGCAGTTCGGATGATCTCGCCGGCCGTGCTCGCCATGACGGACGCGCCCGCCGCCAGACCGCTCGTTACGCCGTCCTTCGCCTTCATGTTCGGATTATAATATGCGCCGCGCTCCATCGGAACCATCAACGAACGATACGCGTTCTTCTGTGCGTTGCTGTGAACGATCAGTCCGACGCCTAAGCCAACCATGCCAAACATAAGCGCGGCTCCGAGATTACCCATGAACTCACTGCGGAAGCCCGATGTCAGGATGGTCGGGAAAATGCATGTGCAGCAGGACAGGATGCCCACCGTTTTCTCGGTCGATACACCATTGCTGATCTGCAGCCAATCGTTCTGGATCATGGACATCGTCGTCGGATCGGGCGTGTGTTTGCCACGACGGATCTCATCGATCTGCTTCGTTTTCTTACCAGCGGCAATAAAACTCAAAACACCGATCGTGATGGAGCCCAGCATGCCGAGCGCGCCGAGGCCTTCGAAAAGCGCCCCGCCCAGATACCGCGGAACCGAGTCGCCCAGAACGGGCCAGATCACGCAGGTAATGCAGAGGAAGACTCCCAGCGCCTTCAAAAAGCCACGGCGTTTTCCGAGTTTCGCGCAGGTCGCGGCCTCCTCGTAGGTCATCGTCGGCCCCGTGTACTGTATCGGTGCCTGGTAGCCGCCGTCGTAACCCATTCCGTACTGGCCGAACGCTCCATACTGATATTCATCTTCAAACATGTCGTCGCCGTACGGCTGCTCCTGGTATTGCGGCTGTGCATACTGGTTCTGTGCGTACTGCGCCTGGGAGTACTGCATCTGCGGCTGCGCCTGATACTGCGCGCCGTAGGACTGCTGTCCCTGGTAATGCGCATCGCCGTAGGGCTGCTGCCCCTGGTACTGCGCGTCGCCGTAAGGCTGCTGTCCCTGGTACTGTGCATCGCCGTAGGGCTGCTGTCCCTGGTACTGCGTTTCGCCATAGCCCTGTTGCCCCTGGTACTGCATATCCCCATAGCCCTGCTGC